>JBKPTH010000055.1:0-172529 GCA_046765915.1 Acidobacteriota bacterium | reverse complement strand
CCCGCGGCCCGCGAATCCGCTCGCCGGCACGGCTTCCCTCCGGCGTTCGGGCGCCGGCACCGGGCTCGGCCTGGCCAGCGGCAGCTCGGGCGGCGCCGGCGGGACCGGCACGCGGCTTTCCCGCGCCGGACGCTTGCGCTCGGGCTCGGCGGGCGGTTCCTCGTCCCGGCCGCTCAACGGCAGATCGAAGAGCAGGGGCTCGCCGGAGGGCTCTTCCGGCTTTTCCGGGCGTCGCATCAGCGGAAAGGCAGGTATTTGACGTAGATCTTGTAGAGCAGGTCCTTGGGCCGCTCCCGGTAGGTCTGGGCGAACAGGTACTGCCGCCGGAGCGAGGCGTCGTCCGGCTGCAGCTTGACGGCGTCCTCGAGCCAGGTCACCGCCTTGGCGGCGTCGTTGCGCTGCAGGTCGCGCACCGCCAGGTTGTAGTTGCAGTCGACGAGCAACTGGGTGACGTCGCGGTTCCCCGGCTCCTTGTCGTGCTTGATCCACAGGTCGCGCAGGATGAACTCCCATTCGTGCTGGCGGAAGTACTCGATCTGGTTGGCGAGCGGCGCGAGCTTCTGCTTGGTGTCGGCGAGAAGCTGCGCGTCGTCGCCTTCGAGCTTGGCGATCCTGCCCGCCTGCTCGAGCCTCCCCAGGGCTTTCAGATAGGTGGCCTGCCCGTAGGCCTCGCGGGCCGCCGCGAGCAGGAGCCCGCGGCGTTCCGCCTCGGGGCTGAGCGCCGCCGCCGTAGGAGCCGCCGGCGCCTCGGGAGCCGCGGGCGGCGGAACCGGCGCGGGTTCCGGAACCGGAGCGCCGCCCCACTCCGCGATCAGATTCTGCGCCTGCTGGTAGTGGGGATCGCCCGGCGGGATCCGCTGGAGCTGCCGGAGCGCGATCGGCGTCTTGCCGGCCTTGTGCAGACGCTCGGCGCGGGCGATGGGATCCTGCGACAGGGCGGGGATCGGCGCCTCCTCCTGCGAGTTGGGGAAGAGGCTTTCCCGGCGCTGCCAGGCGAGCCATCCTCCGGCGAGGGCCAGGGCGAGCACGGCGCCGCCGATGATCAGGAAGAGCCGCCGGGCGCGGCCGGTGTCCCGCGCCGCGACCCTCCGCCTGGTCCGCTCCGGCGCCTGCACCGGCTCCTCGCCGGGCTCCGGCGGCACGAGGATCTCCTCCTTGAGCTCCTGGCTCGCGGCCGGCGCGCCGGAGGGGACTGGGCGCGCGGGCTCCGCGGCCGCCGGCGCGGCTTCGCGCGGGCTCGCCGTCCTGGGCGGCGTGGGCATCGTCCCGGCGTCGAGCTGCTGGAGGTACTCGCGGGCCGTGAAGTAGCCGGGCTGGATCTCGAGCACCCGGTGGAACGCCTGACGGGCCCCCTCGGCGTCGCCCGCCTCGAGACGCGAGAGGCCGTCGTGGAAGATCTCCTCGACCTGGCGCTCGCTCTCGGCCTTGAGCTTGCGCGCCATCTCGATCCGCCGCGACGCCTCCTGGTGGTCGATGTCGATGAGGAAGATGCGCGACCAGGCGTCGATGGCGCTCTGCGGATCGCCGGCGTCGAAGGCGGTCTGCCCCTCGCTCAGCAGCTCCTGGATGCGGCGGTCGCTCTCGGAGTCGCCGACCATGAAATCCATGCTCACCGGCATCGTCGTCGTCGGCGGCATGGGCGAGGGGAGCTCGAGGGCCGGCTCCGGCGCCACGCTCGCTCCCCGCAGCCGCTCCAACCCGGCGAGGCCGGGATGGTCGGGATCGAGAGAGCGGGCCTTGTCGAGGAGCTTGCCGGCCTCCTCGGCCTGGCCGGTCTGCAGCGCCTGCCGTGCCGATTCCAGGAACTTGAGGACGTACGGCTCCGCCTCCATCCGCTCCTGGGCGGCGCCGACGATGCGCCGGAGCTCCGGATGCAGGGCGATGGTGCTCTGCTCGCGCTCGGCGAGGGCCAGGAGGTCCTGAAAGCGCCGCTGCTGGAGCAGCGTCTGCAGCTCGTCCCGCAGGTAGCTGACGCTGTCGCTCGGGAGCTGATCCGGCAGATCGAGGTTGAGGTTGTCCAGATTCCCGAACGGATCGTCCGCCGACGCCGCCGCCGGCGCCGCGCCCTTCAGGTCGTCCACCGGCACCGGCCCGTCGCCGGAGCGGAGCCGCTCCTGGAGGACGTGGGCGGGCTGGAACTGCGGGTCCATGCGCAGCACGAAGTCGCAGCCGAGGAGCGCCTCCTGCCGGTTTCCCTCGCGGGCCAGCTCGACCGTCTGATCGAACGTGCTGAGAATGCGCTGCTTGACCTCGGCGGATAAGGAGGGATTACCGGAGTAGCTCATCTCGGCGGGTGGATTCGAACGGATATCGCTTTTAGAAAAAGGCCGGCGGTATCCTAACAGAGGACTTGTTGCCCGTCGAGGCGCCGCAACCGTCTGCAATCAGGACGCAAGACCCAGGACGCCGTTGTATCCTGCCTCGCGTGCTGCCCCTCGAGTGCGTTCCCAACGTCAGTGAAGGCCGCCGGCTGGACGTGGTGGCGCGGCTGGCCGGCGCGGCGGCCGCGGCGCCCGGAGTGCGGCTGCTCGACGTGTCGTCCGATCCCGATCACAACCGCTCGGTGCTGACCCTCGCCGGAGAGGCCGACGGGCTGCACGCGGCGCTCCTCGCGCTCTACGAGGTGGCGCTCGCCGAGATCGATCTCACCGGCCACCTGGGGGTCCATCCCAGGGTGGGCGCGGTGGACGTGGTGCCCTTCGTGCCCCTGGGCGACACGCCGATGGCGGCGGCGGTGGCGGCGGCCGAGCGGCTGGCGCCGGAGGTGGCGCGCCGCTTCGGGCTGCCGGTCTATCTCTACGAGCGCACGGCGCGGCGGCCGGAGAGGACGGCGCTCGCCGACATCCGCCGCGGCGGCTTCGAAGGCTTCGCCGGCAAGATCGCCGAAGCCGCCTGGGCGCCGGATTTCGGCCCGGCGCGCGTCCATCCGACGGCCGGCGTCACCGTCATCGGCGCCCGCTTCTTCCTCATCGCTTTCAATGCCGTGCTCGAAACGCCCGACGTCGCCGTGGCGCGCGCGGTGGCGCGCAAGGTCCGCGAGTCCGGCGGCGGTCTGCCGGCGGTGCGCGCCATGGGGGTCTATCTGGCGAGCCGCGGCCGCGCCCAGGTGAGCATGAACCT
The DNA here is from genome assembly GCA_046765915.1 of Acidobacteriota bacterium. Taxonomy (GTDB): domain Bacteria; phylum Acidobacteriota; class Thermoanaerobaculia; order Multivoradales; family UBA5704; genus DATARR01. Next base: position 169,409 of record JBKPTH010000055.1, on the reverse strand, counting down.
GGTCGACTACCGGCGCACTTCGGTCCTCCGCGCGCTGACGCAAGTGCGGCAGGAGGCGGAAGCCCTCGGCACGCGGGTCCTCGAATCCGAAGTGATCGGCTTGATGCCGGAGGAGGCAGCGCTGGAAGCGGCGCGGGAGGCGCTGCTGCTGCCGGCGGCGGTGCCGGTTTTGGAGGCGAGATTGAGGTAGAGGGGCTGTCCTCCCCTCCGAGACCTCACCCCCGGCCCCCAGGGCGGCCACATAGGGCCGCCCCTACAGATCCGTTTTGTGGCCGGCCGAGGTTCGGTGTGTCATGGGCAGGAGGTCGATTCATCTCGACCGGACCTGTAGGGGCGGCCCTATGTGGCCGCCCTGGGGCTCAATCACCACAAAATCTCTGTACCATCGCCCTATGCGCCGCACCATGACCGCCCTCCTCGGATTCCTCCTCCTCGCCGGCGCCGCCGCCGGCCAGGAGACGGACGCCGGCCATGGCGGGCCCGTGGTGCCGGTCCTGCTCGCGCTGGTGATCATCCTGGGCGCCGCCAAGCTCGGCGGCGAGCTCTTCGAGCGCGTCAGGCAGCCGGCGGTGCTCGGCGAGCTCATCTTCGGCATGGCGATCGGCAACCTGGCGCTCTTCGGCTTCGGCGGGCTGGATTTCCTGCGCACCTCGGTGGGGGTGGAGATCCTCGCCCAGCTCGGCGTGATCCTGCTGCTCTTCCAGGTCGGCCTGGAGTCGAACGTCAAGGACATGCTCTCCGTGGGCTGGTCGAGCCTGCTGGTGGCGGTGCTCGGGGTGATCGCGCCGTTCCTCCTCGGCTGGGGGGTCTCGGCGTGGATCCTGCCGCGGGAGGACACCCTGGTGCACGTCTTCATCGGCGCCACGCTCTGCGCCACTAGCGTCGGCATCACGGCGCGCGTGCTGGCGGACCTCGGCCACCTCTCCGCCCGCGAATCGAAGATCATCCTCGGCGCCGCCGTCATCGACGACGTCCTCGGCCTGGTCATCCTTTCCGTCGTAGTGGGCACCATCAGCGCCGCCAATACGGGGGGCAGCCTCGACCTGCTGGCGACGCTCGCGATCGTCGGCAAGGCGCTGGGATTTCTCTTCGGCGCCATCCTCCTCGGCGGCTGGCTCTCGCGCAAGGTGTTCCGGCTGGCCGGCTTCTTCCGCATCCAGGGCATGCTCCTCGCCCTGTCGCTCGCCGCCTGCTTCCTCCTCTCCTATCTGGCGGACCGCATCGGCCTCGCCACCATCGTCGGCGCCTTCGCCGCCGGCCTCATCCTAGACGGCGTGACCTACCAGGATCTGGGCGAACGGACCAAGCACTCGATCGAGGAGCTGATCCATCCTATCGCCGGTTTCCTGGTGCCGGTCTTCTTCGTGCTCATGGGCGTGCGGGTGGACCTCGCGAGCTTCGGCCACGGCGAGGTGCTGGGATTCGCCGTGCTCCTCTGCCTCGCCGCCATCCTGGGCAAGATGATCTGCGCCGCCGGCGTGCTGGAGCGGCGGCTCGACCGCCTCTCGGTGGCGGTCGGCATGGTGCCGCGGGGAGAGGTCGGCCTGATCTTCGCCGGCATCGGCTCGCAGCTCCTGCTGCGCGGCGAGAGAGTGATCTCGCCGCCGATCTTCGCCGCCGTGGTGGTGATGGTGATCGCGACCACCCTCATCACGCCGCCGGCCCTCAAGCTCACTCTGGCGCGGGGGGACCGGAAGAAGCAGGCGCCGGGAGAGGAGGGCCGGGGAGGTGAAGGCTTCGCAGGGCAGGCGGTGCCGTCCGGGAAGGAGGATGGCTCGGCTCCGGGCTCGGCAGCTCGATGATCACGTCGTCCGGCCGCACCATCCCCAGGTCCTCGCGCGCCAGCCGCTCGAGCATGCCGGGATCGTGGCGCAGGCGGTCGATGCGCACGCGCAGCCGCTCGCTGCGGGCGACGGTATCCGCGATCCTCCCCTGCAACAGCCGCTCGCGGGCGCGCGCCGCTTCCAGATCGCGCGAGCTCTTCAGCGAAGCGATCGCCAGCAGGGCGAGCACGAGCAGCACCGTCGCGCCCAGCACCGGGCGGAACGAATCGCTGTGGGCGGGCGTTTCGGGCGGGCTCACGGCGACCAGCGAGGGAAGGCGGCGGCGCCGGGATAGACGCCCACGCCCTCCAGCTCCTCTTCGATCCTCAGCAGGCGGTTGTACTTGGCCACGCGGTCGCTGCGGCACGGGGCGCCGGTCTTGATCTGCCCGCAGCGCGTGGCGACGGCGAGGTCGGCGATCGTCGTGTCCTCCGTCTCTCCCGAGCGGTGGCTCATGACGTTGGCGTAGGCGTGCGTCTTCGACATCTCCACCGCTTCCAGGGTCTCGGTGAGCGTGCCGATCTGGTTGACCTTGACCAGCAGGGCGTTGGCGAGGCCGTCGGCGATCCCCTGGACGAGGATCGCCGGATTGGTGACGAAGAGGTCGTCGCCCACGAGCTGCACGTGATCGCCGAGCTCGGCGGTCAGCTCCTTCCAGCCCTCGCGGTCATCCTCGGCGAGGCCGTCCTCGATGGAGATCAGCGGATAGGCGTCGAGCCATTCACCGTAGAGGGCGATGAGATCCGCGCTGGTGAGCCCGGAGCGCCCCTCGCCGGCCAGGGCGTAGCGCCCCTTGCCCTTCTTCTTCTCCACCAGCTCGCTGGCGGCGACGTCGAGCGCCAGGGCGATCTGCTTGCCCGGCGCGTAGCCGGCCTTCTCGATGGCCTGGACGAGCAGGTCCAGCGCCTCGCGGTTGCTCTTGAGATCGGGAGCGAATCCCCCCTCGTCGCCGACGCCCGTGCCCAGGCCCTTCTCTTTGAGCACGGATTTCAGCGTGTGGTAGACCTCTGCGCCGGCGCGCAGCGCCTCGGAGAAACGGTCGAAGCCGATGGGCACCAGCATGAACTCCTGGATGTCCACCGTGGTATCGGTGTGAGCGCCGCCGTTGATCACGTTGAGCAGCGGCACCGGCAGCACGGTGGCGGCCGGCCCGCCGACGTAGGAGTAGAGAGGCAGGCCGCTCGCCTCGGCCGCCGAGCGGGCCACGGCGAGCGAGGCGCCGAGGATGGCGTTGGCTCCCAGCCGGCTCTTGTCCGGCGTGCCGTCCAGCTCGATCAGCGCGCGGTCGATGCGCGCCTGGTCGCGCGCGTCCATGCCGTGCAGGCGCGGCGCGATCTCGTCGTGCACGTTGGCGACCGCCTTGCGCACTCCCTTGCCGCCGAACCGCTTGCCGCCGTCGCGCAGCTCCAGCGCCTCGCGGCTGCCCGTCGACGCGCCGGAAGGCACCGCCGCCCGGCCGCCGCCCCCGCCGTCGAGGACGCAGTCGACCTCCAGGGTCGGATTCCCCCGCGAATCGAGGATCTCCCGCGCGACGATCTCTTCGATACAGAACATCCGTTCCTCCCCCAACCGGCTGTACGCGAAACTACGACGCAAAGGTTAGCCGCAAAACCCTTCCGGCTCAAGGGTTTCAGGAAAATCGGGCGGGATGGCGGCCGGACCTCTCTCTGGCGGAATCGCCGGCCTCGCAAAAAAGGTGAGCGATGAGACGGTGATTTTCCGACTATAGAGGGCAACGGCGGATTTTACCGTCCGTGATCCGCTCCGAAACGGTGGTGCTACCATGACTTCGGCAAAGGAGGCGTTCCGATGGCTCTCCACGACCCTGTCCCGAAGCTCACCTACGAGGACTACGTCCGCATCCCGGACGACGGGAAGCGTCACGAGATCATCGACGGGGAGCATTACGTGACCGCCGCGCCGTTTCTACGGCATCAGAGGATCGCCCGCCGTCTCGTCGCCCGTTTCGAGGCATTTCTCAGCGAGCACCCTCTGGGGGAGTACTTCTTCGCTCCAACGGACGTGATCCTCTCGCCTCATGACATCGTCCAGCCCGACCTGCTCTTTATTTCCAGCGACCGGGCGTCGATCCTTACGGAGAAAAACATCCAAGGCGCGCCGGACCTGGTCGTCGAGATCCTCTCCGGCTCTTCCCGCCGCATGGACGAAGTCCTCAAGCGTCGGGCCTACGAGCGCTTCGGAGCACGGGAGTACTGGATCGTCGATCCGCAGAGCAGCACCGCCCAGGTCTGGGAGCGGACCGCCGAGGGCCTCCGCCGCAAGGCGCTGCTCTCCGCGGCCGCTGGAGACGTTCTTGCGACTCCCTTGCTACCGGGCCTCAAGATTCCGTTGGAGGAGATCTTCGACGCGCTGTGAAGACCTCCGGGATCCACTTTCCGCCTCCGTTCCTGTACGTCGGCCATTTTCTGCTGGGACTGCTGCTCGACCGCTGGATTCCCCTGCCGGCCCTACCGCGCACGCCTTCGCGCCTGCTCGCCGCGGTCCTCCTCCTGCCGGGCTTCGGTCTGCTCCTCTGGAGCCTCTGGCTCTTCCTGCGCGCCCGGACGAGCCCGCTGCCGATGAGGCCCACGACGGCGATCGTCCGCTCCGGTCCCTACCGCTGGACGCGCAACCCGATGTACCTCGGCATGCTGCTGCTCTACCTCGGCGTCGCTCTTCTCTTCGATGTCGGTTGGGCTCTCGTGCTCACGCCGACGCTCGTCGCGCTCGTCAGCCGGCTGGTGATCGCCAGGGAAGAGCGCTACCTGGAGGCGAGCTTCGGAGACGAATACCAGCGGTACAAGGCGCAGGTGCGGCGGTGGATTTGAGCGGCGAGGGCAAGCCGCCGCGCTATCACCCCGCTGGGGGTATACTTTCTCGACAGGAGAACCGCATCCGATGTCAAAAGCTCTTCCCCTCCCTCCACCCGGATTCGATGACCTGCCGGTCGAGGAAAAGCTTGACTACGTGCAGTCGCTATGGGATCGGATCGTGGACCGTCCTGAGGAGATTCCGGTACCTGATTGGCACTTGAGGGTCATCGAGGACCGCCTGACAGCTCATAAGGCCGATCCCGGTGCCGCGCGGCCCGGCGAAGAGGTTCAGGCCGCCATCAGTGAGAAGCTGAAAGCCCATCGGCCCCGGCGGGCATGACGCCGCGCTACCTCCTCCGGCCGGAAGCTCAGGCCGATATCGAAGAAGCTGCGCTCTGGTACGAAGACCAGCGTCTGGGTCTGGGTGAGCGGTTCACCGGCGAGCTGTTCGATCTGATTCACCGAATCGCGGAATTTCCGCTTCAGTTCCCTGTCATCGGGCGTTCTGTACGTCGCGGCCTTCTCCAGAGGTTCCCTTACGCTGTGTACTTCCTCGTTGACGAAGGGCCGGTCGTGGTCATCGCCGTCCTCCACCAGCGCCGCGATCCCGCGGTCTGGAAGCGGCGAGTGTGAGACGGCGCCACCGGCTGCGGCCAGGCACTGACCAGCCGAATCAAGCCGCTCGTCCGGGGATGAAGCGCACCTCCAGCCGCTGATTGAGCGCCTCCGCGATCCTCCGGAGCATGCTCAGCGAATGCCCTTCGTAGTCCGCATCCTCGAGCCGAGCCACGGTGGATTGCTGAGTCCCGATCAGATCGGCGAGCTGTCTCTGAGTGAGCCCGGCCGCCGTCCGAGCCGCATAGATCATCCGGGCCACCTGGAAGTTGAGGCGCTCCTCGGCGATCATCTCCCGGAGCTCAGGGTCGTCTCCTGTGAGTCGATCCAGGATTTTCGTTGCGTCTTTGGTTTTCCTAGGCATTGGCTTCCGCAGTATACCAAAATTGCGATGCCGGGGTCGCCGCTATGACCCGCTCGACGCGCCCCATCAGCGTTCGCCCCGAAGGGACGGCATTTGAACAGCCCCGGTGCGTAAGCACCGGGTTCGCGGGTTGCAAGGCTCTAAGAGCCCCCAAAGGGCCGCCATGCAAGAGGGCAGGACCGGCTTTGCCAACCTTGAAGGCTCTCCTGCTAGACTTCTGCCATGATGAGAAGCCCCATCTTGCAGAAGTACCGTAAGAGATCCTGAGCCGCCATGGAACCAGAACGTACGGAGTCTTTTGGCTCTCTGGGACCAGGGCGAAGACAGTGAAGCCAGATCTGCTCGTAACCCACGGGAGGACTCCAGTGCGATTATATGTGAGAGAAGGCCCACCGAACACTGATTTCCTTGCCCCATGCCCCAGGAGTAGACGGCGATGGTAATAGACCCGGTACACCGCGCTTTGACAAGGGAATATTCTGTGGAAACCTACCACATGCTGGCAACTGACTGTGTCACTGCCTGCAGTGAGATTCCTGGTGTTCTCTCGGTAGCAATCTTTGGGAGTCTCGCGAAGAATGACATCATCCCTGCCTGGAGTGATCTTGATCTTTTAGTGTTCCTCCACTCATCCCGCGAGGTCTTTGCAGTGTTGTCCCAACTAAGATCAGCAATAGCCGCAGCCAGGGGCGACATCGCTATCGGTGTCGGAGCAGATATAATTGATACAGAGCACTTTCGGAGGAGCTATAGACTTGGCGGTCGCCCTACATATGTTAGTTATGATGTGGCTCTATACTGTCGGGTCCATCACGGCCCCAATTTATTCAGTTCACTACCCCCGATAGAATCCAGGCAGCAGGCAATTTCCTTTGAGCGCCCAATCGCATTAGCCGCCGAGCTCCACAACTGGCGGAATGCTTTTATAAACAGTCATGCTTTTGATCGGCTTGCCTGGTCCGCACGTTGCATCAAGACCATGCTCAAGCTCCTACAGTACAAAACTGGTCCGTTGCTGCAGCCGCCATTCACCTACGAAGGTTCGCTCGAAAAGCTGATGACCTTAGAGCCAGACCATCCTATGAGGGAAGAGTTTGCGTTCGCCGTTGAGTCTCGGCGGAGATGGCCTCTACTTGTGCGGCAGCCAGAGTTGCTCGACTGCTCTGTTCAGAGGATTACTTCTGCAGTAGCAGCGTACGGTCAATCGGCACCGGGGGATCTTTTATGAGCCGCAAAATATTTATAGTTCATGGGCGAGACCGTAATTCTTTGCGCGCCTTGATTCGCTGGCTTCAAGCTCGGAGCGTGGACACGGAAGCAATAACCCTTGAAAGCTTAATACAACCAGGCGATAGCATTCCTGTTGCCTTGGAAACTATTGCCCTTCTTGGGGATGTGGCGATCGTGCTTGCAACGCCCGACGACTTGGGCCGTCTCAAAGGAGAAAGGACCTCAAGACCGAGGGCCCGCCAGAATGTTTGGGTTGAATTGGGGTGGTTTTGGGCGCGTTTGGGAAGAAAGCGCACTCTCTTGATTCTGAAGGGTGGCGACCAGGAGCTTCCAAGCGATCTGTCCGGATTGCTTTATTTGCGATTTACCGACCGTATAAGCGAGATTTCTGCCCAATTGGCTCAATTTCTACAGTCGCTTGATACTTCTGAACCAGACTCGGTTACAGAGGTTGTGTCTGTAAATACAGATCCAGGCAAACGAACCTGGGAATTCAATGAGCTTGTAGAAAGCGCTCGCGATTTACTAGTAACAACTGGAATCGGAATGGTGAATCTTCGCCAGCAAATACATTCTCGCCTCTCCGCTATCGCTGCCGCTCCATCGCTTTGTTACGATCTCATCCTGCTCGACAAGGACTTCGCGAGGGCCAATTTAGTTTTTCTTGATCGCTGTTACAGGCCCGACCTCGTGCAGGATATCGACAACTTTGAGAGGGAGCTTTCGCGGTCTCTGAAGGCGTTACCATCCGTTCGGGCGCGGGTAAGACTATATAGGTATGAGGGTATAATGTCTTTTATTGCTACAGTCGCGGATCCGCCTGAGTGGGGTAGCCTTATGCTTGTGGAGACGATCCTTCCTGTTGACGGCTCTGCAATGGTAGAGAGGCCTCGCCTCCTCCTTCGGAGGCGGTGCAGGGGTGGCTTGTATGATCGTTTTTGGAAGGCAATCGTCTCAATGAAAGACTCAGCAAGGCAGGTAATCATTGTATAGCAGAGCCATGGAGGAGTCCGTCTTACTAGAGCGGGTTGCCCCCGAGAAGAATATTTATCGATGGTATAGGCTGTCGCTTACCATCGAAGATCAGGACAGCCTTTTCCGTTTTCATCAGGTTACTATCCAGAGAGGTCGAATTGGACAAGAAGGAGAGACAATAAATAGAACTTTCATAAACGAATCGGAGGCGCGCGACTTTTTTGCGCGGCGGATTCAGGAGAAGCAAGCGCGTGGGTATGTCCAAGTAGGATCTATTGATCCGCTCTTCGACGAAAGGTGCGATTTATGTTATCTAGTGCAGCACATCTCAGAAGAGCCCCGGGTGATCTATGAATTTAGGAATAGCGTATTCATCCTTAATAGAGACCAGACTTATAGGGGTCGATCGATGTTGGTTTTCAGGAGGCACATCCCAGATTTCTTCCGCTTGGCGCCGAGCCAATTACTGTCTTCGTTGGGTGAAATTAGGAGATCCGAAGGTGCGGTGCGACGAGCGTTTTCCCCGGCATTGCTCAATTATCTTTTCATGGGCAATCGCGCGGGCCATGTTCATCTGCATATCGTTCCCCGTTACTCATCGGATCCGAATTTCGGAAACTCGCCGTTTTTGGAAACTAGTCGTACGCTTGCGCCTCAGAAAAGCGAAGAGGAATACAGGTCTCTCGTTGATCAAATTAGGCAGCATCTCCCTTAGGCATTTTGGCTTAGCAGCGGCAGATCAAGCGCCGGGATGCAAGCGCTCATACCAGCTCGCCTGCCCCTGGTAATGAAGCTATATAACCATTAGGGGGGCTCGACACCATCGAGTGGCTGACGGGAGCCTGCGCTCGTCTATGTAACCCAATTCCGTGGACGGGATCTTCTCCAACTCGCCCTCCGGGCTCTCGATACGGCGCGGCTCACGCGATGCCGCTCTCCGATTAGCCGGCGGGAGCCAGAGGACGAACAGCCAGAACCTCGTTCTCGCGAAGTCCCTCGATGTCCGACTCTGGAACGGCCACGACAGCGATTGACTCCCCCAAGGCGTTGAAGACCTCCAGCACGCAACCCGGCTCGCCTCCCTCAGGATGCTGGACTTGGTCTACGAGGACTGCGACATCTCCCTGTCGCAGCTTGTGCTCAGGAAGATCGCGCCTGAGAGCGACACGCTGGTAGAGCGACAGGCTCATGGCTTCTTCTCCTTCCAAGGGTTGGGTGGCTCCGATCTCACCACGCTTACGTATTCCGGCTCTATCCAGATCGTGTTCATGAAGCCGCCGAGGAGAGCATCCAGCACTCTCCCGAGCTCGAGCTCGAGATGGCCATAGGGACCGTGGCCGCAGACGATGAAGCGTTTCCCGAGGGCGGCCCGAAATGCGGCTCTTGTTTCCTCGGGAAAGGTCTCGAAGTCGGCAGGGAGCCGATCGACCTGTACCACGGCGCCGATAGGAATCGAATCGGTCATGTCATGGAATCACCGCGCTGGCATAAGATAACGCCATCGAACGACTTCCCCAGCCGGGCTCCTCCCCAAATCCAGGGGAATTCTCTCTTGACTGGTTTAACCCATAGGTTAAAATGAGGCTCCGGCGGGTCCGCAGGGCGCAGTGGGACGTGCTGGCCGTCTGTAGCTTCCGAGGCGATTGCCCGCTCCTTGAATTCCTTGCCGGCTTGGAGGCCCAGCTTGCGGCAGACGGTCGAGCCATGCTGCGGCTTCTCGCGTTCATCGCCGAGCAGGGTCCGCCTCGCAATGTCGAGGTGTCGCACAAGATCGCTGGTGATATCTGGGAGCTCATCGCCGGCCAGCTTCGGGTGCTTTGGTTCTATGACGAGGGTCGGGTCATCGTCTGCAGTCACGGCTTCGTGAAGCGCACCAGGAAGACTCCTCCCGGCGAGACCGATCGAGCTCAAGCCGCTTGCCTGGAGTATCAGGCCGCGAAGAAGACCAGGGATCTCACTGTGGTGGAGGGTTAGCTTCATGAAGCCAAGAACCTTCTCCGAGCTGTTTCAGAAGGCCGAGCAGCATGAGGACTACTGGGTAGCCGGGGCGATCCTGGAATTCACGGAGAACCTGGTGCGGGAGATGGATCGCCAGGGTATCTCCCGCACGGAGCTTGCCCGGAGGCTCGGAGCTACTCCCGCCTATGTCACCAAGATCCTTCGCGGGAAGGTGAACTTCACGCTCGCTACGATGGTGCGGCTGGCCCGAGCCCTCGATGGCGAGCTGCATGTCCAGCTCACTGGGCCGGCTCAGGCGGCGGCGAAACGGGCGCACGCGCGCTGAGCGGCATCGAGGACGACGCGACAGCGTATCGTTGCGGCGTCTCGGCGTCGGCGGAGACACTTCGCCGTAACCTTACGACGATCCGTCGTACCGAGGGAAAGTGATCTTCCCCCGGTATGACGTCTTGTAGTCCCGAGGGAAACCGACTTTCCCCGCCTACCACGGTCCGGGGAAGAGAGGGAAAGTCGTTTTCCCCGGGGACGATGATCCGTCGAACGCAGGGAAAATGACTTTCCCTGTGGACGCTGGGCCGGAATCACGAGGGAAAATCGTTTTCCCTCCGTTCGCTGTATCGTCGTCACGAGGGAAAGTCACTTTCCCTCGGTTCTTCGATTCGTCGTCAACAGGGAAAGTGACTTTCCCTCCTTTCTCTGGGCCGGCGTCCAGAGGGAAAGCCGCTTTCCCTCGGTTCTCTGATTCGTCGTCACCAGGGAAAATGACTTTCCCTCCTTTCTCTGGGCCGGCGTACGCGGGGAAAGCCGGTTTCCCTCGGGACTCCGGTCCGTCATAGCGAGGGAAAATGACTTTCCCTCGGTTCTCTGGGCCGTCGTATGGAGGGAAAATGGCTTTCCCTCGCGAGCGGCGGAACACCCGCCCCGCCAGCCAGAGAAGTGCCGTTTCCCCGCGCAAGTGGCAGATACACAAGACTTTAGAGCTTAGACTCCTCTACTCCGATGAAGAGCAGACACTGCGGAAAGCCGCTGAGGTCGAGACCGCCCGGCTCCGGGAAGAGCTGGAGCGGCTGAAGGGCAAGACCTCTTCGTAGCCACCCCGTCATAAAATCGCTCCCATGGAGCCCGCTGGAAAAATCAAGGTCGCCGTCTGCGAGGCGCTCGCCGAGCTCGAGGCCGGGACGGCGGCGTGGACGGCTCTCTGCGCGGCGGTTTCGCGGCAGGCTCCGGATCTCCTGCTGCTCAACGAGATGCCCTTCGGCCCCTGGATCAGTGCGGGCGAGGTGTTCGAGGAAGCCGCGTGGAATCGTTCGCTCTCCCTCCACGACGCGGGCCTGGCTGGCCTCCCCGAGCTCGGCGCCAAGGCCGTCGCCGGCACCAGGCCGCGGGTGCTCGACGGCCGCCGGGTCAACGAGGCGTTCGTGTGGACTCGCGACGGCGGCATGCGCGGCGTCCACACGAAGCAGTACTTTCCGGAGGAGGAGGGCTTCTACGAGGCCCGCTGGTTCGAGGGCGGCCCTCGCCACTTCGCGACCGCGGACGCTGGAGGCCTCCAGGTGGGCTTCCTCATCTGCACCGAGCTGATGTTCAACGAGCACGCGCGGCACTATGGCAGGGCGGGCGCCGACGTCCTTCTGGTGCCGCGCGCCGCCGGCGCATCCTCGCTGAGCCGCTGGCTCGTCGCGGTGCGCATGGCCGCGATCGTCTCCGGATGCTACGTCCTGTCTTCGAACCGCGCCGGAGCCGGCTCGCAGGGTCAGGTCTTCGGCGGCGCGGGTTGGATCGTGGATCCGTTCGGCGACCTGATCGCCGAAACCTCTCCGGCCGCGCCGGTTGCGGTGCACGAGATCGACGTCGCCCTCGTCCGCCGGGCGCAGAGCGAGTATCCCTGCTATGTAAGGGAGATCTGAAAGGACCTCAGGGACGACAAGGACTTCAAGGACGGTATTGTCCTTTGTCGTCCTTGATGTCCTTTTCGTCCTTTTGTGGAGGCCGGTGCGCCCTACACCGGCAGGAACGCATACCGCAGCACGAAGAGCACCGCGAGGGCCCACATCAGCCAGTGCACCTCGCTCCAGCGGCGGGCGGCGAGCTTGACGAGGGCGTAGACGACGATCCCCGCCGCCAGGCCGTGCGAGATGTTGAAGGTGAGCGGCATCAGCAGGGCGGTGAAGAAGGCCGGGGCCGCCTCGGTGATGTCTGACCAGTCGATCTCGCGCACGGCGCGCACCATGAGGATGCCGACGAGAATGAGCGCCGGCGCCGTGACCGGAGTGAAGCCGCCGGCGTCCGGCCGGCTGATCATGCCGACGAGCGGCGTGAGGAAGAGCGAGAGGAGGAGCAGTCCGGCGGTCACCACATTGGCGAGCCCCGTGCGCGCGCCGACGCCGATGCCGGAGCCGCTCTCGATGTAGGAGGTCACCGGCGAGGTGCCGATGAGCGCGCCGCCCACCATGCCGGCCGCGTCGGCGGTGAGCGCGCGCTCGATGCGCGGCAGCTCGCCTTTCACCAGCAGGCCGGCCTCGTGCGCCAGGCCCATCAGCGTCCCCAGGGTGTCGAAGAGGGCGAAGAAGAGGAGCACCAGGATGAGCGGCAGATACTGGAGGCGCAGCGCGCCGAGGATGTCGATCTGCAGGCCGGGGAGCTGCAGGCTGGGCGCGGAGACGAGCGCCGCCGGTGCCTGCACCTCGCCGGTGAGCAGGCCGGCGGCGAGCGTCGCGGCAAGGCCCCAGAAGATCGCCGTGCGCACGCCGAGCGCCATCAGCACCAGCGACACGGCGAGGCCGAAGAGCGTGAGCAGGGCGGCGGGCGAGTGGAGGTCCGCCAGGGCCACCTGGGTCGCCGGATCGGCGCGCACGATGCCGCCGTGCTGCAGTCCGATGAAGGCGATGAAGAGGCCGATCCCTACGGCGCCGGCGAGCTTGATGCTCTCCGGCACCGCCCGCACCAGCACCCGCCGCGCGCCGGTCACCGTCAGCACCACGAAGACGAGCCCGGCCCAGAACACCATGCCGAGCGCCGTCTGCCAGCGGACCCCGGCGCCGATGCAGATGCCATAGGCAAAGAATGCGTTCATCCCCATCCCCGGCGCCAGGGCGATCGGGTAGTTGGCGAGGAACGCCATGAGCAAAGTGGCGAAAGCAGCGGAGAGCGCGGTGGCGATGATGGCGCCCTCGGCCGGCATCTTGGCCGCCGTCAGGAACATCGGATTGACGGCCAGGATATAGGCCATGGTGAGGAACGTCGTCACCCCGCCGAGGATCTCCCGCCCCGGCGTCGAGCCGGCCGCGCGGACGTGGAAGAGGCGTTCGAGCATGGGCAGGGGGTATCTTAGTTCAGAGGGGTGTTGCGGTGGAGGCGTTCTGCCCTTCGAAGCCCTCACCTCCCTGGCCCTCCTCTCCCACCTCACGCCCACCCGCCCGGGGAGAGGAGGGAGACTGCAGAAGAAGAAATTTGCTTTGCTTTTTCCAACCCCCTCTCTCCGGGGGTCGGGTGTGCGGTGGGAGAGAGGGGGCAGGGGGGAGTGAGGGCTCGAAGCGCACGCCGTCTGTGTTACGTTGATCCGCCTGGAGGGAGATTCCCCAATGACCTCATTCGACGATCCCAAGGAGCCGGAGGCGGGCGATCCCATCTATCTGTCGGCGAAGGCGATCCCGCCGGAGGAGCGGCTGATCTTCGCTCTCGACGTGCCGGGCGCCGCGGAGGCGAGGCGGCTGGTCGACACGCTGCGCGAGGCGGTGCAGTTCTACAAGGTGGGGCTGGAGCTGTTCCTCTCCGGCGAGGGATTCGCCCTGGTCGACTGGCTGGTCGAGCAGGAGAAGAAGGTCTTCCTCGATCTCAAGCTCTACGACATTCCCGAGACGGTGGCGCGCGCCGTCCGCCGGTTGCGCGAGCGGCCGGTGACGTTCCTCACGGTGCATGGCGACGGCGACATCCTGGAGGCGGCCTGCCGCGAAAAGGGGGCGCTGAAGATCCTCGCCGTCACCGTCCTTACCAGCCTCAACCGCGAAGGCCTGCGCGAGCTCGGCTTCGGCGGCGAGATGCCCGAGCTCGTCCTCTCCCGCGCCCGCCGCGCCCAGGAGGTGGGCTGCGACGGCGTCATCGCCTCCGGCCTGGAGGCGCGGAACCTGCGCGATCAGCTCGGCCCGGAGATGCTGATCGTCACCCCCGGCATCCGGCCCGCCGGCAACCGTCCGGCGGACGACCAGAAGCGCGTGGTCACCGTCGAGGAGGCCCTCCGCCACGGCGCCGACTACATCGTCGTCGGCCGGCCCATCCGCGACGCTGCCGATCCTTACGAGGCGGCGCTGTACATCCAGGGAACGATCGAGGGGCTGTTCCTCTCGGGGTGAGAAAGCCGTTCCCGCCTTCGGCGCCGCGGCGAATGTAACAATATAAAGCGACGCGCGATTTAACAATGAGATCGATCAAGCACGAGCTGCGGCTTGATATCTGATCTTTCCAATCGGCAGGTTTCCTGCGATACTGGAGTCTCTTTGGGAAGAGCCCGCAGTATAGGGCGATTTAACATACCTTTCATTTAAAAGATCAGTCTCTGCTCCGGGTTGTAACGCCGAAGCCCTTCGCCACGACTAATGTCCCGTGGGAGGAGGAAATGGCGAGGAGGATATTGATGGCGCAGAGAATTCCCCCACCGCGGCCGTCGGCCCGCAGCGAGCGCTTGGCGATGCGCTACTTCCTGGCGCTGTCGCCGCACCTGCCGCCGGTCGCGCAGCCGGAGCCGCCGGAGAGATTGGCGCCCTTCGAGAGCGTCGCGGTGCCGCGGCGCCACGGGCGCGGCACGCTCTCGGCGACGTGGTTTCCGGCGTCCGGCAGCCCGCGGGGCGGCGTGCTCCTGCTCCATCCGTGGCTGGTCTGGGGCAAGGCCTACTTTCATCTGCGCGGCCGCATCGAGGCCCTGCGCACCGCCGGATACCACGTCCTGGCGTTGGATTTCCCGGGCTTCGGCGCGAGCGGCCCTCCCGACGGCTTCTTCGATCGCGACGTCGAGGCGGGCGTCGAGGCGCTGCTGGAGCGCGTGGGCGACCTCCCCTTGCATCTGTGGGGGATCAGCTCCGGCGGCTACTGGGCCCATCCCTTCCTCAGCCGCACGGACGTGGTGACGGGCGCCATGTTCGAGGACGTCTCGCCCCACCTCTTCGAATGGTCGTGGCGCGAGACGCCGCTCTACCGGCCGGGGTACTTCCTCTTCCGCCTGTGCCTGCCGTCCGCCTACCGGTTCCTGGACATCCGCCGCCACGCCGGCGCGATGTCTCTGCGCGCCGTCGCCTACGTCAGCGGCGAGCGTGACCGCGGCGTGCGGCCGGAGGACACGCGCGAGCTCGCCAGGCTCGCCGGCGGCCGCTGCCACGTCGTGCCCGGCGCCGGCCACCTGGCCGCCATCAAGCTCGCGGCGGAGGAGCTCACCGCGCTCGCGCTCGATACCTTCCAGCGGGCCGAGGAGCAGATGCAGTCCGTGGGGGAGCGCTCAGGGACGGCCTTGTACAGCGTCGGCAATCGGGGCTGCGGGATCGAGGCCTTGCCGGTCCCGGCCGGCTCCTTCTATCGCTGATCCTGCCGCGAAGCCCGCTGCGAGGGCGAGGGCCAGCCTTCTCAAACGTTCAGACGCGAGCTTCCAGGGCCTCGAGGATCGGGCGTGCGAGGTAGACGCGCCTCCAATGGCGGCCGGTCACCTCGCTAATGAGTCCGTCTTCTTGCAAGACGGCAAGAGCCTGCCGCGCCGTTGGATCGGAGACGCCGAGGATTTGTACAGCTCGGGCCGCGGTGAGATATGGATTCATGAACAACGCGTCCAGGAGCCTCAGGACGTTAGGCCTCCGGCTCAGGCGTGACCGGTAGGTTTCGCGCAGATCCATGAGCTGGCCCGCTTGATGGGCCGCCGCCCGCGCCGTCTCTTTGACTCCGACCAGGAAAAACCGGAGCCAGCCAGGCCAATCTCCTTCCGTCCTGACACGCTGAAGGGTGTCGTAATACTCCTGCCGGTGAGCCTCGATGTAGTCGGAGAGGTACAGGAGCGGTTGGGAGAGGCGGCCCCGTTCCACGAGGAACAGGGTGATCAGGAGCCGACCCACTCGTCCATTCCCGTCCAGGAAGGGATGAATCGCCTCGAACTGCTCATGCATGATCGCGCAATGGATCAGGTCCGGAAAACCATCCCGGTCATGCAGGAAACGCTCCCAATCGGAGAGACCCTCCATCATCAGATCGGGCGGCGGTGGCACATAGGGCGCGCTGACAAGCGTGCTGCCGGCCGGTCCAATCCAGTTCTGCGAACGCCGGAATTCTCCAGGAGTGGCGCGGTCGCCACGCACCCCACGCATCAGTCGCTCGTGCAGCTCGCGGACCAGGCGCAGAGACAGAGGCAAGTCACGCAGCCGCTCCAAGCCGTACTCTAGGGCTGCCACGTAGTTACGCACCTCTCGCACATCGGCATCTTCGGGCTGATCAACCTCGACTTCGTCGAGCAATAGGTCCGATAGGCTTGCCCGGGTGCCCTCAATTCGCGACGACAGCACAGCCTCGCGCCTGACATAGGGCGCGATCAGCAAGTGAGGATTGGGGAGGTGTCGGCCAAGGCCCGACAGCTCGCTGAGAGCGGCATCGGCCTGGGAAAGAGCTCGGACCAGCCGGGAGTCGTAGGTCAGGTCGGGCGGAAGCGGAGCAGGAACGAAGGCGGCGTATCCTGCGGGGACCATGATGACCCGTCCGGCGTTGGATGCATGGAAGTCGGAGGGGTTCATGGGGCTGTCCCTTGGCGCTTTTAAAGAAAGCGGCCGTATTCTTTCAAAGCTCGGGGAGAATGGAAAGAGGACTTTCAAAGCCCGGGGCACTTTTAAAGAAAGCGGCCCTTTTCTTTCAAAGCTCGGGGAGAGGATACAATCCCGCGGATCCGAAGGAAGGGGGAAATCCGCGGATGAAGCCCGCTCCGTTCGAGTATCAGGCGCCCGCCTCTCTGGAGGCCGCGCTCGACGTCCTCGCCCGCCATGGGGGGGACGCCAAGCTGCTGGCCGGCGGGCAGAGCCTGATTCCGGTGATGAACTTCCGGCTGGCGGCGCCGGCGCTCCTCGTCGACATCAACAAGCTGGCGGAGCTGGACTTCATCCGCCGCGGCGAGGACGGCAGCCTGCGGATCGGCGCCCTGACGCGCCAGCGCCGGCTGGAGCGGGACCCTCTGGTGGCCGAGGCGGCGCCGCTGCTCCACGAGGCCGTGCCCTTCATCGCCCATCCGCAGATCCGCAACCGCGGCACCTTCGGCGGCAGCCTGGCGCACGCCGATCCGGCGGCCGAGCTGCCGGCGCTCGCCGTGGCGTTGCGCGCCCGCCTGCGCCTCCGGCGGGCCGGCGGCGAGCGCTGGGTGGACGCCGCCGACTTCTTCGCCGGCATCTTCACCACCGCGCTGGAGCCGGACGAGATGCTGGTCGAGGCCGAGATCCCGCCGCTGCCGCCGCGCACCGGTTGGGCTTTCATGGAGATCGCCCGCCGTCACGGCGACTACGCGCAGGTGGGGATCGCGGCCCTGGTGACGCTCGACGAGGCCGGCAAATGCCGCGAGGCCCGGCTGGTCTACCTGAGCGCCGGCGACCGGCCGGTCGTGGCCAGGGAAGCGGCGCGCCTGCTGGCCGGCGAGGAGATCTCGCCGCCGGCGATCGCGGCCGCGGCGGAGAAGGCCTCGCGCGACGAGATGAGCCCGTTCGGGGACGTCCACGCGACGGCCGAATTCAAGCGGCATCTGGCGCGCGTGATCACCGGCCGCGCCTTGCGGCGTGCGGCCGAGCGGGCGCGCGACGGGAGGGCCGCGGCGTGAACGGGCTCTACAAGGTCTCCGTCACCGTCAACGGCCGCGCCTACGAGCGCGAGATCGAGCCGCGCCTGCTGCTCTCGGACTTCCTGCGCCACGAGCTGGACCTCACCGGCACGCACGTCGGCTGCGAGCACGGCGTGTGCGGCGCCTGCACGATCCTCTTCGACGGCCAGCCGGTGCGCTCCTGCATCATGCTCGCCGTGCAGGCGGATGGGCACGCTCTGGAGACGGTCGAAAGCCTCTCGCCCGGGCCCGAACAGCTGCATCCGCTGCAGCAGGCCTTCTGGGAGTGCCACGGCCTGCAGTGCGGCTTCTGCACGCCGGGATTCCTCATGACGCTGGTGCCATTCCTGGAGGAGAATCCCGATCCCTCCGAGGCGGAGATCCGCCAGGCCATCTCCGGCAATCTCTGCCGCTGCACCGGCTACCAGCACATCGTCGACGCGGTGAAGCTCGCCGCGGAGAGGCGGCGCCAATCCGTGGGGTGAGCGATCTCGACCGCCTGGAGGCGCTCTTCGCCGTGCGCGAGCCCGAGGTGCGGGCCTTCATGCCGGAAGAGCGGCGGTTCGAACGCCTGCGCCGGGAGGCCGCGGAGCTCGCGGAGCGCTGGCCCGACGCCGCGCATCGGCCGCCGCTCTTCGGCGTGCCGGTGGGCGTCAAGGACATCTTCCACGTGGACGGCTTCGAGACCCGCGGCGGCAGCCGGTTGCCGGCGAAGGAGCTGGCCGGGCCGGAGGCGGCGAGCGTCGCGACGCTCAAGGCGGCCGGCGCGCTGATCCTGGGCAAGACCGTCTCCACCGAGTTCGCCTTCTTCGCTCCGGGGCCGACGCGCAATCCGTGGAACCTGGAGCACACTCCCGGCGGCTCGAGCAGCGGCTCGGCGGCGGCGGTCGCGGCCGGTCTCTCGCCGCTGGCGCTCGGCACGCAGACGATCGGCTCGATTCTCCGTCCCGCCGCCTTCTGCGGCGTCGTCGGCTTCAAGCCCAGCTACGAGCGCATCTCGCGCGACGGCGTGATCCCGCTCGCACCCTCTTTCGACCACATCGGGTTTTTCACCCCCGACGCCGCCGGTGCGGCGAAGGCCGCCGCGGTGCTCTGCCGCGTCTGGCGGCCCGCGGCGCCGCCGCGCAAACCCCGGCTGGGCGTGCCGGAAGGGCCGTATCTGGAGCGCGCCGCCGGCGAGGGGCTGGTCCATTTCCGCGAGGTCTGCCGCCGCCTGGCCGCCGCCGGTCATGAGGTCGAGTCCGTTCCCGCGATGGCGGATTTCGGCGAGATCGTGGAACGCCACTTCCGGGCCACCGCGGCTGAGGCCGCGCATGTCCATCGCGACTGGTTCTCCCGCTACGGCGAGCTCTACCACCGGAAGACGGCCGAGCTGATCGAGCGCGGCCAGTCGGTAACGGACGACGAGCTCGCCCGCGACCTGGAGGGCAGGGTAGAGCTGCGCAACGCCCTGACGTCGCTCATGGACGAGCACCGGCTCGACCTCTGGCTCTCGCCGCCCGCCCTGGGCGCCGCGCCGCGCGGGCTCGATTCCACCGGCGATCCGGTGATGAACCTCCCCTGGACCCACGCCGGCATGCCCGCCGTCTGCCTGCCCGCGGGACGCAACGCGGCCGGCCTGCCGATGGGGCTCCAGATCGTCGCGCGCTGGTGGGCCGACGAGGATCTGCTGGCCTGGGCGGGGGAGCTGGAAGGCGCCGTCCGCTCGTGAGCGGCGAGCCGGTCACCCGCTGCGCCGTGCGTCCCGGCGCCTATCACGACTCGGTCGTGCTCATGCAGCTCCAGCGCGCGCTCGCCGGCCTGCCCGGAGTGCTCGACGCCGGAGTGGTGATGGCGACGCCCGCCAACCGGGAGGTGCTCGCCGCGAGCGGCCTGGAGCCCGGAGAAGACGTGGCGGCGGGTCCGCACGACCTGCTGATCGCGGTCAAGGCGGAGACCGACGCGGCGGCGGGCGAGGCCCTGGCACGGGTCGATGCTCTCTTGCAGGTCCGCCGCAGCGGCGGCGAGCAGGATTTCCGGCCGCGTAGCCTCGCGACTGCGCTCAAGATGCTGCCGGAGGCGCGCTGGGTGCTGATCTCGGTACCCGGCCGCTACGCCGCCGGCGTGGCGGACGAAGCGCTGGGACACGGCCGCAACGTCTTCCTCTACAGCGACAACGTGCCGGTGGCGGATGAGGTGGCCCTCAAGCAGAAGGCGCGCGCGAAGGGCCTGCTCGTCCTCGGGCCGGACTGCGGCACCGCGGTCGTGGGCGGCGTCGGGCTCGGCTTCGCCAACCGTGTGCGCCGCGGTCCCATCGGCCTGATAGGGGCCTCGGGCACGGGCCTGCAGGCGATCATGAGCCATATCCATACTCTCGGGGCCGGCATTTCGCAGGCGATCGGCACCGGTGGGCGCGATTTGTCCTCCGGTGTCGGCGGCCTCACCGCTGCGCAGGCGATCGATCTGCTGCGCCGCGATCCGGAGACACAGGTGATCGTGCTGGTCTCCAAACCGCCGGCGCCGGAGGTGGCGGTGCGCCTGCTGGCGGCGGCGCGGGCGGCGGGCAAGCCGGTGGTGATCCAGTTTCTCGGCGCGCCCTTGCCGGGCAGGCGATTGGGGAACCTTCATTTCGCGGCGAGCCTCGCAGAGGCAGCCGAGCTGGCCGTCGCGGTCGTAGGGACGCAGCATGCCGCGCCCTCTTCCCGGGAAGGCGGCGGGCGTTATCTCCGCGGTCTCTTCTCGGGCGGGACTCTGGCCTACGAAACCCTTCTGGGGATCTCGGCTTTCCTTGCTCCGGTCTACTCGAACGCTCCGCTCTCGGAATCGCAGCGTCTGGCCGATCCACTGCACAGTCAGGGTCACACGATCCTCGATCTGGGAGCGGACGAATTCACGGTCGGCCGGCTGCATCCGATGATGGATTTCGATTTGCGCCGCCGGCGGCTGCGTCAGGAGGCGGCCGATCCCGAGGCCGGTCTGATCGTGCTCGACCTCGTGCTCGGCGAGGGGGCGCACGCCGATCCGGCGGGGGAGATGGCGCCGGAGATCGAGCGCGCGTCAGGGAGTCGAAATCTGGAGATCGCGGTTCTGGTGATCGGCACCGACGAGGACCCGCAGGATCTCGCGACGCAGATTTCCACCCTCGAGCAGGCCGGCGCCACGGTCTGCCGCACGGTGAACGAGCTGGTGGAGCACGCGGCGATGCGACTGGCACCGGAGGCGGAGAATGCGGAAGATGCCGCGCCAGTTCCGTTGGAGACGATCCAGGAGCCGCTCGCGGCGGTGAACGTCGGGCTGGAATCCTTCTACGATAGCCTCGTCGCGCAGGGAGCCCGGGCCGTGCAGGTGGAGTGGAAGCCTCCGGCGGGAGGGAATGAGAAGCTGGCGGGGATATTGGCGCGGATGAAAGGTCAGGAAAGGACGTAAAGGATCTCAAGGATTCCAAAGATGGGAATCGATATAGATCACGCCAACCGCACCGCTGTCGAGCGCATGACGGCCGCGCGGCCCATCCTCAAGGGGCTTGCCGTGGCGCGCGATGTCATCCCCGGCATGCGGGACGACCTGCTGCTCCACGCCGGTCCGCCCATCGCGTGGGAGCGCATGTCGGGTCCGCTGCGCGGCGCGGTGATCGGCGCGCTGATCTTCGAAGGGCGTGCCCGTGACGAAGCCGGCGCGGTGGCGCTGGTCGAGCGCGGCGAGGTCGCCTTCGAGCCCTGCCACCACCACGGCGCCGTGGGGCCGATGGCGGGCGTCATCTCGCCGTCGATGAAGGTCTATGTGGTGGAGGACGTTGTCCACGGCCACCGCACCTTCTCGAACCTCAACGAGGGCTACGGCAAGGTGCTGCGCTACGGCGCCTTCAGCGAGGAGGTGCTGGCGAAGCTGCGCTGGATGAACGACTTCCTGGCGCCCGTCCTCGCCAGGGCGGTCGAGCTGCTGGAGGGGATCGACCTGCGGACGCTGATCGCCGAGGCCCTCCACATGGGCGACGAGGGGCACAACCGCAACAAGGCCGGCTCGCTGCTCTTCCTCAAGCTCCTCGCGCCGGCGATCGCGCGGGTCTCGCCGGCGGCGGCCATCCACGCGGAAGTGGTGAGGTTCCTGGGCGACAATCCACTCTCGGTGCTCAACCCTGTGATGGCGGCGTGCAAGGCCATGGCCGACGCGGCGCACGGCGTCGAGGGGAGCACGCTCGTCTCCACCATGGCGCGCAACGGTACGGACTTCGGCATCCGCGTCAGCGGCCTCGGCGACCGCTGGTTCACGGCGCCCGCCCAGCCGCCGGACGGGCTCTACTTTCCGGGCTTTTCGAGCGCCGACGCCAACCCGGACATCGGCGACAGCACGATCACCGAGACGGCGGGCATCGGTGCTTTCGCCATGGCGGCCGCGCCGGCCATCGTCACCTTCATCGGCGGCACGCCCCAGGATGCCGTCAACGCTACGCTGGAGATGTACGAGATCACCATCGCCGAACATGGCCAGTTCACCATTCCTACCCTAGGCTTCCGCGGCACGCCGGTGGGCATCGACCTGCGCAAGGTGGTGGAGCTCGGCATCACGCCGCGCGTCAACACCGGCATCGCGCACCGGCAGGCAGGAGTGGGCCAGGTGGGCGCCGGGCTGGTGCGGCCGCCGATGGAGATCTTCGAAAGTGCGCTGGTCGCCTTCGCGGAGCGCTATGAGATTTGAAAGGAGGAGCCGTGTACGTTCCCTATGACATGAGCAAGGTGAAGGTCCTCGACCTGTCGCAGAACTTCAGCATGGATTCGCCGTCCTTCGCGTTCTACGAGGGTCCGACCGTGAAGTGGGTGAAGCGCCTCGCCTTCGAGGGCGTCAACGCGCAGTTCATCTCGACGACCAACCACATCGCGACCCATCTCGACTCGCCGATCCACTTCTACGATCCGGGGCCGGACATCGCCGGCATCCCCATCGATACGCTCGTCGGTCCGGCCTGCATCGTGGACCTCACGCAGTTCGGCATCGGCGACTATCAGATCTACGGCCCCGAGCACTTCGAGGAGTGGGAGCGCAAGACGGGCATCACGATCGAGCGCGGCGACATCCTGGTGATCCACACCGGCTATCACCATTACTACAACGAGGATTGGTACAAGGTGCACAACCAGGACAAGGCGGACCTGCCGCGCGCCTTCCTGAAGCACCCCGGGCCGCGCAGTCCCTTCGTCGACTGGGTGCTCGATCGCGGCATCCGCTGGCTGGCGGTGGACTGCATCGCCGCCGACCATCCGTGGAACACCAACGTGCGGCGGGCGCGGCCGGACCTCATCCCGGAGGTCGAGGCCGCCATCGGCATGTCGCTCGACGAGGCGTTCCCCTGGCCCGCGGATTACCAGTGCATGCACGTCAAGCTCTTCCCGCGCGGCGTCTTCCACGCCGAGAACGTCGGCGGACAGATCGACGAGGTGCTCGATCAGCGGGTCTGGCTCGGCTGCTTCCCCTTCCGCTTCCGCGGCGGCGAAGCGGCGTTCGCGAGGATCGTGGCGTTCGTGGAGCAGCGATGATCGGCACCCGCACCAAGCGCAACGAAGACCCGCGCCTGCTCACCGGACGGGCGCTGTTCATCGATGACGTGGAGCCGCAGGAGACGGCCCATGTGGCTTTCGTGCGCAGCCCGCACGCCCACGCTCGGCTCGGTGTCATCGACGTCTCCGAGGCGCGGGAGATGCCCGGCGTGATCGCGGTCTACACCGCCGCCGATCTCGGCGATTACTGGCAGCCTGGGCCGCTGCTGGTGCCGCCGCCGCCGGTCGAGGGCCTGGTCTTCAACCAGCGCACGCAGGTGCCGCTGGCGAAGGACAAGGTACGCCATCTCGGCGAAGCCGTCGCCCTCGTGGTGGCGGAGAGCCGCTATCTCGCCGAGGACGCCGCCGAGCGCATCGTCGTCGACTACGAGGCGCTGCCGGCCGTGGTGGACCTGGAGAAGGCGCTGGCGCCGGACGCGGCGCTGATCCATGAGGACGTGGGCTCCAACCTCGCCGCCTACGTGCCGCAGAAGAAGGGGGACTACGCGGCGGCCAAGGCGCAGGCGGACGTGGTGATCCGCCGGCGCTTCTCCTACGACCGCGGCGCCGCGGCGGCGATCGAGAACCGCGGCATCGTCGCGCAGTGGGACGGGCGCACTCAGAAGCTGACGATCTGGGACACCACCCAGGCGCCGATCCCGGTGCGCAACGGCCTCGCCGCCATGCTCGGCCTCTCCGACCACCAGGTGCGGCTGGTGACGCCGTTCATCGGCGGCGGCTTCGGCCCCAAGATCATGATGTTCTACCCCGAGGAGGTGCTCGTCCCCTGGCTCGCCCTGCGGCTGGAGCGGCCGGTCAAGTGGATCGAGGACCGGGCGGAGAACTTCGTCGCCACGACGCAGGAGCGCGGGCAGATCCACGACGCCGAGATCGCGCTCACCCGGGACGGCCGCATCCTGGGGGTGAAGGACTCCTTCCTGCACGACACCGGCGCCTATGATCCCTATGGCCTGACGGTGCCGCTCAACAGCCAGTGCACGCTGATGGGCCCGTATCGCGTGCCCGCCTACGAGAGCGAGTTCCGGGCCGTCTTCACCAACAAGACGATCGTCACGCCCTACCGCGGCGCCGGCCGCCAGCACGGGGTGTTCGTCATCGAGCGGCTGATGGACCTCGCCGCGCGCGAGCTCGGGCTCGACCGCATCGAGATCCGCCGGCGCAACTTCCTGCGGCCGGACGAGTTCCCGCACGACCACGTCATCATCTATCAGGACTTCGCGCCGCTCTACTACGACAGCGGCAACTACGAGCCGGTGCTCGACAAGACGCTCGCCATGATCGGCTGGGAGGCGTTCCTGCGCGACGAGCAGCCGCGCCTGCGGGCGGAGGGGAAGGCGGTGGGGATCGGCGTCGTCGCCTACGTCGAGGGCACGGGCATCGGGCCTTTCGAAGGTGCGCGGGTGCAGGTGCAGACGAGCGGCAAGGTGACGGTGGTGACTGGCATCGGCACGCAGGGGCAGGGGCATTTCACCGTCCTCGCCCAGGTCGCGGCGCAGCAGCTCGGCGTCGCGGTGGAGGACGTCGACGTGGTCACCGGCGACAGCGATCAGTTCCATTGGGGTACCGGGACCTTCGCCAGCCGCGGCGCCGTGGTGGCCGGCAACGCCACCAACGAGGCGGCGAAGGCGGTGCGCGAGAAGGCCCTCCGCCTGGCCGCCGAGCAGCTGGGCGTGAGCGAAGACGAGATCGAGCTGGCGGAAGGCGCGGCCCGGGTCGCCGGCGAGCCGGCGCGCTCGATCGCGCTGGGCGAGCTGGCGAAGCGGGCGAACCCGATGCGCGGCGCCGTCAAGCCGGGCACCGAGCCGGGTCTCGAGGCGACGCGCTACTTCGGCCCCTACCGCGGCGCCACGGCGAGCGGCTGCCACGCCTGCATCGTCGAGGTGGATCCCGAGACCCTGCAGGTCAAGGTCAGGAAGTACGTCGTCGTCCACGACTGCGGCGTGGTGCTCAACCCTCTGATCGTCGACGGCCAGGTGCACGGCGGCGTGGCGCAGGGGCTCGGCAACGCCTTCTACGAGCAGCTCGTCTACGACGACAACGGCCAGCTCCTCAACGCCTCGTTCATGGATTTCCTCCTCCCCACCTCGCTCGACGTACCGCGCGTCGAGGTCGGCCACGAGGAGACGGCCTCGCCGCTCAACGCGCTCGGCACCAAGGGGGCGGGCGAGGCCGGCGCGATCCCGGTCGGCGCCCTCTTCGCCCAGGCGGTGGAGGACGCCCTGGCCATTCCCGGCCTGGAGATCCTGGAGATCCCGCTCAAGCCGAGCCGCCTCTGGGAGCTGGCTTGCGAGGCGGAGAGCCGGGCGGGATGAGCGGATGGATCTTCAGATTATGACTTGACAGGTCATTTTCGCTTGGCTAGAGTTTCTCCCATGCGATCCATGGGAATTGCCGAGCTGAAAGCCATGCTGTCCGAAACCCTCGCCAAGGTGAAAGACGGCGAGGAGGTCCTCGTCACCGAGCACGGCCGGCCCATCGCCAGGCTCATGCCGCTCTCGGCCGCGTCGCCGGCCGAGGCCACGCAGCAGCTCGTGCGTTCAGGGCTGGTGCGGGCGCCGGAAAAGCCGCTGGACGAGACCTTCTGGAAGCTGCCGCGGGCCAGGTACCGCCAGCCGCTCCGCCTCCATGACGAAGACGACCTGGAGGATGCGGATCTCCTGGAGGCCGTCTGAAGTTCTGGGACAGCTCCGCGCTCCTCGCCCTGGTGGTGCGGGAAGCCGCTTCGGCCAAAGTCGAGCCTCTCCTGCAGCGCGATCCCGAGGTGGCGCTCTGGTGGGGAGCGCCGATCGAATGCGCCGGAGCTCTGATGAGCGCTCAACGGCGGGAACGCGTCGCCCACGCCGACGTCCAGAAAGCCCGGACGCTCATCGATCACCTGCGGACGCGCGCCGTCGAGGTCCAGCCCACCGAGGCGGTGCGGGCTCGCGCGCTGCGCATCCTCTCGGTCCACAATCTGCGCGCCGCTTCGGCCCTCGAGCTCGCCGCGGCCCTCATCTGGTGCCAGGAGCGGACACACGGCGCGAGCTTCGTCTCCCTCGACGAGCCGCTCCGCCTCGCCGCCGCGCTCGAAGGCTTCCGGGTGCTCCCCTACGCCGACGAGGTGCACGAGCCGGAGCCGGATCTCTGACGCCGCCCCTCCCTGTCGATGACGTCCTGCCCGAGCTGATCGCGGCTCTGCGGACCGGTCCCGCGGCCGTGCTCGTCGCGCCGACCGGCGCCGGGAAGACGACCCGCGTGCCGCCGGCGCTGCTGGCGGCGGGGATCGGCTATCAGATCCGCTTCGAGCGCCGGGCGGGGCCGGAGACGCGGCTTCTGGTGGTGACCGAGGGCATCCTGGTGCAGATGCTCCAGCAGGACCCCGTTTCTCGAAGACGTCGGCGCCGTCATTTTCGACGAGCTCCACGAGCGCAACCTGCAGACGGACCTCTCCCTCGCCATGGCGCGACGGGTCCAGCGCGAGGCGCGGCCGGACCTGAAGCTGGTGGCCATGTCCGCCACGCTCGATCCCGGGCCTATCGCCGCTTTCCTCGGCGACTGCCCCGTGCTCGAAAGCCGGGGCCGCCTCTTTCCGATCGAGATCTCCTGTCTCGAACGTCCTGACGAGCGGCCCCTCGCCGGCCGCGTCGCCGCGGGCGTGCGCCAGGCGCTCGGCGCGACGGCGGGCGACGTCCTGGTCTTCCTGCCGGGAGTGGGGGAGATCCAGCGCGCGGCCGAAGCGCTCGCCGGTCTCGCCGCCGAGCGGAATCTCGCCGTGCTCCCCCTCTACGGCGACCTCTCGGCCGAGCGGCAGGACGAGGTGCTCCGCCGTCTCGACCGCCGCAAGGTGGTGCTCGCCACCAACGTCGCCGAGACCTCGATCACCCTCGACGGCGTCACCGCCGTGGTGGACTCCGGGCTGGTGCGCCGGCTGCGCTTCGATCCATCGACCGGGCTCGACCGCCTGGAGCTGGGCCGCATCAGCCGCGCCTCGGCGGACCAGCGGGCCGGCCGCGCGGGCCGCCAGGCGCCGGGGATCTGCCTGCGGCTCTGGCCCGCCTACGAGCACGCCACCCTCGCCGAGCGCGAGAGCCCGGAGATCGCGCGGGTGGACCTCGCCGGCCCGGCGCTCCAGCTCCTCGCCTGGGGAGAGCGGGACCTCGCGGCCTTCGGCTGGTTCGAGGCTCCCGCTCCCGAGGCTCTCGCGGCCGCCCTCTCCCTGCTCCGGCGTCTCGGCGCGGTGGACGACCACGGCGTCACCTCCCTGGGCAGGACGCTGGCCCGCTTTCCCGTTCACCCGCGGCTCGCCCGCCTGCTGATCGAGGGGCACCGCGCCGGCCGCACGCGCGAAGCGGCTCTGCTGGCGGCGTTGCTCTCCGAGCGCGACCCTCTGCCGCGCGGCGCCGGACCCCGCCGCGCTTCGCGCTCGGACCTCCTCGACCGGCTGGATGTTCTGGAAACCCTCAACATTGGCGGCGCCCGGTTCGTTTTCAAGGCGCGGGATCAGCTCGCGGAGATCGTGCGGAGGGAGATGGGGGGACGAAAAGGACAGCAAGGACATCAGGGACAACAAGGAGAGGACGCGCTTCTGCGCGCTCTGCTCGCCGCCTATCCCGACCGCGTGGCCCGCCGGCGCGAGCCCGGCAGCCCGCGCGGGGTGATGGTGGGCGGCCGCGGCGTCCGCCTCGCCGAAGAGAGCGCGGTCCTGGACGCCGAGCTGTTCCTCTGCGTCGACCTCGACGCCGGCCGCTCCGGCCCCTTCTCGGAGGCGCTGGTGCGGAAGGCCTCGGCCGTGGAGCCGGAGTGGCTCGCCGCCGAACGGCTGAGCACCGCGATCGACCTGGAATTCGACGAGGAGCGCGAACGGGTGGCGGCCTGGAAACGCACGCGGTACGAGGACCTCGTCATTGCCGAGACAGAGATCCCCGCGCCGGAGGGAGAGGAGACGGGAAAGATCCTCGTCCAGGCGGCCGCGGAGCGGCTGGACCGTGCCCTCTCCCTCGACGATCCGGAGGTGTCCTCCTTCCTCGCCCGCATCCGCTCTCTTGCGGACTGGATGCCGGAGCTGGGCCTGCCGCGTTTCACCGACGACGAGATCCGCGCCTTGCTTCCCGCTCTCGCCGCCGGCCGGAGATCCTTCGCGGAGCTGCGCCGCGCGCCCTTGCTGGACGCGCTCCAGGGGACGCTCTCCTACGCCCAGCTCGAGGCCGTTCGCCGGGAGGCTCCGGAGCGGCTGGAGGTGCCGAGCGGCAGCCGCATCAAGCTCCTCTACGAGCCCGGAAAGCCGCCGGTGCTGGCGGCGCGCATCCAGGAGCTGTTCGGCCTGGCGGAGACGCCGCGCCTCGCCGGCGGCCGCGTTCCCGTGCTCCTTCACCTCCTCGCCCCGAACGGCCGTCCCCAGCAGGTGACCCGGGATCTGCGGAGCTTCTGGGAGAACACCTACCCGCAGGTGCGCAAGGAGCTGCAGGGCCGCTACCCCAAGCACGCCTGGCCTGCCGACCCCTGGAGCGCCATGCCGCAACGCCGGCCGGGCCGCGACGCGGTCAGGAGGTAAAGGGCCAGACCTCGTCGATCCGCCGCTGCACCCGGATCGTCTCGCCGACCGCCGCCGCGATCCGCCGGAATTCCTCGATCTCCTCGAACCGCAACGCCCGCTCCTTGCGGCCGGCCAGCCAATGGTCGAGCACCTGATAGCCGCCGATGCGATAGGTCCGGACCTCCGGATCGACGCCGTCGAAGCTCTGCCCTTCCTCGTTGATGACGACCCGCCGCTCGGAGGAGCGGTATTCGCGTTTGGTCAGCTTGCCGACTCCCGTCCCCTCGAAGCGGACGCGAGGACGGTCCAGCCGGTCCGACCGCAGCAGGTGGAGGTCGATCAGGATCGCGCCGAGTCCGGCCAGCTCCAGGAAACTGCCGCGATCCCTGGGAAGAGGAATGCGCGGAAAGTCGGCTCGCAGCAGGTCGGCATAGCGGCGGCGATAGGAGGGACTGTAGAGGACGGTGTAGACGTACTGCAGGAGGAGCTCCGGCGACGGCTCCTCTCCGACTCGGGCGGCCAGGAGGTCGAGGAAGCTCTGAGCGATGTTCGCCCTGCGCTCGGACCCGTCCAGCAGGCCCTTTTCCGGATAGAGGTAAAGAGGAAAGAGGGTGTTGATGTCGTACGCGCTGACCGTCTTGTGCGCAATGATCGTGTCGGCGACCAGCGCTCCCGGCTCCTCCTTGCACTGCCGGGGAACCACGAGTCCCAGGTTGGGTTTGACCAGCAGGTGGTGCATCGTCTTCTTGCGCGGGCGTTCGATCAGGTAGTCGGCGTAGAAGATCGTCCGCCAGTCGAACGGCCGGTACAGGATGCGGAGGAACCTCTCCTCCCACTCCTTGTCAGATCGCGCCTCCGGTTGATCCGCAGAGCGGCGCCATCTCTCGATCCGCCGCCGCAGCTCCCCAGGGTCGGTATCGATCACGAAGGCGTCGCGCCCGGTGACGATCCCCACCGAATGATCGAGAAAGATCTCCGTCAACGGCTCGCCCTTGCGGTACTCCTCTTCCAGGACGGCGTCTCTGGGAGCGAAGAGAAACGCCGGCCCGCTGGGCGCGATCTCCCGCCAGCCGGTCGATTCGACGTCATGTTTTTCCAACCAGCGGAGCTTGGCGGGTCTGCTGTCCTGGAGGTCAAATCGCAGCACCCGTTTCGGCAGGCCGGGCTTCTTGACCAGGAACGCGACCGCCACGCCCTGCCTGATTTCCTCGAAGACGTTGCCGTCCGGCGAGCCGTCGGGCGCCCGCTCTTTTTTCTTGCTGTTGCCGTGCAGGTCGAGCAGGTAGATCTCGTCGAAGGTTCCCAGGAGGGACCGCCGCATGGCGCGAAACGTCGGATTGTCCAGGTAGCTGTGATTGGTGACGAAAGCGACGATCCCTTCGCCGGCCCGGTCGATCTTGCGCTGGGCGAAGCGGAGGAACTTCACGTAATCGTCCTGCAGCCACTTCGGGTTCTTCTCCTTCAGCGGCTCGCCGCCGATCCGGTAATACCCGTCGTTCCCCTCCCTGTGGAGCTCGACGATCGCCTCGCTCTTGTTCGCGGAGTGGCCGGCCCAAGGCGGATTTCCCAGGATGACGGAGACCATCCGCTCCTTCTTGATCACCGCCGCGGCATGAGACTCCTGCGACAGCGCCGCCATTCCCGGCAGATTGGACTGCTCCAGATCCTCCATCTCGAGCGCGTTGGTGAGGTAGAGCTGCACCCGTTCGTCGTCCGCCAGCGGGTGACCCATCTCGTCGAGGAGGAGCCCGATCTTGAGGTGCCCGATGGCATACGGCGCCATCATCAGCTCGAAGGCGTAGAAGTCCCGCAGCACGTGATCCCGCAGCAGGGGATTGACGCCGCCGTCGCCGGTTTCGGACCGCACCGCCTCGATGGCGCAGTGGATCGCTTCCACGACGAACGTCAAGGTCCCGGCGGCGGGATCGAGGAGCGTCACCCGCGGATCCGCCAGGCCGTCCCGTTTCTCGAACCGATTCTGCAGCAGCCGATGGACGGAGCGCACGACGTAGGCGACCAGCTCCGGAGGCGTGTAGTACACGCCCCGCTTCTTGCGGAGGCTGCTGTCGTAGTGGCGGAGAAACGTCTCGTAGAAATGCAGCACGGGATCGCGCCCCCGGCCGTCATGGAAGTACCGTTTGAACATCCGCCGGACGTCGCTCGCGGCGAGGATCTCCACGATGTCGTCGACGATCCATGCGATCTCCGGCGGCGTCGTCGCCAGGGACACGTAGCGGAAGACCTGCCGCAGGATGCCGTTGGTCGGGGGGATGTGGCGGTCCACCGTGCCGCGGTCGAAGCGGCCGGAGGCCCGGCTTCTGGCGACGAGCAGGCCGTAGGCGATGGTCTGCGCGTAGAGATCGGCGAACTGCCGGTGGTCGAGGGTGGCCAGGAGGTGCTCCTTGAACGCCTGGTAGAGGCCGGCGAGCTCCGAGGCCTTCTCTGTGTCGCGCTCCAGGAGCTCCTCGATCCGTGACGCCAGCACGCGCGTCCTGCCGGCCAGGTCCTTCGCCAGGAGCTCGGCGCGCGTGTGAGGTTGCGCCGCGAAGCCCAGGAAGAGGTCGAGCAGCGCCGCGGTCTCGGCCTCCCGCTGCAGGACCGGACCCGCGTCGAGACGTTGCAGGGCGAACAAGCTCGCGGTCTCCACCCGCGCGGCCTTTTTGCCATGGCGGAACAGCCGGAGCTCGTAGAAATTGGTGAGGATCAGGTTGGGAAAGGTATGGAGATACCGCTCCACCTGCTCCGACTTCTCGGCGGCGTCGAGGTTCGTTCCCGGGAGCTTCGCCTCGACGTAGCCGATGATCCTCTGGTCCTTGCCGCGAACCTGAAGATCCAGCAGGCAGTCCCTGGTCTTGCGGGGGATGACCGTTACGTCGATCTCGCGGCCCTGGTACTGCGCGTAGCGGCGGAGCAGATCCCGCAGGTGAAGGTAGAAGCTCTCCTCTCGGGCGTCCCCCCGCCGCTCCATCTCGTAGACCTGCTCGAGATAATCCAGGAGCACCGCCCGGAGCCCTGAAGCCCCCGAACGTTGCTGCTGGAGGAAAAAAGGAGCGTGAAAAGGCGCCTCCACGCCGAAAGTATACGCTGGTCCGACACCATCCAGCCCTTACTTGGCCCGGGAATACCTCTAAAAGTAGCTGAAAGAGACAACGACTACGGCACGAACGGCTCGTAGCAGCGCCGGCAGCGGGCTTCGTAGGAGGAGGCGTCGCCGACCTCGAGCTGCTCGGCGCCGCCGGAGATGCGCTGGCTGTAGTGGGCGGGCGCCCCGCAGCACATGCAGACGGCGTGGACCTTGTCGACGTACTCGGCGATGGCGAGGATGCGCGGCATCGGTCCGAACGGGCGGCGGAGGTAATCGAGGTCGAGGCCGGCGATGATCACCCGCACGCCGGAGTCCGCCAGCTCGCTCGCCAGCTCGATCAGCCCGTCGTCGAAGAACTGGGCCTCGTCGATCCCCACCACCTGGACCTCGGGCAGCAGCTTCTGCCGCAGCTCGCAACTGCAGGCGACGCTCACCGCCTCCAGCTCGCGCTTGTCGCGGGTGATGAGACGCTGCGGATCGTGCCGGGTGTCGGCGACCGGCTTGAAGCACTGGACGACCTGGCGGGCGATGGCGGCGCGGCGCAGGCGGCGCACCAGCTCCTCGCTCTTGCCGGAGAACATGCCGCCGCTGATGGCCTCGATGCGTCCCTCGCGGGAGCGCTCGCCGATGCTGTCGAGAATGTTCACGTGGAGAGGAATCTACCAGCAGCAGCCCGCCCGCGCCAGACCCCCGGGAAGGAGTCTGGTACTATCTCGGAACCCATGGCGCAGAGACGTTCCGGCAGGCGGATTTTCAGCTACGACGAGGCGCTCTCCACCTTTCCCGCCGTGCGCGATCTGACGGCGGCGGCGGTACGCAAGGTGGAAGCGCTGACCGGCGGCCTGGAGAGCGGCGAGGAGGTGGAGGCGCGCCGCCAGGAGATCGAGGAGTTGCGCGAGCGGATCGTCCGCGCCTGGACGCGCGAGATCACCTCCCTCGGCTGCGAGGTCAAGGGCCTCTGGCTGGTGGATTGGGACAG
The DNA here is from genome assembly GCA_046765915.1 of Acidobacteriota bacterium. Classification (GTDB taxonomy): domain Bacteria; phylum Acidobacteriota; class Thermoanaerobaculia; order Multivoradales; family UBA5704; genus DATARR01. The sequence continues at coordinate 136,701 of JBKPTH010000055.1, read as the reverse complement.
CGGCGACGGCTACTATTGCTGGCGGTTCCCCGAGCAGTCCATCAGCTTCTTCCACACCTACGACGAGGGCTTCGCGGGACGCCTGCCGATCAATTAACGGCGGCTGACCTCCGAGAAAAGCCGGTCCAGGCTCTCGGGCGTCAGCTCCTGAAGGCTGCCGGCGACGGCGTCGGCGCCGCGCAGGCGGTGGGCGGAGAAGGAATGCGCGATGCCGAGCGTGGCGAGGCCGATATCGGCGGCGGCGGCGAGGCCCGCGGGGCTGTCCTCGACGGCGAGCACCTCGTGGGGATGGAACAGGCGCTCCGGCAGCGGCGGCAGCGAGTTCAGCGCCTCCAGGGCGCGCAGGTAGCCTTCCGGGCTCGGCTTGCCCTCGCTCACGTCCTCGGCGGTGATCAACACCTTGAAACGGTCGAAGATGCCGGCCTGGCGCAGCGCCCCCTCGACCTCCTCCCGCAGGGCGCCGCTCACCACGCCGAGCATCCTGCCGCCGGCGGCGAGGGCGGCCACCAGCCCGGCGGCGCCCGGGTAGAAGGGATATCCATCGCGGCGGATGCGCTCCTGGTAGTAGCTCGCCTTGCGCGCGATCAGCCGCATCAGCCGGGGAACGGTGGCCGTCTCGCCCGCGGACGCGAGCACGGCCGCGAAGCAGGCGCGATCGTCCAGCCCCAGATAACGAGAGTAGTACTCCTCGGCCGAGAGCGGGATCCCCTCCTCCGCGAGCACCCGTTGAAAGATCTCCAGATGGATCGGCTCGTCGTCGACGAGCACGCCGTTGAAGTCGAACAGGATGGCCCGCAGCACCTCCGGATCATACTCCGCACCGTCCGTGGCGGAATTTGACAAGCCCTGGAGCCGCTTGTATGGTGAAAGACCAAGGAGCGTTTCCCATGGAAAATACCGAGCAAGCCCAGACCCAGCCGACCCCAGCCGCGCCGCCGCAGGAGGATCATCCCGTCACCCTGACCCCCAAGGCGGCCGAGATGGTCAAGATCACCCGCCAGCAGGAGGGGATCGACGAGTCGCACGGCCTGCGCATCGCGGTGCGCGGCGGCGGGTGCAGCGGCTTTGAATACGCCCTCGACTTCGAGAAGGAGGCGCGGGAGAACGACTGGGTGTACGACCAGAGCGGCCTCACCATCTACATCGACGCGGTGAGCGCCCGCTACCTGCAGGGCACCAGCATCGATTACGTCCTCGGCATGGCCGGAGCGGGATTCAAGTTCAACAATCCCAAGGCCACCGGCACCTGCGGCTGCGGATCTTCGTTCGCGGTTTAGACGAACGGCAGGCCTCTGACCTCGGCCTGCCCTCCCCCTTCCCAATCCAACTTCGTGCCGGGCTCGGCGCCGCGGCGGTGGAGGATGGCGAGGCCCACCGGGCGGCCGATCGCGATCGAATCGACGACCGTTCCGGCGGTCCCGACCTCGCGTCCCTCGAAGAGGAGCGGCGTTCCCGGGCGGGGCATGGAGCCGGGCTCGAAGACGAGTCCCCGCAAGGCCTTCTGCACGCCGCCCCGGTAGTGGATGCGGGCCACCACCTCCTGGCCTAGATAGCAACCTTTGGTATAGCTCACCGCGTCCTCGGCGCCGGTTTCCTGCGGGAAGTTCTCGGCGCCGAAGTCGCGCCCGAACCGCGGCATGCCGGCTTCCGTCCGCAGGATCTCCAGGGCCTCGAAGCCAACCATCCTGACCGCCGGCTCCTCGAGCAGCCGCGCGATGAGATGGCGGGCGATGGAGGCCGAGACCCACAGAGTGTAGGCCGCGGCGCCGAGGCGGCCCGTTCGCTGGAGCTCGACCTCGGTGCCGTGGATCGTCGAGCGCGCGTGCCGCCAGTCTCCCGGCGGGGGCGTCCCGGCCGCGCCGAGCGCCTCCTCGGCGCGGGGTCCGATGAGAGAGATCGGCAGCATGTCGTCCAGGCCCCGGATCTCCACCCGGTCGGCGAGGACGTACTTGCGGAGATGGCTCGCGACGGCCTCTTCCTGGCCGGGAGGGAGCTGGAGCCAGAGCCGGTCCTCATGGGCGAGCACCACGACGTCCGAGAGAATCCGGCCTTGGGGATTGGTAAAAAAGCCATAGACTCCCTCGCCCGGCGCAAGGCTCTTGACGTCGCAGGTGACGTAGGCGTTGAGGAAGCGCTGGCGGTCCGCTCCGAGGATTTCCAGCCGGCCCGCCGAGGAGCAGTCGGCCAGTCCGCAGTCTTCGCGCAGCACGCGGTACTCCTCCGCTACCGTCATGGCCTCAGTCTACAATCCTCCGCCGTGACCGAGGCGATTCCCTTCACCGTCGAAGCCGGCGCCGCCGTCCTTCATGGCATCGCGGACCTGCCAGATCTCCCCGGCGAGCGTCCGGCGGTGGTCATCTGCCATGGCTTCAAGGGCTTCATGGAGTGGGGATTCTTCCCCTACGTCGCGAGCCTGCTGGCTGGGAGAGGCTTCGTCGTGGTGCGCTTCAACCTCTCCGGCGCCGGCATGCGTCCCGGCGACGAGCTGGTGACGGATCCCGGTGCCTTCCGGGAGAACACCTACAGCCGCGAGCTGGCGGACCTGCTCGCCGTGCTCGCGGCCCTCGGGGAGACGATCGCGCCGGGCCGGGTGGACCGGCGCCGGCTCGGCCTCTTCGGCCACAGCCGCGGCGGCGGGGCCGCGCTGCTCGCCGCGGCCCATCCTTCGTGGCGCGGGAGGATTCGCGCCCTGGTCACCTGGGCGGCGATCGCGGACGTCGACCGCTTCACGCCGGAGCAGAAGGCGGAGTGGCGCCGCGCCGGCGAGCTGCCCGTGGTCAACGCGCGCACCAGGCAGCGGCTGGCCCTCGGCGTGGGATTGCTCGACGACGTCGAGGAGCGGCGGGCCGAGCTGGATCTCCTCGCCGCGTCGGCCGCCCGTAGCGCGCCCTGGCTGATCGCGCATGGCGCCGAGGACGAGAGCGTGCCGGTGGCCGAGGCCCACCGCCTCGCCTCACGCGCGGCGGGCGCGAAGGAGCTGCTGATCGTCCCCGGGGCCAACCACACGTTCGGCGTCCGCCATCCCTTCGCGGGACCCACGCCGCAGCTCATCCAGGCCCTCAACGCCACCCAGCGCTGGTTCCGCCGCCATCTCTAGGGGCGGCCTGCCCGATTCGCGTTTCCGGAATTGGGACACTGCGCGCTTTCTGTCCCAAAATTCCGCCTTCCGGCAACTTCACTTGTTGAAGGTCTTATGTTTTTCCGGGAGGGATGTCATGGCGGATGAGCACTTCTCGCACGAGGTCATCGAGCGCTTCTTCCGGGCGGAGCTCTCCCGGGGAGAGAACCGGGAGGTCGTACGCCACCTCCTGACCCGATGCCCGCGATGCTCCCGGCTCGCCCGCGAGGTCGCCCACGGACAGAATCTCCAATGTTTTGTCAATGGCCTCGAAGGGAACGGCCCCTCCCGTTCCGGGAGCGGTTCCCCGCAGCAGATCCTGGACCGCATCCTCCGCCTCGTCGGCCGCAGCAACCGGCCGGCGAGACGGCGCCGCCGGCGCGGCCTTGCGATAGCATCGGCGTCCGACCTGCGAGGGAGGACGCCATGGACCCGCACTTCGACGGAGTGATCTTCAAGACGCACGCCGCGGAGCTCATCCGCCGCATCCGCCGGCCCTATCCGCCGTTCTGCGTGGTGGACGCGCGCTGGCGCGGCGAGTACGACGAGGGGCGTATCCCAGGAGCGATTCCGGTGGGGCCGGACGGCCCCGCCGCCCTGCCGCCGGGCACCTCGGAGCGCACGGAATTCTTCGTCGTCGGCAGCGGACCGGAGGATCCCGCCATGCGGCGGGTGAGCCTGGCCCTTCGGCCGCTCGGCGCCCACCGGGTCGTCGAGCTGACCGGCGGCATGGTGGAGTGGCGCCTCGCGGGAGGCCCGATCGAGGGCGGCGAGGCGAAAGCGGCTTAACCAAGCCAGGGAACACAACCGGCGGCGACGTTGAGGTCGGGAATCACCCAATCGGCGCCGGCGTCTCGCAGTGCATCCGCCGTGGTGCGGCCGGTCGCCACGGCGAGGCACGGAATCCCATGTGCCCGGGCGCAGGAGACGTCGAACCGGCTGTCGCCGATGATCAGAGTCTCCTCGGGCTGAAAGCGGCGCCCGCTCTCCCGCTGGGCGCGGTCGAGCGCCACGGGAGGCAGCTCCGAGCGATCGATCCCGTCGCAGCCGAAGGCGCCGAAGCCGAAGAAGCGGTTGAGATCGAAGCGCGCCAGCTTCGCCCGCGCTCCCGGCTCCCAGTTGCCGGTGAGGAGAGCCAGCACCACGTCGCGGCGGGCTGCCAGGCGCTCCAGCAGCTCCTCCACGCCGGCATGGAGACGCATCCTCTCGCGGTCGAGCGCCCCGGCCAGCCGCTGCACGTAGAGCTCCCGCATGCGCGGCAGCTTCTCCCGTGCCTCCCGCTCCGGCACGCCGGCCGCGGTCATCAGGTCGAGCACGATCTGCGGATCCGTCCGCCCCGCGAAGTCGTAGCCGTCCACGTCGCCGGTCGTGCCGTAGACCTCCATCAGCGTCGAGGCGAAGAGCGGCCGCACCTGCGGACCGCAGTCGAGGAGCGTACCGTCGATATCGAAGAGAACGAGCTTCATCTCCACTTCGGCGGCTTCTTGGTTTCCAGGAAGGTGGCGATGCCGCGTTTGCAGTCGTCGGTGGCGCGGGCCTCGGCGTTGACCTCGGCGGAGAGGGCCAGCGCTTCGCCGAGCGGCCGGCCCACGACATCGAGGAGCAGCCGCTTGGTGCGGGCGATGGATTCCGAGCTGCCGGTCTCCAGGACCTGCGCCGCGAGCGCCTCGCCCACGGCGTGCAGGTCCGCGGCCGGCACCAGGCGGTTGGCGAGGCCGATCTCCAGGGCCTTTCGGGCGTCGATGAATTGCGGGTTGAGCAGCAGCTCGCGGATGTCCGAGCCGCGCAGGCGCAGCGGCAGGTAGGTGGCGACGAGGGCCGCCACGAAGCCGATGCGCACCTCGCTGTAGAGGAAGCGCGCGTCCTCGGCGGCCACGACGAAGTCGTGCGCGGTGGCGAGGCCGCAGCCGCCGGCGACGCAGGCGCCGTGGACGAGGGCGACGGTGAGGGCCTCCTGGCGCAGCACGGACTCGAAGAGATCGCGCAGGCGCAGCGAATCGCGCAGGTTCTCCTCGTGCCCGGCGTCGCGCAGCGAGCGCAGATGCTCCAGGTCGGCGCCGGCCGAGAAGTTCCTGCCGGCCCCGGAGAGCAGGATGGCGCGTACGCCCTCCTCGCGCCAGGGCCGCCGGTAGAGGCCGGTGAGCTCGCCGATCATCGCCGGCGAGAGGGCGTTGGCGCGCTCCGGATCGTTCAGGGTGATCCAGAGCAGGTCGCCCTCGTGGCGCGCCTCGAGCCGCTCGAAGCTGCCGAGGTCGCTCATCGGTCCTTCACCAGCTCGTCCGGCACGTCGATCTCCATCTGCAGCAGCCCCTGGGCGTGCGTCTTGCCCTGCGCGTCGTTCTTCAGGCTCTCGGTGCCGCCGCCGCCCAGGGAGTCGTGGAGGATGAAGTTGAGCGCCAGGATGTTCGGCAGCTCGTAGCGCTGGACAGGACCGCGGCAGACTTCCCGGAAATGCTCCTTCACCCGCTCCTCCGTAACCTGCTCGCGGAGCACGTCGTACAGCTCCGGCCTCTCGGCGATGAGGCCGACGTTGGAAGCGTCCCCCTTGTCGCCCGAGCGGGCGTGGGCGATGCGTTCGAGCTTGATCTTCATCCCTGTCTTTCTCCCTCCTCTCCCGCTGGGAGAGGAGGGCCGGGGTGGTGAGGGCTTCGCGCGACGATGCCGACTATGCCAAGCACGCCGAGCACCGCCGCCAGGATCCCCGCCGTCCTCGGCCGCGTGGCGAACGGCTGGTAGATCCCCGGGAAAACCGCGCGGAATCCCAGATCCAGGATCTCATGGTGCCTCGACTCCAGCGCCGCGAAAACGGCGAACCCGGCGGCCAGCAGCAGCGCCAGGGCGCCCACGAGGCGGAACCGGCTCCATCCGGCGCTCAAGCCCCGGCGCAGGAGCACGACCCAGCAGCTTCCGGTGACCAGCGCCCAGAGGACGAAGACGGTACGATCGGCGAGGGCGCTGTAGAGGAAGCCCAAAAGCAGCACCGGCAGCAGGCCGCCGAGCACTCCGCCGTACCAGGCCCAAGTGAGCGAACGCTCGAGCGAGCGGTCCGCCCTCACACCTCCTCCACCGTGACCTCGATACGGCTCTCCACCTCTTCCCGGGCGAGGAGGGCTGGCCAGTAGGCGACGATCTCCTGTGGCTTGGGCCTGCCCCCCGCGAAGCCGGTCACCCCTGGCGGACCGGCGGTCACCAGCGGCGCGATCTCCTTGCCGAAGCGCTCCACCTTGAGCGAGTCCGGGTGGCGCACGCCGAGCCGGAGCACCACCTCGGGCAGCTCTTCCGGCGTCGCGAAGATCCCGGGCAGACAGGCGCCCGTGCCCAGCAGCTCGGTCTCGCGGTCTTCGGACGCGAAGACCACGCCGGCGCGCTCCAAGCGCTTCCACACGATCTCGGCGGCGAGCTTCGCCTTGTCGACCGCCCGCGGGCCTGAGAGGGTGATGTCCCCCGAGGCCTTGTAGCCCGCGAGGTACGAGGCCGAGACCTTGAGGAACGGCGTGTTCGGCCGGCCTTGAATACCCGAGACCTCCACCCGGTCCTTGCCGTCCTGGCGCAGGCGGATGCTGGTGAAGTCGGCCGTCACGTCCGGCGTGACGTAGCTCGTGGGATCGCCCATCTCGTAGACGAGCTGCTCGGCGACGGTATCCACCGTTACCATGCCGCCCGTGCCCTCGTGCTTGGTGACCACGAAGCTGCCGTCCTCGCGCGCCTCGACGATGGGGTAGCCGGCGTTCCACAGGTCGGGCACCTCCCACCAGCGGCTGAAATTGCCTCCCGTGCACTGGGCGCCGCACTCGATGATGTGGCCGGCGATGGTGCCGGCGGCGAGCCGGTTCCAGTCGTCCTCCGGCCAGCCGAACTCATGGAGCATCGGCGCCAGCGCCAGGGCCGTGTCGGTGACGCGGCCGCAGAGCACGATCTGGGCGCCCTCGGCGAGAGCTTGCACCACGGGCTTCGCTCCCAGGTAGGCGTTGGCGCTCATCACCTTCTCGACCAGCGGCGCCAGCGGCTCGCCGGTATCCATGTTCGCCAGCGCGTGGCCGGCGGCGATGAGGTCCTTGAGCCGCGGCAGCAGATCGTCGCCTTCGACGACGCCCACCCGCAGGCCCTGGATGCCGCGTTCGCGCGCCACCTCGAAGATGCGGTTGCGGCAGGCCTTGGGGTTCAACCCGCCGGCGTTGGTGAGGACGCGGACGCCGCGCTCCTTGAGCTCGGGGAGCACCCGGCGGATGAAGCCGATGAAATCCGTGGCGTAGCCGAGCTTCGGATTCTTGAGCTTCTGCCGCATCATGATCGACAGCGTCACCTCGGCCAGGTAATCCATGCCGATGTAGTCGATCGGACCGCCGCGCAGCAGCTCCACCGGCGCATCGACGTTGTCGCCCCAGAAGCCTTGGCCGTTGCCGATGCGGAGGGTCTTCATAGGCCGGCCAAGCCTAGCATGGGGCCAGGGGAAGAGCGCCTCGACATCGAAGACGCTCGCGCCGCCCGCCGCGAAGTCGAAGAAAAAGGGACGATCTCGCTCGCCGCCCTGAGAAGGGAGATGGAACCCTGATCCCGGGACACCGCAGCGAAGTCTACAAGAGACGGTAACCTTTCACGCTTGGGTCACCAGCTACGGGTTAGGGCGCATCGAAAGCGCATTCTCTAGGTTCCGGATTGCCCGCTCGCAATGCCCATCAAAGTCTTGCTCTTTACGCATTGCGAACTGGAAGTACTCTAGGGCGGCGCGGGTTTCTTCGGCGTCAAGTTCGGTGAAAATGTCCGCAAGGCGCTTGGTATCCCAGTCCTCGTTTGGCTTCGGCCCGAACCGATACGTAAGGTGTTCAATACAGACGTCCAAGTCATTGGGCTCTCGCACGGCTGCGACCAGGTAGGCCGGCAGGAAGTAGCAGTACGCCGGAACCGTGAACAGAGCGTCATTGTCACCATGCTGCCGAAGGTCTAGGCCGCTCAGGTAGCGCCACGACTTGCCCTTGAAGTACTTCGCCATTTCCTGGCATTCCCAGCACGGGCCGTCGTAGGCCCCGCCGTTCTCTTTGTCGTACGTACAGCGCGTTATGTTCTCGTCGCCCGGGTATGCGCGTGCGTCAAAGGCCTCAGAAATGTGAGCGAGGAGTGAGTCCATGCGGTCCTCCTCCCGCGTCACCGAACTTCATTGCCCTTCTAGCGGTTGCCAGAGTTCCACTTTGTTGCCCTCTGGATCCATGACCCATCCGAATTTCCCATACTCCGAGTCGTCGGTCTTCTCGAGCACGTCGCAACCTTCCTCGCGCAGTGCTTCAAGGAGTGCTGCCAGATCTTCGACTCGATAGTTGATCATGAAAGTCGACTTGCTCGGAGCGAAGTGCTTGCCGTCCGCTGGACCAATCAACCAGGCCGTAGTTCCCTTGGTCGGGTTGCCTTCGGAGTCAGTCCAGTCGAAGGCTGCTCCACCCCAGTCCTGAACGTCGATCCCGAGGTGCTTCTTGTACCAAGCGCCTAGCGCCTTCGGATCCTTGGCGCTGAAGAAGATGCCGCCAATGCCTGTGACTCTTCGCATTCAGACCTCCGATTGTTGGCTGCATTCTCATGGTAAGACCCCAGGGGGCCCACGTCAAGGAATAACGCGGCCGAAATAAGGCGCCCATCTGGAGTGCTTATGACCTCGGTCTGAAGCGGTAAGGCTGCGGTCCTCAATCCGAGCTCGCAGGAGGTAAGCGCCTACATCTACCGTATGCAGAACGCTTGGCTCTTTACGTCTTCAGCACGCCCGTCTTGAACTCGGGGACGTGCGCTTAAACGTGCGCTACGCGATCCATATGATGCAGCCCTGCTGTTCGTCCGCTGCCTCTTCGAGGAATGTCCGAAGCTGAGGGTAAAACTCCATCACATAATCAAGCGCAGCTTCTCCGTCTCGCTTCCAGATGATTTCGGGGTAGATATGGAGGTCGGTCATCCGCTGCGGATCGTATCGTCTCCTCAGCTCGTCCTCAGAGAGTGCCCTGGTGAAATCTCGAAACTCGATAAGCTGCTTCGGGTTGAGGGCGTGAGCGTCGGAGCCGTTACCGATAGACAGGCCTCCGGAAAGGAGATATGAGCCTGGCGGCTCCCCGCCGCCTTCTGCCCGTCCAGTGAAGAGGAAGTGGAGGGCTTCCCAGGTTTTCTCGACCCCTGCTTCAAGACAATTCGACCGGTCGAGAAGAACCTCTGGCGGCTGGGGCGCCGTGCCACGAATCAATTGCCAGAGCGTTGGACGCGGCATGACGTCTTGGAATGCAGCCGCTTCGAAAAAGGCTGGAAGAAACTGCGGTTGCTGAATGAGGGTGACGATCTGCAGAGGAGTCGCCGAACGAAGCGTGCAGTATGTGCCCACTAAGCCTCCCCTACGTCTGCAGCACGCCGGTCCTGAACTCCGGGACGTCGGGGTTCATCGCCGCGCAGGCCAGCGAGCGGCCGAGCACTTCCCGCGTCTCCGCCGGATCGATGATCGCGTCCACCCACAGGCGGGCGGCGGCGTAGCGCGGGTCCATGGCGGCGGCGTAGCGCGCCTTGATCTCGCTCAGACGGGCTTTCTTCTCTTCCTCTGAGACGTCCGCGCCACGGTTCTTGAGCTGGATCGCGAGCAGCGTCTGGCTGGCCTGGTCGCCGCCCATCACCGAGATCGAGGCCGAGGGCCAGGCGTAGACGAAGCGCGGACCGTAGGCCTTGCCGCACATGGCGTAGTTGCCGGCGCCGTAGGAGTTGCCCGCGAAGAGGGTGATCTTGGGTACCGTCGAGTTGGCGACGGCGTTCACCATCTTGGCGCCGTCCTTGATGATGCCGCCGCGCTCGGCGCGGCTGCCCACCATGAAGCCGGTGACGTCCTGGAGGAAGAGGAGCGGTATCTTCTTCTGGTTGCACAGCTCGACGAAGCGCGCTCCCTTGTCCGCCGAATCGGAGTAGATGACGCCGCCGATCTGCAGCTCGCGGTCCGCCGGGCCGGTGCCCGTCCGGCGCGGCACGATGGAGCGCTGGTTGGCCACGATCCCCACCGCCCAGCCCTCGATCCAGCCGGTGCCGCAGATGAGGGTCTGGCCGTAGGTGGCCTTGTACTCGTCGAGCTCGCTGCCGTCGAGCAGCCGGGCGAGCACCTCGTGGGTGTCGTAGGGACGGCTGCGGTCGATGGGGATCAGGCCGTAGAGATCCTCGCCCGGATAGAGCGGCGCGGCCGGTGCGCGGCGGGCGAAAGGCCCTTGCGAGGGCTCCGCGAGCTGCGCGAACTGGCTGCGGATCTTCGCCAGACAGGAGGCGTCGTCCGGATGCCGGTGGTCCACCACTCCCGAGATGTCGCACTGCACGAGCGCGCCGCCGAGCTCCTCGTTGTCGATCTTCTCGCCGATGGCCGCCTGCACCAGGTGAGAGCCGGCGAGGAAGATCGAGCCGGTTCCCTCCACGATGTGGGCCTCGTCGCTCATGATCGGCAGATAGGCGCCGCCGGCCACGCAGGAACCCATGATGGCCGCCATCTGGAACACGCCTTCGGCGGAGAGCCGGGCATTGTTGTAGAAGGCGCGGCCGAAGTGCTCCTTGTCGGGGAAGATCTCGTCCTGGAGAGGTAGGAAGACGCCGGCCGAATCCACCAGGTAGACGATGGGCAGCCGGTTCTCCAGCGCGATCTCCTGCGCCCGCAGCACCTTCTTGCAGGTCAGGGGGAACCAGGCCCCGGCCTTCACCGTCGCGTCGTTGGCCACGACGACCACATCGCGGCCGTGGATCCTGCCGATGCCGACGATGACCCCCGCCGCCGGCGCGCCGCCGTACTCCTGGTAGAAGCCGTCGGCCGTCCAGAGGCCCAGCTCGAGGAAGGGAGATCCCGGATCGCACAGCGTCTCGATCCGCTCGCGCGCCGTCAGCTTGCCCTGCGCGCGCTGCCGCTCCTGCGCCTTGAGGCCGCCGCCCAGGCGGATGCGGGCCTCCTGCTCGCGGATCGCCTCCATCTGGCGCCGCCAGTGCTCGGACCGGCGCTCGAACGCCTCGTTGCGCTTGACCTCGGTTTCCAGGATGGCCACGCCGGCATTATATGGAGAGAGTGGCCCGAACCAAGGTTGTCACGGGCTCGGCCCGGTTCTTGCTACCTCTAGAGCGTGTTCAGTGGAGCGTTCGTGCTCGACGAAGTGAACTCACGAGAAAGGAGTCTCTGCCATGCACGACGACGTCTTCGAAGGACGCTGGAAGCAGCTCAAGGGCGATGCCAAGCGGTTCTGGGGCAAGCTCACCGACGACGACCTCGACAAGGCCGAGGGCAACAAGGACAAGCTGGTCGGCGCCCTCCAGGAGCGGTACGGCTGGGAGAAGACCCGGGCCGAGTCCGACTTCGACCGGTTCCTCGAGTCGGTCCGGACGCCCGCGGGCGCCGGGTATCGAGAGAATCCCTGATTCTCGACTCAACGGATAGTAGAGGGGCGGCCGCGAGGCCGCCCCTTTTGTTGCTAGCATCCTCCTATGAAGATCCGCCTCCTCGCCTTCGCCAGCGCCGGTGATGCTCTCGGCGCGACGGACCTGGAGCTGGAGCTGGCCGAGGGGAGCCGCGTTTCCGATCTGCGATCACGGCTGGATCAGGACCACCCGAAGATCATTCCTCTCTGGACGCGGCTGGCGGTGGCGGTGGACGGCCGCATCGTCTCTCCCGATGAGACTCTGCGGGACGGCGCCGAGGTGGCCCTGCTGCCGCCGGTCTCCGGAGGCAGCGGCGAGCCTCTGTGGGCGGAGCTGGTGGACGGACCGATCGACGTAGACCGCGTTGTATCCGCCGTCTCGGGTCCAAGCCGCGGTGCTGTCGTGGTCTTCCTCGGCACCGTCCGCGATCATCACGCCGGCAGGCCCGTCGAGAGGCTCACCTACAGCGCCTACCGCATCATGGCTTTGGAAGGCCTTCGCCGGATCGTGGCCGACCTCGAAGCCGCCGGCGAGAATCTCCGCGTCGCCATCGTCCACCGCCTGGGCGAGGTTCCCGTGGGCGAGCCGAGCGTGGTGATCGCCGTCGCGTCGCCACACCGCGCCGCCGCCTACGGAGCGAGCCGCACGGCCCTCGAGCGGCTCAAGGCGGAGATTCCCATCTGGAAACGCGAGCACTACGCGGACGGCGGGGCGGCGTGGCGGGAAGAGGAGCCGCTGGCACGGAAAGAGCGCGCAGCGTCCTAGCCTCGCGAACCCGCTCCGAAAAAAGGACGACAAAGACGGCAAGGACAGCAGGGACAAGGAGACTCGCCTGAACGGCACCTGTCCTTGCAGTCCTTGTAGTCCTTTGGGTCTTTCATCCCTCCCGTTCACCCCCCGCCCGCCGCGGCGATGAACTCGGCGAGATCCTTCTTCAACTGCTCGTGATCGGCCTGGCGGATGTACATCATGTGGCCCGCCTCGTAATAGCGCATGGTGACGCGCCGCGCGTAGTCGGGCTCGAAGCCGAGGTGGTCGAAGGTGTAACGGGTGGCGAAGAAGGGTGTGGCGAGGTCGTAGTAGCCGTTGCCGACGAAGACCTTGAGGGAGGGATTCTGGCTCATCGCCTGGCGCAGGTCCTCGGCCACGTTGACGTACTGGTTGGCGAACTCGCCGTAGCTCCACGGCCGCACGCGGTCGGTGAGGATCTCGTACGGCAGGTCGCTCTTGAAGCCGAGGTCCTGGCTCACGTAGTCGTTGAAGGTCGCCGTGAACGGTCCCTGGATGGCGGCGTAGCTAGGATCGAACTCGTTCTCCTGGCCGGCGGCGTCGCGGTCCATGCCCTTGAAACGGCTGTCGAGACGGCCCACCGTCGTGCGCTGGTCGCGCAGCAGCTCCTTGATGAAGGCCTGAATCTCCGGCCGCAGGTTGGTGCGCTTCACGTAGTCCGCCGAGAGTCCGGTGTAGCGGGAGACCTTGGCCGCGGCGTCGTTCCATTCCGCCTCTCCGAGCTCGTTGCCGCGCATCAGCGCCAGCGTGTACTCGCCGGCGGCGAAGCGCTCGGCCTCCTCCACCGCCTTCTGGAGACCGCCGGCCTGCAGGTCCTGCGGCAGCCGCTTGTGGTACCAGGCGGTGGCGGTGTAGGTGGGCAGGAAGAGCGGGTAGGGCAGATCGTTGCCGACGAAGAAGCGGGCGGTCTGGAAGTTGAGGATGGAGGAGAGGAGGATGACGCCGTTGAGATACATCCCATGCCGGTCCTGGAGGAGATTGGAGAGCCGGGCCGAACGGGTGGTGCCGTAGCTCTCGCCGGCGAGGAACTTCGGGCTCGACCAGCGGCCGAAGCGGGTGGTCCACAGACGGATGAACTCCGCCACCGCCTCGGCGTCCTCCCGGAGGCCGTAGAACTGCTTGGCGTCTTCACCGGCCGCGGCCCGGCTGTAGCCGGTGGTCACCGGATCGATGAACACCAGGTCGGTCACGTCGAGGAGCGATTCGCCGTTGTCGACCAGCCGGTAGGGCGGCGGCGGCGCCATGCCTTCCGCCTGCAGCTCCACCCGGCGCGGACCGAAGGCGCCGAGGTGCAGCCAGACGGATGACGAGCCGGGACCGCCGTTGTAGGCGAAGGTGACGGGGCGCCTGGCGCGATCCTGGATGCCGTCCCGCGCGTAGGCGACGAAGAAGATGCTGGCCCGCGGCTTTCCCTGCTCCTCCCGCAGCACCAGCGTACCGGCCGTGGCGGTGTAGCGGATCTCCTTGCCGCCGATCATCGCCTTGTGCTGCGTGGTGACGAGCCGGTCCTCCACCTTCGCCACGTCCTTTTTATCCTTGTCATCCTTTTCGTCCTTTTCCATCCCTGGAGCCTGCGCGAGAGTGAGGACCGAGCAAGCGAGGACGAGGGCAACGGACAGCCGGAGGATTCGATAGCGCATCGGCGGCACCTCTTTCATTTGCCGGAGGATTATCTCTGAAGGACGCCCACGATGGTGGCACCGGGGTTGCATTTATGAGCACGCGTGTAGAAGCGGTGCTGGACGAGGGTTTCTGAAGTGGCGCGCCACGACCTCGAATCCCCCGGGGAACCAGCACCGATCGGCGGATCCGGGATGGCCAAGGGCTCCCGGCCCTCCGCAAAAATTACAAGAGGTTAGCGGAGGACGCCCCAGCGGGGCGGTCTCCAGAAGAGCAAACTTCATCCAGGAGAGGAGCTCACATGAAGCGTCAAATCTTGACGATCGCGGCGGTGCTGGCCCTGGTTTTCGCCGGCGCCGTTTTCGCGCAGAGTGCCAACACGACGCCCCCGGGCCCCACTGTGCAGCAGCAGCCCAACCTGACCAATAACGACGAGCCCAATCCGGGCACCCAGGTCCCGAACCCGAATGCGGCGGCGAACCAGCCGGCCCAGGGAACGGCGACCGCCACTGAGACCCCCGCCACGGACACGCAACTGCATCCGGAGACGGAGCCGACCAACGGTCCCGTCGACGTTGACGTCGACACCGGCGCCAAGGCTCAGGGTGCGGTGGACGTGGACGTGACCACGCATCCGGACGCCGATACGGACGCTTCCGGCACCGGCACCGAGACGACCACGACCACGACGAGCGGCGCGTATGACACCAATACCGGCGCGCTGCCGAGCACCGCGAGCGACCTGCCGACCGTGGCGCTGATCGGCCTGCTGGCCCTCGGCGCGGCCTTCGTCCTTCGCCTCTCGAAGCGGAATGCCTGAGGGCTACCGCTGTTGAGTTGGATCCAGTCACCTGGCGCCGACCGCGCCAGGTGATCTGTTTTTAGGGCCCTATAAAAATGACCGTCGCTCCCGTGAAGACCTCCTCCCGGCGCTGGCTCGAACGCGCGCTGCTGCTGATCGGCCTCTGCTGCCTCGGCTACTGGTCGTACGCCTGGCTCGACGCGCGCTACACGCAATATCGGGAAGGCAAGCTCCTGGACGAGGCCGCGAGCGCCCGCCCTGCCGCCGCCAGCACCGACGCCCTGGGGACCTTCCATGGGCCGGGTGCCGCCTCACGGCGGTCCACGCCGGAGGGAACGCTCGTCGGCCGCATCGAGATCCCGCGCCTCGGCGTCTCCGCCATCGTCCTCGAGGGGATCTCCAACAAGACGTTGCGCCGCGGCGTCGGCCACATCCCGGAGACCTCGCTGCCCGGCGCGAAGGGCAACGCGGGCCTCGCCGCCCACCGCGACGGCTTCTTCCGCGCGCTCAAGGACATCCGCGAGGACGACCTGATCACCGTCAAGACGTTGGACGGCACCTTCGGGTATCGCGTGGAATGGACCCGGATCGTCCAGCCGCAGGATACCCAGGTGCTCGCCGGCACCGGCGAGCCGGTGCTCACGCTGGTGACCTGCTATCCCTTCTATTACGTGGGCTCGGCGCCCGAGCGGTTCATCGTGCGGGCGCGGCGGTCCCCAGCGGCAATCTGACCTCGAGCTCGCTCCCTTTCCCCGGCCCGTCGCTGCGCGCGTAGACGCGGCCGCCGTGCATCTCCACCAGGCTGCGCACCAGGGTGAGGCCGATGCCGAGGCCGGCCCCGGAGCGGTCGAGGGGCTGCTCGCCCTGGGCGAAGAGATCGAAGACGCGCGGCAGCAGATCGGGCGCGATGCCGATGCCGTCGTCGCGCACCAGCACTACGGCTTCGGCGTTGCCGTCGCGCCGGGCGGAGACCTCGATGGCGCCGCCGACGCCGGTGAACTTGACGGCGTTGCGCAGCAGGTTCGAGAGCACCTGATCCAGGCGCGTGGCGTCGCCGTCCAGCGGCAGCGGCTCGGCGGTCAGCTCGGCGTGCAGCCGCTGCTGCTTGGCCTCGGCCAGCGGGCGCGCCGTCTCCACCGCGTGGCGCACCACCTCGCCGAGATCGACCGGCGCCCGCCGCAGCTCCACCTTGCCGCGGGTGATGCGGGAGACGTCGAGCAGGTCGTCGACCATGCGGATGAGGTGCTGGATCTGGCGGCGGATGATCGCCACCGCCCGTTCCGTCTGCGCCTCGGCCGTCCCCTGCCGTTCGAGGATGTAGGAGGCGTTGGCGATGGCGCCGAGGGGATTGCGCAGCTCGTGGGAGAGCATGGCGAGGAATTCGTCCTTGCGGCGGTCGATCTCGGCGAGCGTCTCCGCCCGCGCCCGCAGCTCGGAGGCCAGGCGCTCGCGCTCGCGCGTCCGCTCCGCCAGGCGGTCGCGCATCTCCCGGAAGGCGCCCGCGAGGCTGGCGACCTCGGTGACTCCGCTGCTGGCGTCGAAGCGGGTCTGCAGGTTGCCCGCGGCCAGGTCGTCCACGGCCTCGGAGAGATCGCCGAGAGGCCGCGCGATGCGCCACGCCACGATGAAGCCTCCGACGATCGCGAGGGGGACGACCACCAGGAGCAGAGCGAAGGCGAAATCCCGGCCCCGCCGCACGCCGGCGAGAGCGGCGGCGCGCGGCCTTTCCACCGCCACCGCCCAGGAAAGGCCCGGTACGGCCGCGAAGCCCGCCACGCTCGAAAGCGTCACCCGGCGGTTGGCGCGGAGCTCGCGGTCCCAACCGTCGGGCAGCGCCGCCACCGGGTATTCCGCGGAGACTTGATGGCTGGCGGCGATCAGGCGGCCGTGGCCGTCGGCCAGCGAGACGTTGGAACCCGGCCGGGCGATCCGCCGCGCCAGCGCCTGCGAGTCGAACGCGGCGACCAGCAGGCCGGCGAGGCTGCGGTCCAAGCGGTAGATCGGCGCCGCCAAGAGCAGCAGTGAAGAGCCTTCGACCTCCGCCGAGGTGAGCTGGATGCGAGGCACCGCCTCCTGGCGCATCCCGGCCGCCAGCCGGCGAAGCAGCGGCGGCGGCACCGTCCCCGTGCCGGCGCCGGCTATCGTGCGGCCGTCCAGGGTCACGGTACGGAAGGCGGTCACGTCAGGATACGACCGCCGCGAGCCGGCGAGCAGGGGAGCCTGGCTCTCGGGGGTCAGCGGTACCCGTCCCGCCAGAGCCGCGACGGCGAAGGTGCGAGCGCCGCTCATCTCCAGGTAGTCGGAAACGTTGCGGGCGATGGCCCGCGCCTCGCCGCGCTGGCTGGCGCGCGCCTGCTCTTCGGCCAGCCTTTCCTCCTGCGCCGTCACCACCGCCGCGGCCAGGATGAGCGCCAGCGACGTGGCGGTGGCCAGCGCAAAAGCGAGCCGCGCCCGCAGGGAGGTCGTGTCCAGGCGCGCCAGCCGGCGCGATGCCCAGGGGAGCAGCGCCAGAGAGATGCTGTAGCCGCAGTTGACGGCGAGCGCCGTCCAGGCGCGCTGCGGCAGCGAGACGCCGGTGCCGAACGCGAAGTAGGCGAAGCCAGCGATCAGGTGAGCCGCCAGGCGGAGACGGGGGGAGACCACCGGCCGCAAGTGCACCCAGACGAGCAGGACCCCGCCCAGAATCAGAAGCGCGCCGAGCGCCGGCAGATGCGGCCGTGCGGGGTCGAAGTAAGCAGAGGCCTGAAGAGCGGGCCAGACGTTCAGCAACATCCCATTGAGGACCGCGACGACCCCCATGAGCACCGCGAACAGGTCCCGCACCGGCGTCCTCGGATCCGCGGGGCCGGTTGGCAGGAACCCGGCGAGCGCCGTACCCAGGCCGAGCACGACGTACGCCGAGACGGCGATCCAGATGCCGGCGCCGGCGAAGCTCGCCGCCAACGCCAGCAGCGTGCCGCCGGCGAGCACGTGGACGAGGATCCTGATCTCGCGCCGCGGCCGGAAGGCGGCCACCGCCAGCAGCCCGACGCCCGAGAAGAGGGCCGACACGCCCCACCAGACGCTGTAGAAGCCGAGGACGTAAGGAGCGGTGAAGCGGTGCGGCGCCACCAGCACGAGCGCGCCGAGGAACGAGCAGAGAAAGCCCATGAACCAGCGCAGGGCCCGGGCGCTGAAGCGCGCCCTCCCGGGTCCGCTCACGGTCTTGGCACTGGCAACTCCGCTCACCCTTCCGGCCTCCGCAACTCCGATTAGAATGTCCCGTATATCTCGCTGAGAAGAAAGTGTCCTTGAAGAAAGGTTGAATAATGCTAAAAAGATCCCGCCTGGCTCTGCTGCTCCTCCTCCCGCTCCTGGCCGTTTCCGCCGGCGCCCAGCCGCCGGCGCCCGCCGCGGGCGGCCCGCCGCTGCTCGGCTTCAGCGACGCCCGCGCCGCCGAGCAACGGGCGCTGGAGGCGCGTTTCGACTCCTCCCTTAAGGCCGCGGACCTGCGCGAGTGGCTGCAGCGCCTCTCCGCCCGCCCCCATCACGTCGGCTCACCCTATGGCAAGGAGAATGCCGAATTCATGGCGGGGCTCTTCCGCTCCTGGGGATACGAGACCCGCATCGAGGAGTTCCAGGTCCTCTTCCCGACGCCCAAAGTGCGCCTCCTGGAAATGGAGGCCCCAACACACTATAAGGCCACGCTCGCCGAGCCGGCGATCCCCGAGGACGCGACCTCCGGCCAGACGGCCGAGCAGCTCCCCATCTACAACGCCTATTCGATCGACGGCGACGTCACGGGCGAGCTGGTCTACGTCAACTTCGGCGTGCCGAAGGACTACGAGGAGCTCGAGCGCCGGGGCATCGACGTCAAGGGCAAGATCGTCATCGCCCGCTACTTCGGCTCCTGGCGCGGCATCAAGCCCAAGGTCGCCGCCGAGCACGGCGCCGTCGGCTGCATCATCTTCTCCGATCCGCACGAGGACGGCTACTTCCAGGGCGACGTCTACCCCAAGGGCGGCTGGCGCTCGGAGCGCAGCGCCCAGCGCGGCTCGGTGGCGGACATGCCGACCTACTCCGGCGATCCGCTCACCCCCGGCGTCGGCGCCACCGCGGACGCCAAGCGGCTGGAGGTCAAGAGCGCGCCGACGCTGACCAAGATTCCCGTGCTGCCCATCTCCTACGGCGACGCCCTGCCGCTGCTCAAGGCCATGGGCGGCGCCATGGCTCCGGAAGGATGGCGCGGCTCGCTGCCGATCCCCTATCACCTCGGCCCCGGCCCGGCGCGGGTCCACCTCAAGCTGGAGTTCAACTGGGACCTCGTCACCGCCCGCGACGTCATCGCCAGGCTGCCGGGCGCCGAGCGGCCGGACGAGTGGATCGTCCGCGGCAACCATCACGATGGCTGGGTCAACGGCGCCACGGACCCGCTGAGCGGCATGGTGACCGTGCTGGCGGAGGCCCGCGCCGTGGGCGAGCTCGCCAAGACCGGCTGGCGACCCAAGCGCACCATCGTCTACGCCGCGTGGGACGGCGAGGAGCCCGGCCTGCTCGGCTCCACCGAGTGGGCCGAGACCCACGCCGAGGAGCTGCGCGAGCACGCCGCGGTCTACATCAACTCGGACAGCAACTCCCGCGGCTTCTTCGGCGCCGGCGGCTCGCAGCAACTGGAGACGTTCGTCAACCAGGTGGTGCGGGACGTGCCGGATCCGGAGAAGGGGATCAGCGTCGCCGACCGCACGCTGGCCGCCACGGTCGTCTATGGTTCCCCCGAGGAAGCGCAAGAGGCGCGGGGCTCCAAGACCTTCCGCATCAATCCTCTCGGCTCCGGCTCGGACTACACCCCCTTCCTGCAGCACCTGGGGATCGCGGCGCTCGACATCGGCTACGGCGGCGAGGAGGAGTACGGCCAGTACCACTCGATCTACGACTCCTTCGCCCATTACACCCGCTTCGGCGATCCGAAGTTCGAGTACGGCGTGGCCATGGCGAAGACCGGCGGCCGCGTCACGCTCCGGCTCGCCGACGCCGAGGTGCTGCCCTTCGACTTCGACCGCTTCACCGTCGCCGTCTCCCGCTACGCCGACGAGGTCGCCAAGCTCGCGGATGACCTGCGGAAGGAGAGCGAGGAGCGCAGCCGGCGGCTGGACGACAAGGTCTTCCAGGCGGTGGACGACCCCACCCAGACCTGGGTGGCGCCGACGCGCCTCGACCCCGTCCCCTACCTCAACTTCGCACCGCTGCAGAACGCGGTCGCCGCTTTGAAGAAGAGCGCCGGCGCCTACCAGAAGGCCTACGCCGCGGCGACAGCCGGCGGCAAGATGCCGTCGCCGGACGTACAAACGCGCCTCAACGCGATCCTGCTGAAGGCCGAGCGCGCCCTCACCCGGCCGGAAGGCCTGCCGCGCCGCTCCTGGTACGTGCACCAGATCTACGCCCCCGGCTTCTACACCGGCTACGGCGTCAAGACGCTGCCCGCGGTGCGCGAAGCGATCGAGCAGAGGAAGTGGCAGGAGGCGACGGAGCAGATCCCCATCGTGGCCGCCGTCATCGAGGGATTCGCGAAGGAGATCGACCGGGCGACGGTGGTGCTGGGCGGAACGGCGACAGCGGCGAAGTAGGGGCTGTCGAAACAGCGGGCGTCCTGCCCTTCGAAACCTCACCCCCTGGCCCCCTCTCCAGCGGAGCTGGAGAGGGGGAATCACTGCCGCGCCTTATTGGCGCACCGCTCCGCCGCCCGGCTTCGCCCCCTGGACGAGCAGCCGCCGGAACCAGGCCCGCTCGGTGCCGGGCTCCACGGCGACGACGCCCCAGACGAAGGCATCGTGGCCTTCGATCGCGGTCTCCAGGGCGCGCAGGTCCGCGACCGAGGCGCGCTCCTTCTGATCGTACTGGAGGACCTCGATCCCCGCGCCCCGCCGCGGCTGGGAGAGGACGACGGTGTAGAGATCCACCTTCTTGCCCGTCAGGTCCGCCGGCCAGTCGGCCTCGAAGCGCACGAGGATCTGCTTGGTCTGCCCCTGGACGCGGCCGTGGCCGGCAAGGTCGCGCAGATCGAGGCGCACGGGGCTGCGGGACCGCTGAGCCTCGGGACCCCCTTGGACGACGTCGATCATCAGCAGCCGCTTCTCGTACTCGCTCAGCGAGGCGTAGCTCTCCCGCGTGCGCACGGCGGAAGCGGACCACACCCGGACGCCCGGGCGGTGCACCACCACCTCGACGCCGGCCCGGCCCGCCTCCAGCAGCGAGCCCGCCGGCACGAACCCCGCCTCGTAGTAGGCCGCCGTGAAGCTCGCCATGCGGGCCTCCACCTGCTTAGGGCTCATGCCTTCGACGTAGAGCCCGCCGGCGCTCGACGCCATGTGGCGCAGGGCGCTGTCGGTATCCCGGCCGGCGACGACCATCATGTGGTCGACGTTGACGAAGACGCTCATCGCTCCCGAGTCGGCGAGGGCCTGGAGAGGCTTGCGGAAGTGGGTTTCCAGGGCGCTGAACTGGCGGCTGTCGATGTGATGGGCCGCCGAGCCGGTCTGGAGACCGATGGATTCTCCGTTGAAGTAGAGGTCTGGATTGAACCCTTGGGTGAACGTGACGAGGAGCTTGGGTCCGGGCAGGCGCCGCAGCTCGGCGGCGAGGAGCTCCAGCGACTCGGCGAAGGCGCGGGCCACGCCTTCGTACTGAGTCCGGCTGTTGGCGCGGGCGGCGTCGCGCGTGGCGGAATCCTGGTCGCTCGGCACCGGGCTGCGTCCGATGCCCTTGATGCTCGGAGGGAGCTCGACGTTGGTCTGCAGCCCTTGGACGTCGGGCCGCAACTTGCGGATGCGCTCGAGCACCTTTTCCTTCCCTTTTTCGTCCGCCTTGAGGGGGCCCAGGACCTGCTGGAGGCCCGTGCGCCGGTCGTTGACGAGGAGATAGAGCCGGTCGGTCGCCGGGAGCTGATCGAGATATCCCCTCACCACCTGGGAGCTCCCGAGGAGCCCGTGCGGCGAGGAGAACGCCACGTCGACCAGGAAGAAGACGTGACGCGCCGCGGCCGGCGGAGTGTTCTCCTGCCGCGGCGGCTCGCCCGCGGCGCCGGCCATGGTGTAACGATCGAAGGCTTCGATGGCGACGGGAGCGCCGCCCACCTTGAGCTCCACCTCCTCCCGCCGGAGATCGAAGACCGGGCGGCCTTCGGCGTCCACGGCGTAAAAGGGGACGATCTTCAGCTCGACGTCGACTTTTTCGCCATGCACCCGAGGCGGCTGATCCTCGGCCACGGCGATGCCGCCGAAGGCAAGCCAAGACAAGCCGGCGACGAGAGCAAGATCACGCAGACGGACAGCACGGCACAAGGTAGGCATACCCCCTCCTGGGACACGTCAAGGTTGGAGTACCCTACCGCAAGATCTGTTCCAGCCGTTCCAAGGCTGTTTTCAGGGGGTTCCGTGCGCCGGACGGTGCGCTCCCGTCCACGGGCGAGGACATCCGAGGATCTACTGGTTCCAACCCTTCTGCTGCCGCAGCCGCACGATCCTCTGACCCAGGTCGCGCTGGGCGCACTGTCGAGACAACCGCCTATGAGAATTGCCGTTCGTACTCATCGCGGGATAACGATGCACCGACTGGTTCGGTCATGTCCATCAGATTGTTGAAAAGCCCGAAATTTCCGGGTGGATTCGCGGAACGAGTCGTGCGTTCCGCGGGATAGCAGGCGCGTTCCGCGGTACCAGCGGCAGAGAACTTGGAACGCGGGACCTGTTTCGCGGAACAGGTCCCTTCTCAAGGTAGGAGTTGGGGTCCGGGACGTCGAGGCCCTAGGGAATACAGACGCCAGGCACGAAGATGGACAGCCGAGCGCACTGCCGAGATCCTATTCCACGGAACCGTTTGCCGGCAGCGTGAGCCGACGTCTAGGAGGCCTCCTCGCTCTGACAATGGTGGTCAGGAAGGGCGCGATTGCCGCGGACCGGAAGGGGGGAGAAGCTGGCGGAGTAGGTCGCGGAGTCCGTCCTCGTAGGAACTTGTGAAGTCGGCACGCAGCCTATCCTTCAAGAGAGGAAGCACCTCGCATTTCTTATAGAGGATAGGTATGACGAAGGGAGTTTTCGCCTTCACCCCACGCTCAAGGAGCTCGCCTTCCATAGCAAGAGCGGCACTGATCTCACGTTCTACCCAATACGAAGACCTCGAGTCGGGGGAAAGCACGACAGCAAACTGCCGGCTCCTTGAAAGCCCTGTGTTGATGCGGTCGAAGAGCGAGTCTCCGGCCCCAACCTCTGGTTGGTCCCACCAGATCTGGAAGCCCTTTCTGCGGAGGTCCTTCGCGAGACGTTTGACGAATGCCCGGTCTTTTTTAGTGTAGCTCACGAACAGGTCATACGTTTCCGGGGCAGAAACTTCGGGTGGCCTGATCCAGTCCGGTTCTCCCAATAAAAGGAGAAGAA
Source organism: Acidobacteriota bacterium (assembly GCA_046765915.1). Classification (GTDB taxonomy): domain Bacteria; phylum Acidobacteriota; class Thermoanaerobaculia; order Multivoradales; family UBA5704; genus DATARR01. Next base: position 113,570 of record JBKPTH010000055.1, on the reverse strand, counting down.
GACCAATCCAGGCCCCGCTAGTACCGGCAATCCACCAGTAGGAGGCCGCAAGGCCAAGGCGGACGGAGGTGACGGGGAAGACCCCCCAACAGGCTGCGATCTCCGCGCTATCATAGCCTTTGAGCTCATCGTGGATGCAAATCTCAGGATTTTTGCTTTTGCAGCAGGAGAGACCTGGGAAACCAATCGGTATGATCGCCGCTGGCCCCTCCCTGTCGTAGTAAACCACAAAGAAAACCCAGATCAATAAGAAGATAGCAGCTCCCGCGGTTAGAAGGCGCAGGAGAAAACGCATCCGGCGGCGGAGGGATGCTTCCTCAGTCGCACACCGCCAGCGCATCTCAAGGGCAGTTGCTATCGCCGCGATTAAGGTGCCGGCGAACTGCGCATATACGAGGTACTCAGGGATAAATCCAGGACTCTGGCACGGGATGAGCCAGAAGACAAAGACGAGCGCGGATCCGACCGCAGGACGAGCCATGCACCGCTTGAGAAAGGAGCCAGCTTTCTGGGAATTCAACGCGAGGGGCATCCTTGCACGGGACTCGGATCGCAATCCCCTGTTGCGAAGTCGCACTTAACCAGCTGGTCCCCATCACTGTCCCATAGGTCGAGGCAGGGCTCGTCCGCTGGCTTGGAGCACTTAATTTGAAGCGACCTGTTATTCGTGAACCAGAGGTTATAATAATACATTCCCCGCTTAGCGGACACGGGCTTGGCGGTCTTCCCCTCAGGCCCTTTATGATTCGGCAACCATAGGCGGAACTTCGCTTTGCGGGGCAGGCTATCCATGCACAACTTAAGGGTGAAGTTGCCTGTTCTGGCTAAGCCCGTCGCTCGGAGCAGAACAGCGTCGACATCGTCCAGGACCTGATCCCACATCTTGGAATATGGAATTCTCTCTCGGTCGGCCTCCGTCAGCCCATAGGCGGCGAAAGCGATTCTGGGACGAGCGTCGGACGTTTTCGGGCCTGCCCCTACGACCGGTGGGATCAAGCCGAGTTCCATACGGAAGTGGCGGAACCTGAACTGTATCGAAGCGCGAAGAGGAGCGAGCTCCTTCAGATGAAGGACATTGAGCAGCCGAGCTTCGGTCGAGTCAAGTAGGAGCGCTACCTCTGCGGCGAGGTAGATCGTACCTTCCGGACTCACCGAGACGACAGTTAACGACTTGCGGTGCATACGGAAATCAGCCTCGATTTGGGCAAGTTGGGAAGCAACAGACATCGCGAACTCGTCGATTTCCCTTCGAGTGCGTTCCGAACTCTTATAGACAACCGTCGCCAAAACTCCATAGTCCTTGTCGTTGAAGGTGATCTCGGTCCGCCCGACGAATGATCCACGGCGCGCCTCCACCCCGACAATCGCCTCGGTCGCGTTGCCGTCCAGTTTCGTCCGGGAACTCAGCGTCGTTTCTTGGAGAAGCGTATCGACGAAGCGTAAGTCGTCCTCGATCTCCACGTTAGCCCTACGGTAGCGGACGCCTGTGTAGCTGCGTAGATCCTGGGAGAACGAGTAGCCGACGCGGGAGAAGACATCGTGAGTTTCGCGGCTCAATCGGCTTTCATCGGACAGCACCCGAATTCCCTGTGAAGTGAAGGGTTGAGAGCGTTCGGCATGGGTGCTCGGCAAGGAATGAACCCGATAACCACCCTCCGCGAACCAAGGAAAGCCTGGAAATTCAGACCTTACCGAGAGCTCCATGCCGTACATCGGACCTCTACCGTGGAGAGCATCGTCCGGCCCGGTCTCGCGCTGGTTGAGAAATCGGAGATCGAAGTCCCCATTGAGAGCTTCGAGGGTCAGGGTGGGGCGGATCTCCGCGCCGCCGATGCTCCGAGTGCCAAGTGAGAGAGGCAGCCGAACGCCCGGTCCGTTCATCGACCACTCGATGTCGAACTTGCGGTTGAGCAGCCGGGGATCGCCGTCCAGCGGTGTCATCTCGGTGGTTCCGTCGTCGAGATCGCGAACCGTCACGGTCCCCGTAGAGAAGGAGATGGTCAGGCTCTTCTGCAGCTCGGAGAGATAGTCGGTGCCGGCGCCAAGATCGAAGAGCCGGAACTGTCCGCAGGCCCGCCCCGGCGCGAGGAGTAAGCCCGCCACGCAGAGCGCAGGCGCCGCAAGTCCGAGGAAGCTGTGCCCTCTGCTCGAAGCAGGCGCACGTCCTGCGCCCATAGGTATACGCGAATTTATTAGCAGCACTGCGGATATTATACAATGGCTTAGCTAAACCGATTCCGGAGAGAAGGTGCGTGGGGCGCGAGATCGGCCTGTCAGCCATGGCGCAGCCTAGAAGAAAGCCCGCTTTCGCCCTCGTGGCCTTCATCGGCCTCGTGAGCCTGTTCCTAGCCCATGCGGCGCTCGCCGAGGGAGACGTTTGGACGCCGCTGACTCCGATGCCGACGCCACGGCGCCTGCTGGCTGCGGCCAGCGTGGACGGGAAGATCTATACCTTCGGCGGCTGCGGCTCCCCGTGCTTCGAGCCTCCGGTCCATACGTCCACCTTCGAAGAGACGCGGGTGGAGATCTACGATTCGCGCTATGACATCTGGCAGGTGAAGCAGCCCATGTCCGCGATCCTCTTCGGAGCCGCGGCAGCCGCTCCCGGCAACGGCAACGACAAGATCTATACCTTCGGCGGGTATGTCACCCCTACCCTGACGCAGGAGTACGACCCCGGCAAGGATTCGTGGCGGAAGAGAAGGCCGATGCCGACGCCCCGCCACGGTCTCGCTGCGGTGGCGTTCGGCCACAAGGTGTACGCGCTCGGCGGAAGCGACGGGAGCGCTCCCAGCAACGCGCTCGAGATCTACGATCCGGAGACCGACACGTGGCGCCGTGGAGCTCCCATGCCGACGGCGCGGGTCTTCCTGGCTGCCGCAGTGCTGGACGGAAAGATCTTCGCCATCGGCGGCTCGCCGGACTGCTGTGGCAAGTCCCAGACGGCCGCTGTTGAGATCTACGATCCCGTCCACGATACCTGGACGAGCGGAGCCCCTCTCCTCATCGCGGAGCAGACGTCGGCTGCGGTGAGCGTGAACGGCAAGATCTACGTCTTTGGTGGCTTCATTCCCGGCGCGGGGACTCAGAACGCGACGTTCGAGTACGACCCGACAACGAGCTCGTGGTCTGCCAAAGCCCCAATGACGACAGCACGGGATCAGGCTCCGGCGGTCGCCGTGGACGATCTCGCCTATGTTCTCGGGGGAGCGGTGGACTGCCATTGCTCGGCCTTGGGAGAGAATGAGAGGTATACGCCGCCTTTCAAGCCGCGCCCCAAGCTGACCTGCACGAAAACCGGCCCACCGTCGGTCACAGCGGGAGCCTTGGTGACCTATGCGATAACGGTGACCAACATGGGTGGCGCGGCGGCGATCGGGGTCACCCTCCATGATCCGACGCCGGAGGGTGTCAACTTCCACCGCTCTCCCGGGAGCCTCTGCGGAGAGGGCTTCCCTTGCTCTCTGGACACGATCGAAGCAGGCGGATCCCGAGGCCCTGTGGAGGTGACTTTCGAAGTGCCGGAGGAGGGCTCCGGGCCTCCGGGCTCGATCACGAACGTAGCGAGGGTGAGGGTCCAGGGAGTAGTAGCGGCAGTTTGCAAGGCCAAGCCGACATTAGTCCTCGGCGCGTCGCAGAAACGGGACTTGGCGATCTCGATCAAGGAACCGGCCAATGTAGAACGGGGGGCTGCTGCCACCTATCTAATCGAGGTCAGGCACAGTGGAAATGCTATGACCGGAGTCGTGGTGGTAGTCGAGGTCAGCGGAGGAACACCTCTGCCCTCGCCGCCGTGCAGCGTGACTCCGGGAGGGTTCACCTGCAGCCTTCCCAAATTCCCGGCCGGCCCTTCTTCTGTGAGCCTGGCCCTCGCGGTGCGAGCGCCTCATGGCTGCCCGTGTCCCCCACGGCTCGAAGTCGAGGCGGCGGTGACCGCCAACGAGAAGGAATGCGATGAGAGCAACAACACCGATTTCGCGGCGAACGATGTCGGGTGCATGGCGGACCTCGCGATCACCAAGAAGATCGATCAACCCGACCCCTTGTTTGTGAAGAAGGGCGATTCGATCCCATACGTCTTGAGTGTCACCAACAACGGTTCGGACAGCGCATGCGGGGTGATCGTGAAAGACGATCTCGAACCCGACTTCGTCTTTCCAGCTCTACCCGGGTGCAGCGTGACGCCGGCAAACGAGATCCTCTGCCCAATCGGCGACTTGGCGCCGAGAGGCATGAAAGAACTGAGCTTCTCCATTCCTCAGGCGGAGCAGTGCAACACCAAGATCTCGAACACCGCCACCGTCACCGCCGGCAGCGCGGATCCCGACAGCGACAACAACACGGCCATGGCTATGACGACGGTCGCCTGCTGCGGCCTGGGTGACCTGGCGATCACGAAAACCGACGGATTGACGGAGGCCCTACCGGGGGACAGCTTGTCCTACGAGATCACCGTCAAGAACCTTGCAAAGATCGAGGTCACCAAGGCTACAGTCGAAGATATGTTTCCCAAGGAGCTGACCGGCGTCCGCTGGTGCCGCGATGCCGGTGCTCCCTGCAAACCCGAGACTCCGGGCGACCTCCACGCACTGCTGGACCTGGCCGCCGGTGCTACCGCCACCTATCGGGCGCAAGGAACCGTAGACGCGATGTTCATTGGTACCTTGACCAATACCGCTTCCGTAATGGCAGCGCCAAATTGCAAGGAGGAGGCGAAGGATGCGACGGAGATCACCTGCACCGGCGTGAAGGCGCTCTGCAAGGACATCTCCGGACCGTTTACCGAGGGGAGCGTGGTCACCTATACCTTCGTGCTGCTGAATTGCGGGCCGGCCGTGCAGATGGACAACCCCGGGGACGAGTTCACGGATACCCTGCCTGCCGGGCTCACTCTGACAGGAGTCGGGGCCACCAGCGGCTCGCCCTCCTTCCTCGGAAACACCGCGATGTGGAACGGCACCATCGCAGTGGGAGAGATGGTGACGATCACCGAAACCGCGACGATCGACGCCGGTACCGCCGGCACGACGCTCTGCAATCAGGCAGCGATCGCCTTCGACGCGGACGGCGATGGAGTCAACGAGTCCAACGCCTTGAGCGACGATCCCAACGAGCCGGGGCCCGCGGATCCCTGCTGTTTCAAGGTGCGGTTCCCCTTCCAGATTCCAGCGCTTTCGCCGCCTGGGCTGCTGGCCCTCGTACTGCTGCTGGCGGCCTTCGCCGTGCTGCGACTCAGGCGCCGCCCTCCTTGAACGCCACCCGCAACCCGTCCGGGTCGTGGGTCTCGAACATGAGGACGCCGTCGTCGTCCTTGAGGAGACCGCCGGGGATGTTCTTGTCGCGGAAGAAGAGCTCGTCGTAGGCCTGTTGCGCCGAGGGGACGATGAAGACGAGCTTGGTCTTGGTCAGCGGCCCTTGCGGGTTGAAGCGCTCGTCGACGAGGCGGGGATCCTGGTCGGCGGGAGGCCCTACGATCTCGACGACGGCGGCGCCGGCCTGGAAGAGCGCGCCGCGCGAATCCTCGCGGTCCCAGCTCTGCAGCCGCGACAGGGCCAGGGAATCGCCGTAGAACTTCAGCGCGCGGTCGAATCGCGCCGTGCGGATCACCACCCGAGTCTGCCGGATCTCCATCGCTTTCCTCCCGCTACAGGGTTTACCACATTCGGCCCGGGAGATTCAAAGGCGGCGCGACCCGCCTTGGCGGACCGGCTCGGCCAAGGGTTCTATTACGGGTCGCAGGCGTGGCGGAGGTGTGGAGGCCTTCCTCCACCCCGGGCGGGGTGGGGAAAGCCCGTGCGTTGGTGCGTTCGAAACCGCCCGGCGGGGTGGTGAGCGGCACCCCTGCGGGGTTCACGATGGTTTTCAGAATATCGGCAGGAGCGAGACAAGGATAACGCGCCGATTCGATCTTACGCATGCTCAGCCGTAAGAAGTCTCAACGTCGTTGCCTGCCACAGAATCGGCGGGTCATCCAGAAAACTTAGGAGGATGTATGAACGACCGTGCGTTCCGATGTCCATCCGTCGCTCTCGTGATCTTCGCGCTGCTGCTGGCCCTGCCAGCCCTGGCCGCGGCGGACGATGGCCCCCGCGTTGCTCCGCGCGCGCGAACGGCGTTCGCAGCCGTGGCCCAGGCGAACTGCGGCATTTGCACCGCGGTTTACCAGCGCTGCGCCGCCACCTGCTTCGGCCGCGACGACAAGAGCGGAATGGGGGCTTGCCTGACGGGGTGCGACAACATCGCGGCCACCTGTTCGTGTGACGAGGTGGGTGCTCTGCGCAGCGAGGATCTCGTCGCCTTCGAATGGCCGAGCGCGGCCAAGGCCGCCTGCCACGGGACCGTGAGCTGCCAGCCGAATTACCCGTCCTGCGCCTCTTGGTCCGGCTACGCCGCCTGTGACACTCCCTACTGCGGCACCGGCATTCACTGCGGGGAATGCACCTGCGATGAGTTCCGGTGCTGGTGCGGCCCGGGTCCGGCCTTGAAGGAGAAGGAAGAGCGCTTCCGCGTGTGCTTCGACCAGTACGGCAATTCGTGCACCGAGTGGCAGACCCTCACCTTCAGCACCTGCGACGACACCTGCCCGTGGTGACGCCCCAGGAGCCGCCCTAGAACATGGAGAGGACGCTGGCGGCAGGCGTCCTCTCCGTTACGGCCAGGCGCTCCCTTCCTCAAGCAACGTTTACCCAATCGAACGGTGGGAGAGGTCAATCGCTGACGGCAGGCGCAGGTGGTATCCTCTCCAGCCGTGAAGAACCGCCGTATCCGCACTTCTTTGGCACTCCTTTCTCTGCTGTTGCCGGTGCTCGTGGCGGCCCAGGGCGAGCGGCCGCAGACGCCCCCTCCGGCCGCGCCGGGCCGCGCCGTCGTGACTCTCGACGGCCGGGAGATCCCGGTGCCGGTGACGATCAATCCCAGCGGCCCGATGCTCGGCCTCCTGCCCCTGGTGGACGCCCTCGGCGGCAAGGTGACGAGCGACGAGACGGGGGAAAGCGTGACGCTGCGCATTGGGGATAAGGACGTGGTGATCGGCCCCGGCAATGCCATCATCACCGTGGGCGACGCCATCTACTCGCTGTCGCAGCCGCCGGCTCCCGGCGACGGCGGGCTCCAGGTGCCGGTGGACTTCCTGCGCCGCACGTACGGCGAGCTCCTCGGCTACAACGTCGAGTGGCATCCCGATACGAACCGGCTGACCATCGCGCGGCGAGGCAGCCGCGAGATGGGGGTCTCCTACGACGTGGTGCACCTGCCGGGGATGACGACCGTGGTGCTCCAGTTCTCCGAGGAGCCGCGCTATCAGCTCGACCGCCAGCAACCGGGAACCATCCTGGTGCAGATGCTCGCCGACCGGCTCACTCCGCCGGTGCCGCCGAAGGCCGTGCAGGACCCGCTGGTGCAGGGCGTCACCGTGGAGCCGCAGCAGGTGCGCATCCAGCTCGCGCCGGGAGCGCAGGCCGAGAGCTACATCCTGCAGAACCCCTTCCGGCTGGTCTTCGACGTTCACGAGACCTCGGCCGTCGAGACGCCGACGACGCCGCTGCGGCCGTCCACTGGGGCGCCGGGCGTGCGCACGATCGTCATCGATCCCGGGCACGGCGGCTCGGAGACCGGCGCCATCAGCGCCAACGGCGTGCCGGAGAAGGAGCTGACGCTGCAGCTCGCCCGCGAGCTGGAGGCGAAGCTGGCGCAGCGGCTGGCGGTGCGGGTCGTGCTCACCCGCTATGAGGACGCCAACCTGGAGCTCGACACGAGAACGGCGATCGCCAACCAGAACAAGGCGGACCTTTTCATCTCGATCCATCTCAATTCGTCGCTCGGCTCCGGGGCCTACGGCACCGAGACCTACTTCCTCAGCCCGCAAGCCACCGATTCGCGGGCCGCCCGCGCCGCCGCCGCCGAGAACGCCGGCGCCGGGGGCTCCGCCGCGGCCGGCGACGCCGCCGCGCAGCAGGACCTGGAGCTCATCCTCTGGGACCTGGCGCAGGCGCACCACATGGCCGAGAGCCAGCGCTTCGCCAACATGATCCAGGGCGAGCTCAACCAGGCCCTGCAGCTCAAGGACCGCGGCGTCAAGCAGGCGCCCTTCCGCGTGCTGATGGGGGCCACCATGCCGGCCGTGCTCGTGGAGCTCGGCTTCCTCAGCAACCCGGAGGAGGAGAAGAAGCTGCAGGACTACGCCTACCGCGAGCAGCTCGTCGACGCGCTGGCGCGGGCCGTCGGGCGCTACAAGGCGCTGGTGGAGAACCGGCCGGAGCCGGCGCAGCCCTCCGCGGGCCAACCGGCCGCGCCGGCACAGCCGTCTCCGGGCCAGCCTGCGGCGCCGGGGGGAACGGCCCCGCCTTCCAAACCGCCAGGAAGATATCCCTTGTCTGATGTTCCTAGGGTAGGGGCGGGTCTGGAGGGACGGGCGGGGGCGCGACCCGCCCTGGGAGGCCGGATCGCCGCAGCACAAGGCGGGTCGAGCCCCCAACCCACCGTCCAGACCCGCCCCTACCCTATGCCTGCAGGGCGGCCACATAGGGCCGCCCCTACAGGAAAGCCGGCGAACATGGGTAGGCCCAGATGAGCCGCCGCGCGGCGAGCTTCGTGCTGGGCTTCGCGCTGGCGCTGCTCGCGGGCGGCGGGCTGTGGTGGTGGCTCTCCGGGCGCGCGCATCGGCCGTTCGGCGCCGGCGGACCGGAAGCCGCGGGCCAGGCCGGCGAGCGCGTCGGCTTCAACCTCTACTTCCCCGCCGCCGGCGGCGGCCTGCGCGCCGAGCCGCGCGAGCTGCAGGTGACCGAGGCGCCGAAGGACCGCATCCGCAAGGTGGTGGAGGCCCTGCTGGCGGGCCCCCGGTCCGCGGATCTCGCCCGGCCGTTTCCCGAAGGCGTGACGCTCGGCAGCGTACAGCTCGGCGGCGACGGCGTGGCCTACGTCGACCTGCGTTCGGCGGACCACCCGGATCCGCCGGCGGGCGGCTCGACGGAGGAGATCCAGCGGGTGTACAGCATCGTGGATTCGGTCGTCCTCAACGTGCCCCAGGCCTCGCGCGTCGCGCTGCTGTGGAACGGCGCCCAACGGGAGACGTTCTCCGGCCATCTGGATCTCTCGCGTCCCCTTATTCCCGACCGCGCGCCGGCCGCGGCCGCCGCGCGATGATCGACGCCATCGGGGTCTTCGACTCCGGCGTCGGCGGGCTGACGGTGGTCTCGGCCTTGCGCCGGCGGCTGCCGGGCGAGTCGATCCTCTATCTCGGCGACACGGCCCGCCTGCCCTATGGCAGCAAGTCGCGCGACACCGTCACCCGCTATACCCGGCGCAACATCGAGTTCCTCACCGAGCGCGGCGTCAAGGCCGTGGTCGTGGCGTGCAATACGGCTTCGGCTCTCGCCCTGCCGGACCTCAACATGCACGACCTGCCCACTTGGGGGGTGATCGAGCCGGGAGCGCGCAAGGCGGCGGCGGTGAGCCGCGGCAAGGTGGGGGTGATCGCCACCGAGGCGACGGTGCGCTCGGACGCCTACCCGCGCGCCTTGCGGCGGCTGCGTCCCGAGCTCGAGATCCTCAGCCGCCCGTGTCCCCTCTTCGTGCCGCTGGTGGAGGAGGGCTGGCACGACGATCCGCTCACCGAGGCCGTGGCCGAGCGCTATCTGCGTCCCCTCCTCGACGCCGGCGTCGATACCCTGGTGCTCGGCTGCACGCACTATCCGCTGCTCGCCCCCGTGCTGCGGCGGGTCGCCGGGCCGGAGGTGACGCTCGTCGACTCCGCCGAGGCGGTGGCCGAGATGGTGGCCGCCGGCCTGGCCGAGCGCCATCTCGAGGCGACGGACCCCGCGGCCCATCATTTCTGCGTCACCGACACGGGCGAGACGTTCACCCGCATCGCCCGCCGGATCCTGCAGGATCCGGCGGTGGAATTGGAGTGGGTGGAGGTGGTGTAGGGGGCCCTCAGTGCCCCTGCATATCCGTCGTGCCGGCGAGGTTCACCACGCCGCAGGCCAGCCGGTCGCCGGAGTTGCCGGTGGGCTGCGTCGTGCAGTCGTCGGCGCCGGCGTGGAGGATGACGGCCTTGCCCACCACCGAGTTGGTCCCGGTGAGGGAGATGGCGTTGCTGGTGAGGTCCAGATGGCCCTTGCCGTCCGCCGCCACCTCGATGTTGCCGAAGTCACCGGCGTGGCGCGGGTCCGTGGGCGGGCAGGCGTGGGGAGCGCCCGCGGGATTGAAGTGGCCGCCGGCCGAGCTGAAGTGCTTGCCGGCGGGATCCGCGGCGTGCTCGCACTGGCCGTTCTCGTGCAGATGGAGGCCGTGTTTCCCTGGCGGGACGCCCTGGACGTCGGCCACGATGCGGACGCCGTTCGCCGCCGCGGTGAACGTCACGGTGCCGGAGGCGTTGCTGCCCGGAGCCCCCTGCAGCGCCGCGCTGCCCGAGAGCGGCGTCGCGGACTTCATCGGCGCCTGGTTCATCTGATCGTTGGGGGCCGTGTCCGCGGTCTTCGCCTTTTCGACCCGCGTGCCGCAGGCGAGCAGGCTGAAAAACAGTGTGAGAAGAAAGGCGATCGAAAGAACCCCGGTGCTCCTGAGACGGTTCATAGCTCTCCTCCTGGAAGTGAAGGTTCCTACAAAGATCTCAAAGCAGGCTCTTGAGCTCCATGCGCACGTCGGCCAGATTGCGGGAGATGACGATCTCCACCGGCGTCGCCGCTGCGTCCTGGGTCAGCCACAGATCGAGCTTGCCCTTCCACTTGCGGCGGCCGGGCATCTCGATGCCGCGGATCGAGTAGCGGCGGGCGGCGATGGTCCTGCCGCCCTGCACCTTGCGGTTCTCGACCCCCAGCGGCATGACGACGACGGGATAGATCTTGCCGTCGGACCAGATCTCCATGCGCCGCGGCTTCTGCGGCGGGTTCTGCCGGATGGAATAGATGCCGGAGGCGACGTCGAGGACCCCGTCCTGCTCGATGGGCGAGCTCTTGGACTTGGTCTCGCCGCGCCACGAGTAGGAACTCCAGGCGCGGATCGGCTGCAAGGTGCGCGTGTCGATCTCCGAGCCATACCGGAAGTACTCGCCCTCATGGGAGGCGCCGCCGGAGGTGATGGTGAGCTCGCTCCGCAGGCGTCCGCTCGGGTCCGTCTTGAACGTCAGCGACCCCTCGCCCTGCTTGGGCAGGAACAGCCCGGCGATGCTGCCGACCAGGTTGCGGAGCTGCCAGCGGTATTGGAACTCCTCGCTGTGGTTGGGCCGCTGACCGGACGCCCCCGAGGGAACGACCATCAGGCAGGCCAGGGACACGAGGAGAAGAGCCTTGCGAAATCTGGCATTCATGGCTTGACCCTTGCGCCCGCGGCGAGTGCTCCTCCGGAAGATGAGCCCGTCAACCCCGCGCGACCGGACGATGTCCGCGGATACGCATCCCTTATAACAGAAGCAAGGGGCCTGCCATGCCCGGAAGGGGAACTTTGTAGAAAAAACACCCCCCTCCCGAACCCTCACCCACCCAGGGCGGCCGCGCAGGGCCGCCCCTACAGACCACGTGGAGGGAAATCAACCTCCAGCCCATAGCGCACCGAACCCGCAACGACCACAGAACGATCTGTAGGGGCGGCCCTGCGTGGCCGCCCTGGGTGGGGGGGCGCCGTTGAAGTACACTCCGGCCGCCAAAAAGGAGATCCGATGCCCCGCATCCCCCTGCCGTACGTGCTTGCGCTGTGCCTCGCCATCCTCCCCCTGGCCCTGCCTGCCGCCGCGGCCGAACCGCCGTCGCCGGAGAGCTTCCTCGGCCACAAGGTAGGCGCGGACCGCAAGCTCGCGCCCTGGCCGAAGGTCGTCGAGTACCTGCGCCTCCTCGACGCCGCCTCGGACCGCATCTCGATCGAGTCGGCGGGCAAGTCCACGCAGGGCAACGACATGCCGGTGGTGGTGATGACCTCGGAGGAGAACCAGAAGCACCTCGACCGCTACCGCGAGATCGCCCGCCGGCTCGCCAACCCGGATGGCCTCTCGGAGGAAGAGGCGCGCGCCCTGGCGGCCGAAGGCAAGACGATCGCCCTGGTGACCTGCTCGATCCACTCGACCGAGGTCGGCTCGACCCAGATGGCGATGGAATTCGCCTGGGACGTGGCCACCACCCGCGACCCGCGGATGCTCGCCTGGCTCGACGACGTCGTCTTCCTGCTCATGCCGTCGATCAACCCGGACGGCCAGGTGATGGTGGTGGACTGGTACGACAAGCACCTGGGCACCCCCTACGAGGGCGGACCGATGCCCTGGCTCTACCACGTCTACGCCGGGCACGACGACAACCGCGACTTCTACATGCTGACCCAGAAGGAGACGCAGGCGGTCAACGACCTGCTCTACCGGCGCTGGTTTCCGCAGATCTTCCTCGACGAGCACCAGATGGGCTCCACCGGACCGCGGATGTTCGTGCCGCCGCAGGCCGATCCGCTGGCGCCGGAGGTCCATTCGCTGATCTTCCGCCAGGCCGACCTGCTGGGCACGGTGATGAGCATGCGCCTGGAGGAGGCGGGCAAGCTCGGCGTGGGGAGCGGCATGATCTTCGACAGCTACTGGCCGGGCGGCACGCGCAATACGGCGTGGTGGAAGAACGTCACCGGGCTGCTGACCGAGGTGGCGAGCGCCGACGTCGCCTCGCCTATCTACATCGAGCCGGGAGAGCTGCGCGGCGAGGTGAAGGGACTGCCGGAGTACAAGCGGCAGTCGAACTTCCCTTCGCCGTGGCCGGGCGGCTGGTGGCGGCTGCGGGACATCGTCGAATACGAACTGGTGGCCACCCGCGCCTTCCTGGAGTCGGCCTCGCGCTACCGCGAGAGCCTGCTGACCAACGTCTACCGCATGGCGTGGGAGGCTACCGTGCGCGGGGCCAAGGAGCCGCCGTATGCCTTCATCATCCCCGCCGACCAGCGCGATCCGGTGGCGGCGGCCCTGCTGGTGGAGCTTTTGCTGCGGCACGGCGTGCGCATCGAGCGGGCGGCGGCGCCGTTCACCGTCGGCCGCGCGGCCTACGCCGCCGGCACGTACGTCATCTCGGCGGCCCAGCCCTACCGCGCCTTCCTCCTCACCATGCTCCGCCGGCAGCGCTACCCGGAGATCGTGCCCTATCCGGGCGGTCCCATCATGGCGCCCTACGACGTGACCGCCTGGTCGCTCCCTATCTCCATGGGCGTCGACGTCCTGGAGGCCGATTCGCCGGTGCCCGGCGCGGCCTCGCTCGCGGCCGTCGACGCGCCGGTCTGGCCGGGCGGCGAGGTCGGAACGGGAGCCGGCGGCTACCTCATCTCCCACCGCGCCGACTCGGCGGTGGCGGCGCAGAACCGGCTGCTCGCGGAAGGCAAGAAGGTGTACTGGCTGCGGCAAGCCGGCGCGGGCGAGGCGGGTGATCTTTACATTCCGTCCGGCGAGGTCACGCCCGAGACGATGAGCCGGCTGTCGCGCGAGCTTCACGTCCCGGTCGCGCCGCTCGCGGCGGCGCCCGTGGGCTCGGCGTGGCGGGTGAAGCCGGTGCGCGTGGGCCTCTACAGGCCCTGGTCCGCCAGCATCGACGAGGGCTGGACCCGCTTCCTCTTGGAGCGCTACGGCTTCGACTTCCAGAACCTCGCCAACGACGCGATGAAGGACGGCTCGTACCGCGGCAAAGTCGACGCCATCCTGCTGCCTTCGGTGGCGCCGAACGTCATCGACAAGGGAGAGCCGGCCAGCGCCGAGGCGCGGCGGTTCTGGGAGCCGCTGCCGCCTCCCTATGCCGGCGGCATCGGATCGGGCGGGGAGAAGCTGAAGAAATGGGTGGAGGACGGCGGCGTGCTCGTGGCCCTGGACGCCTCGACCGGCTACGCCATCGATCTCTTCGGCCTGCCCGTGCGCGACGTCCTCGACAAGGTCTCCGAGGAGCAGTTCCACGCTCCGGGCTCCATGCTCCGCATCCTCCTGGACCCCGAGCATCCCCTGAGCTACGGCATGAGCGCGGAGGAGGTCGCCTACTTCGCCGACTCCCCCGCCTTCCAGACCAGCCCGCCGGACGCCCGCTTCGAGCGCCGGGTGGTGGCCACCTATCCAGAGAACGCGGCGGACATCCTCGTCAGCGGTTATCTGAAGGGCGGCGAGAGGCTGGAGCGGAAGGCCGCCGTGATCGACTACAAGGTGGGCAAGGGCCGGGTGGTGCTGATCGGCTTCCGGCCGCAGTACCGGGCGCAGCCGCACCGCACCTTCAAGCTGCTGTGGAACGCGCTGTATTTAGGAGGGTTGGAGGAGGAGAGTCTGCCTTAATCGGACCGGCGTACCCTTCGAAACCTCACCCCCTGGCCCCCTCTCCATCTTCGATGGAGAGGGGGAAAAAGAAAAGGCAAAACCCTTCGCCTGCGTTCCCCCTCTCCAGCTTGCTGGAGAGGGGGTCAGGGGGTGAGGTCTCGGAGCGTAGATCGCCCCAACGAGCACGGTGCCTTGGACCGGGTTCCCTAGTCCCCGCTCTCCAAAACCTCGCGCACCTTGGCGGCCAGCTCGCGGCCGCTGAAGGGCTTCTTGAGGAGAGGGGCGTTGTCGCTCGCGATGTGGGTGCCCTCGGTGAGGCCGGCCGGATAGCCGGTGGCGAAGAGCACGCGCATCTCGGGGCGCTTGAAGGACAGGCGCTCGGCGAGCTCGACGCCGCTCATGCCCTCCATCAGGATGTCCGTCACCATCAGATGGATCGGCCCCGGATGGCCCTGGCTGATCTGCACGGCCTCGGCGGCGTCGGCGGCTTCCAGGACGTTGTAGCCGCGGCTGGTGAGGATCTGCACCAGCGGCTTGCGGACGTTCTCCTCGTCCTCGACGATCATCAGGGTTTCCCACTCGCGGCCGTCGTTGTCGCGGCCGGCCCCTTCGGCGTTGGCGGCGGGCTCGGCGACGGGCAGATAGATGTGGAAGCGCGCGCCGCTGCCCGGCTCGCTGTCGGCGACGATCAGGCCGCCGCTCTGGGCGACGATGCCGTAGGCGGTGGAGAGCCCGAGGCCGGTGATCTCCATGCCGCCCTTGGTGCTGAAGAAGGGCTCGAAGGCGTGCCGGCGCACCTCCTCCTGCATCCCCGGTCCGGTATCGCTCACCTTGAGCAGCACGTAACGGCCGGGCTTGCCGCGCAGGGGATGGGTCCGGTCGTTGGCGGCGACGTCTTCGCTCACCGTCTCCAGCACCAGCCGGCCCCCTTCGGCCATAGCGTCGCGGGCGTTCGAGACCAGGTTCATCACTACCTGCTCGAACTGCTCCGGATCCACGGCGACCCGGTCGAGCTCGGGATGGAGCTCCATCCTCAGCTCGATCTCGTCGCCGAGGAAGCGCCGGATCCGCTCTTCCATTCCGGTCAGCAGGTGATTGAGCTGGATGACCTTGGGATGGAGCACCTGCCGGCCGCTGAAGGCGAGGAGCTGGCGCGCCAGGGCGGCGCCCCGCTGGCCGACCTTCTCGATCTCCCGCATGTGTTTGCGCGCCGCGTCGTCCCCCGAGAGACGGACCAGCGCCAGCTCGGTCTCCATGGCGATGGCCGTGAGCAGGTTGTTGAACACGTGGGCGATGCCGCCCGCCAGCCGGCCCATGGCATCCATGTTCTGCGCCAGCACCGGCAGCTCCTCGTTCTGCCGCGTGAGCCGCCGGGCCTCCGCCGCCCGGGCGGCATTTTTGACTTCCCCGGGACGCAGATCTTCCACCGGCCTCACCACCGGACTATTCGTAGGCTGTGTGCGCATAAGGGATTTCTTCCTTGGAATTCCCGTCCGGGGACGGGTCGCGGCAAGCCTGATACTCCCTCCGCCTCGCCGCCGTTGGCGGGAGAATATGCAGGTTTCGATCCAGGTACCTCACCCCCAAACCCCTCTCCTGAAGGAGAGGGGCTTAGAACATGCCGAGCTGCAGCCGGGCCGCTTCCGACATCATGGAGGGGTTCCAGGCCGGATCCCAGACCAGCTCCACGTCGGCCGAGGCGACGCCGGGCACGCTCTCCACCTTGTTCTTCACTTCGACGGGGAGCGAGCCGGCCACCGGGCAGCCGGGAGCGGTGAGGGTCATCTTGACCTTGACGGCGCCATCCTCCTGGATGTCGATGTCGTAGATCAGGCCCAGCTCGTAGATGTCGACCGGGATCTCGGGATCGAAGACGGTCTTCAGCGCTTCGACGATGCCGTTCTCGAGGTCGGAGGGATCGGCGGCGGCCGCCGTAGCAACAGCCTTGGTGGATTCCTGTTCCATGATGACCTCTTTCCGATCTATTCCGTGGAGATGGGTTGGTCCTTGTCTTCCTCTTCCAGCGCCGCCAGGAGGGTATGCCACGCCAGGGTGGCGCACTTGACGCGCATCGGGAACTCGCGCACGCCGCCGAAGACGGCGAGCTTGCCGAGCTCCGGCGAGCCCTCGCCCGCTCCCGTGGTGACCAGGTGGTGGAAATCCTGGAACAGCTCGCGCGCCGCGTCGACGGTGCGGCCCTTGAGCGCCTCGGTCATCAGCGAGGCCGAGGCGGTCGAGATGGCGCAGCCGGCGCCCTGGAAGCTCAGGTCGGCGATGCGGCCGTCCTCGACGTCGAGGAACACCGTCACCTTGTCGCCGCAGAGAGGATTGTAGCCCTCCGCCTGGCGGTTCGCCGCCGGCAGGGGACCGAAGTTGCGGGGCCGCCGGTTGTGGTCGAGGATGACCTCCTGGTAGAGATCGCGCAGCTCGTTCATCCGAACAGCTTCCTCGCCCGCAGCAGGGCGGCGGCCAGGGCGTCGACCTCCTCCGGGGTGTTGTAGAGCGCGAAGGAGGCGCGCGTGGTCGCCGGCACGCCGAAGCGCTCCATCACCGGCTGGGCGCAGTGATGGCCGGCGCGCACCGCGATCCCCTCGCGGTCGAGCACCGTCCCCACGTCATGAGGGTGGATGCCTTCCATGCTGAAGGAGAGCACGGCCGCCTTCTCCCGTGCCGTGCCGATGACGGTGAGGCCGGGGACCTCCGCGAGGCGCTCCGTGGCGAGGGCGAGGAGCTCGGCTTCCCAGGCCAGGATGGCGGGCCGGCCGAGCGCTTCCAGGTACTCCAGCGCGGCGGCGAGGCCGATGGCGCCTTCGATGAACGGCGTCCCCGCCTCGAAGCGGTGGGGCGGCGATGCGTAGGTGACCTCGCCGAAGGTGACGGTGCGGATCATGCCGCCGCCGCCCTGCCACGGCGGCATCTCCGCCAGCAGATCCGCGCGGCCCCACAGCGCGCCGATGCCGCTCGGCCCGTAGACCTTGTGGCCGGAGAAGGCGTAGAAGTCGCAGCCCAGCGCCTGGACGTCCACCGGCATGTGGGGCGCTCCCTGGGCGCCGTCCACCACCACGGCGGCGCCGGCGCGGCGGGCCAGGGCGGCCATCTCGCGGACGGGATTGATCGTGCCGAGGGCGTTCGAGACGTGGGCGAGCGACACGACGCGGGTGCGGGGAGAGAGCAGCCGCGCGAATTCGTCGAGCCGCACCTCGCCGCGGTCGTCGAGCGGCGCCGCGCGCAGCACCGCTCCGCGCTCCTCGCAGAGCATCACCCAGGGGACGATGTTCGAATGGTGCTCGAGGCCGGTGATGAGCACCTCGTCGCCGGGGCCGACGTTGCGCCGCCCCCAGCTCGCGGCCACGAGGTTGATCGCCTCGGTGGTGCCGCGCACGAAGATCACCTCGTCGGCGCTCGGCGCGTTGAGGAAGCGGCGCACGGTCTCGCGCGCCCGCTCGCGAGCCTCGGTCGAGCGCTGGGAGAGGGTGTGCACTCCGCGCTCGACGTTGGCGTAATAGCCGCCGTAGCAGCCGGCGATCGCCTCCAGCACGGCGCGCGGCTTCTGCGCCGAGGCGGCGTTGTCCAGATAGACGAGGGGCCTGCCGGCGACGGTCGTGGAGAGGATGGGGAAATCCGCGCGGACGCGCGCCAGGTCGTAGGCGGGAGAGATTGTCCGTTCGTGGAGAGTCGCAGCGTTCACGCCGCCTCCTTACACCGCCTGCCGCACGACTTCGCCCTTGGGCAGGCGGGCGAAAAGGAACTCCTCGAGATCGCGGCGCACCGGCTCGACCTTGATGCGCTCCACGATGTCGCTGGCGAAGGCGTAGGTCAGCAGGCTGCGCGCCGCCTCGGCGCCGATGCCGCGCGAGCGCAGATAGAAGATGGCGTCGTCGTCGAGCTGGCCGACGGTCGAGCCGTGGGTGCACTTGACGTCGTCGGCGTAGATCTCGAGCTGCGGATTGGAGTTGGCCACCGCGTCGCGCGACAGCAGCAGGTTGCGGTTCGACTGCTTGGCGTCGGTCTTCTGCGCTCCCTTGTGGACGTGGATCAGGCCGTTGAAGATCGACCGCGCCTTGCCGTCGAGCACGCCCTTGTAGAGCTCATGGCTGGCGCAGTGCGGCTTGGCGTGCTCCACCCGCATGTGGTTGTCCACGAACTGGCTGCCGTCCAGCAGGTAGAGGCCGTTGAGGATGCAGTCGATCCCCTCGCCGTCGAGCACGGCGTTGACGTCGTTGCGCACCAGGCCGCCGCCCAGGGAGATCGAGTGCGAGCTGGGCACGCTGTCGCGGTCGCCGTGGAGCTGGAACGTCGCCATGTGGAAGGCGTCGCGGCTCTCGCGCTGCACCTTGTAGTGATCCACCACCGAATTCGCTCCCGCCGCCAGCTCCGTCACCGGGCAGTTGAAGTAGGCGCCGGTGCCGGCGTAGGTCTCCACCACGGTGAGCTGGCTGCCTTCGCCGGTGACGATCAGGTTGCGCGGAAACGACACGGTGCCGCGGCCGTTCTCGGACGACGACAGGAACAGCAGGTGGATCGGCCCCACGGCCGCGTTGGGCGGCACCCAGATGAAGGCGCCGTCGCGCAGGAACGCCGTATTCAGGGCCACGAAGGGATGGTTCTCGAAGCGGGCGAGCTGGCCGAGCCAGGGCTCGGCCTTCTCCGGCGCGCGCTCCAGGGCCTGCGCCAGGCTGGTGACGAGCGTGCCGGCGGGGAGGCTGTCGCTAGAGGACAGCCGGGCCGAGAAGCGCCCGTCCACGAACACCAGCCGCGCCGCGGCGGCGAAGTCGTAGGGCGCGATCTGCTCCGGGTCAATTGCCTCGGGATCGCTATCCGCCCGTTGGAAGGCGCCCTGGGCGATCGGCGCCACGCTGGTCTGCCGCCACTCCTCCTGGCGGGAGGTGGGGAAGCCGAGCGCGGCGAAGCGCTCGATCGCCAACCGGCGCAGCGCCTGCACCGCCGCGGGCTCGCCGGCAGGCAACTCGCGCTGGAAGCGTTCGAACTCGGCGAGGTAGCCGGCGGCGCCCGTCAACGAGGTCTCACGAATCTCTGTCGCAGGCATGACGCTTCTCTTCACGCTCCCACCGGCTGCGGTGTCTGCGGGGTCGGCCGCTCCGGCGCCATGCCCTCGAGCCAGGAGTAACCCCTCTCTTCGAGCTCCAGGGCCAGCTCCTTGCCGCCCGAGCGCACGATGCGGCCGTCCACGAGCACGTGCACGAAGTCCGGCACGATGAAGTTGAGCAGCCGCTGGTAGTGGGTGATCACCAGGAAGGAGCGGTCCTTGGAACGCAGGGAGTTGACGCCGTCGGCGACGATGCGCAGGGCGTCGATGTCGAGCCCGGAGTCCGTCTCGTCGAGGATGCACATGCGCGGCTCGAGCACGGCCATGTGGAAGATCTCGTTGCGCTTCTTCTCGCCGCCCGAGAAGCCCTCGTTGACCGGCCGCGAGAGGAGGTTCTCCTCCATGTGCACCAGCTTCATCTTCTGCCGCACCAGGGTGAGGAACTCCAGGGCGTCCATCTCCGGCAGGCCGCGGTGCTTGCGCACGGCGTTGAGCGCCGCCTTGAGGAAGTAGGTGTTGCTGACGCCGGGGATCTCCACCGGGTATTGGAACGCCATGAAGACGCCCTCGCGGGCGCGCTCCTCGGGGTCCATCTCCAGCAGGTCCTTGCCGTCGTAGAGCACCTGGCCCTGCGTCACCTCGTAGGCCTCCTGGCCGGCCAACACGCGGGCGAGCGTGCTCTTGCCCGAGCCGTTCGGTCCCATGATGGCGTGGACCTCGCCGTTGTCGATTTTGAGGTCGATCCCTTGCAGGATCTCGTTGCCCTCCACCGACGCGTGTAGGTTTTTTATCTCAAGCATGTCGTTCTCGTTTGGAAATGAAAAGGTTATCCGACGCTGCCTTCCAGGTTCACCGCCAGCAGCTTCTGGGCCTCGACGGCGAACTCCATCGGCAGCTCGCGAAAGACTTCCTTGCAGAAGCCGTTGACGATCATCGACACGGCGTCCTCCGCGGAGATGCCCCGCGATTTGCAGTAGAAGATCTGGTCCTCGCCGATCTTCGAGGTGGTGGCCTCGTGCTCCATGCGCGCCAGCGGGTTCTGCACGTCGATGTAAGGGAACGTGTGGGCGCCGCACTGGTCGCCGATCAGCATCGAGTCGCACTGCGAGAAGTTGCGCGCGTTGTCGGCCCCCTTGAGGATCTTCACCTGGCCGCGGTAGGTGTTCTGCCCGTGGCCGGCCGAGATGCCCTTGGAGACGATGTTGCTCTTGGTGTTCTTGCCGATGTGGATCATCTTGGTGCCGGTGTCCGCCTGCTGGTAGCCCTTGGTGAGGGCCACCGAGTAGAACTCGCCGACCGAGTTGTCTCCCTTGAGGATGACGCTCGGGTACTTCCAGGTGATCGCCGAGCCGGTCTCCACCTGCGTCCAGGAGATCTTGGCGTTCGCGCCGTCGCACTTGCCGCGCTTGGTGACGAAGTTGTAGATGCCGCCCCGGCCGTTCTCGTCGCCGGGATACCAGTTCTGCACCGTCGAGTACTTGATCGTCGCGTCCTTCAAGGCCACCAGCTCGACCACCGCGGCGTGGAGCTGATTCTCGTCGCGCATCGGCGCCGTGCAGCCCTCCAGGTACGAGACGTAGGCGCCCTCGTCGGCGACGATCAGCGTGCGCTCGAACTGCCCCGTGTTGCGGGCGTTGATGCGGAAGTAGGTGGAGAGCTCCATCGGGCAGCGCACCCCCTTCGGCACGTAGACGAACGAGCCGTCGGAGAACACCGCCGAGTTCAGGGTGGCGAAGAAGTTGTCCGAGTACGGCACCACCGAGCCCATGTACTTCCGCACCAGCTCGGGGTGGTTCTTCACCGCCTCCGAGAAGGAGCAGAAGATGATGCCCACCTCGGCGAGCTTCGCCTTGAACGTCGTCGCCACCGACACGCTGTCGAACACCGCGTCCACCGCCACGCCGGCGAGCAGCTCGCGCTCGCGCAGGGGGATGCCCAGCTTCTCGTAGGTGGCGAGGATCTCCGGGTCCACCTCCTCCAGGCTCTTCGGCCCGGAGCCCTTCGGCTTCGGCGCCGAGTAGTAGGCGATCGACTGATAATCGATCGGCTCGTAGTGGACGTTCGCCCACGTCGGCTCCTCCATGGTGAGCCAGTGGCGGTACGCCTTGAGGCGCCACTCGAGCATCCATTCCGGCTCTTCCTTCTTCGCCGAGATCATGCGGATGACGTCCTCGTTCAGCCCGGGCGGGAAGGTATCCTGCTCGACGTCGGTGATGAAGCCGAACTTGTAGTCCTGCGTCGCGAACTGCTCGATGGTGTTGGTCGGAGTCTGCATCGATTTCCTCTATGCGTTACTGGAGCTGAATCCCCGCGAGCGCGCTGCCTTGCCCCAGGCTGACCAGCTTCTGCCTGGGATGTGCCATCTCGGCGAGGGTGATCCCGGCGAGCGCCGTGCGCACCGCCTGATTGATGCGCCGCCAGTTGCTGCGCACCGGGCAGAGCGGCTCGTGGGAACAGTCGCCCTCGACGCTGATGCACTCGGTGATGGCGATCGGCCCTTCGAGCGCGGCGATGATCTCCGCCATGGAGATCACCTCAGGCTGCCGCGCCAGGCTGTAGCCCCCCTTGACGCCGCGGTGGGAGACGAGGAGGCTCTCGCGCGCCAGCAGCTTGAGGATCTTGCTCACCATCGGCAGCGGCAGGCGCGCCTCGGCGGCCAGCTCCGGAGCGTTGTACTGATGCTCCGGATTCGCCGCCAGATGCGTCAGGAGAACGATCCCGTAGTCGGTCTGTTTGGTGATGCGGATCATGCGTCCGGCCCTCGCTCTTTCATCCCGATCCTTAAAACAGGACTGAATCGGTACGAATTCCAGGGGATCATAGCAGGGAAAGGGGTCTTGTCAACGACCGGCAGAGCTGTCGAGAGCCTATTTCTGGACTCTCTCCAGCAACCCTCCCGGCGCTGCGAACTGCCGGAGCTTGGCGTAGGGCACTGTGACGCGCTTCTCGCAGGCCTCGATCACGTGAGGCCATTGGGGCTGGATCTCCAAGCCCTCGCCAGAGAAGTTGAAGGAGTAATGGGAATCTACCAAGTCATCCAAGGCATAGAGCCAGGGAGACTCGTCGCAGGACGCCTCATCCACGGGTCCCTCTGGCGCCGGGTGTTTCGCCGCCGCCTCGATCTCCGCCGGATAGATCGCCGAGAGGATCGCCCGCTTGTCGCGCTCGTAATCCTTGAACAATGCCTCGAAAGAGACCGGCTTCCCCGTCCTCAGATCGAACGTAGCCGATTCATCGTCGTCGTTCTCTGGATAGGCCCCGCAAGAGTACGAGCCGGAGATGTGGACGCTGAAGATGTCTTTCGCGGCGAGCTTCACGGACGACTCGATATTCAGCTCGTCCTTGCCTTCCATCTCCGGGCCGCAACCCAGCTCGGCGAAGATGGCGTCGATCTGCTGGTTGACGGACTTCACCACCGCCGGATCGCGGTACCGGGTGAGGTGCGGCGCCTGGAAACGTCCGTGACGGACCTTGACCATCCGATAGCCGATCTCCTGCCGCGGGGCTTTCTTCGGCGCGGCCCACAGCGGGGAAGTCAGGAGGATGACGGCGAGGAGAAGAAGGCTGGATTTCACCACCTGATTGTAGGACGGGGCCGAGGGTTGGCGCTATCGCCCGAGTGGCATATGATTATGGCAGGAGGCCTGCCATGGTCAACTTTCATCTTCCTCTACCTCCGGATCTACACGACGAGCTTCGCGAGGAAGCAGAGCGTTCGGGACAGCCAGCCACAGTCTTGGCTCGTGAGGCCCTTCGTACTGTTCTGACCCACAGGCGAAGGCAGAGACTGCACGCCCAGATCGCCGCTTTCGCCTCTGAGTATGCAGGTTCCGATCTCGATCTAGACCAAGATCTTGAGCGGGCCTCCCTCGAAGCTCTCAAGGTCTCGGATCAGTGAGGCGCGGTGACGTCTATTGGGCCGACCTGGAACCGAGATCCGGGTCCGAGCAGCGCGGCCGGCGACCCGTCGTCGTTCTCTCCCACGATGGATTCAACGAAACCCCGCATTGGAGGTCGATCATTGTCGTCCCCTGCACGTCATCAGACGCGCAGAGGCGGAGGGGGCCGACTGTCGTCTTTCTTTCTCGGGGCACCGGCGGGTTGAAAGAGAATTGCGTGGCGATCTGCCACCAGATTACGACCTTGGACCGTTCCAAGCTCACTCACCGGCTCGGAGCCCTTCCACCAGCCGTGCTCCACAAAGTGGAACTAGGAATCCGGGCGGCGATCGACCTCGATTCCCCCGAAAGCTGAGCTAGAAGAACACCCGCTGGATCGACCAGTACAACCCCACAGCAGCGATCAAACACGAGGTAGGAACGACCACCCGCTGCCGATACCAGCCCTGGCTACGGAAGGGGAGGCCGACGAGCAGGAAGGCCAGGCCGATGACGGCGAGCTGGCCGCCTTCGACGCCGAGGTTGAAGCTCAGCAGCGCGGTGAGGAACTCCGAGCGCGGCAGGCCGAGCTGCGAGAGCACGCCGGCGAATCCCAGGCCGTGGAGCAGGCCGAAGGCGAAGACGAGGGCGATGCGCGACGGGCGCAGCTCGGGGGCGAGGATGTTCTCGACCGCCACGAAGACGATCGACAGCGCGATCAGCGGCTCGACGATCGACGGCGGCAGCGAGACGACGCCGTAGATGGAGAGCCCCAGGGTGAGCGTGTGCGCCACGGTGAAGGCCGTCACCTGCTGCAGAATCGGCTTCAGGCGCCGGGAGAGCAGGAAGATCCCCAGCACGAAGAGGATGTGGTCCGGCCCCTCCGGCAGGATGTGGGTGAAGCCGAGCTTCAGGTAGAGGCGCACGACCTCCATGCGCGTGGGCGGCACGACGGCTTTGTCCAGAACGAACGGCGGGCTGGTGGCGCCCTTCTCCAGCCACTGCCACACCGCGCTCTCGTCCCCTTCGTTCTGGAGCACCAGCGGGTAGGAGCCGAGCGCCATGGCGTTCGTCCAGGTGAAGGCGCGCGCGCCGCCGGGAATCGGGCCGTGAAGGCGCAGGGTGAGCCGGCCTGTAGGGCCGCCCGGGTCCGGCGGCGCGATCTGGAGCTTGGGCTGGACGTCATGGCCGTCGAAGGAGACCGTGGCGCCGTCCGCGAAGCTCCGCAGAAAGGTGCCCCAGCGGCGATCTGTCTCCGCGGTCAAATTCGCGATCGGTCCGTAGCGGGGCTCGCCCGCCGGGCCGCCCTCGTCGCCGGGCGTCAGGTGCTCCGGGTCGATCGGCACGTCGATCTGATAGGTGCCGTTCTTGAGAAAGGTGGCGTAGACCTGAACCTTGCCGAGCTCGTGGGCGCGGGCGGGGGCCGTGGGAAGGACAGCGAGGACAGCAAGGATGAAAAGGACTCGGCGGCTCATCTTGAGAATCTACGGATTGGAGGGTCTGCCGGATGAGCCTCAGATCAACCGCCCCAGCGGTCCCAGGTCGAGGTTCAGCTCCTCGGGATTGAGGCCGAAACGGCCGGCGATGTCGCGCACCGTCTCCTCCAGCCGCATCAAGGCGAGCCCCAGGTTCTCGACCTCCTCCGCGGTGAGGGTCTCGGCTTCCATGCGGCGGATGGCCTGCTTCTCCATCAGCTTGCGGAGGAACTCGACGAGGGCGAGGACGAGCCGGGCGACGGACCGCTGCACTTCTTCGGGATCGGCGTTCCAGCGCGGCGCCTCGGCGGCGGCCCGGCACTCGATCTCGGCGCGCAGAGCATCGAGCTCCTCGATCTCCAGGCGCACCGCCTCGTGCTGGCTCACGGCGCGGCCTCCGGCGCGAAGGCGTAGGGCGGCCAGGGTCCGCTCGCGGCGATGCGATGCCCCCCGACCTCCTCAGCCTTCTCCAGCACCGCGAGATAGGCGCCGGTCTGGGCGCGCGGCACGAGATGGTAGGCGGTGCCCAGCAGCCGGCCGGCTTCGTGCCGCTCGATGCGCTCGGCGCGCAGCAGCGGCCGGAGGTCCTGGCGAAGGGAATCGATCTCGGGAAGGGAGTGGGCTCTTTCGCGTTCCCGCCGCCGCGTCTCCAGATAACGCGTTCCGGGCCCGCCTTGAAGCTCGGTCTCGGAGACCCCTTCGGAATCACCGAAGACACGCAGGGTCATCTGGACGCAGCCGCGGACGAGGGAGAGCGCGGCGGCGAATTCTTCGGCGCGGGGAGAGAGCCGCTCCATGAGCACGGCCTCGTCCGCGAAGGCTTCGCCGAAGCGGGCGGGGAGGAGAGCGCCGAAGATCTCGGCGAGGCGGCGCACCACAGCGTCCTGCCGTTGGAGAGCCTCGCGCTCGGGCCGCGGACGGCTGCCGAGCTCGCCGACCACGGCCGCGATGCCGCCGCGGCGAACGAGGCGCAGCGGCTCGCCCGCTACCCCCTCGCCGAGAGAACCCGCGGGCTCCTCGTCGACCAGGGCGTAGAGGTAGAGGAGAGGGCTCATTCGGCGGCGTCTCGCCGCTCTTTCGGCAGGATGCGATCGGCGGCGCACAGCAGGACGGAGAGGCGGAGGTAGATGAGGTCGATGCCGGCAAGGCCGAGGACCACCTCGCCGGTCAGCACGACGCCCTGGTTGAGCAGGTGATCGACGGTTTCGAGCAGCGACACCTCGCTACCCTCGATCAGCTCCAGGGCTTCAGGCTGGCTCATCCCGCACCTCGACGAAGTGATAGGGCGGCCAGGGACCGCTGAGGACGACCTCGCAGCCGCGCGACGCCACGCCGGCGGAGCAGCGCTCGACGGCGGCCTCGAAGTCCGCGCCGTCCTGCCGGGGTACCAGGAAGGCGGCGTCGAGCAGCAGCCGGCCGCCGGCTTCCGGCGGCGCTGCCGGCTTGCGGCGCACGGCCTCGGCCGCGCTCTCGGCCAACTCGGCGAAAATGGCGTCCGCTTCGGCGCGCAGCCGGCCGGCGAGATCGCGCGAGGCCTCCTGCTCTTTTTTCTTGCGCAGAAGGAAGGCGGTCCCCGAGGCCCGGCCGGTCTCCTGGCGGGATTCCACGGCGAGCGCCTCGCGCGCCCGGGCCTCGTTCAGCAGGACCCTCACTCCCCACTCGCTGCAGCCGGCGACCCGATCGAGCGCCCGGTCGATGCGCTCGCGGTTCTCGCGCACGTGGGCCAGGGCCCGCTCGTCAGAGTCGAAGAGGGTGAAGAGCTTCATTGGCAGGACCGCCTCCGCGGCCGCGAAGTGCTCGACAACGGCCTCGTGCGCCAGGGCGCGCTCGGAGACCCAGGCGAGATCGGAGAGACGGCGCTCGATCTCCTCGCTCCCGTAGGCCGGAAGGGGAGCCCGCGCCGTCACCAGCCAGAGCCCGCCGGCAACCTCGAGCGCCTGGGGCGGAGAGCAGCCGGGAAGGCCGGCGGGAGCCGCGGCGAGAGCGGGGGGTTGCGCGTCGCGCACCAGGCAGTAGAGGTAGGTCGCTTCGCTCATGCCGTGATCGTTTCCCAGCTCCGCACCCAGTCGGCGAGCCGCCGGACACCGCGGGGCGGCGGGAACACGGCGGGGGCTTTCATGATAGCGCACCGCCCGCGTCCCGCCCGCGCGAGCTGCTCCCGCAGCGCCTCGATTTCCTCCTCGCCCGCAGCACCGCCGCAACGGGCGCAGCAGCCCGCGGGCGGGACGGCGTTGACGATCACCGCCGGGACGGCCACCTGGAGCCTCCGCAAGGCGCGCAGCAGCCGGACGGTCTCGCGGCGGGGCAGCTCGGCCGCTCGCGTCACCACCAGAAAGCGGGCGCGCCCGGCATCGCGCAGCAGGGCCTGCAGCCGCTTGAGGCTGCGCGAGAGCTCGACCAGCTCGGCGGCGAGACTCCCGAGCCCCACGGCCTGGCGGTACTTGAGGAGGAGCGAGAGGAGGTAGTGGTCCCAGGAGAGGGCGAGGTCCGGCATCTCCAGCAGGCGCAGGGCGTGCCCCGTGGGCGCGGTGTCCACGATGACGAGATCCTGAGAGGCCTTTCCCTCCACGACGGCGTCGAGGAGAGTCGCGAGGGCGATCAGCTCGTCGAGCCCCGGCGGCGTGAGGCCGATCAGCTCGTCGACGCCGGCGTCCTCGGCGGTGAACGCCGCCACCGCTTCGCCGATCTCCCCGCCGTGGCGCGCGCGCCAGGCCGCGAAAGCGCGCCCGGCGTCCAGCTCCCGCGCCCGCAGCCCTGGAGGCGCGCCAGGAACGGCTCGCGCCTCGTCTCCCAAGGGAACCTCCAACGCGTCGGCGATGGAGTGGGCCGGATCGGTGGAGAGCAGCAGGACCCGCGCATCGGTCCGCCGCTCCGCGCAGGCGAGGGCGAAGGCCGCGGCGCAAGTCGTCTTGCCGACGCCGCCCTTGCCGCCGAAGAAGAGGAGGCGCAGCCCCGGAGGAGCGATCTCGTCAATCCACTCCAACTTCTTCTTTCCCCCTCTCCACACCGTGGAGAGGGGGCCAGGGGGTGAGGTCTCGGAGGGCACATCCCTGATCAACTCCAATCCCCTGGAGACCGACTGAAGGTGCCGCCCCACCTTCCGCAACGCCACCCGCCCCCGCGGCTCCTCCTCCATCATCTCCGGCAGAAAACGGACCTCCCGATCCGCCATGGCATCCTGAATCTCCCGGATCACCGCCGCCTCGGCCCGGCGGCGCTCGCGGCAGAAAGGACAGGCGTCCTCGCCCGGCGGCAGCACCCGGTTGACGATCACTTCCCGCACCGGAAGGCCGGCTTCGTCGAGAACGGCGAGGGTCTCCAGGGTCTCGGCGAGGGAGAGGGCTTCGGGCAGCATCACCCAACGGAGGAAGGACCGCTGAGGATCTCGCAGGCGCTCCGCGATCCCGCGCCCTTCGCTTTCCAGATCGGCGATCAGCTCGTCGCTGTCGTCCGGCCGCCAGGCGCCGCCCAAGCGCTCCGCCACGACGCGGTGCCGCTGCTGCATACGGTCGAGGATCTCCGCGAAGCCGCGCAGCGCTTCGGGGCTCGCCAGCAGGCGCAGGGTGTGGGCCGTGGGCGCGGCGTCCACCACCACTTCAGCGCAGGCGGTTTCGCGCTCGAGGCGACCGATCTCCAGCCAGGAGATCAGCTCGTCCGCGCCGGGCAGGGCGAGCGCGAGGAAGCGTTCGACGTCCTCGTCGTCCAGATAGGTGCCGCGTGCCGCGATCTCCCGCAGGGCGCCGCGGTTCTCCCGCCGCCAGCGTTCGAGGGCGGCGCGGGCGTCGAGCTCGGCGGCGAGAAGCGTGCCCCTCCGCGTCGTGAGCGTCGTGGGCTCGCCGGAGAGGCGGCAGCGGAGAGCGTCGCCGAGGGAATGGGCGGGATCGGTGGAGACGGCCAGCACCCGCCGGCCGGATTCGGCCGCGGCGAGGGCGGCCGCCGCGGCGCAGGTGGTCTTGCCGACGCCGCCCTTGCCGCCGAAGAGATGGAGCCTAGGCGTTCTCGTCCCCGCGGAACGTGATGTCCACCGCGACCCCGCCGTCGCTCAGCGAGACCGCTCCCCCCGTCTGCTGCTCCTCGCGGATCTCGCGCAGCCGGGCCAGGATGTCGCGCTCCAGCTCGACGAACTCCTCTTCATCCATCTCGCCGAGCTCGAGCTGCATCTGCGCCGCCAGCAGATCCTGGCGCAGCGACTGCTCGTCGTTCATCTCGGCGTCGACCGCCGAAGCGACCTGGTCGAGGACGAAGCGGAGACCGCCGACCAGCAGACTGTCGAGGATGATCATTCGACTTCCGAGGCGCGCTCCAGCTTGAGGCGGATGTTGACGAAGTTGTACGGCGGCCAGGGGCCGGTGTACTTGAAGATCAGGTTCTCGTAGCGGGCGTCGATCTCCTTGACCTTGGAATCGAAGTCCGGCTCGCGGTCGCGGGTCACCAGGAAGGCGGCGTTGAGGATCATCTTGTCGCCGATGGGCTTGTTGGCGCGCGAGGCGACGGCGACGGTGCTCAGGGAGTCGAAGATCTCCGCCACGAGCTTCTCGGAGCGCTCCTGCAGCAGCGAGTCGACGAGCCGGCCATACTGCATGCGGGCGAAGTAGGTGGAGCCTTTCTCGTTCGAGATCTCCTGGCGCAGCAGGCGGAGGTTCTCGTCGTCCTTCTCGATCTCGCGGATGATCGTCTCCGGCTCCCACAGCACCTTGAGGCCGAACTCCAGCTTGTCCTGCATCTTCACCAGCACGTCGCGGAAGGCGTCGTAGGCGCTGCGCAGCAGCTCGCCGATGTCCTCCGCGGTCTTGAACACCGTGCTGAACGACATCGGGATGACCGTGTAGTCGCGCATCACGGCCTCGTTGACCCGCTCGTGCGCCAGCACGTTCTCGCGCGTCGGGTCGTAGACCTCGAGCGGCGTATCGGAGATCACCGCGGCGATGTCCTTGTAGCTGACCGTGTGCACCTCGGCGGGCTCGCTGCCGATGCCGATAGCGCCGAAGCGGCGGGGCTCGGTCGTCTGGATGATGCAATAGACGTACTTGCCGCTGCGGCTCCTGGCGGACGGGTCCGGAAAGGGCACCAGCGGCGCCGCTTCGGGCGGCTCGACGGCCGGCGCCGGCGCGCCCACCTTGGCGTCCGCGGCGGATTTGCCGGCCTTCTTCGCCGGCGTCGAGAATGGGGGCTTCTTCGCCGCCCGCTTACCGGGCTCCGTCTTGTCGGCTTTGCTCATGGTTGGGCTTTGCCCTCGGTGTTGTTGGTCGCCGCGAGCTGGCGCCGGACCTCCTGCTCGAGCTCTCTCGGCAGGCAGGGCTTGGTCACCACGGCGCTACAGCCGACCTCCCGGGCCTTCTCGTGCGCGCTCGCCAGCGCGTGGGCGGTCAGTGCGATGACAGGAATGCCGCGGGTGCGCTCGTCCTGCTTCAGGCGGCGGGTGGCCTCCCAGCCGTCGATGCCGGGCAGGGAGAGGTCCATCAAAATGACGTCCGGGCGCAGCTCGAAGGCCTTCTCCAACGCCTCCAGCCCGTCGGCGGCGGTGGCCACGCGAAAGCCGCGGAACTCGAGGTACTCGGCGAAGATCTCGCGGCCGTGATCGACGTCGTCCACGACCAGCACGAGCGGCGCGGCCGGTGCCTCGACCTCGCTCATGAAGTCCTCGCCTGCCGGGGCAGGAACAGCGTGAAGGTGCTGCCTTCGCCCAGCCGGCTCACCAGGGTGATGCGGCCGTCGAGGAGCTGGGCGAGGCGCCGGCAGATGGACAGCCCCAGGCCCGTGCCGCCCTGGCGGCGGGCATAGGAGCTGTTGGCCTGCTCGAAGGCCTCGAAGATGGTCTTCTGGTTTTCCTCGGCGATGCCGATGCCGGTGTCGGAGACGGCGACGGCGATCTCATCCGCGCCGCGGTCGTAGTCGAGACGGATCGCGACCGAGCCCTGGGGCGTGAACTTGAGCGCGTTGGAGAGCAGGTTGAGCACGATCTGCTTGACCTTCTGGCGATCGGTCTCGATCTCCGGCAGATCCGGCGAGAGGGCGCGGTTCACCTCCAGTTGCGTGCCCGCGATCACCGGCTCGACCTCGCTCATCACCTCTTCGATCAGCTCGGAGAGACGCACGCGATCGACCTGCAACGGCATCTTGCCCGACTCGATGCGGGCGATGTCGAGCAGGTCGTTGATGACGGCGAGCAGGTGGCGGGCGTTGGCGTCGACGCGCGCCAGCTTGTCCCGTTGCGCCCGGCTCATCTCGCCCGAAACCCCCTCCAGCAGCAGGTGGGTATAGCCCATGATGGCGTTGAGCGGCGTGCGCAGCTCGTGGGAGACGTTGGCTAGGAACTGCGATTTCATCGCCGAGGCCTGCTCGAGCTGGAAGGCCTGCCGGCGTAACAGCTCGTTCTGTTCGGCCAGCTCCGCCGTGGCCTCGCGCACCCTTTCCCGCAGCTCCTCCGAGTGGTGCTTGACCTGCTCGTAGAGCTGCGCCTTCTCCAGCGCCTCCGTCAGGTCGTGAAGGATGGTGACGGCCGCGGTCTGCTCGCCCTGCTTGGAGAGCACGGTGCCGGAGAAGGCCTCGAACGGCGCCGGCGCGCCCGTCTCGGGATCGAGCAGGTTGAGCTCGCCCCGCCAGAGCTGCGACTGCCCGGCGTAGAGGTTGGAGACGAAGGTGGTGAACACCGCGTCGTTGACGCGCACCCGCCGCTCGACCTCCTCGCCGCTCCTGCCGGGCGGCGTGGTGAAAATGCGCTCGGCGGGCGGATTCATGCGCACGATCTTGCCTTCCGGATCGGTGACCAGGACGGGATCGAAGACCGAGTTGAGGATGAGATCGAGCCGGTCGCGCTCGGCGCGGGTAGCGGCCTCGGCGAGGCGCAGCCGGCGGAGGTTCTCCTCGATCTCCTCGCTGGCGCGGCGCAGGTCGGTGACGTTGCGCAGCACCGAGACGAGACCCGGCTCGCCGGGGCGCAGGCGCACCGGCGCCCGCAGCACCTCGAACAGCAGCTCCTGGCCCTCGGAAGGATCGACCAGCACCAGCTCCTGGCTCGCCGAGCCGCCGCCGCTGTTGAACAGCGTGGCGGAGAACAGCATGTTGTTGAGGGCCACGGCGCGGCGGCGGCCTTCGCTGCGGTCCTCCTCGGTGGTCAGCAGCCGTTCGGCGCCGGCGTTGGCGATCAGGATGCGGCCGTCCGCGTCGGTGAGCAGGATGGGATCGGTGACGGCGTTGATGATCGAGAACAGCCAGCTCCGCTCCCGCCGGTGCCGGCGGTCGTCGATCTGGGCGCGGTTGTACTGCAGCGCCGCCAGCCGGTTGGCGAGCAGCTCGGCGGCCCACTGTGCGTCCTCCACGAGCGGGCGGTCGCCGCCGCTGATGAGGAGCAGGCCGGTGCCCGGCGCATTCCTGGTGGTGGCGAGCGGGATGGCGTGAAAGGGCATGCTCCCCATGGGAGTTTCGAAGGGGCGCGGCAGGGTCTGTCCCGAATCGCGAAAGGCGACCGGCTCACCGCCGTCCAAGGCGATGATGAGCGGATGGGTGCGGTCGCCGAGATCCAGGCTGAAGGAATCCACGGCGGCGAGCGAGAGCCCCATGCCGGTGGCGCCGGCCAAGCGGCCGTTCTCGCCGTCGACCATGGCGCAGACGGCGCGCTCGACGCCGGCGTGCCGCGACAGCCAGCGCAGGGTCAGCACCGCGCAGGCGCGCGGCTCCTGCTCCGCGAGCAGGGCTTCGACGAGGCTCAGCTTCGCCTTCGAGCCCATACCACCGCGCGGGCGGGGGAGCGCGTCGAGATGCGCGACGCTGGCCACGGATCAGCCCTTCGGCGACGAGCGCGCCCTGCGGACCGGGACCTCCTCGCGCGCCGTGGCGGCGGCGAGTTGGGCACGCAGCGAGGCGTTCTCCGCCAACAGCTCATCGGAAGCGCGGGTCTCCAGCGCCGGCCGCGACACCGAGGGCACCTGACCGACCGCTTCCGAGTACTTGATGTAAGTGTCGATGGACGCCACGACGATGCGGGCCTCGACGGTGAGCAGGTCGATGCCCACCAGCGAGACGCGGACCCATGCATCGATCACGATACCTTTGTCGAGGACGCGGTCCAGGACGTCGATGAGGCTGGTGCCTCCGGAAGCTCGTTCAACCGGCATGTTCCATCCCCCCCTTCAGGGTTTCTGCCTCGCAGGCCGCGGCGCCTTGGCTCTCGCCTGGCGCTCCTGCTCCAACGCCAGCGCAGAGACCTTCTCTTCCAGCAACCGGACCTGCTCTCGGAGTGAATCGTTCTCGCGCGTCAGTTGACGCGCGGCCATGGAGAGGTTCGGATCCTGACGCCACCAGTCGAGGCCGATCTGCTCCGCCTTGTCGATCGAGCAGACGAGCAGGCGGATGCGGATGGTGAGGAGCTCGACCTCCGCGAGCGAGACCCGGATGTCACCGGCGACGACCAAGCCCTTGTCGAGAACCCGGTCGAGAACGTCGACCAGCCCGGTGGAGCGGCGGTACGTCGGTTCGATGGATGAAGTCATACCGTACTGGAGGTCCGTTTTCAATTGCAGATCCTAGCCGACTACGGCGGCGCATTCAATTGCAAGACCTCTGCCGCGAGCTGCTACCATAGCGGGTCCGAGAGCCGTCCCAGGAGGAGAGAACCCATGAAGGCCTGGAGAATCCTGCGCAGGTTCGTCGCGCCGGCGAGCGCAGCGCTGGCCCTGCTGGCGCCCACAGGGCCGCTGCGGGCGGCCGACGAGGGGGACGCCGCGGCCGACGTCGCCGCCGCGCGCGCCCTCTTCGAGAAAAATCTGCAAGCCATCCGCGACAAGAACCGCGACGCCTACCTCTCCTGCTACCTCGAATCGGACCGGCTGGCGCGCACCGGACCGGCGGGCTTCCAGCTCGGCTACGCCGGCCTCGCCGAGACCGCCGGCCAGGGCTGGCCCGACCACATCGCCGCCGACGACCTCCACCTGACGCCGGTCCGTCCCGGCCTCGTCTACGGCACGTACCGCTACCGCGTGCGCTACGGCGGCCGCGAGGACTCGGGGCTCTCCGAGCGCTTCTTCACCGCCACGCCGCAGGGCTGGAAGATCGCCGTGAGCACCGCCTTCTCGGCCGTTCCGGGCGTGCCGCCGCCGCCGCGGGCGTTGGTGGGAGCCACCCTGGTGGACGGCACCGGCGCGCCGCCGGTACCAGACGCGGTCGTGCTGCTGCGCGACGGCAAGATCGAGTGCGCCGGCGCGCGCGCCGCCTGCCCGATCCCCGCGGGCGTGGATACCACCGACCTCGCCGGACTGTGGATCACGCCCGGCCTCATCGACGCCCACGTCCACTTTTCCCAGACGGGATGGGCGGACGGCCGTCCCGATTCCATCGACCTGCGGGCGCAGCATCCTTATGAGAAGGTCATCGCCGGCCTCGCCCGGCATCCCGAGCGCTTCGGCCGCTCCTATCTCTGCTCGGGCGTGACGGCGGTCTTCGACGTCGGCGGCTATGCCTGGACACTCGGCCTGCCGCGCTGGGCCGAGCCGGACTCCGAAGTGCCGCGGGTGGCGGCGGCCGGGCCCCTGCTCTCCACCATCGACCACTGGCTGAACCTCCCCGGCGAGCGCCAGTTCCTCGTCCTCGCCGACGCGGACGCGGCGCGCGAGGGCGTGGGGTACCTCGCCGCGCGCGGCTCGGCGGCGGTCAAGGTCTGGTACATCGTGACGCCGGAGCAGACGGTGGAGAAATCCGCCGCGGCGGTGCACGCCGCCGGTGACGAGGCCCGGCAACGCGGCCTGCCCCTGATCGTCCACGCCACCGGCCTGGCCGAGGCCAAGGAGGCCCTTCGCGCGGGCGCGAAGCTGCTCGTCCACAGCGTCTGGGACCTCCCGGTCGACGAAGAATTTCTGGACCTGGCGCGGAAAAACGGCGCCATGTATTGCCCGACCCTCACCGTCGTCCGCGGCTATCAGCGGATGTTCGAAGCCGCCGCTCGCAAGCAGGCTCCGGCGGTGGACGATCCGAACGGCTGCGTCGACCCCGAGACGCTCGCCCGGGTCGCCGAGACCGCGCAGGCGCAGGCCCAGGAGGAGCCGCTCACCGCCGACGAGCTCAAGACCCGCGACGCCCGCAGGGCCGAGCGCGAGCGCCTCACCGCCGCCAACCTCAAGCGGGTCTTCGAGGCGGGGATTCCGATCGCCATGGGCACGGACGCCGGCAATCCGCTCACTCTGCACGGACCCGCCGTCTACGCCGAGATGGAGGCCATGCAGGCGGCCGGCCTCACCCCGATGCAGGTGCTCGTCGCCTCGACGCGCGGGGGCGCCGCGGCCATGGGCCGGGAGAAGGATCTCGGCACCGTCGAGAAGGACAAACTGGCCGATCTGCTGATCGTCGCCGCCGATCCCACGGCGGACGTGGCCAACCTGCGGCGGGTGCGCTACGTCGTGCGCGGCGGCGTGGTGCGCGATCTCGCGGAGCTCCACGCCCTGGCGACGACGGCGGCCGAGGAAGGCGGAGAATAGCGTCACCCGACCGTCACGCCGCACGCCTTTTCACGGCCGCGGCTTGGCTGTAGAGTATGTGCACCGTCGAATCGACCTCGTCGTCGATCCGCAGGGCGGTCGGACCCCGCCTCACCAGGCGGGCCGTGAAGGATAGAGGCCGGAGGGCCACCACCCTCCGGCCTCGCGCTTTGTAGGGGGGAATGCAAGACCGACGGCTCAGCGTTCCCCGAAGTGGGAGTTTGGAGATGGCAGACGTACCCGTCACCGGCGACACCGTTCCTACCAAGTACTGGCACACGCTCGACAATGGGCGCGTCCAGTGCGACCTCTGCCCCCGCTTCTGCAAGCTGCTCGAGGGGCAGCGGGGGCTCTGCTTCGTGCGTGCGCGCCAGGACGATCAGATCGTCCTCACCACCTACGGCCGGTCGAGCGGCTTCTGCGTCGATCCGATCGAGAAGAAGCCCCTCAACCATTTTCTGCCGGGGACTCCGGTCCTCTCCTTCGGCACCGCCGGCTGCAACCTCGCCTGCAAGTTCTGCCAGAACTGGGACATCAGCAAATCGCGCGAGATCGACACCCTCGCCGACCAGGCGACGCCGGAAGCTATCGCGCGCGCCGCCCGGCGCCTCGGCTGCTCCAGCGTAGCGTTCACCTATAACGATCCGGTGATCTTCCACGAGTACGCCATCGACGTGGCCCAGGCCTGTCACGAGCTCGGCATCCAGGCCGTGGCCGTGACCGCCGGCGAGATCTGTCCCGAGCCGCGGGTGGAGTTCTACCGCCACATGGACGCGGCGAACGTCGACCTCAAGGCGTTCACCGAGCGCTTCTACCGCAACATCTGCGGCGGCTCGCTCGCGGCGGTGCTGGACACGCTCGTCTATCTCAAGCACGAGACCGATGTCTGGTTCGAGATCACCAACCTGATGATCCCGGGGGAGAACGACTCGGCCCAGGAGATCGACGAGATGACGCGGTGGATCGCCGACAAGCTCGGCCCGGACGTGCCGGTGCACTTCACCGCCTTCCACCCCGACTGGAAGATGATGGACCATCCGCCGACGCCGCCCGCGACGCTCGCCCGCGCCCGGCGCATCGCGCTCGGCAACGGCCTCCGCTACGCCTACACCGGCAACGTCCACGACGAGGACGGCGGCAGCACCTGGTGCCACGCCTGCGGCGAGCGCCTGATCGGCCGCGACTGGTTCGTGCTGACCGAGTGGAACCTCACCCCCGAGGGAAATTGCGCGTCCTGCGGCACTCCCTGCGCCGGCCGCTTCCAGTCCGCCCCCGGCACCTGGGGCGCGCGCCGCGTCCCCGTGCGGCTGCGGGATTTCGCGCTGCCGAAGGCGGAGGTTTCGTCGGGGCTGCGGATCATCTGAAGCAACAGCCAGGTTCAAGGGCTCGTCCGGTATTCCGCCGCTCGCTCGGGTTTGCCCCAGGCGGTGTAGAGAGCGACGATCCGCTGGGCCGCCGCGGAAGCGTACGTAGGGCCGGAGTCTTTCTGAAGCACTGGAAGGCTTTGCAGAAGGAGCGGCTCCGCTTCACTGAACCGGCCCTGGCCAGCCAGGCAGCTCCCCAGGACGCTCTCGGCGTCCGCCACTCGCCAAGGATCCCTCTCAGATCTCCGGAAAATCGCCAACGCCTCACGGGCTTTCGCCTCGCATTCCGTGGCCCTTCCCAGCGAGACGAGCACGGATGCGAGATTGCGGAGCATGACCCCTCGGTTGAAGTGGTCTTTGCCGAGCGTCTCCTCCACGATCGAGATCGCTTCCCGATATAGCGGCTCGGCGGCGGCGGCCTTGCCTTCGGCCTCCAACACGTGCGCGAGGTTGCTCAGGCCGAGAGCCACGTTGGCGTTGCGTGCGCCGAAGAGCTTCCGGCGCATGTCCAGACTTTGCCGGTACAGAGCTTCGGCTCCCGCGAGGTCGCCCCGGTCCTCCAGGATGAAGGCAAGGTTGTTGATACTGCTGGCGAGTTCCGGATCAGGGCGGCCCTGGGAAAGTTTCAGCCGGATGGCCTGCGACTCCCGGACGTAGCGTTCGGCGGTAGCATAGTCACCTCGCTTGTAAAGCAGCTTCCCGAGGTTGTTGAGACTGCGGGCGATATCCCCTTCGGCGATGCCAGGAAGGCTCCGCTTGATCGCGAGAGATTCCTTGTACAGCGCTTCGGCTTCATCGAGCTGCCCCTTGTCTTCGAGGAGAGCGCCGAGATTGTTCAGGCCCGCGGCGTAATCGATACTCCGCGTGTCTCCGCGTTTGCGTTGAATCCTCAGAGCCTCGCGGATAAGGGGTTCGGCGGCGGCATCCTCGTCCATCTCGCGCAACACGCTCGCTAGGTTGTGGAGGTTTTGAGCGATGACACGATCATCGACACCCGAGGTCAAACGACGAATTTGGAGCGAGCCCTCGAGCAGGGTCTTGGCCCGTTCGTAGAGACCGAGCTTCCGGTAGACCCTGCCCATAGTCTCCATCAGGTCGGCCCTTAGCGCCGGCTGGCCCTTCAGGCTCTTATCGATCTTCTGAACTCCCTCATCGAGCATCTCTCTCGCGGTGATGGTTTCACCTCGCGATTGACTGGGATCCGAAATGGTGAAGAGATCCTCGAGGAACTCCGCGACGGTTTCCGCTCGCGTCTTCTCGCTCTCGGCCCGCGTCTTCTCGCTCTCGGCCTGTCGCCAAAGAAAGGTGACTGCGATGCTGAAGCCGACGATCAACAAAAGAATAAGCGCGGCGAGGGAGGCCCCCACTTTGTGACGCGCCACGAACTTCGCGGTCCTGTAGCCTAGGGTGTCCTTGCGGGCGGCGACCGGCAGACCTTGGAGGTGGCGCCCGATGTCATTAGCAAGCTGATCGACGGAAGCGTATCGGCGCTGCGGCTCCTTGTGCATCGCCTTCAGAACGACGTTGTCCAGGTCACCGGCCAGTTGGCGGCGGAGAACGCGAGCGTCGCCATCCCTCGCTTGGCTAACCTCCTGTGGTGTGAGTGTGGCGGTGGAACCGTCCAGCTTTTTCACCTCCTCCGCACGCCCAATCACGCTGCTCGGCCGCGGCGGATTCTGCTCGCAGATCGCCTTGGCGAGGCTTTGCGGGTCGCCGGTGGACGCCCGATACGGAGGTCGGCCGGTCAGTAGGTTGTAGAGAAGGACCCCTAACGAGTAAACGTCGCTCGCCGTGGTGATGGCTTCGCCGCGGACCTGCTCCGGGCTGGCGTACATGGGCGTCATTGGCCGCAGGTCGACCGAAGTGAGCGTGGAAGTCTGATCGGGCACGAGGAGCTTGGCGATGCCGAAGTCGAGCAACTTCGGCACGCCTTCCGCGGTCACCAGGATGTTGCCCGGTTTCAGGTCCCGGTGGACCACCAGGTTCTGATGGGCGAAGTGAACCGCCGAGCAGACCTGTTGGAAGAACTCCAGCCGGCGACGGATCGGCAGCTTACGGGCGTCGCACTCCTCGTCGATGGGTCGGCCCTCGACGTACTCCATGACGAAGTATGGCTGGCCGTCTTCCGTCGTGCCGCCGTCGAGGAGCCTGGCGATGTTCTCGTGAGCGAGGCGGGCGAGAATCTGGCGCTCGGAGCGAAAGCGGCGGACGATCTCCTCGGTGTCCATGCCGCGCCGGAGCACTTTGAGGGCGACACGCCTTTCGAACTCCTCATCCGCCCGTTCCGCAAGGTAGACGCTGCCCATGCCGCCCCGGCCAATTTCACGCACAATCCGATAGACGCCGACGCGCCGCCCTTCGGCCATGGAAGTTCCGATGTCCTCAGACCGAATGCGGAAGACGGGAGTCTCTATAAAATGGACACTTCCTGGCTCGCTCTCTAAGAGAGACTCCACCTCCTGACGCAAGATTCCGTCACCTTGGCAAGAGATGTCGAGAAACGAGGCTCTCTCCGGTGCTTCGAGCTCAAGAGCGGCTTCGAATACGGCCTTGACCTTCTGCCAGCGCTCGGGTGTCACTGTCTACCTCCCGGAGCTGTTCGCTGTGTTTAGCTCGTCGTTTCTCCACGGCTCGCCTACTTCGTCAGCTCTCGGAACAGCCAAACCTTCGCGGTTTTCCACTCCCGCTTGACCGTGGTCACGCCGATCCCGAGGACTTCGGCGATCTCCTCGTGGGTCAGGCCCATGAAGAAGCGCATCTCGACGATCTGGCTCTGCCGCGGATCGATCTCCGCCAGCCGCGAGAGGGCCTCGTCAAGGGCCTCCATGTCCAGATTCGCCGCCGCCTGCGGGATCCCGATCGCCTCGTCCAGAGGGACCTTTGCCGCTCGACTTCCCCGCTTCTCCGACCGGCGCCGCCTGGCGTAGTCGCCCAAGATTCGGCGCATCAGCATGGCGGCCACGGCGAAAAACTGCTCCCGGTTCTGCCATTGCATCTCCCGCTGGTCTATCAGGCGGAGGAAGACCTCGTTGACCAGGGCCGTGGGCTGGAGAGTGTGCGCCTCGCTCTCAGGCCGGAAGAGACGGTCGGCGATCCTGCGCAGATCCTCGAAAACGAGCGGAATGAGCTTCTCTAGGGCCAAAGAGTCGCCCTGGCTCCAGTCCCGGAGAAGTTTGGTGACCTCCGTAGAGGGATTCATCCCGCGAACGATCCATCTCTCCAGCTACTGGCTCAAGACGGATGAGAACTCCTGCTGTAAGAACCCGGACCCAATCCTGGGGGCAATCGAGACTGGTCCCGGCTTCAACTAGGACAACATCTCCGAGTCCCACTCGTCGACAAATGGCGCCTCCACGGTGCGATCTTCGTTGGAATCCTCGTGCGAGGTCTCCTGCTCCGGTTCAATCCTCGATGGGCGAGTCATGTGAGAGCCGACTATTACACTCCTCGGTGGGGAATCCCGTAACGCACAGCCCCCGAGTGAAGAAATTGCAAGTAGAGATCCCAGGATGCAGAGACGCCAGAAACCGATTGGCTTACTCATTATCTATGCCTCCTGAAGAAGTACAGCATCAATGGGTGGCGGGGGTATTAGCAGGCTGCCGCTCATCTTGAGAGATGCTCCTGGCTGTCCCTGAGGTAATACCCGAGGACCAAGGCAATGATGCCGACCGCCCATTGTCGGGCGGCTTCGTCGTCTGTTCGGGTAACAATGACATAGAGGGAGACAGCGACGACTCCCAGGCTGAGGACTGCCTTAATCCAAGGCTCCATGCGCCACCTCCAGAGGGCGGGGCCGGAACTGTCAAGCCCTGACAACCTGCTAATACCCGATGGCGGATCACGAGGCTTTTCCAGCGGTTCCGCCTCTTTTACGGCGCCCGAAGGTCCCAGGGGGGCAGGAGGGGGTACGCCCATGCCATCGTTCCTCCTAATACATACGATATCCTCTGTCCATACTCATCATTTGTCAAGAGGGTGCAGATGCTCTCCCTAAGGATATAGGCAAGAAATTGAGCATCAGAGCGGGAAGCGCCTAGCTCAAGCAGCGACTAAGTGCTCTGGCCCGTAATTACGATGATGTATTCTGGGTTGGGGGTGCCACGATCCCCTTGCGGCTTGCCTCCGTCTTTCGTGAGACCCATGGGTCCTCTGGCGAGACCCCGCGATCACGGCGCGCATCTGGGAGAATCCCGCGGCTCGACCTCTCGATCTGCTGCGTGCTGAGCGGCTCGCGCCGCGTGCTGAGCCGGGCACGTGGCGTGCTGAGCGGGGCACGGCGCAGGACCCGCGGGTTTTCTGGCGTGACCTCTCGGTCTGGCGCGAGCCCCAAGGGTCCTGTGGCAGGACCCGTGGAGCACGGTCCGTGACCTCCGGGTCCTGCCCCGTGCTAAGCGGGTCACGTGTGGTGCCCCGCGGGGCACGCGCCGTGCGCGGAGGTCACGCGGCGTGCGGCGCAGGTCACGTCCCGTGCGCGGCAGGTCACGCGGCGTGCTGAGCGGGTCGGGGGCCGCGCGATTTCTCGGTCTGCCAGGCCCGCTGAATACGTAATCGAACTTATGGCGTGGACTACTAGGGAGACTGGGGGCCTACGGTGGAGACTTCTCGGCCCTGGAATATCGCCCAGGGGGTTGCGGGGCTTTCAAAGGGGAAGCACAAGCTCCTTCACGATCTGGTTTCTGCTGTCGACCACCGCGATCCTGTTACCGTTGACTTCCTCGGCGTCGATTCGCTCCATCAGGCCGAGAGCGGAACGGACTAGATCAGTCATGGTGGTACCCCGCTTTTTGGCGAGGCTTTGAACACGGATGAATCGGTCAGGGGGAAGATTCAGGTTCAACCGCTTGGAGAGTTCGGGAGTACCTGCATCTGGCGTTTCGGGCATCGATCTACTCCTAGCAAGGGTCAGATAGTACTCTCATCTATGTATACGCGAGATTCGCGGGCAAAAAGGACCATACTCACTGAGTATGACCCCGGGTAATTGCGGGAGCCGGTGGTTTCCGCTACCCGAGCTATAGATTTCAGGTGCCGATCACCCGAAGCGAGAACCGACTAAAATCCCCCCATGCCCGCCATGGATGACCGCCTCCTCTCCGGCGTTCCCGATCCGGAGGACCTCGGTGTCGAGGCGACGCTGCGCCCGCAGCGGCTGGAGGAGTACGTCGGCCAGCGCAAGGTCATCGACAACCTGCGGGTGTTCATCCGCGCCGCGCGGGAGCGGCGGGAGAGCCTCGATCACGTGCTCCTCTTCGGCCCGCCCGGCCTCGGCAAGACGACGCTCGCCCACATCATCGCCAGCGAGATGGGCGCGCCCCTGCGCACCACCGCCGGCCCGGTGCTCGAGCGCGCCGGCGATCTCGCCGCGATCCTCACCAACCTCGACCCCGGCGAGGTCCTGTTCATCGACGAGATCCACCGCCTGGGACCCACCATCGAGGAGATCCTCTATCCCGCGCTGGAGGACTTCCGCCTCGACCTCGTCATCGGCCAGGGACCCGCGGCGCGGACGGTGAAGATCGATCTGCCCCGCTTCACCCTCGTCGGCGCCACCACGCGGGCGGGCCTCATCAGCGCGCCGCTGCGGGCGCGCTTCGGCATCGTCCACCGGCTGGATTTCTACCGCCCCGAGGAGCTGACAGAGATCGTCCTCCGCTCGGCCCGGCTGCTCGGCATCCCTATCGAGCACGCCGGAGCCGAGGAGATCGCCCGCCGCAGCCGGGGAACGCCGCGCGTGGCGAACCGCCTGCTGCGCCGGGTGCGCGACTTCGCCCAGGTTGAGCGCGCCAAGGCCGTGGACCTCGAAGGCGCCCGCCGGGCCCTCGCACTCCTCGAGGTGGACGAATTCGGCTTCGAGGATCTCGACCGCAAGATCCTCACCACCCTGATCGAGCACTATGACGGCGGTCCCGCCGGCCTCAAGGCGCTGGCCGTGGCCGTGGGCGAGGACACCGGCACCATCGAGGACCTCTACGAGCCGTTCCTCATCCAGGAGGGCTTCCTCCAGCGCACGCCGCGCGGCCGCGTGGCCACGCGCCGCGCCTACCAGCACCTCGGTTTCCGCCAGCCGCCCGGCACCCCCGGAACCCTGTTCTGATCGGCTCTCCCTCGCCGCGATGCGCCGCGCCGCCCTGATCTACAACCCGCGGTCGGGGCGCCAGCGGCATGCGCGCGTGATGGATGCGGTCCTCGCCGCCCTGGGTCGCGGCGGCTTTGCCGTCGAACCGGTCCCCACGGCCTTCGCCGGACAGGCCACCGCGCTGGCGCGCGAGCTGGCGCGGGAGGCGGAGGTCGTCTTCGCGTTCGGCGGCGACGGCACCATGCGCGAGGTCGCCTGCGGGCTCCTCGGCGCGCCGGCGGCGCTGGGGATCCTCCCCGGCGGCACCGCCAACGTGCTGGCACGGGCGCTCGGCCTTCCCGCCGATCCGGTGATGGCCGCCGGCGTGATGGGCACGCTTCCGGTCCACCCGCTCGACGTGGGGCTCGCCGGTGAGCACCCCTTCCTGATGATGGTCTCCGCGGGTCTCGACGCGAGCGTGCTGGCCGCCCTGGATACGCGCCTGAAGTGGCGTTTCGGCAGGAGCGCGATCGTCTGCCAGGGCCTGCGCGAGTGGTGGCGGTATCCTTATCCACAGCTCGCGATCACGGCCGACGGCGATCCGGTGACGGCCACCTTCGCCGCCGTGGCGAACATTCCGTTCTACGGCGGCGCGTTCCGCCTGGCGCCGGACGCCCGGCCCGACGACGGCTGGCTGGAGCTGGTGCTCTTCCGGGGCACGGATCGCGCGGCCACGCTATCTTTCACTCTCGACCTGCTCCGCGCGGCCCACGTCCGGCGGCGGGACGTCGAGGTCCGCCGCGTCCGCGAGGTGCGATTGGAAGGACCGGCCGGCGCGCCGGCGCAGGTGGACGGAGACGTCTGTCAGGAGCGGCTGCCTTTCACTGTGCAGCTCGCATCGGAGCGACTGCTGATTCTGGCCCCGGGAGGTTGATCATGGCACGCCCGCTCGATCCCATCTTCTCGCCGCGGTCCGTGGCCGTCATCGGCGCTTCGCGGCGCCGCGACTCGCTGGGCTTCAGCCTGCTCCACAACCTGGTGATCAACGAGCTCAACGGCGCGATCTTCCCCGTCAATCCGCAGGCGCAGGCCATCCACTCCCTCAAGTGCTATCCGGCCGTCGGCGCCATCCCGGACCCGGTGGACCTAGCCGTCATCATGGTGCCGCGCGACCGGGTGCAGGGCGCGGTGGAAGAGTGCCTCGCCAAGGGCGTCGGCGGGCTGATCGTCATCACCGCCGGCTTCTCCGAGACCGGCGAGGAGGGCGCGGCCCTCGAACGGCGGCTGCGCGAGACGGTGCGCGCCGCCGGCGTCCGCATGATCGGCCCCAACTGCATGGGCGTGATCAACGCC
Source organism: Acidobacteriota bacterium (assembly GCA_046765915.1). Classification (GTDB taxonomy): domain Bacteria; phylum Acidobacteriota; class Thermoanaerobaculia; order Multivoradales; family UBA5704; genus DATARR01. Next base: position 69,684 of record JBKPTH010000055.1, on the reverse strand, counting down.
GATCCCGAGGTGCGGCTGGACGCCACCTTCGCGCCCACGCCGGCGCGCTGGGGCTCTATCGGTTTCGTCAGCCAGTCCGGAGCGCTCGGCGTGGCCATCCTCAACGTCGCCCAGGATCTGGGCGTCGGCCTCACCCAGTTCGTCTCCATGGGCAACAAGGCGGACGTCTCCGGCAACGACCTTCTCGAGCACTGGGAGGACGATCCGGAGACCAAGGTCATCGCCATGTATCTGGAGTCGTTCGGCAACCCCCGGCGCTTCACCGAGATCGCCAAGCGGGTGACGCGCAAGAAACCGATCCTGGTGGTCAAGTCGGGACGCACGCCGGAAGGCGCGCGGGCGGCCACCAGCCACACCGGCGCCATGGCCGGCACCGACGTCACCGTCTCGGCCTTCCTCGAGCAATGCGGGGTGCTGCGCGCCAACACCATCGAGGAGCTGTTCGACGTGGCGCGGGCCCTCGCCCGCTGTCCGCTCCCCGGCGGCTTCCGGGTGGGGATCGTCACCAACGCCGGCGGCCCCGGCATCATGGCGACGGACGCCTGCGTCAACCTCGGCCTGCGCATGGCCGAGCTTTCCGAAGCCACCCGCGCGGCGCTGCGCTCCTTCCTGCCGCGCGAGGCGAGCGTCGGCAATCCGGTGGACATGATCGCCTCCGCCACCGACGAGCACTACGCCCGCTGCGTCGCCGCAGTGCTCGACGACCCGCAGGTGGACATGGCGATGGTGATCAACGTCACGCCGATCCTCACCAACCCGATCGACGTGCTGGAGGCGATCGGCGCCGTGGCGCGCGAGCGGATCAAGCCCGTGCTGGCGGTGATGATGGCGACCGAGGAATTCTATGACGCGGTGAAGACGGCTCACGACCTGCCGCCGGTCTACCACTTCCCGGAATCGGCGGCGCGGGTGATGTACCTGCTCGCCCGCTACGCCGCCTGGCGCCGGCGGCCGGCCGACCTTCCCATCCCGGAGTTCGACACCGACGACAAGGAAGTCGCCGCGATCCTCGACGGCGTGGCCGACGGCTACCTCGATCCCGCCGCTACCTTCCGCGTGCTGGAGCTCTATGGCGTGCCGCTCGCCCGCTGGCGGCTGGCAAAGGGACGGGATGAGGCCGTCGCCGCGGCGCGCGAGATCGGCTTCCCCGTCGTGCTCAAGGCCGTGGCGCCGGACCTCGTCCACAAGAGCGACGTCGGCGCGGTGCGGGTGGATCTGCGGGACGAGGAAGAGCTCGCGGACGCCGCGGCGGAGATGGAGCGCCGGATCGGCGCCGCCGGCCATCCTCTCGACGCCTTCCTGGTGCAGGAGATGGCACGCGGCGGTCACGAGGTGATCTTCGGCATCACCACCGATCCGCGCTTCGGCCCGCTGCTGATGTTCGGGCTCGGCGGCAAGTACGTGGAGGTGTTCCAGGACGTCCGCTTCGCCGTGACGCCGCTCGACGCCGAGGAGGCGCGCGACGTCATCCGCGGCATCCGCGGCCTCAAGCTGCTCGAAGGCGTGCGCGGCGAGCCGGGAGCCGACCTCGATCTACTGGCCGAGATCCTGCTGCGCCTCGCCCAGCTCTCCCAGCGGCACCCGCGCATCCGCGAGCTCGACATCAATCCGTTCCTCGCCGGGCCGGACCGCGAAAGCGCGCGCGCCCTCGACGCCCGCATCCGCGTCGGACCACGATCCTGAGAGAAACCGTGCGACAATCCGGCGGACCATCACCGACTTGGAAAGGGGATCTGCGATGCTCAAGAAGCTGATGCAGACGGACGACGACACCGGCATGCTGATCGTGCGCCTGGCCCTGGGGATCGTCATGTTTCCCCACGGCGCGCAGAAGCTGCTGGGCTGGTTCGGCGGCGGCGGGTACGCGGCCACGATGGAAGGCATGTCGAAGATGCTTCCCGCGGCGATCGTCTTCCTGGTGATCTTCTGCGAGTTCTTCGGCGCCCTCTCCCTGATCACCGGCCTCCTCGGACGGCTCGGCGCTCTCGGCATCCTTTGCGTAATGGTGGGTGCGGTCCTCACGGTTCACCTCCCCAACGGCTTCTTCATGAACTGGGGAGGCAACCAGAAGGGCGAGGGATTCGAGTACCACATCCTGGCGATCGGCATCGCGCTCGCCGTCCTCATCAAGGGCAGCGGCCGCTTCTCGATCGACCGCGCGCTGTCCGACAAGGGGGCGTACATCTTTCCTCGGTAGGCTCCGTGTGATCCGACAGGTGCCGCCGCCTCGTAGTGGAGGCGAGCAGGCGATCACGCGTAAGGGAGGACCCGAGATGAGTGTAACGGCCGTGGAGGTCGTGCAGCAGGCTTATGAGGCGTTCGGGCGCGGCGACGTGCCCGCGTTGCTGGATCTCATGGCGGAGCCGGTGGACTGGCGGTTCTGCGGGGCCAAGGGCTTGCCGTACACAGGAGAATTCAAGACCAAGGCCGAAGTCGGCCGTTGGTTCGCCGCGATCGCCGAGGTCGATGACGTCCAGCGGTTCGAGCCGCGCGAGCTCATCGCGGGAGGAGAGCACGTGACAGTGCTCGGCTGGGAGCGCACCGCCGCGCGTCCGGGAGGCAAGGTCTTCGAGGCCGACTGGGTCCACGTGTTCACGGTACGCGACGGGAAGGTCGTGCGCTTCTTCGGCATCTACGACACAGAGGCCTCCGCCGACGCGCGCCGCTGAGGATCGGCCGGTCTGTCAAATCCCACCGTATAATGGTGGATTATGACAACCTACCGCGACCGCGAGATCTCCTCCCTTGTCCGGCATGCCCTGCAGACGCTCCCCGTCGTCGTGGTCACCGGCCTGCGCCAGGTGGGCAAGACGACTTTCCTGCGCGGCGACAAGACCCTGCGCGAGCGGCGGTACCTGACGCTCGACGATCTCCCCACCTTGGAGGCGGCGCGGCGGGACCCCGACGCGCTGATCGCCGGTGAGGAGCCGCTGACCATCGATGAGGTTCAGCGCAGCCCGGACCTCTTGCTGGCCGTCAAACGCGCGGTGGACAAGCGCCGCTCTCCCGGCCACTTTCTGCTGAGCGGCTCGGCCAATCTGGCGCTGCTCGGCGGGGTCAGCGACTCGCTCGCCGGCCGGTCGCTCTACCTGACGCTCCACCCCTTCACTCGCCGCGAGCGGAAAGGGCTGCTGGGCGAGCCGCCGTTCCTGCTACGTTTCCTGGAGCAGCCCGGCCTGCCTCGGGACCGTGAGGCGGAGATCCTCGGCGAGGAGGAGATCCTCGACGGAGGCCTGCCGCCCGTGGCGCTGGGAGACGCGGCGAGTCGCGAGCTCTGGTTCCTCGGCTACGAGCAGACCTACCTCGAGCGGGACGTGCGAGACCTCACCCAGGTGGCCGATCTGGTCTCCTTCCGCAACGTCCTGCAACTCGCGGCACTGCGCACGGGACGGCTGCTCAACCAGAGCGAGGTGGCGCGCGACGCCCGCCTGCCCGCCACCACGGTGGCCCGCTATCTGGGCCTGCTGGAGACCTCCTTCGTGCTGGCCCGGCTGACCCCTTTTCTGCGAAGCCGGACGGCGCGATTGATCAAATCTCCGAAACTTTTCTTGACCGACTCGGGACTCGCAGCGCATCTCGCCTCGGTCACGGACCTCCGAGTGACGGCCGACGAGCCGATGCGCGGCGCGCTTTTCGAGACCTACGTCTGGCAAAACCTGGCGGCGATCCTGGGGGCGCACCGGCCGCAGGCCCAGATCGCCTTCTGGAGCGTGCAGGGACGCTACGAGGTGGACTTCGTCATCAGTGCAGGCCGCAGCTCGATCGGCGTAGAGGTCAAGGCTGCGGGCCGTTTCAGCGATCGCGATCTGGCGGGTCTCAAGACCTTCCTCGACTCCACTCCCGGGGCCCGCGCCGGCTTGCTCGCCTACAACGGCACCGAGGCGCTCACCGTCGGCAAGGACCTCTACGCCGTCCCTATGAGCCTGTTGCTGTCGTAGGTCACGCCTGCCGCATGAAGTGCCACCGCAGGTCGCCTTCCAGCCGGCGGTAGACCTCCGGGTGGATCTTTGGGGCGAAGCGGTGGAGGAGCGAGTTGATGGGCTCGCCTCGCGCCGCCGCTTCTAGCGCGTCGGCGGCGTCGCTGCCGGCCTTGCTGATGTAGGTCTGCCAGATCCCCTCGCGCACGGAGACGGAGCCCATCGAGACGTTCGGCATGCGCGCCACTCCCTTGCGCAGCAGGGCGAGCTTCTCCTTGAGGCTCCGCTCGTCGTCCATTGGCTCGCGCTGGTACGGCGTATAGGGCTTCGGCACCAGCACGTTGACGCCGAGGTGGATGTTGCCGATGACGCCGCTCTTCGCGGCCTCCTCCAGCATGATCGCCTTGGCCCGCGCGGCGAGATCGAGGATGCCCTGCACGTCCTCCATCGTCTCGCCCGGCAGGCCGACGATGAAGTAGAGCTTGAGCTGGGTGAATCCGTGCTGAAAGATCAGACGGATCTTCCGCAGCAGGGTCTCGTTGCTGATCGGCTTGCCCATCTTCGCCCGCAGCTCGTCGGTGCCCGTCTCCGGCGCCAGCGTGATCGATCGGTCGCCTGAAGCATGCAAAGCTTCCAGCACCCCTTCGGTGACGGCGGGGATGCGGATCGAGGAGACCGAGGTGCGGAAGCCGAGCTGGTTGGCCTCGCGCAGGATGAGCTCGATGTCCGGATGGTCGCCCACGGCGGTGGCCACGAAGCCGAGCTGGTCGGTGACCGGACGGGCGCGCTCGAGCGATGCCAGGATGTACTCCGTCGGGTGCCAGCGGAAGCGTCCCATGCCGAAAGTGGCCCAGCAATAGCGGCATTTCTCGGGACAGCCGCGCGACATCTCGATGAGGAACTTCTCCGCGAACTCCGTGTGCGGCGTGACGATGGCGGTCGTCGGCAGGTGCCCCGGCGCCTTCATCTGCTCCTCGGAGAGCTCGAGCTTGTCGAGCTTGGGAAGCTCGTCCCCCTCGTCCTCGGGGCGGTGGAAGGCGGGCACGTAGAAGCCGTGCTGCGCCGCCAGGCGCTCGATGACTCCCTCCCGGTCCGTCTCCTCTTCCAGGGCGCCGAGCAAGGAAGGCAGGACGTTCTCGGCCGCGCCGAGGGCGAAGACGTCCACGAGCTCCGCCATCGGCAACGGATTGATCGAGGCGCAGGAGCCGCCCATGACGATCACCGGATCCCACGGCTGGCGGTCGCGGCGGCGCAACGGGATGCGCGCGCGGTCGAGCATGCGCAGCAGGTTGACGTAGTCCTGCTCGAAGGAGACGGAGAAGGCGACGCAGCGGAACTCGTCGAGCGGCCTCCGGCTCTCCACCGAGACCGGCATGCCGAAGCCGTCCTCGAAGAAGCGCTCGCACGACCAGCCGGGCCGGCCGTGCACCAGCTCGTGGACGCGCTGGAAGCCGAGGCTCGACATGCCGACGTGGTACGTGTTGGCGTAGGCCAGCGCGAGACGGTGCGTCCCATGCGGAGAGAAGCGCTCCACCGGCCGCTCGGCGGCGAGGAAAGGCGACCAGTCGTGGGCGGGCTTCTTCATACAGGGATCTATTGTAGGGGAACGGCCGGCGAAGGGTGCGTGGCCGTCCAGGGAACAGCCGTAGAGGGGGCCGGCATTCCCGCGCCGCCGTGCAACGCCCGTCTGGACCCCTACCCGCTCAACCGCCCCGACGCCTTGATCGTCACCCGCACCTCCTTCTCGACCCGCAGCAGGAAGAAGCTCGGATCCTTGAGCCCCCATTGCACGTAGGGGATGAGAAGATTCCCCGTGGCGGTCACATGGTTGCCGTTGGCCGTGGCGACCACCGGCAGGGCGAGGAACCGGCGGTCGCCGTGAAAGTCAAGGATGCCCTCGAGCTGCAGCTCGCTGCGTCCCGTCCGGTTGATCTTGCCGCCGACTTTCTGCACGTCGAAGACGATGTCGGGAAAACGCCGGCTCTCCAGGATCTTCTCGTGCATCTTGCGGTCGCGCCGTCCATTGCCCGTGTTGGCGCTGGTGGCGTCGAGGACGATCCAGCCGCTGGCCGCGCCGGTCTCGGTGTCGATCTTGACCGTGCCGCGCTTGGCCTGCAGGCCGCCGTCGACGGTGTGGAGGGTGGCCCCGAAGGTGAACGTGATGAAGGTGGCCTTGGGGTCGAGCTCGAAGGTCAGATTCTCGGCCGCGACGACCGACGCGAACGACCAGACAGCCAGCAACAGGGGGAGCGTCCTGCGGCGAAGCATCGGATGTCTCCTCTCGGCGCGATGCGCCATCCCGAATACAAGAAAAGCTAAGCCGCGACCAGCCGCCAGGCCAGCCGTAGAGCCCCGTTCACGCCAAGGCGGCGGGGCGGCATGGTGCGGGCGTGAATCCCCAAAAGGCGTGAGAACAGGGCCGGCTCCGCGGCCAGGGCGCGCACGGCGCGAGTGCGCAAGCGGGGCCGCCGCTCCAGGGCCAGCACCAGCGACGTCATGGCGTTGGGAAGCCGGTTGATGCGGCGGTGAGCCGCGGCATAGCGGCCGAGATCCTCCGCCAGGATCGCATCGATCAGCGCCGCCGATTCGTGGAGCGCCACCGCCAGGCCTTCGCCGGTGATGGCGTCGAGATAGCCGGCGGCGTCCCCCACCAGAGCTACGTTGCCGCGGCGGACGGTGCGCACGCGCTGGTGGAGCGGACCGGCGCCACGGTCCCGCGACGTGGCGGGAGCTCCTTCGACCCGCGCGCGGAGAGCGGGGATCCTCGCCAGCAGATCGTCGAAGACCGCCTTCTCGCCGCTCCACAGCATGGCGACGCCCACCTCGCCGCCGCTCACCGGCGTGACGTAGGCCTCGCAGGAAGGCCCCCAGTAGACCTCGACGAAGTCGCTCCATGGCGCCATCGCGAAGTGCCGCCGGACGCCGAACCGGCGGACCGCGCCCTCGCTGGCACGCGGGTCCACCCAGCGGCGGAGACGCGAGAGCAGGCCGTCGGCGCCGGCGATCCAGCGCGCCCGGACGACTCCCTGATCGGTTTCGACGCCCTCGGGACCAATCCCTTCGGCCTTGATGCCCCAGCGCAGATCGGCCGCCAATTCCTCGGCCCGCCGCACCAGCGCCTTGTGCAGCTCGGTGCGCCTCACTCCCAGGCCACCGGCGTGCGGGAAGAGGCCCTCGGCCATCGTCTCGCCGGCGAAGTAGCGGATGCCGCGAAAGGGCCGCCCGCGCGGCTCGACGCCGATCTCCCGCAGCCGCGCCACGGCGTCGGGCATTAGGCCTTCGCCGCAGGCTTTGTCGATGGGCGGACGAGAACGGTCGAGAACCACGGCGCTCAATCCCGCGAGCCGCGCGCGGATGGCGGTGGCGAGCCCGGCCGGACCGCCGCCCACGATCACGAGATCGGCGCCGCCGGTCATCCTCCGTCCTCCGCGAGGCTCATCGCGGCCACCGGCTCCGCCAGCGCCAGCTCGCCGGCGAGATAGCGCCGCAGAGTCTCGCCGCGGCGCAGCTTGCCGGAAGAGGTGATCGGGAGGGCCCCGGGCGCCAGGACCACCACCCGGTCGACGAGGAGGCCGGTGGCGCCGAGCACCGCGGCGCGGCAGGCGTCCGGCAGCGCTTCCAGCTCCGCCGCGCCGGCCTGCCGGTCGGCTTCGACGAACAGAGCCAGGACCTCGCCGGGAGCGTCTTCCGGCAGCCAGCTCGCCGCGGCGATGCAGCCGTCGCGAACGCCGGGCACGCCGTCGGCCGCCAGCTCGATCTCCTCGGGCGCGTAGTTGCGCCCACGCAGGATGACGGCGTCCTTGGCGCGCCCGGTGAGATACAGCTCGCCGCCATAGAGGAAGCCGAGATCGCCCGTATCCAACCAGCCGTTCACCAGGGCACCGCGGGTGGCTTCGGGATCGCCGAGGTACCCTTCCATCAACGAGGGCCCCTGAATCCAGACGCGTCCCACCCTTCCCTCGCCGAGATCCTGGTCGGCTTCGTCGCGGATGCGCAGCCGGAATCCCGGCACGGGCCGGCCCACGGAGACGATCTCGCGGCCCTCCCCGGACTCGCGCGCCACGCCCTCGCCGGAGAGGTCTTCACGAGCGAACCGCCGGCTGCGGAACGGCCGGTCGAGCGCCGAGAAGGTGACGGCCAGCGCCGCTTCCGAAAGGCCGTAGACGGGAGTGAGAGCCTGCGGCCGGAATCCCCAGCGGGCGAAACGGTCGCAGAAGGCGCGCAGCACAGAGGGCGCCACCGGCTCGGCGCCGTTGAGCGCCGTGCGCCAGGAGGAGAGGTCCACGCCCTCCATCTCGGCGTCGGCGATGCGGGTGACGCACAGGTTGTAGGCGAAGTTCGGGGCCGGCGAGACCGTCGCGTGGTAGCGCGAGAGCGCCCGCAGCCAGATCGCCGGGCGGGCCACGAAGACCTCCGGCGCGATCAGCGTCAGCGTCGCGTCGCGCGCCAGCGCCGGGAAGACACAGCCGATCAGACCCATGTCATGGTAGAGCGGCAGCCAGGAGACGCAACTGTGGCGCAGCTCGCCGTGATCCGGCCAGAAGCCGTTGAGGATCTCCACCTGCGCCGCCAACGCCCGATGGCTCAGCGCGACGGGCTTCGGATCCACGGTCGTGCCGGAGGAGAACTGGATCAGCGCCAGGTCTGAGGGCTCGGCACTGACAGGCTCGGCCGACGATCGCGGCAGGTCGGCGAGCGCGCGGCAGCCGAGATCCAATCCGCTCTGCGCCGCCGCCTCGGCGAGGGAGCGGCCCAGCCGCGAGTCCGCGAGCACCAGGCGGGCGCCGCACCGCTCCAGCATGCGCGCCGTGCGGCGGGCATACTCGCCGGCCTTGCCGAGCCGCACCGGCGGATAGAGCGGCGCCGGCACCGCGCCGGCGAGCTGCGCGCCGAAGAACGCCGCGAAGAACTCGATGCCGGTGGGGAAGACGAGGGCGATGCGGTCGCCGCGCCGTATGCCGAGCGAGAGCAGACCTCCCGCCACGGCGAGCGCCCGTTCGCGGACCTCCGCCCAGCCGAACCAGGTCTCCCGCTCGTGCCGGTCGAGAAAGCGGAGACCGCCTTCGGGATGGCGGCCCGCCTGCTCGAGCCAGTCGGGGATCGTCTCAGCCACCGAGCTTCCTCCGGATCACGGACACCAGGTCGCCGACGGTCGCGATGGCGCCTTCGTCCAGTTCGTCCAGGAAAACGCGAAAACGGTTCTCTACCTCCGCCGCCAGCGTCAGCAGGCGGATGGAATCCAGGTGCAAGTCCTCGACCAGGCGCATGTCGGCCGTCAGCGCCTCCTCCCAGCCGAGGTGCAGGCGAGCCACTTCCTGGATGCCGGCGAGGATGGCCTCGTCGCTCATCGTCCTCCCGGGAGCAACCGCGGCCGGCCCGCGAAAGCGGCGCCGTATTCGGAGAGGCGGGAGAGAGCCGCCTCCTCGGCGCGGATGCGCACCCTGAGGATTACGGCGTTCAGCGCGCTGAAGATGACCGCTGTGAGCCAAGCCGTGTGGATCAACGGCAGGGCGAACATCTCCACGATCACGGCCAGATAGTTGGGATGGCGGAGGAAGCGGTAGGGCCCCCCTGTGACGGGCGCCACCCCGGGCAGGCAGACGATCCGCGTCGTCCAGCGGCCGTGGAGGGTGGCGATCACCCACCACCGCAGCGCCGCCGACAGGATGGCTAGACCGAGCATGACGGCCGCGAGCACCGGGATGAACGGCCGCCCGAGCAGCCAGACCTCCAGCGGGCAGGCGATCAGGAAGGCGGTATGGAGAAGCACCATCCAGCGATAGTGCTCAGACCCCACCTCGACGCCCCCGCGGGCGAGAAGAGCCCGGTAGTTACGGCCCGCGATCCGCAGTTCGAAGAGGCGTCCGGCGGCGACCAGTCCAATGAGGATGGTGTAGAGGACGCACGTGTCGAGGCCGAAGAGGGTCCGCATACGCGCCGAATAGTAGCGGGTTGGCTGCTCTATCCCAAGAGGCACACTGGGCGGAGCGTATAATCGCTCCCTGGATGCTCGTGAAGATAACCTTGGAGGCTCAGGGCCACTTAGTCGATCAATCCAAACGAGGGTATCTGTACCGTTAGGACCATCTCGTGAAGAAGCCGAGAATCTACATCGACACCTCTGTAATCGGCGGTTGTTTCGATGAGGAGTTTATGACTTGGTCGAATGGCCTGATAGACGATTTCAGGGCCGGCATCTTTATCCCTATACTATCGGACGTCCTCGCGGCTGAAATGAAGGATGCTCCCGAGTTGGTACGTAAAAAATATGACGCGCTTCTTGGCTCTGAACATGAATTTATCGGTTCTAGTCAAGAGGCGGTTGATCTTGCAAACGGTTACCAAAAACGAAGGATTCTTTCCTCCAAGTACTATAGCGACGGCTTGCATATTGCCCTTGCAACCGTGGCTGAGGCCGACCTTCTGGTGAGCTGGAATTTCAGGCACATCGTGCGCTTCGACAAGATCCGGCTCTTCAATTCAGTGAACCTGGAGCTTGGTTATAAGCCGTTACAGATTTACTCCCCGCGAGAAGTAACAAGGTTGGAAGGAGGATAGGCTATGCAGGATCAACTCAAGATCAAGGCTGTCGAAATGACGAGACGTATCCGGGACGCTCATCATGCAGCGTTGGAAGGAAAGGGCCCCGAAGAAATGATTGCCTTCTACCGCGAGAAAGCCCGTGCATTGTATGCCGAGCTCGGGAGGCCCGAGGAGCTGCCGCATAGCACCGCCCTTGGGTCAGACAGAACCGCTTTCCGAAAAGGGGGTTGACCGGAGGATGGTGAAGTGGCTCGTCGAGCCGTAACGTCGCCTGCTACCACTCCAGCAGCACCAACTCCGAGCAGAACCCAGGCCCCATCGCGATCAGCATGCCGTAGCTGCCGGGGGGCGGCCGGTGGTTTTCCAGGGTCTCCTCCAAGACGAGAAGCACTGAGGTGGAGGAGAGGTTCCCTACCTCCCGCAGACTCCGCCAAGTGACGTCTAGCGCGTCCTCGGGAAGCTCGAGCGACTCCTGCATCGCCTCCAGCACCTTCGGTCCTCCAGGATGGCAGACCCAGGAGGTGATGTCGGACCTGGTGAGGCCGTGCTCGGCGAGGAAGGCATCCACGTCCGGCCGCAGCTTGTCGCGCGCCACGACGGGAACGTCCGCCGAGAGGACGATCTTGAAGCCGGTCTCGGAGATGTCCCAGCCCATCACCCGCTCGGAATCAGGATAGAAGACCGAACGGCTGTCGACGATCCGCGGTCCATCCGACGGCCGGTTGTCGCCGGTGACCACCACGGCGGCGGCGCCGTCGCCGAAGAGACCGGAGGCGATCAAGTTGGGAATCGAGAGGTCCTCCGGCTGCAGGGTCAGCGAACAGAGCTCGACGGAGAGCAGCACGGCCACCTGGTCCGGATAGCCCCGCACGTAGTCGGCCGCGCGCGCAATTCCCGCCGCTCCGGCGACGCAGCCGAGGCCGAAGATCGGCATCCGCTTGACCCGTGGCGGCAGGCCGAGACGGTTCATCAGCCGCGCGTCGATCGACGGCGTGGCGACACCCGTCACCGTGACGGAGATCAAAGCGTCCACGTCCGAGGTCGAGAGGCCGGCCCGGTCGAGGGCTTTCCGCACGGCCTCCTCGCCGACCTCCTGGGCGACGCGGATCCAGGCGTCGTTCGCCTTTCCCCAAGTCGTGAGCTCGGCGTACTCCTCCATGGGCAGCGCCAGATGCCGGCCGCCCACCAGGACGTTCTTGTGCAGGCGCTCCAGACGGTCGAGATTGAAGTAGCGGTCCGACCAGCGATCCCGCAGCGCCGCGAGCAGCGTCTCCTGATCGTAGTAGTGAGGGGGGAGAGCGCTCCCGACGGCGGCGATCTTCAAGATTCGAAAAGGCCCTCAGGTCTCAGGGAGCCGAGAGCCTAGCACAGAGCTTGCCAGCCTACGGCGGCAGACCGGCCGCCGCGGCGACGCCGCCGAGCAGCAGGCCGCAGAGCGTGTAGAGCACCCACCAGGAGAAGGCCATCGACCACCACGGCCCCGGCGGCAGGCCGGCCAGACCCGCCACGGTGACCACCAGCAAGGGGCCGCGGAAGACCCAGGCGATCCAGCCCGCCAGCAGACCGGCGAACAGGCGGCCGCCGCGGCCCTGGATCATCAGGAACAGGGCCGCGAGCCCGACGGCCTCGAGACCCCAGGTCGCCAGCATCACCCATGGCGGAAGCTGGGCCACTCTCGCGCGCGTCAGCGCCGCCGGATCGGGCGCCATCCCCAGCGCCTCCTGCGCGAAGCGGAAGACGGCCATGGTGAGGATGAGGAGCGGCAGGGCGAAGAGAAGGAACCGTTTCAAGGTTCGCCGATCATAGCGCAGCCCGGAAATTGAACCGCTTTCCCGTTCGTGTACACTGACGGCCAGACCTCGCTGATCCGTCTGGACCCCCGATGCCTCCGCTCGTCACCCTGAAGTCGCTCGACACCCTTTGGTTCCAGGTGGGCGGAACGCTCTGCAACCTCGCCTGCACGCACTGCTTCGTCTCCTGCTCACCCACCAACCACACGCACGAGCTGATGTCGCTCGCCGAGGTGCGGCGCTACCTGGACGAAGCGGCGCGGCTCGGGGTGCGCGAGTACTACTTCACCGGCGGTGAGCCGTTCCTCAACCCCGAGATGGAGGCCATCCTCGCGGCGACGCTCGCCGTCGGGCCGGCTACCGTGCTCACCAACGGCCTGCTGCTCGACCCGGCCCGCTGCGCGCGGCTCAAGGACCTGGCCGACGGTTCCGACTACTCGCTCGACCTCCGTGTGTCTCTCGACGGCTACGACGCGGCGAGCAACGACCCCATCCGCGGCGAGGGGACGTTCACGCGCATCCTCGCCGGTGTCGGTAATCTGGCCGCAGCCGGGCTCAATCCCGTGATCACGGTGACCGAGGTGTGCTCCGAGGCGGCGACGGACGCAGGGAAGGAGAAGCTCTTCTCCCTGCTTCGCGAGATGGGCATCAGCCGGCCGCGCCTCAAGATCCTGCCGGTCTTCCACATCGGCGCGGAAGCCGAGCGGGGCGGCGCCTACGAGAGCTGGCAACGGCTGCGCGATGACGATGCCCCGGAGGGCTGGGACCATCTCCAATGCAGCTCCTGTCGCATGGCGACCGGCCACGGCGTCTGGGTGTGCCCGATCCTGGTCAACGAGCCCTCGGCGAAGATGGGCGAGACCCTCGCGGACACACTCGGCGCGTTCCCGCTCGGCCACGCCGCCTGCTGGACCTGCCACGTCTATGGCGTGAGCTGCCGGACCTGAGAGCCATGGCGAAGCTGATCGCTCACCGCGGCATGGCGACCTGGGGAGAAAGGCTGGTCCCCCTCGCCGAATTCCGCGCCGCCGTAGCCGGCGCGGGCCGGCGGCTGGACGCGGCGGCCCGCGGCGAGGCGCTGCGCTCCTTCACCGCCGGGCTCGCCGATCCGACGCCGGTCGAGGGCCCATACACCCGCATCGCCGTCTTCGGCGGCGTCTACAACAACCACCTCGCCTTGGCCGAGCTGCTGGAGGACGCCGCCCGCCGGGGCGCCGAGGCGATCTACTGCCTGGGAGATCTGGGCGGTTTCGGGCCGAATCCCGAAAAAGTCAGGCCCCTCCTCGTCCAGGGAGGCGTGCTGGCGATCCAGGGCAACTACGAGGAGTCGCTCGCCTCCGGCCGCGAGGACTGCAACTGCGGCTACACCGATCCGCGCGACAATCACTTCGCCGAGATCTCCTACCGCTACACCGAGCGGAACTGCTCGCCGGAGCTCAAGGCGTGGATGGGCACGCTCCCTCGCCGGCGGCGCGTGCGCGTGGGCGGCCGCGAGCTGCTCCTCGTCCATGGCTCGCCGCGTCGGGTCAACGAGTTCCTCTTCCGCAGCACCTCGCCCGTGCCGTTCCTGGAGCTGCTGCTCGACCAGCACCGCTGCGACGCCGTCCTCTGCACCCACAGCGGCCTCCACTGGCACCGCCGCCTGCCCTCCGGGCGGGACGTCGTCAACGTCGGCGTCATCGGCCGGCCGGCCAACGACGGCGGCACCCACGTCTGGTACGCGCTGCTGGAGGCGCGCGAGGGAGGCCTCGGCGTCGACCTGGTGCCCCTCGCCTACGACCATCCGGCCCTCGCCGCCGAGATGCGGCGCGAAGGCTTGCCCGAAGAGTTCGTCGAAACGATCCTGACCGGTTGGTGGACCACCTGCCTGGAGATCCTGCCCGCCCGCGAGAGGGCGGCTTCGCGCTTCTGAACGAGGAGAAGAGTCATGTCTGACGCCAAGCCCCGCATCGCCATCCTGGGCGCCGGTCCCACCGGCCTCGAAGCCGCTCTCGCGGCCGTCGAGGGCGGTTTCCCCTTTACTCTCTACGAGGCGAGCCCCGGCGTCGCCGGCAACGTCCGCGCCTGGGGTCACGTGCGGCTGTTCACGCCGTGGGAGATGAACGTCTCGGCACGCATGCGGCGCCACCTCGAAGCCGCCGGCCGGGAGGTGCCCGGAGGACCTGAATGCCCCACCGGCGACGACCTCGCCGAGCGCCTGCTCGCGCCCATCGCGGCGCTGCCGGAGATCGCGACGCGCCTGCGGCTCGGCACGCGCGTGCTCTCCGTCGGCCGCGAGGGGCTGCTCAAACATGAGGAGATCGCGACGGCCGAGCGCGGGCGGCGACCCTTCCGCCTCCTTCTCTCCGACGCCTCGGGCCGTGAGTGGACGGAGACGGCGGACGTCGTCATCGACAGCACCGGCACCTGGGGACATCCGAACACCCTGGGAGACGCCGGCATCTACGCGCCCGGCGAGCGGGCCCTGGCCGGCGAGATCTGGCGCGACATCCCGGACTTCGCCAGCGAGGCGGCGAGCTGGGCGGGCAGGACCGTCCTGCTGGCGGGCGCCGGCCATTCGGCGCAGACCGCCGCGCGCGAGCTCGCCCGCCTGGCCAGGGAGGCGCCCGGCACCGAGGTGATCTGGCTGCTGAGGAATCCGGAGCCGAGCTGGGGCAGCCACCCGGGCGATCCGCTCGCGGCGCGGGCGGAGCTCGCCGCCGACGCCGCGGCGCTCGCGGCGGGCGCTTCGCCGGCGGTGAAGGCCCGGCGCGGCACCGTCGTCGAGGAGATCGTGAAGCCTGACGGCCGTTTCGAGGTGGTGCTGAGGAATGGCGGCCGCGAGCGGATCGCCGCCGACCGCGTCCTCTCGCTGACCGGCTCCGTCGGCGACCATGAGCTGTACCGCCAGCTCCAGGTGCACGAGTGCTACGCCACCTGCGGCCCGATCAAGCTCTCGGCGGCCATCCTCGGCGCGGGCGGCGCGGATTGCCTGGCGCAGACCACCCACGGCGCCGAGACGCTGACCAACCCGGAGCCGAACTTCTTCATCCTCGGCGCCAAGTCCTACGGCAGGAACAACACCTTCCTGATGCGCATCGGCTGGGACCAGGTGGGGGAAGTGTTTGGACTGCTAGGTTAGACTCTCGGGGTGAAGTACTTCGGCCAGCCCGATTTCCAGCACGGCGAGGTTCCGGCGGTCGGCGTCCTGCTGGCAAACCTGGGGACGCCCGACGCGCCGGACACGCCGTCGTTGCGCCGCTATCTGCGGGAGTTCCTGCTCGATCCGCGGGTGATCGAGATGCCCCGCGCGCTCTGGTGGACGATCCTCCACCTGTTCGTGCTCCCCTTCCGGCCCGCCAAGTCGGCCGCCCTCTATCGGAAGGTCTGGACGCCGGAGGGCTCGCCTCTCCTCGCCATCGCCAACCGGCAGGCCGCGGCGTTGCGGGAGGTGCTGCGCCGGGAGGTGGGCACGCCCATCCACGTCGTGGTCGGCATGCGCTACGGCAATCCCTCGGTCCGCGCCGCGCTGCGGGAGCTCGCCGCCAACGGCTGCCGCCGCGTCCTGGTGCTGCCGCTCTATCCGCAATACGCGGCGGTGACGACCGGCTCGACGATCGACGCGGTGGCCGCCGAGCTGATGGCCTGGCGGTGGGTGCCGGAGATCCGCACGATCCACCACTACCACGACGAGCCGGCGTACATCCGGGCCCTCGCGGCGAGCATCCGCGACGCGTGGCGGGAGGGCGGCCCGGCCGAGAAGCTCCTCTTCTCCTTCCACGGCATTCCCAAGCGCTACTTCCTCGCCGGCGATCCCTACTACTGCCAATGCCAGAAGCTGGCGCGCCTGGCGGCCGAGGAATTGGAGCTGTCGGCGGAGCGCTGGCAGGTTTCCTTCCAGTCGCTCTTCGGCAAGGAGGAGTGGCTCAAGCCTTACACCGACAAGACGATCACCGCGCTGGCGCAGTCCGGCATCCGCGGCCTCGACGTCGTCTGCCCCGGATTCTCGGCCGACTGCCTGGAGACCATCGAGGAGATCGACGAGCAGAACCGCGAGATCTTCCTGCACGCCGGCGGCGAGCGCTACCGCTACATCCCGGCGCTCAACGACCGGCCGGACCACATCCGCGTCCTCGCCGATCTCGTCCTGCGCAATCTGCAGGGCTGGATCGAGCCCGCCGCGGCATGGAACGCGGCGCGGGCGCGCGAGGAGGCCGCCGAGTCGCGGCGGCGCGCGGAGGCGAAGATGGCGGAGCCCGTCTCCCGCTGAAGCGTTTTACAAGAAGGTTACGCCGGCGGAAAATCCGCTCTGCTACAGTCTCAACCCTATTGAACGATTCGAATCTCTGGAAAGAGGAGGTGCCTATATGAGAACCCTTCGCTTCCGCGCGGCCCTGCCGGCTGCCGGCCTGATCGCTTTGAACATGACGGCGGGTGCCGCGCTAGCGCAGCAGCTCGATCTGCCGCGCCCCAGCCCCAACGCGTCCGTGTCGCAGACGGTGGGCGTCACCGAGGTCACCCTGCGCTACAGCCGGCCGGGGGTCAAGGACCGCAAGATCTGGGGCGGGCTCGTGCCCTACGGCGAGGTCTGGCGCACCGGCGCCAACGAGAACACCACGATCAAGTTCAGCACGCCGGTCAAGGTGGATGGGCACGAGCTGCCCGCCGGCATCTACGGCCTGCAGACGATCCCGACCGCGGGAGACTGGACGGTCATCTTCAGCAAGGACGCCGACGAATGGGGCGCCTTCAGCTACAAGCAGGAGGACGACGCGCTGCGCATCCAGGCGACCCCCCAGCCGGCGGAGTTCCGCGAGCGCATGGCCTTCGACCTCGAGGACGTCACCGACACCCAGGCGACCGTCGTGCTGCACTGGGAGAAGCTCAAGGTGCCGTTCAAGATCGAGGTCGACACGCCGAAGCTGGTGATGGCGAAGATCAACGACGCCGTGCGCTGGCAGACCCCGCTGCAGGCGGCCAACTACTGCATCCAGAACAACACCTGTCTGGACGAGGCCTCACGCTGGATCGACGCCTCGATCGCGCTGCAGGAGACCTTCTCCAACCTGCGCGCCAAGGCGCTGCTGCTGGCCAAGAAGAACGACACCAAGAGCGCCGTGACCTACGGCGAGAAGGCCCTGGCCGCCGCGAAGACCGCGCAGCCGGCGCCGAACCCGCAGCAGGTCAAGGATCTCGAGGGGATGGTTTCGGACTGGAAGAAGGGGAAGTAGCGCTCTACGCCGTCAGCGCCGCGGCCCGCTCCGCCAGCCAGGGCGCCAGCTCGACGACCTGGTCGAGACAGGCGAGCGGGCCGAGCCGTTCGAGCTCGGCGCGGGGATGGCCGCCGGAGCAGACGCCCACCGCCGCCATTCGCGCGCTCCGCGCCATCTCCAGATCGTAGGTGGTGTCGCCGACCATCACCGCCTCCCGCGGCGCCACTCCCAGATCCTCCAGGATGTCGAGCAGCATCTGGGGGTGAGGCTTCGAGAAGGCCTCGTCGGCCGTGCGCGTGGAGTGGAAAACGCCGCGGAGCCCCGTCTGCTCGAGGGTGTAGTCGAGGCCCCGGCGGCTCTTGCCCGTGGCTACCGCCAGCAGGTAACCCTCAGCCGCCAAGTCGCGCAGCATCTCGCCGACGCCGGCGAACAGCAGCGGCAGATCGCGGAAGGTCGAGGTCCAATGCTGCCGGTAGCTCTCGACGATCCGCGCCAGCATGGCGTCGTCGCATCCTGGGCTCAGCACGTCCATGGTCTCGCGGAGCCCGAGCCCGATCGTGCCGCGGATCGTCTCCTCGGGAACCTCCCGCAGCCCCAGCTCCCGCACCACCGCCCGCGTGCACGCGGCGATCGTGCCGATGGAGTCCATCAGGGTCCCGTCCCAATCGAAGACGAGAAGGCGGAAAGAGTTCAGATCGCCGCGCATCGAATTACTCATGATGACAGAGGGGCTCCCGCCGTTCAATCCGCCGTCTCGCGTCCGAACGGCGTGTAGACTGCGCCGCCCACCACCGAGTCGTCGAGCCCCGGCGCGAAACCGGGGAACTGCGGCATGACGATCCGCCGCTCGACCCAGGTGCCGGGAGGTACCGAGGCGCCGAAGCCGAGGATCGTCTCGCGGACGACGCAGCCCTTGCCGAGGCGGGCGCCGGGCAGCAGGACCGACCTCTCGACCCGCGCTCCCTCGCCGACTCTCACCCTGGGCTCGACAGCCGACCGGTGCACCTTCACCCGCGGCTCCAGCACCGCCGCTTGCGAGATCCACGCCCGTTGCCAGAGCCGCCGAGGCCAATCGGCCTTCGCCCAGTCGAGCGCTCCTTCGAGGAACCGCTGCGGCGTCCCCAGATCGTGCCACGGCCCCTCGTGGACGAGGGCATCGATCCTCTCCCCCTCTTGCAGCATCGGCATGTAGAGGTCGCGCACGATGTCGGCCTTGCCGGGTCCGACGCGGGCGAGGAGGCGCGGCGAAAAGACGTGGGCGCCGGCGAAGACGTGGCGCCGCACCGCCTCGCCCCGCTCGGGATCGCCGGGCCGGAAGGAGAGCACCCTGCCGGCGCGATCGAACCCCACGCCGCCGCCGAAGAGCGCCGGATCCGCGCGCGCGGTCAGCAGCAGCGTGGCGCGGGCGCCGCCGGCGAGATGCCTGCGGATCAGCTTGCGCAGCGGCCACCGGCACAGGCTGTCGCCGTTGATGAGCAGCACCAGATCGGCGGGCGCGAAGAGCTCCTTCAGCGGGTGGAGCGCGCCCAGGGTGCCGAGCAGCTCGGGCTCCTCGGACCAGGTGAGCGGCATGCCGGCGTGAGAGTCGCCGTAGCGCTGGCGGATCTGGTCACCCAGATAATGGAGATTGACCGCCGCGGCCTCGCAGCCGATGGCGGCGAGCTCCGCGAGCGTGTGGCCGAGGATCGGTACGCCGCGCACCGGCAGCAGCGGCTTGGGCGTGTGAAGGGTGAGCGGGCGCAGCCGCGTGCCCAGACCGGCCGCCAGTACCAGCGCGCGGATCCGCCTTGCCTGCATTGCCTTTCCGGAAGATGAGAGGTTCTAGCGGAACACCATCTCGGGAGGATCGTCCGGGTGCTTCTTGAGGTGATCCTCGTAGAGGCGCAGATAGGACCGGCGCTCGGCCTTCTGGGGATCGAAGCCGCAGCGCTTCGCCACCGTCTCGGCGCCGTCGCCTTCGAACTCGACGAAGTCGCCGATCGGCGTATGGTCGAGAGCGATCGTCACGCCGCCGAGCTGCCACTCCTCCCGCACCTTCTGGTATCGCCGCACGGTCTGAAAGCCCAGGTTCTCGAACAGCGCCCGCGCCTCCTCGGCGTTCTCGATGCCGACCTCGCGCTCCTCGCGGACTTTCACGTTGCCCTCGAGGCGCATCGGCCCTTTGAAGGTCAGGCGCGCCCGGGAGCCGTCGGTGCGCAGGCGCAGGATGCGGCCCGAGGCGAGCAGCTCGTCGCCGCGGTCCAGGATCCAATTGTCCTCGAAGGCCCCGGGGCCGGCCCGCTCCGCCTCCAGCTCTAGCAACCGGTCTCGCAGCGTGTCGTGCTCGGCTTCCCGAAACTTGAGCTCGCGCTCCAGATTACCCTTGCTCCTCATACCTCCCCTACGCGATCCAGCAGCCGCGCCACCGACCGGATTCCATTATAGAAGTGACTGATGTTGAATTTCTCGTTCGGCGAATGCAGGCCGTCGTCGGTGAGGCCGAAGCCCAGCAGCAGCACCGGGCACTTCAGCTCCGCGGCGAACGTCGAGACGATCGGGATCGAGCCGCCTTCGCGGATGCGCACCGGGCGCGCGCCCCAGATATCCTCCATCGCGTCCAGGGCGGCGTCGACGAGCGGCCCCTCGGTCTCCACCACCACCGGATCGGCGCCGTGGAGGGTCGTCACCTCGAGGGTGACGCCCTTCGGCGCGATGGATTGCACGTAGGAGGTGAACAGCTCGGCGATCTTCCTGGGGTCCTGATCGGGCACCAGGCGCATCGACACCTTGGCGCCGCCCCAGGAGGGGAGCACCGTCTTCGCTCCCTTGCCCATGTAGCCGCCGTAGATGCCGTTGACGTCGCACGTCGGCCGCGCCCAAGTGCGCTCGCGGGTGCTGTAGCCCTCCTCGCCGAACAGCTCCGGCACGCCGAGGTCGCCGCGGTACGCGTTCTCGTCGAACGGCAGCTTGGCGAACTCCTCGCGCTCCCAGGCGGCCAGCGGCCGCACGTCGTCGTAGAAACCGGGGATCAGGATCTTGCCGGTCTCGGCGTCGCGCAGGCGGTCGACGATGTGGCAGAGCGCGTTGAGCGGATTCCACACCGCGCCGCCGAAGGTGCCGGAGTGCAGATCCCGGTTGGGCCCGGTGACCTTGATCTCCATGTAGCAGAGGCCCTTCAAGCCATAGATCAGCGACGGTTGGCCGGGGGCATAAAGAGAAGTGTCGGAGACGACGACGCAGTCGGCGGCGAGCTTCCTGCCGCCGTCCTTGCGGACGTACTCGTCGATCGCCTGGCCGCCCGCCTCCTCCTCGCCTTCGACCAGAAACTTGACGTTCACCGGCAGGCTGCCGCGCTCGGCCAGCATCGCTCCCACGGCCTTGACGTGGGTATACGACTGCCCCTTGTCGTCCGTCGCGCCGCGCGCCACCAGCTTGTCGCCTTCGACCGTCGGCTCGAAAGGCGGATTCCGCCACAGCTCGATCGGATCGACCGGCTGCACGTCGTAATGCCCGTAGAAGAGGACCGTCGGCTTGCCCGGCGCGCCCAGCCACTCGCCGTAGACCAGGGGATGGCCGGCCGTCTCGATCGTCTCGGCCTGCAGCCCCGCCTCGCGCATCTTGCCCAGCAGGAACTCCGCGGCGCGCAGCACCTCTCCCTTGTAGTCCGGATCGGTCGAGATCGAAGGGATGCGGATGTAGTCCTTCAGCTCTTCGAGATATCCCTCCTTCTCTTTGTCGATCCGCGCGAGCACGTCCTGAGAGTCGCTTCCCATCGTCCTAAACCTCCTCTTCCTTCCGGGCCTGGCCCTCCGGCAGTCTAGCAGAGTTGCCGAAACGGCTGGCGAGGCGCCGGAGGTTGACGGCGTTGACGAGGAAGTGCCCCACCACCGGTCCGAGAAGGTTGCCGCGCCACGCCATGACGCCGCCGAAGAGCGCCCCGGCGAGCAGGGCGAAGAGCGTCCACAAGCGGAACGCGCGCCCCGGGCCGCTGTGCAGCAGCGCGAAGAGGAAGGTGGCCGCGACCCATCCCACGGTCGCCTGCACGGCGCCGCGGAAGAACAGCTCCTCGGCGAAGCCGGAGAGGAGGGCGAGCCCTATGGCTTCGGAGAGGGTGAGCGGCCCGAGCACGCCGGCGAGCCGCGCCTCCAGCTCTCTCGCCAAAGGGAAGATCCGCTCGGCGCCCCACCAGAGGGCCAGCAGCAGAAGCCCGGCACCGGCGCCGAGCGCGAGGTCCAGCCACCAGCGGCGGGGATCGACGAAGAGCGCGAGCGGGATCACGCCGCGCTGCGCGCCGAGCCAGAGGACTCCGGCCAGCGCCAGAAAGAGGTAGAAGCCCCAGGCGAAGCGATAGAGCCGCCCCGGCGCCACCCTACGACTCGTCGTCGAAGCTCTTGCCCGTCTTCTTCCAATCGGCGAGGAAGCGGTCCAGGCCGACGTCGGTGAGCGGATGCTTGTAGAGCTGCTCGAGCACCTTGAAGGGGATGGTCGCGACGTCGGCGCCGAGCATGGCCGACTGCACGACGTGGATGGGATGGCGCACCGAGGCGACCAGCACCTTGGTGTCGAACGCGTAGTTGCGGTAGATCGTCACCACCTGGTCGATCAGCTCCATGCCTTCCTCGGCCACGTCGTCCAGCCGGCCGATGAAGGGGGAGATGTAGGCGGCGCCGGCCTTGGCGGCGAGCAGCGCCTGGGCGGCCGAGAAGCAGAGCGTCACGTTGGTGCGGATGCCCTCCTTCTTCAGCGTCGCCACGGAACGCAGGCCGGCCGGGGTGAGCGGCACCTTCACCACGACGTTGTCGGCGAGCGCCGCCAGCTTGCGGCCCTGGGCGAGGATCTCCTCGTACTCCGTCGCCAGCACCTCGCCGGAGACCGGCCCGGGAACCAGCTTCGCGATCGCCTGCACCGTCGGCAGATAAGCCCGGCCCGACTTCGCGATCAGCGAGGGGTTGGTGGTGATGCCGTCGACCATGCCCCATTCGAGGCCGGTCTCGATCTCCTTGATCTCCGCGGTGTCGAGGAAAAACTGCATGGGCTCGGCCTCCTTGCAACAGGAAGGTTAATGCACCGTCTCGTCGGGTCCGCCGTCGTCATCTTCCTCGAGGATCTCCAGCTCGCCATTGTCCTCGGCCGCCTCCAGCTCCAGCTCGGCCGGCATCGGGCCGCCGTCGTCCTTGGCGAGCTCGATCTCGGTCTCCTCGTCCTGCTCGGCGAGCTTGGCGACGGCAACGATGCGGTCTTCGTCGTAGAGATTCATCAGCCGGACGCCCTGCGCCGAGCGGCCGACCTCGCGCACGCCGGAGACGTTGAGGCGGATGATCATCCCTTCCTGAGTGATGAGCATGAGCCCCTCCGTCGGCGTGACGGACTTGACGCCCACCACCTCACCGGTCTTGGGCGTCACCTTGAGGTTGATGATGCCCAGGCCGCCGCGTCCCTGGCGGCGGTACTCCTCCGCCGGCGTCCGCTTGCCATAGCCGCGGGCGGCGACGGTGAGCACCTGGCATTGCGGGTCCAGCTCCTCCATGCCGACGACGCGGTCGCCGGGACGCAGCTCGATGCCCTTGACGCCATAGGTGGCGCGGCCCATGGCGCGCACCTCGCGCTCGGCGAAGCGGATCGACAGGCCCCTGGCCGTGGCGAGGAGGATGTCCTTGTTGCCGTCGGTCTCGCGCACGGCGAGCAGGCGGTCGCCGTCATCGATATTGATGCCGATGATGCCGCCCTCGCGCGGGTTGGCGAAGGCCGAGAGCTCCGTCTTCTTCACCGTGCCGTTCTGCGTCGCGAAGACGAGGTAGCGGTCAGCACCGAAATCGCGCACCGCCACCGTCGTCGCCAGCCGTTCGCTGGGCTCCAGGTTCAGTAGGTTGACGATCGCCTTGCCGCGCGCCGCCGGCCCCGCCTCCGGGATCTGGTGCACCTTGAGCCAGTGCACGCGGCCGCTCTCGGTGAAGACCAGGATCGTGGTGTGCGCGGTGGCCACGTAGAGGTGCTCGACGAAGTCGTCCTCCTTGGTCACCATGCCCGTGCGGCCCTTGCCGCCGCGCGCCTGCGCGCGGTAGAGAGAGAGCGGCGAGCGCTTGACGTAGCCGGCCTGGGTGACGGTGATCACCATCGGCTCGTCGGCGATCATGTCCTCGATCGAGATGTCGTGCGTCTCCGGGATGATCTCCGTGCGCCGGCGGTCGGCGAAGGCCTCCTTGAGCTCGACCAGCTCGCGCTTGATCTCCTCCAGCACCAGCCGGTCCGAGCCGAGGATGGCGCGCAGCCGCTCGATCGTCACCATCAGCTCCCGGTACTCCTCGACCACCTTCTCGCGCTCGAGGCCGGTCAGGCGCTGCAGCCGCATGTCGAGGATCGCCTGCGCCTGCGGCTCCGAGAAGGCGAAGCGCGAGATGAGATTCTCGCGCGCCTCGGCGGGAGTCTGGCTGGCGCGGATGGTGGCGATCACCTCGTCGAGATGGTCGAGCGCCTTGAGGATGCCTTCGAGGATGTGCGCCCGCTCCTCGGCCTTGCGCAGGTCGTAGCGGGTGCGGCGGATGACGACGGTCTTGCGATGGTCGAGGAAGTGCTGGAGCAGCTCCTTCAGCGTCATCACCCGCGGCTGGTTGTCGACGATCGCCAGCAGGATGATGCCGAAGGTAGTCTGCATCTGCGTCATCTTGTACAGCGAGTTGAGGATGATCTCCGGAATGGCGTCCTTCTTGGCGTCGACTACGATGCGGATGCCGTCGCGGTCCGACTCGTCGCGCAGGTCGGATACACCCTCGAGCTTCTTCTCGCGCACCAGCTCGGCGATGCGCTCCACCAGCTTCTTCTTGTTGATCTGGTAGGGGATCTCGGTGATGACGATCGACTGGCGCTCCGTCCGCGCGTGCGTCTCCACCTCGGTGCGCGCGCGAAGCTGGATGATGCCGCGGCCGGTGGTGTAGGCCGAGCGGATGCCGTCGAGGCCGTGGATGAAGCCCGCGGTGGGGAAGTCCGGCCCGGGCAGCACCGTCATCAGGTCCTTGACCGTCGCCTCCGGATTTTCGATCAGCATCAGCACGGCGTCCACCACCTCGCCCAGGTTGTGCGGCGGGATGTTGGTCGCCATGCCGACGGCGATGCCGGAGCCGCCGTTGACCAGCAGGTTGGGGACGCGCGCCGGCAGCACCAGCGGCTCCGTCTCCGAGCCGTCGTAGTTGGGGCCCCAGTCCACCGTCTCCTTGTCGATGTCGTCGCGGATCATCTCCTCGGCGAGCCTGGTCAGGCGTACCTCGGTGTAGCGCATCGCCGCCGGGTTGTCGCCGTCGAGCGAGCCGAAGTTGCCCTGGCCGTCGACGAGCGGATAGCGCATGGCGAAATCCTGGGCCATGCGCACCACGGTGTCGTAGATCGCCGTGTCGCCGTGCGGGTGATACTTGCCCATGACGTCGCCAACGATGCGCGCCGATTTCTTGTACGGCCGGTCCGCGCGGTTGCCGCTCTCCCACATGCCATAAAGCACTCGCCGGTGCACGGGTTTCAGGCCGTCGCGCACGTCGGGCAGCGCGCGGCCGATGATCACGCTCATCGCGTAATCGAGATAGCTGCGCTTCATCTCCTCTTCGATACCGACCGGGATCGGCTGCTCGAAGGGGAGGGTCTGGTCGTTGTTCTCGCTCATAAAGTTTTAAATATCCAGGTTCCGCACGTCCAGGGCGTTGTCCTGGATGAATGCCCGCCGGGGCTCGACCTCGTCGCCCATGAGGATGGTGAAGATGGAATCCGCCTCGACGTCGTCCTCGACCTGCACGCGCAGGAGACGGCGCTTGGCGGGATCCATCGTGGTCTCCCAGAGCTGCGTCGGGTTCATCTCGCCGAGGCCCTTGTAGCGCTGGATCGAGAGACCCTTCTTGGCGCCGTCGTAGAGGGTTTCGAGCGCCTCTTCGAGCGTATCGTGCGCCGTCATGCTGTCGCCCTTGACGAGGATGAATCCGCTCGCCGAGATCGCCTCGAGGCCGAGCTGGTTCGTCGCCATGGCGCGGTACTCGGCGCTGGTCACCAGGTTCCAATCGATGCGCACCTCGCGCTCGACGCCGTCGCGCTTGGAGAGGAAACGGACGTAGCGCGTGCCGTGCTCCTCGTCCTCGCCGACGACCACCGCGTGGAACCCGGAGGCCTCGATGATGCGGGCGACCTGCTCCACCTTCGCGGCGTCGGTGAGCGACAGCTTGTCCTTGACGCCGTTCTGCAGCGCCACCTTGATGGCGTCCGCCGGGTAGCCGCGCGAGCAGAGCTTCTCGAGGTTCTGGCGGAAGAGGGCGATCTTCTCCAGGAAGTGGGCGAGGCGCGCGCCGGCGAGCCGGCCGCCGTCGCCGTTGCCCGTGCGGCCGTCGCCGTGGGCGATCTCCAGCTCCCAGGCATCCTTGATGCGGTCGACGAGGAAGGCCTGGTACTCGCGGTCGTCCTTGAGGTAGCTCTCGCTCTTGCCGTGCGTCACCTTGTAGAGCGGCGGCTGCGCGATGTAGAGGTAGCCGCGCTGGATGATCTCCGGCATCCAGCGGTAGAAGAAGGTCAGGATCAGCGTCCGGATGTGGCTGCCGTCGACGTCGGCGTCGCACATGATGATCAGCTTGTGATAGCGCAGCTTCGCGATGTCGAAGTCGTCCTTGCCGATGCTCGTCCCGAGCGCGGTGATGATGACCTTGATCTCGTCGGACGACAGCATCTTGTCGAAGCGCGCCTTCTCGACGTTGAGGATCTTGCCCTTGAGCGGCAGGATGGCCTGGAACTTGCGGTCGCGTCCCTGCTTGGCCGAGCCGCCGGCCGAGTCGCCCTCGACGAGGAACAGCTCGGAGAACTCGGGGTTGCGCTCGGAGCAGTCGGCGAGCTTGCCGGGCAGGTTCGAGGCGTCGAGCGCGCCCTTGCGCCGGGTGAGGTCGCGCGCCTTGCGCGCCGCCTCGCGGGCGTGCGCCGCCTCGACGCACTTCTCGACGATGCGCCGCGCCTCGCGCGGATTCTCCTCCAGGAAGTTGGTGAGCCGTTCGAAGACCACCTGCTCGACCCAGCCCTTGATGTCCGAAGAGACGAGCTTGTCCTTGGTCTGCGAGGAGAACTTGGGGTCCTTGATCTTGACCGAGATGATCGCCGTCAGGCCCTCGCGCACGTCCTCGCCCGTCAGGTTCTCCTGCAGGTTCTTCGACAGGCCGTGCCCGGCCGCGTAGGTGTTGATGGCGCGGGTGAGCGCCGCCTTGAAGCCGATGAGGTGCGTGCCGCCGTCGCGGTTGTTGATGGTGTTGGTGAAGGCGTAGATCAGCTCCTGGTAGCCTTCGTTCCACTGCAGGGCCACCTCGATCACCTCCGGGCCGGTGCCGTCGTCGCGTGTGTCGGCGAGGAAGATCGGCTGCGGATGGAGCGGCGCCTTGTTGCGGTTCAGGTGCTCGACGAAGGAGGAGATCCCTCCCGCATAGGCGAAGTCCACCTCCTTGTCCGTCCGCTCGTCCTTGAGGTGGATGTGGATGCCGCGGTTGAGGAACGACTGCTCGCGCAGGCGCTGCGCCAGCGTCTCGTAGCTGAACTCCGTGATGGCGAAGATCTCCGGGTCCGGCCAGAAGCGGACCTTGGTGCCCGTCCGGTCGCTCGGCTCGAGGGGACGGATCGGCTCGAGGGGGAGACCGCGATGATAGGTCTGAATCCACACCTGGCCGTCGCGCTTGATCTCCAGCTCCAGGGTCTCGGAGAGGGCGTTGACCACCGAGACGCCGACGCCGTGCAGCCCGCCGGAGACCTTGTACGAGTTCTTGTCGAACTTACCGCCGGAGTGCAGCTCGGTCATGATGACCTCGGCCGCCGAGCGTCCCTCCTCGCGATGGAGGTCCACCGGAATGCCGCGGCCGTCATCCTCCACCGTGACCGAGTTGTCGGTATGGATGGTGACGTCGATGCGCGAGCAGTAGCCGGCCTGGGCCTCGTCGACCGAGTTGTCGACCACCTCGAAGACCATATGGTGAAGGCCGGAGGCGTCGTCCGTGTCCCCGATGTACATGCCGGGGCGCTTGCGGACCGCCTCGAGGCCCTTCAAGACCTGAATGTTTTCAGCCGTGTACGTCGACTCTGGATTGGTCAAACCGTGATCTCCGCTCTGTTCATGGGCTTGCTGGAGCTCCCGCGAAATGAGGGGTCCAGAGATAGGTAAATTGTACCACGAATCGAGCCGTCTTTCGAGCCCGATCGCACTGAAAATTCAACAGCTTAGACCTGGTTTTGCCGGCTCTCCGGAAGGGCTCCTCTGCAAGGATTGCAACAACGCGGAGAGGTCGAGGATTCCCGCCGGATTCCTACCCCGAAAGCAGCCTCAGCTCGCCCCTTTCCATCTCCCAGATCGTCGCCACCGGCAAGGTCAGCCAGACCTGCGGGCGGTTCGAGGTGGCGAAGAGCTGTCCTTCGTCCTTGAACACCTCCCAGACGGCGGCCACGGTGGGCGGCGCGAGCTCGGCGTCCATGTCGTCGAGGAGGTAGAGCGGCGGCCGTCCCGCCTCCTCCATGACCCGGCCGTGGGCGGCGAGCAGCATCAGGGAGAGGGACTTGCGCTCGCCGGCCGAGGCCACGCGGCGGATCTCGTGGCCGTCCCAGAGGATCTCGAGCTCGTCCCGATGGGGACCGAGAAGCGGCGTCTGCCGGCGGCGCTCGCGGTCGGCGATGCGGTCCAGGGCTCTGGCTATTTCCTCTTGCCCCTCCAGGCCGTTGGCCGGTGACGGGAGGTAGCGGATCTCGATGGCGGGAAAGGAGAGGCCTGAGGTCTGCAGGACCCCGGCCAGTCGTTCTCTCAGCAGCTCGACGTAGCGGTGGCGCTGGGCGATGACGTCCGCGGCGGTGGCGGCCAGCAACTCGTTCCAGATCTCGATGCCGGCGCCGTCACCGGCCAGGAGGTCCCGCTTCTGGCGCAGGGCCTCGCGATAGCGCCCGAGGACCTCCAGGGCGGTGGGGCGGATGCCCACGACGCCGCGGTCGAGGAAGCGCCGCCGCGCCTTGGGAGCCCCTACCAGCACCTCGGCCTCGGCGGCCGCCGTCCAGGCGACGACCGGCAGCACCGCCAGGTGTTCCGCCAGCGGCGTCACCTTGCCGTTGAGCGCGCGGATCCTCTGCCCATCCATCCAGCCGGCCTCCAGCGTGGAGCGGCGGTCGGTCTCCACCTCGCCGCGCACGTGGAAGGAGCCGGCGCCGTGGCGCGCGCAGTCGGCGATCTGGGCGGTGCGAAAGCTGCGCGTGGTGGCGAGCACGTAGACGGCCTCCAGGAGGCTCGTCTTGCCCGCGCCGTTGCCGCCGAGCAGGAGATGGGAGCCGGCCGCAGGGCTCCAGGAGAGGGGCTCGAGGTTGCGAAAGTCGCGCGCGGCGAGATGGGTGAGCGCGCTCAGATCCTCATCGGCATGATCACGCAGAGGTACCGCGCGTCGGGGCCCTCCATCGGATAACCGACGCACTGCGTGTTCTCGTCCTTGAGCTCGAGGCGGATCTTCTCGGTATCCACGGCGGCCAGGAACTGCGTGAGGTAGTCGGGGTTGATGCCCACCCGGAACTCCGGCCCGTCGTAGTCGCAGGGAACCTCCTCGACCGCCTCGCCGAGGTCGGCGTTGACCGCCGAGATCACCACCTGGTCGGGAGCGAACTGCAGGCGCACGGCGCGAGCCCGGTCGCCGGTCATCAGCGCGGCGCGCTGGACGGCGTCCACCAGGTGGCGGCGGTTGAACAGCACCTTCTTGTCGTTGTCCTTGGCGATCACCCGCTCGTAATCGGGGAAGGTGCCCTCGAGGATGCGGCAGATCAGCTCGCGCCGGCCGAGGCGGAAGGAGAGATGATGCTCGCCGCGGCCGTAGGTCAGGTTGCCCTCGCCCTCGAAGCGCTGCAACTCCTGGAGGGCCTTGCGCGGCACGAGGACGGAGTCGTCGCCGCCGGCGGCCTCGAGACCTCCCTCCACCAGGGCGAGCCGGTGGCCGTCCGTGGCCACCATCTCCAGCGAGCCGTCCTTGAGCTTCAGCAGGGCGCCGTTCAACTGGAAGCGCGACTCCTCGGCGGAGACGGCGAAGAGCACCTTGGTGATCATCCGCCGGAAGTCGCCGAACGGGATCTCCACACGGCGGCCGTCCTCCACCGCGGGCAGGGTGGGAAAGTCATCCGGCGAGAGGCCGTGAATGCGGAAACGCGACTTGCCGGCGCGGATGGTGAGCACGCGCGGCTCCTCCAGCACCAGATGAACCTCGTCGCCGGTGAGCGAGCGGATGATCTCCATCAGCTTCTTCGCCTGCACGGCGATGCCCCCGTCGCGCTTGACGTCGGCTTCGCACCAGGAGGTGAGGGAGACGTCGAGATCGGTCGCGGCCAGGTGGAGCTTGTCTTCGCGGGCCGTCAGCAGCAGATGCGAGAGCACCGGGATGGTCGTCTTGCGCTCGACGATGCCCTGCATCGGGGCCAGCTCGCCCAGGAACTCGCTGCGGGTGACGCGGATCTCCATTCACTCTTCTCCCGTCTAGAAGAGACCTGAATATAGCATAGCCGTCGTCGTAGAAAGGGGCTGCGGAAACGAGGAAAGGAGATCTAAGTTCCTCATCGCGGGAACCTTAGATTCCGCGCCGCGCTGTGCAGAACCTGTGGAGCGGCGAGGGGAAGGTGGGGAAAAAATCCGGCCGCCGAAAAAAATCCGCATCTCCTCCGCAGCGGTTTCCGGAGCGTCTCCACAGAGGTTTCAGGCGAAGTGCTTCTCGAAACCCTGGAGGGTGCGGTCGAAGTCCGCATCGCCGTCCCGCTTCTTCTGCACCATGTCGACGGAGTACATGACCGTCGAGTGGTGCTTGTCGTTGAACAGCTTGCCGATCTCGGGGTAGGAGAGATCCGTCAGCCGCTTGCAGAGGTACATCGCCACCTGGCGCGGCAGGACGATCTGCCGCGAATTGTTCTTGCTCTTGATCTCGGAGACCTTGAGGTCGTAGTGGCGGGCGACGAGCTTGACGATCTCGGCCGCGGCGGGCTTCTTCCCCTCTTCCGGCAGGATGTCCTTGAGCGTCTCGCGCGCCAGCGCCAGGGTGAGCGGCTTGCCGGTGAGCGACGAGAAGGCGAGCACCCGGTTCAGCAGCCCTTCGAGCTCGCGGATGTTGGACTTCACCTGCTGGGCGATGAACTCCGCGACCTCCTCCGGCAACTGGATCTCCTCCAGCCCGGCCTTGCGCTGCAGGATCGCCATCTTGGTCTCCAGGTCCGGCGGCTGGATGTCCGCGATCAGCCCCCACTCGAACCGGCTGCGCAGCCGCTCTTCCAGCGTCGGGATGTCGCGCGGCGAGGAATCGCAGGAGAGGATGATCTGCTTCTGGCTGGTATAGAGAGTGTTGAAGGTGTGGAAGAACTCCTCCTGCGTGCGCTCCTTCTTGGCCAGGAACTGGATGTCGTCGATCATCAGGACGTCGATGGTGCGGTAGCGCTCGCGAAAGGCCGGCATGCGGTCGAAGCGGATCGAGTTGATGAGCTCGTTGACGAACTGCTCGGTGGCCAGGTAAAGGACGCTGAGATTCGGCCGGCAGCGCCGGAGCTCATGCCCGATGGCGTGCAGAAGGTGGGTCTTGCCGAGACCGACGCCGCCGTAGAGAAACAACGGGTTGTAAGAGAGGGAGGGATTCTCCGCGACGCGACGCGCCGCCGCCAGGGCGAACTCGTTGGATTTGCCCTTGACGAAGTTTTCGAAGAGGTACTTCGGGTCGAAGTACGAAGGCGCGAGAGGCTCGTCCGAGGGAACCGTGGCGTCATCCAGGGAGAACAGCACCTCGAAGCCCGAACCGCCGAGGCCGGCCACGGCGCGATCCACCGCCGGCCGATAGCTCTCCTCCAGCGTGTGGAGGAAGCGCGAGTTCGGCGCCACCAGCACGAGCCGGTCGCCGTCTTCATTGCCCACCTTGAGCGGCCGGAACCAGGTGGCGAATTCCTCGGGATCCAAATGCTGCTGCAACTGTTTTTGAAGGCGAGACCACAGGGATTGGGACATGAGACCTCGAGCCGTCATCATACTCAATTTCCACAAGATTTCCACAGGATGTGGAAATCCTTGACCGGAAGGAATACGTTCTAAGCGGTTTAGGTGACTACGACGGGATCATCATAGCACAGCCGAATGGCGCCGCAACCCCCTCCTTGTGAACGAACCGTCAACTTCTTTGCAACCAACGCTCCCCAAAGCACTTCGAGTTAGAAAGGCCGGGCCAGCCGGGCCAGCTCGGGCGGTAATTGAAGCATCCTGGGCGGGCTGCTTTCAAGAGCCCTGACGGCTTCGGCCAACGCCGCCGGCAGGGGCGGCTGGCGCCGGGCGAAGAAAAGATCGAGCCACGACGGCGGCGGCGGATAGAACTCGACGGCGGCCGTCTCGGAGGGGCGGATCCCGGCTTCCCGCCGGGCGATGTCCACGGCCTTGTCGAGACCGCCCAACTCGTCCACGAGGCCGATCTTGCGCGCCGCCGCGCCGGTCCAGACGCGGCCGGCGGCGACGCCCTCGACCGCCGGCCGGTTCATCCTGCGGCCGGCGGCGACGTGGCCGATGAAAGTGGAGTAGGTGCGCAGCATGAGCTGCTGCAGGCGCGTCTGCTGCTGCTGGCTGTTGGGCTGCAGCGAGGAGTAGATGTCGGCATTGGCGCCGCGCTTCTGCGCGTCATGGCCGACGCCCAGGAGCTCCTCTTCGAAACGGCGGGTGACGAGCTTGCCGCCGTAGACGCCGATCGAGCCGGTGAGGGTCGCCGGCTCGGCGACGATCTTCGTCGCTGCCGCGGCGATGTAGTAGCCGCCCGAGGCCGCCAGGTCCGACATCGAGACCACCACCGGTTTCTTGTCCTTGAGCTTGCCCACTTCGCGCAGGATGAGGTCGGCGGCGAGAGCGGAGCCGCCCGGGCTGTCGATGCGCAGCACGACGGAAGAGACGCCGTCGTCCTCGGCCATTTCGCGCAGCAGCGCGGCCATGTCGTCCGAGCCGAGGAAGGTTTCCTCCGTCCAGGGTGCCGTACCTCCCCGGCCGCGCACGAGGGTGCCGAGGGCGAAGACGACCGCGACGCGGCGGGCGGCGAGGGAGCGGGCCGGGCGATAGTCCTCGATGGCGAGGTACGAGGGCTCGCGGCCGACGCGCTGCTTCAGGTGGTCGCGGAACTGATCCGGATAGGAGAGCTGATCGACGAGGCCGCGCTTGACCGCCTCCTCCGCGGAGAAAGGCGCGCCGTCGATGAGCCACTTGATCTCGTAGGGCGTCTTGCGGCGCGCCTCGGCGATGGCGGAGACGATCTGCGAGAAGTAGCCGTCGAGGACGGCCGCGAGGGCCTCCCGGGACTCGGGGGTGAACTCGTAGCGGGTATAGGTCTCGACGGCGCTCTTGTAGCGGCCGACCTGGTTGAACTCGGGCTCGATCTTCAGCTTGTCGAAGGTGCCGCGGAGGAAGCGGCTCTCGGCGTAGAGGCCGAGCAGGTTGAGGTCTCCCGCCGGGGCGAGGTGGATGCGCTCGCAGGCGCTCGCCAGGTAATACTCGAGCGTGCCGTTGGTTCCCTCGCCCGCGGTCTCCAGATAGCACTCGACGAACTTGCCGGCGCGCCGCAGGCCCAGCATCTGCCGGCGCAGCTCCTGCGCCTTGGCGAGGCCGAAGTCGGCGTCCTGGATGTAGACGGCGAGGCCGCGGATGCCGGGATCCTGGCGAGCGGCGTGCAGCGCCGGGTAGAGCTCGGCGATACTGTCGCTCTCGCGGCCGCCGGCGAAGGGGAGCCGCGGCGCCCGCTGCTCGAGCACCGGACCGGCCAGGCGCCAGACGAGGACCGTCGGACCGCCGCCTCTCAGGCGGCCCTTGCCTCCCAGGAGGACGCCGGCGACGGTGGCGAGGACAGCGATCGCCGCCAGGGCGGCGAAGATCACCAACAGCTTCTTCATGCTCGCATCCTACCGTTTTGCACCCTCGCGGCGCCGTCCGACCGCCCTATGTAGAAATGCCAAATTCTGAGGAACGCATTTGTACGAATGAAAGCGCCGCCGGGGCTCGGCCAGGGGTGGAAACGCTCCCAGGAGGCGCGAATGGCTGCTTTCCAGGCCTCCCTGGGTCTCGGCAGGCTTGGCACTCTGTTTGCAATAGAAGTCGCCACAAATTAGTAGGCAACGAGGGGGAGGTTTCCATCCAGCCGAAAAGATAGCCATCCTCATCTGAGATCCTAACGCGATCTCGTCCTTTGAAGATCCCACCTTCATTCCCCTGAGCAGGGGTAGACCAGCCAACCCAACCAACCAAGCGCAGGGAACCTCCCCCCTGAGCCCCACGCCCAGGCGGCGGGGGGCATGTCTTTCTTGGCGTGCCGAAACGGGGAATGAAAGGCCAGGCATGGCTGTTGCAGAGATCAGCTAGCAGGACAAACGGTAGAGGGGGAGGTTCCACACCCACCAAGCACAGTCCTACCAGCTTAAGAGATCGGAAGATCTCAACCTCTTAAAGCCCGACCGAAATCCCCTATACAGGGGTACAGCCACAATAGCCAACCGGAGAGATGGGGCCTCCCCCCACAGCTCCCTCCCGCAAGGGAGGGAGCTGTTCTTTTGACGCATCGACATTTCACTCTGCCATTTTGGCCTCAATCCCGCGATAGAGTGACGCGGTGCGGCGCGACGACCTTCTCTCCTGGTTCGATCGGCACCGCCGGGACCTCCCCTGGCGCCGGACGAGCGATCCCTACCGGATCTGGCTCTCCGAGGTCATGCTGCAGCAGACGCGGGTGGAGACCGCCCTCCCTTTCTACAATCGGTTCTTGGAAAGATTCCCGCGGGTGGAAGACCTGGCGCGCGCCGGGCTCGAGGAGGTGCTGGCGCTGTGGTCGGGGCTCGGCTACTACCGGCGGGCGCGCCAGCTCCACGCGGCGGCCCGGCAGATCGCCGCGGCCGGCGGCTTCCCTACCACGGTAGAAGGTCTCCTTGGCCTGCCCGGCGTCGGCGCCTATACCGCGGCGGCCGTGGCGAGCATCGCCTTCGGCGTCGCCGCGCCGGTGATGGACGGCAACGTCGAGCGCGTCCTCTCTCGCGTCCTGGCGCTCGGCGAGGATCCGCGTTCCGCCGCGGCGCGCGCCAGGCTGCTCGCTGCGGCGGCCGAGCTGCTGGATCCGCGGCGGCCGGGCGACAGCAACCAGGCCTTGATGGAGCTGGGCGCCACCCTCTGTACGCCGCGCCGGCCCAAGTGCCTGCTCTGCCCCCTGCGCCAGGATTGCCGCGCCGCCGGCGAGGACGATCCCGAGCGCTATCCGCTCCCCAAGGGCAAGCGGCAATCCGAGCGCCTTCGGCTCCTGGCCGCCGTGGTGGCGAACGACGGCGGCGTGCTCCTCTTCCGCCGCCCCGAGGACAGCTCTCTCCTCGCCGGCACCTGGGAGCTGCCCTGGGTGACGATGGAGCGGGACGGCGTCCTGGCGGACCAGCCGCCGGAGGCCCTCCTCGGCAGCCGCTACGGCGGGCGCTGGGCCCTCGGAGAGCGCGCCGCCAGCGTGCGGCACGGCATCACCTATCGCGATCTGGAGGTCGACGTGCACCGGGCGGAGCTCGCCTGGGGCGGCGAGGTGCGGGAGGGCATGGCGACCGGCTGGTTCGACGACGCCGGCCGCGCGGCATTGCCGCTGTCGTCTCTGGTGGGGAAGGTGATGGCTAGCCTTGCGGCGGCGGCACCGGCCAGGAGAGCCCGTGGCCGCCGGCGAGGATGAACCAGCCGATGATCTTGTCGTCCAGCTCGCGCAGCCGGCTCGCCACCAGATTGCAGAGGATGATCAGCAGCCGGATCGACGAGATCCTGTGGATGTCGAGGATGCCGGCCAGCACCTCGCGGGAGATGGCCAGCACCACGGCGCCGCCCGCGTCGGCCTTGGCGTCGGCCGAGCGCGGCGCGTTGTCGATCAGCGCCATCTCGCCGAAGTAGCCGCCCCGCTCGAGAAAAGCGAGCGCCTCCTCGCCGGCGCCGGGAATGAACTTGCTGATCATCACCCGGCCCTCGAGCACCACGAACATCTCGCCGCCCGCCTCGCCTTCGTGGAAGATCACCTGGTGCGGGCTGTACTTCCTCTCCCGCGAGAGCGAGGAGAGGAAGTTGATCTCCAGGTTCGACAGCTTCTGCTCCTGGAAGAGCTTGCGCTTCGAGGCGAGATCGACGCGGAACTCACCGGCGGGCTGCCGCGGCGAAGCCGGCTCGGTGCTCGGCGGCCCGCCGGTCTCGGAGAAGAACCGCGAGAGGTTGTCGTTCGTCTGCCGGAGCTTGGACGACAGGCTCTTCCAGAAGGTCCAGTAGACGGCCACCTTGAAGCGCGGATCGCTCTCCATGTGCGCCGAGAGGGCGGCGGGGCTCAGCGCGATCAGCTCGGTCTCGGTCGTCGTCACCGCGTCACCCGAGCGCGGCACGCGATCGACGAACGAGGTCTCGCCGAACAGCGTGCCCGGCGCGAGGGCCGCCAGGCTGAAGTGGCCGTAGGGCGTCTTGCGTTGGATGCGCACGCCGCCGCTGGCGATCAGGTAGGCGTCCTGGGTGAGCTCACCTTCCTTGACGACGGTGGCCCCGGCGGCGTAGCGGCGGCTGGCGGCGCAGCCGGCGAGCTGCGCGAGCTGCTCGTCCGTGAAGTGGGCGAAGACCTCCCACCGCCGAAGCAGATTCTCCATCCCCAAAGTGCGCCTATTGTAGCGGAGGTCCCGGGCCGCCCACGATTTCGGCGAGGCGGCTCTCCGGAGCCGACGCCAGGCCCTCCCGCCAGGCCCAGGCGGCCCGTTCGGCGTCGCCGGCCGCCTGCCAGAGGAGGGCGGCCTGCAGGAACCACTCGGCGAAGAGCGGCTCGCCGCCGCCGAGATCCGAGCGCAGCTTGTTCTCGAGCGGCGCCTCCACCTCGCCGAAGAGGCGGCGGGCGGCCGGGGCGTCGCCGCGGCGCAGCGCCAGCCAGGCGCGGTGCAAGGTGAGCGACTCCAGGAGGTCCGAACGCAGCGGCTCCACCCTGGCGAAAGCGCTCTCGGCGCCGTCCCAGTCGCGCGCGTAGGCGGCCGCCAGGCCGCTCTCCAGCCAGGCCTCGCCGTCGCCCGGATCGCGGGCGAGGATGCGCGCCAGGAGCGCGCGGGCGCGATCGAGCTCGAGCAGGTGCCTGGCGGCCACTGCGGCGGCGTACAGCTCATCGCGGCCGGCCCCGGCGTCCGTGCGCGCGGCCGCCAGCGCGGCGGCGAACCTTCCTTCGCCGAGCGCCCGCAGGGCTTGGCTCTCCGGCGGCCGGCGCAGGACGGCCCAGAGGCCGAGGACCCCGGCGGCGAGGAGCGCCAGGAACAGGACGAGCAGCAGGCCGGCGAGAGAGAGCATCGCTACAAGGAGAGGGGGAGCTGGGCCGGGCGCAGCCGTTCCCAGACGGCCCGCTCCACCGTGTCGAGCCACTCGGACCGCGAAGCGGGATCGAGATGCAGCGCCGCCAGGTCGCGCTCGGCGAGCTCGCGCATGAGGCGGTCCTCGACCGCGTACTGGAAGCCGGGATCGGGCGAGCGGATGCCGTCCGGGCTCAACTGCTCGAGGATCGGGACGTGCACCAGCAGGTCGTATCCCTGCATCCAGAACCGCACCAGGGTCTCCGGCCCGTCCTGCCTGCCGGCGGCGAGCAGGAGGTAGACGTAATTGTCGAGCACGCTGCGGTCGCAGACCACCACCGGATAACGGGCCTGGGCCACCAGCTCCTCGGCGATCTGACTGTGCAGGATCCAGGACTGCGCGGCCACCGACGTCTCCTCGTTGATCGGCAGCGGGCAACGCCGCGCCACCTCGTGCACCACCTCCACCGCCACGTCCCGCCGTTTCAGCCGCGCCGCGAGGCCGTAGCAGAGCGTCGTCTTGCCCACGCCGTGGGTGCCGATGAAGGCGATCTTGAAGCGGGGTGCGGGCGGCATCAGGAGGGGATTGTAAGAGACAGGATCTCCACCGCCGCGGCGAGCTGCTCTTCCGTGATCGTCAACGGCGGCACGATCTGCGCCACCCGGCCCTCCGGTCCTCCGGCGAGGAGGAGGACGCCACGAGCGCAGGCTCGCTGCACCCAGACCTTCGCCTGCTGCGGAGAGCGCAGCTCGATCCCCCACAGCAGACCGCGGCCGCGGACGGCGGCGACGGCAGGAAAACGCGCCGGCCATGCCGTAAGGTGCGTGCCGAGGTTCTCGCCCATCCGCGCCGCCCGCGCGGGGAGCGCCTCCTCGTCCAGCACGTCCAGCACGGCCAGGGCGGCGGCGCAGGCGAGGGGGTTGGCGATGAAAGTCGCGGTGTGGAGCGCCTCGCCGGAAGTCTCCCAGCAGCGGAAGAGGTCCCGCCGGGCGATCACCGCCGCGATCGGCAGTCCGCCGCCCAGGGCCTTGCCGCAGCACAGTATGTCCGGGCGCACCCCCTCGTGCTCGACGGCGAAGAGGCGGCCGGTGCGGCCGAAGCCGGTGAAGATCTCGTCGGCGATCAGCAGCGCTCCCTCGCGGCGGCAGATCTCGAACAGACCGGCGAGCCAGCCGGTTGGAGGGATCAGAATGCCCTCGCGGCCGATGATCGGCTCCACGATCACCGCCCCGACGGCGCCCCCCGCGATGACCTCGCCGAGGTCTTTCAAGTCCGCCCCGAAAGCCAACCGCCGGACGTGCCCGTGCAGATGGGCGGCGAACGGCGCGCGGAACTCCTCGCGCGAGGTGGCGGCGAGGGCGCCGAGCGTCAGGCCGTGGTAAGAGGGCTCGAACGCCACGATGCCTGGCCTGCCGGTCGCCCGCAGGGCGGTCTTCAACGCGATCTCCACCGCCTCGGCGCCCGAGATGGCGAAGAAGACCTGCGGCTCGTCCACCGGCGCCAGCCCGGCGAGCCGCCGCGCCAGCTCGATTCTCAGCGGGTGGGCGTGGACGTCGCCGAGCCCGTGCAGCAGCCGGCCGGCCTGCTTGCGCACCGCCGCCACCACGCGCGGATGCCGGTGCCCCACCGCCGCGACGCCGAAGCCCGAGGTGAGATCGATGTAGACGTTGCCGTCCGCGTCGCGGACGTTGGCTCCCCGCGCCTCCTCCCAGACGATGGACGGCTGAAGGGGCTCGCCCGCCGGCAGGGTGTTGACCCCCGGCGCCTCGAATTCCCGCAGGCCGGCCGCGAGCTCGCGGGAGCGCGGCCCGGGAGGCGGCGCGACGATGTGTGGAAGGAGGTCGCCGAAGCTCACATCTCGCGCCGGCCGGCGAGCGAGCGGCCCAGCGTCACCTCGTCGGTGTACTCGATGTCGCCGCCGACGGGCATGCCGAAGGCGAGGCGGGTGACCCGGATGCCGCGGGGCTTCAGCAGGCGGGCGAGATAGAGCGCCGTCGCTTCCCCCTCGACGTTGGGGTTGGTGGCGAGAATGACCTCCTCGATTCCCTCCAGGCGCGCCAGCAGGCCGGGGATCGCCAGGCGGTCGGGGCCGATCCCGCGGTGCGGCGAGAGGGCCCCCAGCAGCACGTGGTAGAGGCCGCCGTACTCGCCCGTGCGCTCGATCGGCTCTAGGTTGAACGGCTCCTCGACGACGCAGATGCGGCCGCGGTCGCGCCGCGGATCGGCGCAGTAGCGGCAGGGATCTTCGGCGGTGATGGCGTTGCAGACCGAGCAGTGGAAGAGCTTCTCCTTCACCTCCACGATGGCCTGCGCCAGCGCCTCGGCCTCGGCGGCCGGCACCTTGAGCAGATAATGGGCGAGACGGGTGGCGGTCTTGGGGCCGATGCCCGGGAGCCGCGAGAGCTCGCCGATGAGGCGGGAGAGAGGTTCGGGCATCGACGCCGCGAGAGGTCAGAAGAGGCCGGGCATGCTCGCCGCCATCGAGCCCATCTTCCCCTGCATCGTCTCCTCGATCTTGCGGCCGGCCTCGTTGACGGCGGCGACGATCAGATCTTCCAGCATCGACGGGTCTTTGGGGTCCATGGCCTCGGGGTCGATCTTGCAGCCGACGAGCTGCTTGTGGCCGCTCATCCTCACGGTGACCATGCCGCCGCCGACGCTGGCCTCGACGACGAGCTCGTTGAGCTCGCGCTGGAGGCGCTCCTGCATCTCCTGGGCCTGCTTCATCAATTGCCGCATGCTGCTCATCGGTCTCAATCCTCCGTGTAGCTGCCCTGCTCTTCCACCGCCTCGATGCGGCTGCCCTTGAAGATCTCGAGCACCGCCTGTACGGCCGGGAGCTGTTCGACCTCCTGCATCGGCACCGGCTTCAGCACGGCCGAGGCCAGGGGCCCGGGCGCCTTTCGGCCCTCCACGATATCAAGTCCGGTTCCCGAGCCCCACGCGGCCACCGCCAATTCC
This sequence comes from Acidobacteriota bacterium, assembly GCA_046765915.1. GTDB lineage: Bacteria > Acidobacteriota > Thermoanaerobaculia > Multivoradales > UBA5704 > DATARR01. The sequence goes on along the minus strand of JBKPTH010000055.1, from coordinate 29,981 downwards.
TCCAAGGCCGGCCGGTAGGCCTCGGACCGCGTTCGGGAGTAGGTGTCGCCGCTCGCGAGCACGATTCTGACGCGGCCTTCCGCGAAGCGTACTTCCTCGGCCGCATCCAGAAAACTGCCGAGGCTCTTATTGCGCTTGGCCGCCTCTTCCCGGAAGACCGTCATCGGATCGGCCTCCCTGCTCGGCGCCGCCGGCGTGGATCGCGGCGGCGGCGCCGAGCTCTTCGCCGCCGCGGGGGGCGCTGATGCAGGGGCTGGGGGCGCAGGGGTGGGCCTGGAACGAGGCGCCGCCGCCGGCGCGGACCGCATCGCGGCGGGCACGGCTTCGAGCCTGACGTTGCCGGCGACCAGCAGCTCCTCGACGCGCGTCAGCTTCGGCAGCTCGGCGGCGCGCAGCCAGGCGATCTCGACCGCCAGGGCGCCGCTCTCGCTGCGCCGCACGATGGGCTCGCTTGCGAGGAGCTGGTTGAGCAGCCGCAGGAGGTTCTCGTAGCCGCCCGTTTTGGCCGTCGCGGCGAGCGCCTGCGCCTCCTCGGCCGGCAGGTCCACCTGCGCGGGCGAGCCGCCCATGGCGAGATGGAGGGCGTCGCGGCAGAAGGCGAGGAACTGGCCGTAGACGTGGCGCGGATCCCAACCTTCCTCCTCCACCCGGCGCACGGCGGCGCTCACCGCCTGGGGCTCGCCCGCGAGGATGCCCTCCAGCAGCTTCTGGAAGAGCGCGGTATCGAGCCCGCCGAGCAGGCGCACGGCGTCCTCCTCGGCTATAGCGCCCGAGCCGAAGGTGGCGAGCTGGTCGAGCAGCGCCACCGAGTCGCGCACGCTCCCCTCGCCGGCGCGAGCGATCAGCCGCAGCGCCGTGTCGCTCGCCCGGATCTCCTCCGCCTCCGCGATCTGGCGCAGGTACGCCGCGAGCTGCGGCGACGCCACGCGCCGGAAATGGAACTCCTGGCAGCGCGAGAGGATCGTCGCCGGCACGGCCTCGATCTCGGTGGTGGCGAAGATGAAGACCAGGCGCGGCGGCGGCTCCTCGACGATCTTCAACAGGGCGTCGAAGGCCTGGCGCGACAGGCGATGGATCTCGTCGAGCACCACGACCTTGTAGCGGTCGCGGGCGGGGCCGTACTTGAGGCTTTCAGTGAGCTCTCGGACCTGCTCGACCTTCGAGTAGGTGGCGGCGTCCACCTCGATGACGTCGAGGTCCGAGCCGCGGGTGATGTCGAGGCAGGGCGCGCACTCGTTGCACGGATCGGCGGCCGGACCGCGCTCGCAGTTGAGCGCCTTGGCGAGCACCCGCGCCGCCGTCGTCTTGCCGACGCCGCGGATGCCCGAGAAGAGATACGCCTGGGCGATGCGCCCCTCCTGCAGGGCGTTGCGCAGAGCGGTGACGATCGGCTCCTGGCCGACGAGGCTGGAGAAATTCTGCGGGCGCCACTTGCGCGCGAGGACCTGGTACGTCATGGGGTGGTTACAGTGGTCGACGAAGGGTTCCGGTGAATCTGCGGCACTCGACCGGACACCTTATCGCTGCTCCCTTCCGGGCCTGACGAGGTTCGGTGTTGACCGATGCACAGGACCCGAACCCTTCGCGGGCCACTGCAGGCTCTTCATGCTACGACCTGGGGTCGGGGAAGTAAAGAACGCGTCCTCCGTGCTTAACCCCTGTAGAGATCAGGGAATTCCGGCGCGGCCGCGTTTTGCGGCGACGATCCAACTCGGGTAAGATACGTCTTCCGTCCCGGCGGACCTGCCTTGGAGAGACCCGAAGATCAGGTCTGGATGATGGAAGCCCTCGCCGAGGCGAGGCGCGCCGCCGGGCTCGGCGAGGTGCCGATCGGCGCCGTGGTGGTCCGCGGGGGAGAGGTGATCGGGCGCGGCCACAATCGGCGCGAGATCGACCGCGACCCCCTGGCGCACGCCGAGCTGCTGGCAATTCGCGAGGCGGCATCCCGGTTACAGGGCTGGCGCCTCGAGGAGTGCACGATGTACGTCACCCTCGAGCCCTGCGCCATGTGCGCCGGCGCCCTGGTGAACGGCCGCGTCGCGCGGCTGGTCTACGGCGCGGCCGATCCGAAAGCCGGCTATTGCGGCACCCTGGGCAACCTGGTCCAGGATCCGCGGCTCAATCACCGGCTGGAGATGACGGCGGGCGTCCTCGCCGGCGAGAGCGCCGCGCTGTTGCGCGAGTTCTTCACGTCGCTGCGGCGCGGGCCGTAGCGGCCGGGCTCCTGTTCTTTGGCAATGATCCTGGAGAGGTGTCCGAGTGGCTTAAGGAGCACGCTTGGAAAGCGTGTGTAGGGGAAACTCTACCGTGGGTTCGAATCCCACCCTCTCCGCCAATCGATTTTGAAGCGATCACCGGAGAGGTGCCAGAGCGGTCGAATGGGGCGGTCTCGAAAACCGTTGACCGGGCAACCGGTCCGTGGGTTCGAATCCCACCCTCTCCGCCACGTCCTTGACTCCCGGGCCGCCGGTGCACTACTTTACGGGTTTCGTTCGATGCGAGCGGGCGGTCCCATCGCGGCCGGCGGTCCCGCAATTTCTCACACGATTTCGAAGAAGGCGGTTCAACCGTGAAACGGACTTATCAGCCCAACAACCGTCGGCGCAAGCGGACGCACGGCTTCCTGGTGCGCATGCGCACCCGTCACGGCCGCGCGGTGCTGGCGCGGCGGCGCCAGAAGGGGCGCAAGCGTCTGAGCGTCTGATGCCGGGCGGGGAGGGTGCGCCCGCCCCGCCGCGCGTCGCGGCGGGCGAGCGCCTGACCTCTGCGGAGAGACTGCGGCGGCGGACGGACTATCTCAGGTGCTACCGGACGGGACGCCGGCGGCATGGACCGCTGGCCATCCTCTACTTCGCGCCGAACCAGCTCGGGCACCCGCGCCTCGGCATCACCGCCAGCCGCAAGGTGGGCAAAGCGGTCGCACGCCAGCGGCTCAAGCGCAGGATCAGAGAGATCTACCGGCGATGGCAGGAGCGCAGCCAGCTTCCAGCTCTGGACTTGGTGGTCCACCTCAAGCCGGAGGCCGGCAAGAGCGACTTTCCAGCTTTGAAGATGGAGCTGCTGCGGCTCTTCGCGAGCCTCGGCGAGCGGCGGGCGTGACGCGCTTCCTGGTGTTCCTGCTCGCCCTCTACAAGCGGCGCCTCTCGCCGTGGCTGCCGCGCGCCTGCCGCTTCACTCCGACCTGTTCGGAATACGCCCGGCTCGCGCTGCTGAAGCACGGTCTCTGGCGCGGCGGCTGGCTGGCCACCGGCCGGCTGCTCCGCTGCCATCCATTTCATCCGGGCGGGGTCGACCTGCCATAGGGGAGCTGCCGGACAGCCTCCCCTGAAACGCACGACGACGAAAGAGGACCCAAGCGCCCGTGGATACTCGCCGTTTGCTCCTTGCCTTTCTGCTCTCCCTCGGCGTCATTCTCATCTGGTACACGGTGTTTCCGCCGCCGAAGCCGGCGCCGCCGAAGCCGCCGGCGCCCGAGGAGAGTCCCGTTCCCCCTGCCGCAACCGTTCCGCCAGGCCCCGCGACCGGCACGCCCGCGGCGCCCTCCGCTGCTGCGGCTTCACCGGCGGCCCCCGGCGCTCCCCGCGAGCAGATCGAGGCCGCCGGCGAGGAGCGGATCGTGCTCCAGCAGGGGCGCAACCGCGCGGTTTTCACCAACCGCGGCGCGCAGCTCGTCTCCATGCTGGTGCCGGAGAAGGCCAGCGCGGAGAGCGGCACGCTGGAGCTGGTGCGCAAGCGGCCGGGTGGCGTCTATCCCTATGCGCTGACGGCGGCGCGCGGCCTGCAGCCGCATCCGCTCGACCAGGCGCTCTTCTGGGCGGAAAGGAGCTCGGACGGCCGCTCCGTCCGCTTCCGCTACAGCGGCCCCCTGGGAGCGGCCGAGAAGAGCTTCCGCTTCGACGACCGCGGCCTGCTGGCGGTGGAGATCCAGGTGCCCGGGCATGCGGATTGGGGCGTGCTGGTGGGGCCCGGCGTGCGCAACCCCACGGCGGAGGAGATGAAGAGCCGCTTCGAGCGGCGGCAGGCCGTCTACAAGACCGGCGACGAGGTGAAGTTCGTCGACGCGCAACGGGCCGGGAAGGGGCAGCAGATCCCCGGACGGTCGCTGCGCTGGATCGGTCTCGCCGACACCTACTTCCTCTCGGCGCAGATTCCGCAGGCGGGGCTAGGCCGGGCGGTGCTCACGCCGGTGCTCGTGCAGCCGCCGGAAGCCGGCGGCCCGCCGTTCGTGCCGCTGCCTTCCGAGGACGAGATCACCAAGGAGCAGAAGGGCCAGCCGCGGGAGCTCTTCCTGGTCTTGCGGCCGGCCGGGGACCGGCTCTCCCTCGTCTCCTACTGGGGGTCGAAGGAGTACGAGCGGCTGAAGGCGCTCCCCTACGGCCTCGAGGGCACGGTGGCGCTCGGCTACTTCGGCTTCCTCGCGAGGCCGCTCCTCGCCGGTTTGCACTGGATCCACGACCACGTCGTGCCCAACTACGGCTGGGCCATCATCCTGATGACGGTGCTCATCAAGCTGGTGCTGCTGCCGGTCACCCACCGCAGCACGATGTCGATGCGCAAGATGCAGGAGCTGAACCCCAAAGTGCAGGCCGTCCGCGACCGCTACCGCACCAAGCTGCGCGACAAGCAGGGCAAGCCGAACCTCGAGATGCAGCGCAAGATGAACGAGGAGGTCATGGCCATCTACAAGGAGGCCGGCGTCAATCCGGCGGGCGGCTGCTTCCCGCTGCTGCTGCAGATGCCGATCCTGTTCGCCTTCTACAGCCTGCTCTCCACGGCGGTCGACCTGCGCAAGGCGCCGTGGATCCTGTGGATCAAGGACCTCTCGGTGCACGATCCCTACTACGTTCTGCCCATCATCATGGGCGTGACGCAGGTCTTGCAGGTCCGCATGGGGCCGCAGGCGGGCGATCCGATGCAGCGGCGGATGTTCCAGTTGATGCCGATCGTCATGACCTTCCTGTTCCTGGGCTTCCCCAGCGGCCTGGTGCTCTACTGGCTCACCAACAACATCTTGACCATCCTGCAACTCCAGGTTTACAACCGTTTGCAGGCGCGGGAGGCGTGATGGACGGCGACATGGAATTCCCGCCCGATTCCTCGATGAACGATCCGAAGCGGCGGTACTTCTCCGGCGACACCCTGCAGCAGGCGGTGATCCAGGCCGCCAACTACTTCAACCTCGATCCGAGCTACGTGGCCTACCGCAGTCTGGAGAAGCGCCACGGCTTCCTGAAGACCCGCCGCAAGGTGGTGATCGAGGTGGATCCGGACAATCCGCGCCGGGAGACGCCGGTGCCGCTGCCGGCGGTGCCGGGAGGGCGCGCCCACCCTCCCCCGCCGCCGTCCTCCTACCTGTCCCGCGAGCCGGCGGCACCCACGGTCGAGCGGCCCGACCCGCCCCCGCCGAGAATAGCGGAGACGCGCCCGCAAGGCGGCGGACGGGAGCGGCGGCGCGAGGGAGGGCGCCGGGAAGAGCGAGGGGGGCGGCGAGAGGGCCGCGAACGGCCCCGCCGGCGCCGCGAGGAGGCGCGGCTGGAGCGGCCGGTGCGGGACGTGGACTCTCCCCGCCCGGCGGTCCTGGAGGACGGCGGCCTGGTGACCCTGCCGGAGACGCCGCGCCGGGTCTCGGAGCGCTTCCCGCTGGCCGCCGGCCCACTCGCCGAGGCGGCGGCGAAGGCGGCGGCGCTGCTCATCCGCGTCGCCGGCCTGGAGCTCGAGCCGCAGATCTTCCAGGGCGAGGACCGCCTGGAGGTGGATCTCTCGGGCGCGGACGTCGACTGGTGCTTCGCCGACGACGGCGAGTTTGTCATGGCGGTCGAGCACCTGCTGCCGCGCATGATCCGCAGCCTGTGCGGCGAGGCGGTGGCCGTGCGGGTGGACTGCGACAATTTCCACGAGATCCGCGAGGAGCGGCTGCGCAGCCTGGCGCAGCGGATGGCCGAGGACGTACGCCGCCGCGGCCGGCCGCGCATCCTGGAGCCGATGAACCCGGCCGACCGCCGGATCATCCACGTCACCCTGGCGGACGATCCCGGCGTCGTCACCGAGAGCGAGGGCGACGGCTACTTCAAGCGGGTGACGATCCGGCCTGTGTAGGCCCCGAGGTTTCACGTGAAACGTTGCCCTGGTGACGCTCGGCGATGTTTCACGTGAAACAATCCGCGCCGTGGCCTTCGAGCTGCCAGAGGTCCCCCTCCCCGAATTCGCCGCCAGAATCGCCGAACGCTCCCCCGAGCCGTTGTCTGAACCCGCGATCGCCGCCCTTCATGCCCATTACGAGGAGCTGCGCCGCTGGAACCGGCGGCTGAGCCTGATCGGGCCGGGCACCGCGGGGGAGATCCTGGAACGTCATTACGGCGAGTCCTTGGCGGCGCTGCCGTTGCTGCCGGCTGGCGCGCGGACCGGGCTCGACCTCGGCTCCGGCGCCGGTTTTCCCGGACTGGTGATCGCCGCCGCCCGTCCGGGCCTCGAAATGACCCTCGTCGAGGCGCGCGAGCGGAAGTGGGCCTTCCTCCTCGCCGCCGCCCGCAAGGCGTCTTTGCCCTGCCGCTGCCTCAATGTTAGAGTCCGGGTTCCGCTGCCCGCCGGCCTGCCGGAGAGCATCGACATCATCACCTCGCGGGCCCTCCGGCTCGACGCCGAAACCTGGAGGGCGCTCGCGGCACGCCTGCGCGAGGAGGGACGCCTTTTCCTCTGGGTGGGCGAGAACGATCCCGAGCTGCCGCCGGATCTCGCCGCTTGCGGCGAGGTCAAGCTCGCGGCGAGCGCGAGGCGGCGGATCCTGGCCCTGCGCCGAGTCACCTGAGAGCACGACCGAGCATGATTCTCGCCATCGCGAACCAGAAAGGCGGGGTGGGCAAGACCACCACCGCCATCAACCTCGGGGCCGGCCTCGGCGCCCTCGAACGCCGCGTCCTGCTGGCCGATTGCGATCCGCAGGCCAACGCCACCCGCGGCCTCGGCGCCAGGACGGCGGCGCCCAACCTCTACCACGTGCTGACCGGCGAAGCGACGCTCGAAGAGGCCATCCTCCCCACCGGCTTTCCGAACCTCGATCTCGTGCCCTCGCAGCGGGATCTCGTGGGCGTCGAGGTGGAGTTCGTCGGCGAAACCGGCTGGGAGAAGAAGCTCAAGGGCGTCCTCGGCGGGGTCGCCGGGCGCTACGACACGATCCTCCTCGACTGCCCGCCGTCGCTCGGCCATCTCACCGTCGCCGCCTTGACGGCGGCGGACGGCGTCCTCGTGCCGCTGCAGTGCGAATACTTCGCCCTCGAAGGGATCAGCGAGCTGCTGGCCACCGTCAAGCGCATCCAGGCGAGCCTCAACCCCCGCCTCGCCATCGCCGGCATCCTGCTCACCATGTACGACGACCGCACGAACCTCTCCAAGGACGTGGCCGAGGAGATCCGCTCGCATTTCGCCGAGAAGGTCTACGACACCGTTGTGCCGCGCAACATCCGCCTCGCCGAGGCGCCCAGCCACGGCCTGCCGATCTTCCAGTACGACATCAAGTCGCGCGGCGCCGAGGCCTATCTGGCGCTGGCGCGGGAGCTCCTGCGGAGGGCGGCGTGAACGCCAGGAAGCGCGGCCTGGGCCGCGGTCTCGACGCGCTGATCGAGAAGACGCCGGAGGAGGAGGTGCGCCGGCTGCCGGTGGCGGACCTGCGTCCCAACCGCTTCCAGCCGCGCAGCCGCTTCGACGAGGAAGCCATCGCCGAGCTCGCCGAGTCGATCCGCGCCCAGGGCGTCGTGCAGCCGCTGGTGGTGACGCGGAAGGACGAGGGCTGGACCATCATCGCCGGCGAGCGCCGCTGGCGCGCCGCGCGCCGGGCGGGCCTGGAGGAGGTCCCCGTCGTGGTGCGCGCGGTGGCCGACGATCGCGAGCTGCTCGAGCTGGCGCTGGTCGAGAACCTCCAGCGCAGCGACCTGAACCCGCTGGAGGAGGCGGAGGCCTACGCCGCGCTGCAGGAGAAGTTCAGCCTCTCCCAGGAGGAGGTCGCGGCGCGCGTCGGCAAGGCCCGCACCACCGTCACCAACTCGCTCCGCCTCCTGCGCCTGCCGGAGGAGGTGCGGGAGCTGTTGCGGGAGGGCGCGCTCACCGCCGGCCAGGCGCGCCCGCTGCTGGCGCTTCCCGGCGCCGAGGAGCAGGTGCGTCTCGCCGAGCGCGCCGTGCGCGAGGGGCTCTCGGCGCGCGATCTCGAGCGCCTGGCCGCGCCGCGCGAGCGGCCAGCGAAGAAGCCGGACCGTCCGGTCGAGGTCCACACCGCCGCCGCGGAGGAGAAGCTGACCCGCCGCCTGCAGACGCGGGTCGAGATCCGCCGACAGGGCAAGGGGGGGCACCTGCGGATCCACTTCCACTCCGAAGAGGAGTTGATGCGGCTCTACGACGTTCTGATCGAGCGGGGGGAGAACCGATGAAATTCAAGCCGGAGGGCAAGCAGGGCGACCTGAACGGTTTCCTGGACAGCGGCAGCTATCTCGAGGGCGAGCTGCGCTTCGACGCCTCGTTCCGCGTCGACGGGAAGCTCACCGGCAGGGTGGACTCGGCCGGCGATCTGATCGTCGGCGAGAGCGGGGAGATCGACGGCGAGCTCAAGGTGGGACAGATTTTCATCTCCGGCACGGTCCGCGGCACGATCCAGGCAACAAAACGGATTCAGATAGCCCCGAATGGCAAGGTTTTTGCCGAAATCGACACGCCAGCGCTGGTCATCGACGACGGCGCCATCTTCGAAGGCCGCTGCGCCATGCGCCGCGAGGAAGCGCGGGGCTCGGCGGTACCGAAGCTGGTGGCGCAGAAGGCGTAATGCCGGCGGAAGCTAAGGCTTCGCCGCCCCACCCGCCAGTCCTTCATAGGACGGGAAGAACGTCACCGGGTTCTCCGCCAGGAATTCCTTGTCGAAGGCGGCGGTGAGCACCCGGCCGTCGAGGTCCCGGGCCACCGGAAAGCCGAGTCCATAGAGCAGAGTGGGCGCGACGTCCACCAGCCGTGCGCCGGTCAGAAGGGCGCCGGGGCGGATCCCCGCGCCGTAGAGCAGGACGGCGCCGTCCGGCGCGTCGAGGAACTCTCCTCCCAGGGCCTGGCCAGGCGCCATGCGTCCCCAGAGGCGCCGCCATCCTCCCTGCGCGTCCACGCCGTAGGCCGAGACCACCGCCAGCAGCCGCGGATCCGCTCCGCGCGCCCAGAGGCCGGCCAGCCAGGCGTCGAGCTGTTCATAGTAGGCCGCCAGACGCTCGGCGGCGGCGCGGGCCGAGTCCGTCGAGCCCGGCTCACCCTCGAACTGCACGGCGCTGAAGCCGCCGAAGGAGCGGCGCGACACCTCGCGCAAGCCGGGCAGCAGGAGGAAGACCGCTTCGGCCTGCGGGTTCTGGTCGGCGAGCGAGAGGGCCAGCGACCGGCGCCACGAGTCTCCGGCCAGCGCCTCGATCAACCAGCGCGAAGCGTGCGGGCCGAAGCGGCCGGCCAACGCCGAATCGAGCTCTCGCGCGCCGGGACGGAAGAAATAGCGGTCGGAGAGGGCGAAGGCCGCCTCGCGCGAGGCCGGCGCGGCCTCCGGCCAGCCCACGACCCCGGATGGAACTCCGAGCCGGGGCAGGATCTCCCACAGCGCCAGCGTCTGAGGCACCGCGCTGCTTGGCGGCAGGGGATGACCACCCAGGGTCCCCCAGCGCCGGAAAGAGATGCCCATCGGCAGCAGGCGCAGCTCGGCGCCGGGCGCGAAGAAGTCCGCCGAGTAGGGCCGCCGGCCGGCGATGCCGTGCTTGTAGGGGTAGTTGCCGGTGGCGAGCGTCGTCCACACGGCGTCCCGCCGCGTCGGCGAAAAGGACGCCAGCCGGCCGTAGGCGCCGCTCCGCAGGAGGGTGGCGAAGAACGGCAGCCGGCCCTGGCCGGCCAGGGGAAGGATGGCGTCCATCGTCGCGGCATCGATGCCGATCACCCACAGCCGCGGGCGTTGGCCGGCCTCGACGGCAGCCGGCCGGGGCGTCGGACCGGCGCGCGGACGGAACGCCTCCCGCCGCTCCACCATGGCGTAAACGGAGAGGAGAGCGATGAGGAGATATCCCAGGCGGCTGCGCATGCCGTAGGGCCGGCGCTGCAGGGTGTGCAGGAGGGCGGTGTAGAAGCCGATCAGGGCGCCCAGGGACAGCCAGAGGGCCGTCTTGATCAGGCGCTCGTTGATCCCCGGCGGCAGGAAATAAGAATAGTAGGAGCCTTGCGTCCAATCGAGCAGCGCGGCGGCGGCCAGCGCGAGGGTGAGACTCCACGGCAGAATGCGGCGGGCCCGCCGCGGCCGGCCCCAGGTGAACGGCAGGTGAAGGGCGAGGCTGATCGAGCCGATGAGCGCGCCATACGCCGCGACGCCGCGCAGGACGGGCCCGAGGGCGAAGGGAATCCCGGGGTTGAGAAAGAAGATGAGGCCGGCGAGGTGGGTCCCGATCAGGACCCCCGGAGCGAGGCCTCCCCCGAGGACCGCCAGCCAGCCGCGCCTCAGATGATGAAGATCTGCCGATCCAGCGTCTGCCGGAAATGCCACGGATAGGTGTAGCCGGGGAACTCGACAGGGATCGTGTATTCGACCTTTATGTAGACCCGGTCCCCTCGCCTCTCGACGCTGACGTCTTTCTTCTCGATCGTGATGTTGAGCTGCTTGGCGCGCGCGATGATCTGCTTCTCCAGCTCCTCCGGCGGCGTGCGCTCCGCCTTGTACTTCGCCAGGTCGTCCATGAAGTCGTAGAGCTCGGCGCTCTGCATCTTGACGGGCACGGCCTTATAGGCGACCAGGATGGCGAGGCCGAGCGCGACCAGCCAAAGGATACACCCGATATTCCCCTCGCCCCGTTCGGCTCTCCGTCGTGGCATGGCTTCCTCCGTGCAGGAAATTGCCCGCCTAGTCTACCGCACGATGCGGAAAGTCCGATCCCATCGCGTCTGGGTGAAGAAATTCAGGGCGATGTGGCCGATCTGCCGCACCTTGCCCCCGTAGCCGGGCCAGGCGATGGCGTCCTCGTCGCTGGCGAAGGACCAGTACACCATGAGGGCCCGGCCCTTGACGTAGCTCTCCGGCACGGCGCCCCAGTAGCGGGAGTCGTTGGAATTGTCGCGGTTGTCCCCCATGCAGAAGTAGCTGCCGGAGGGCACCGTGGTGGGGCCGAAGTTGTCGCGCCGGCGCCGCGGGTGGAAGAAGAGGTCGCGCGGATAGGTCTCGCCGTCCTCATAGTAGGTGAACGCCGCGTCGTCCACGTGCCGGCCGTTGACGTAGAGATCCTTGTCGACGATCTTGAGGGTATCCCCCGGCAGGCCCATGCAGCGCTTGATGAAGTCGCGGGTGGGATCCTCGGGGAACTTGAACACCACGACGTCGCCGCGCCGCACCTGGCGCGTCGGCAGCAGCGCCCGCTCCCAGGGGAACGGCGCCGGACCGTAGACGAACTTGTTGACCAGGATGTGATCGCCGATCAGCAGGTTCTTCTCCATCGAGCCGGACGGGATCTTGAACGCCTGCACCACCCAGGTGCGGGCGAAGGTCGCGAAGATGACCGCGATCAGCAGGGCTTCCAGATACTCCCGGAGCAGCGACTTTTCGGCGTGCATGGAACAGCTTAGCGGATCAGGCGGAACGTCCTCTCCCAGCGGGTCTTGGAGAAGAAGCCGAGCACGGTCTCCGCGAGATCCCGGAGCTTCGCCCCCACGCCCTCCCACTGGCCGCTCGAGGTGCGGCCGCCGTAGGACCAGTAGATGAAGAGCGCCCGCCCCTTGACCAGGTGCGCCGGCAGCGGTCCCCAGAACCGCGAGTCGTAGGAGTTGTCGCGGTTGTCGCCCATGCAGAAGTAGTGGCCGGCCGGCACCACGAAAGGACCGAAGTTGTCGCGCAGCCGCAGGCGCGGATCGGCGAAGACGCCGAGGCCGGCGTCGGCGTTCTTGTGCAGGGCGTAGCTCGCGTCCTTGGGCGCCTTGCCGTTGATATAGAGCTGCTGGTCGATGACCTGGACGGTGTCGCCGCCGACGGCGACGCAGCGCTTGACGAGGTCGAGCGTCGGCGTCTCCGGCGAGCGGAAGACGACGATGTCGCCCCGCCGCACCGGACGGAACGGCAGCAGCTTCCTCTCCGGCGCGGTCGGCGTGGGGCCGTAGATGAAGCGGTTGACGAACAGGTGATCGCCGACGAGGAGGGTGTCCTCCATCGACTGGCTGGGGATGTAGAAGGTCTGGATGACGAACGTGTTGGTGAAAAGCAGGAAGACGGCGGCGATGATCAACGCCTCCAGGTACTCGCGCCCGATCGATCGTTCCTCCGCCATGGCGCGGCTACTGTACTCGAAAGGCCCCCACCCCGCAAAAGATTGCGCAGGGCGCCAAATCTTTTGACACGCGGCGAAACGCCGCTCCGCCCTGATTCGCCGGCCCTCCGGCCGCCCCTCCCCGCCTGAAGCCTTGCTCCGCCGCCCTCTGATCCCAGAGAGCAAAACCCTTAGCCTTCAGTTGTTTACGCCTTGCCTTGGCCCTGGCAGGCGCCTTGATCTGTCCGCCCGCCGTCAACCACGGAGAGGAGGTGGCGACGAAGACGGCGAATCGAAAAGGCGCACGGAAAGGGATCCAGCAGTCGAAGCGAAGTCTCAACTCAACGCTGTAGCCAAGGAAAGGAAGGCAAATCATGAAGCACTCCCATCGCATCGTGGCCGGTGTGGTTCTGGCGGTTCTTCTGGCGGCGCTCCCCGGGGCGGCCGCCGAAGGCAGGAGGGTCAACGTCAACACCGCCGACGCCGCCCAGCTCGCCCTGCTGCCGCGGGTGGGCCCGAGCATCGCGCAGCGCATCGTCGACTACCGCAAGCAGAACGGTCCCTTCAAGAAGGCGGAGGACCTGATGCTGGTGCGCGGCATCGGCGAGAAGACCTACGACCTCCTCAAGCCCTACGTCGCCACCTCCGGCGAGACGACCCTGAAGGAAAAGGTGAAGGCGAGCCGCTCCGGCTCGGAATCCCGCTGAGGCGCTCCGGGGCGGAGCGGGGGCCACGCACGCCTCCGCTCCGCCCCGGGCTTGGAGACCGGGCCATGAACCAGAGAGGTTTCAACCTCATCGAGCTGGTCGCCGTGCTGGCGGTTCTGGCGTGCCTCCTGGGGATCGGAGCGCCGCCCCTGCTGCGCAGCTCCGGCGACCTGCGGCTGCACCTCGCGGCCGAGGAGATGGTGACGGCCCTGCGCCTGGCGCGCATGTACGCCGTGCGTCACAGCGCCAACGTGGCGGTGAAGTTCCGCACCGCCGCGAACGGCGAGGTCACCTACACCCTCTACCGCGACGGCGATGGCGACGGTGTTCTCAACCGCGACATCGACGCGGGGGTGGACCCCGAGGTGGCGCCGCCGCAGCGGCTGGCGCAGTTGGGGCGCGGCTACGGTTTCGGCTTTCCGCCGGGGCCGGCGCCGCGCGATCCGAGCTCGCCGCAGCGGCGCCTCGATCATCTCGACGATCCCATCCGTTTCAACGATTCGGACCTCGCTTCCTTCAGCTCGCTCGGCACGGCGACTTCCGGCTCGCTCTATCTCACCGACGGCGTCAAGCGGCTGGCGGCGGTGCGGGTCTTCAACCGCACCGGCAAGATCCGCGTGCTCACCTACGACTCCGAGAAGCAGGTGTGGAGCGAATGACGCTCTCGATTGACTCCCTCCAAGCGAGTGCAGTAACGTGGCCGGCATGCGCGCGATCGTCGTCGTCACCACCGTCGGCACCGAAGAGCAGGCCAATCTCATCGCGCGCGAGATCGTCGCGCGGCGCCAGGCCGCGTGCGTCAACATCCTCCCTGGTGTTCGCTCGATGTACCGCTGGAAGGGGAAGATCTGCAAGGACGGCGAGCTGCTGCTCGTCGTCAAGACGCTGGAGCGGGAGTTCGAGGGCGTCGCGGCCACCATCCGCGAGCTGCACAACTACGAGCTGCCCGAGATCCTCTCCTTCAGCGTCAGCCGCGCCGAACCGCAGTTCCTGCAGTGGATCGCCGAGAGCGTGGACAAGCTGGCCGACTTCGCCGACGAAGAGGAAGAAGAGATCGCCTTCGCGGACTCGGACGAGGACTGAGCCTCATCTCAAGGCCTGCTCCAGGTCCGCCAGCAGGTCCTCCACGTCCTCGATTCCCACCGACAGCCGCACCATGCCGTCCGTGAGGCCGAGCTCCGCGCGGCGCTCCACCGGCACCGAGGCGTGGGTCATCGACGCCGGGTGCGAGGCCAGGCTCTCGACGCCGCCCAGGCTCTCGGCGAGGCTGATCACCCGCAGGCTGTCGAGCATCGCCTTGGCCGCCGCGTAGCTCCCCATCTCGACGGTGATCATCGAGCCGAAGCCGGAGGCCTGCCGTTTCTGGATCTCGTGGCCGGGATGGTCCGGCAGGCCGGGATGGAGCACCGCCTGCACCTTGGGATGACCCGCCAGGTAGTCGACGATGCGCCGGGCGTTCTGTTCGTGCCGCTCCATGCGCACGGCGAGTGTCTTGATGCCGCGCATCACCAGGAAGCAGTCGAACGGCGAGAGGATGGCGCCGGCGGATTTCTGCACCAGGATGAACCACTCGGCGTCCTCCGGAGTGCGCGAGATCAGCGCGCCGCCGATCGAGTCGCTGTGACCGTTGAGGAACTTGGTCGTCGAGTGGACGACGAAGTCCGCGCCGAGCTCGAAGGGCCGCTGGAAGTACGGCGAGAGGAACGTGTTGTCCACCGCCACGCGCGCGCCGCGGGCATGGGCCAGCTCGGCGACGGCGGCGATGTCGGTGATGTCCATCAGCGGATTGGTAGGCGTCTCAAGATAGACCAGCTTCGTCTCCGGCCGCATCGCCGCCTCGATCGCCGCGAGATCCCGCGTGTCGACCCAGGAGAAGGAGAGGTTGTAGCGCTCGAGGATGCGGGTGACGTAGCGGTAGACGCCGCCGTAGGTATTGCGCGAGAGCACCACGTGCTCGCCGGCCTGAACGACCGTCAGCAGGCAGGCGATGGCCGACATGCCGGAGGCGAAGGCGTGGCCGGCGTGGCCGCCTTCGAGCACGGCCACCTGGCGTTCGAGCGCGCCGCGCGTGGGGTTCTGCACGCGGGCGTACTCGTACTCCGCCCCCTCGCCCACGGCATGCTGCACGTAGGTGGACGTCTGGTAGATGGGCACCGCCACCGCGCCGGTGCGCGGGTCCGGCTCCTGGCCGGCGTGGACGGCGCGGGTGGCAAAGCCGAGATTCCTGGGATCGCCTTTCATTTGCAGTCCTCGATGACGAGCGGCGGGCATTCTATAAGATAGCCGCCGATGAACGAGCCGTTCTCGCCGATGCGCTGGGAGGGGCCGGGGCTGCGCCTCCTCGACCAGACGCGCCTCCCTGTCGAAGAGGTCTGGATGGACTGCGAGACGCCGGAGCAGGTGGCGGAGGCGATCCGCACGCTCGCCGTGCGCGGCGCGCCGGCCATCGGCGTCGCGGCGGCCTACGGTCTGGTGCTCGGCCTGCGCACGGAGCGCGATGCCGCGAGGCTCGCCGCGCGCTTCGGCGAGGTGTCGCGGCTGCTGGGAAGCACCCGGCCGACGGCGGTCAACCTGCGCTGGGCCCTGGAGCGCGGGCGGCGGGTGTTCGAGGAGAACGCGCCGCGCGGCCCGGAGGCGGCCACGGCGGCGCTCCTCGACTGGGCCCGCGAGCTGCACGCCGAGGACGTGCGGATCAACCGCCGCATCGGCGACCACGGCGCCGCGCTCTTCGCGCCGGGCACGCGGGTGCTCACCCATTGCAATACCGGGTCGCTCGCCACGGCCGGCTATGGTACGGCGCTGGGAGTGATCCAGTCGGCCTGGCGGGACGGCAAGGTCGGCCAGGTGTGGGTGGACGAGACGCGGCCGCTGCTGCAGGGCGCCCGCCTCACCGCCTGGGAGCTCAAGAAGCTGGGCATTCCCTTCCGCCTGGTGACGGACAACAGCGCCGGCGCGCTCATGGCGCAGGGCCTGGTGGACCGCATCGTGGTGGGGGCGGACCGCATCGCCGCCAACGGCGACACCGCCAACAAGATCGGCACCTACACGGTGGCCGCGCTGGCGCACCGCCACCGGATTCCCTTCTACGTGGCGGCGCCGCTCTCGACGATCGATCGCGCCACGGCGAGCGGAAAAGACATCCCCATCGAGGAGCGCAGCGCCGGCGAGGTCACCCAGGTCTTCGGTACCCGCGTGGCGCCGGACGACACGCCGGCGCTCAACTTCGCCTTCGACGTGACGCCGGCGGAGCTCATCTCGGCGATCATCACCGAAGTCGGGGTGCTCGCGCCGCCGTACGAGCGGAGCATCGCGGGCGCCTTCGAGGCGTAGAACCGTCTGCGCCCCGCTGCGTATATCAGGTCGAGGAACAGCGGAGAGGACCAACGAGCATGCCCCCCATTCTCGAGCTGTGGAACGTCCGCAAGGCCTACGGCGACTTCGTGGCGGTGGAAGACGTCTCGCTGACGGTGCCGGCCGGCAGCATCTACGGCCTGCTGGGGCCGAACGGCGCCGGCAAGACGACGACGATCCGCATGATCATGAACATCGTCCCCCAGGATTCGGGGAAGGTGAGCGTCTTCGGCCATCCGCGCACGGCGGCGGACCTGCAGCGGATCGGCTACCTGCCGGAGGAGCGCGGCCTCTATCGCAAGATGACGGTGCTCGACCAGCTCGTCTTCCTGGGCGAGATCCACGGCCTGAAGCGGCCGAAGCTGCTGCCGGACATCGAGCGCTGGCTGGAGCGGGTGGATCTCACCCGCTGGGCGAAGAAGAAGGTGGAGGAGCTGTCCAAGGGCATGCAGCAGAAGGTGCAGCTCATCGGCACCGTGCTCCACCAGCCGGACCTGCTGATCCTCGACGAGCCGTTCTCCGGCCTCGATCCGCTCAACCAGGAGCTGTTCCGCGAGCTGCTCGGCGAGTACCGGCA
Organism: Acidobacteriota bacterium; assembly: GCA_046765915.1. Taxonomy (GTDB): domain Bacteria; phylum Acidobacteriota; class Thermoanaerobaculia; order Multivoradales; family UBA5704; genus DATARR01. The sequence continues at coordinate 13,068 of JBKPTH010000055.1, read as the reverse complement.
GCAGGGCAAGAGCGTCGTCCTCTCCACCCACGGCATGGAGCTGGCGGAGCGGATGTGCGACCACATCTGCCTGATCAACCGCGGCCGCGCGGTGCTCGACGGCAATCTGAAGGAGATCAAGCGCCGCGTCGGCGGCAACGCCTATCGGCTGGTGGCTCAGGGCGATCTGGAGCGGCTCAAGGAGCTGCCGGAAGTGGAGCAGGCGGCGATCCAGGACGGCATGGCCAAGCTGCTGCTGAAGCCGGACGCCTCGGGCCCCGCGGCGCTGCGGCGCATGGTCGAGTTCCTCGAAGTCCACGAATTCCGCTCCGAAGAGCCGGAGCTCGAGCAGATCTTCCTGAAGGCGGTGCGCGATGCGGCTTGACAAAGTTCTCGTCGTCGGCAAGCGCGAGTACCTGCAGCGCGCGAAGACCAAGGCGTTCTGGATCATGACGCTGATCCTCCCCCTGTTCGTGACCGCCGTCTCCGTGGTGCCCGCCTTGCTACTCTCCAAGTCCAAGGCCTATCAGCGTCTCGTGGTGGTGGACGAGACCGGCAGGCTGGGCGCCGATCTCGCGGCGAAGCTGAACGCCGGGACCGCTCAGCAGCCGAAGCAGGATGAGGAAAACGCCATGAGGCGGAAGCGGGACGACGCCGGCATGGTGAGCTTCGAGGCCCGGGCCGAGCCTCCGGCCGCCGACCGGCAGGCGCAGAGAGCCGCTCTCGACCGGCAGGTGATGGAGAAGCAGATCGACGCCTGGGTCTGGATCGGCAACGGAGTGTTCGCGGACAAGCCGGTCGAGTACCACGCGCGGAGCGTCTCCAACGTCTTCACCCAGGAGGCGCTGCGCGACGAGCTCTCCGCCATCGTGCGGCAGGCGCGCTTCCGCCAGGCGGGAATCGACCCCGCGCGGGTGGAGGAGCTCAGCCGCTCCGTCCATCTCGATCCGCAGCGGGTGTCGGCGGAAGGCAGCCGCGCGGAAGGCAGCCTGGGCGCCGCGGCGCTCGCCATGGTCATGTTCTTCATCCTCTACGTCTCGATCATCATCTGGGGCCAGCAGGTCATGCAGGGCGTGCTGGAGGAGAAGGGCTCGCGCGTGGTCGAGGTGGTGATCTCGTCGGTGACGCCGTTCGAGCTGATGCTGGGGAAGCTCCTCGGGATCTGCCTGCTGGGGCTGACCCAGCTCGCCATCTGGATGGGCACGCTGCTGGTGGTCACCGCGCCCGGTGCGGTCGCCGCGATGACGTTCCTGCCCCCCGGCGTCTCGCTGCCCACGGTGTCGGCGGTTATGCTGATCAACTTCGTCCTGCTCTTCATCCTCGGCTTCCTCGCCTACGCCACGCTCTACGCCGGCATCGGTGCTTCCTTCAACAATCTCCAGGAAGCGCAGCAGGCGGCGGGCATGGCGATGGTCTTCGTCATCATTCCGGTGATGGTCATGTATCCGGTGATCAACGATTCGAACTCGCGGATGGCCACGGTGCTGTCGCTGATCCCGATGTTCACGCCGCTGCTGATGCCGCTGCGCATCGCCGTCGACATGCCCCCCCTCTGGCAGCTCGCGCTGGCCTACGCGCTGACCCTCGCCTTCGTCATCGGCATGGTCTGGTTCTGCTCCAAGATCTACCGCGTCGGCATCCTGATGTACGGCAAGAAGCCAACGTTCAAGGAGATCTGGAAGTGGACGCGGTACGCGTAGGCAGGAGAACGACGAAGGAGGGTCGTAGCGGCGGGCCTACGTGCCCGCCGTCCTGCCTACGCTAAGATGACTCCGTGAGAGGCATTCCTCCGTGGTAACCCGCAACCCCCTGCCCGGACGGCTCGGCATGTCGAGCTTCGGGCTCGGCGGGCCCGTTCCCCGCGACCTGCTGATCCTCCTGGGGATCCTCTTCGTCACCTTCTCGCTACGCTTCTTCGAGGCGACGGCGATCATTCCAGCGGTGCTGCAGCTCACGCCCCTGGTGTGGCTGCGAGGATGGGTCTGGCAGCTCGCCACCTATCCGTTCATCGGCGGCGGATCGGGCTTGTGGTTCCTGCTCGATCTGCTCTTCCTCTACATGTTCGGGCGGGACGTGTACTACGGCCTCTACCGCCGGCACTTCTGGCGGCTGATCCTCTGGAGCGCGCTCGGCGCGGCGATCGTGGCGGTGGCGGTCCAGGCGCTGATCGCCATTCTCGCGGGCGCGACGGTAATCCTTGCTCCTTTCGCCATCATGCAAGGACAGTGGATACTGCTGGCGATCTTCATCGCCGCCTTCGGCACCGCCCACCGCGACGCCACCGTCTACCTCTTCTTCATCCTGCCGGTGCAGGCGCGCTGGATGCTCTGGATCGAGGTCCTCTTCGCCTTCATGGCCTTTCTCTTCACGCACGATTTCCCGGGATTCCTGGGGATCTGCACGGCGGTGGGGCTCTCGTACCTCTATGTCCGCTCGAGCGGCTCGATGCGCGGCGGCAGGCGTACGTTCCGTGAGTTGCGGCTGCGGATCGAGCGCTGGTGGATCCAGAAGAAGCTGGACCGCACGCGGCGCAAGCGCGGCTTCCGAGTGATCTCCGGTGATCAGGATCGCAATGTCCGCAAGGGGCCGTGGGTGAACTGACGGCCGGCTGTCGAGGTCCCGAACACGTGCGACGTCTCGTCGCACCGATATCGCTGGCCGTTGCACGCCTATCGCGGCTTTTTTAGGCGTACAAGGTCTCACTGCACGCGTACAGCGGGGCATTGCACGCGTGCAGTGGCTTTTCCAGCCGTGCAACGCCTCGCTACATGGGTGCAGCGCCCCGCGTTATGCGTACAACGGCCTGTTGCAGGCTTGCACCGTCTCGTTGCAGGCCCGCGCAAGTTTTTTTACCCGTGCAACGGCGTGTCGCGCGCGCAGCGGCACGGTGAACGCGTACACCGATCCGCTGCATGCCTACAGTGGCTCGTTGCACGCGTGCAACGGCTTTTCTAGCTAGCCGTGCAACGCCTCGTGGCATGCGTGCAACGGCCTATTGCACGCGTACAACGGCGCGTTGAACGCTTGCAACGCCGATCGAAAGGCTTGCAACGAACGGCAGCAGGCGTTTCCGGCCGTCTTCGCGGGGAAGGTGGCGCGGCGGATCGGTACAATTAGTCTAGAATGGAAAGGGTTCGGGACTGCGCGAACACGCCCCGCTGAACTGGTGGGGCTACTTGGAGGTCTCAGGGTCGGGCGTCGGGGTTGACGAGTCTGGCCCCTCGGGCGGTAGGAACCAGTCAGATAAATGATGAACTAGCCAGGAGCTATCGACCGCCATGAATGAACTGCCTCAAGTTCTCGCCACCAGCGCCTTGTTGATCGGGGCCGTGACATGGCTGGCGCAAAATTTGGTGAAGCACTTCCTTGACAAGGATGTTGAATCCTACAAGGAGAAACTTGGACGCGAGACAGAGGTGGCTCTCGAACGACTCCGGACAGACCTACGCCAGCAGGAATTTGTCTTTCAGAGGCTACATGAACGTCAGGCGACTGTACTCTCGGATCTGTACTCACATATGGCTGATGCGGTTGGCGCTGTCCATCGATACATGGAATCGAGTCCGGTGAACCAAGTTCCTCAAGAACGCTTCGATGAGGCACACGGAGCTGTTACGCGCTTCGGCGAGCACTTTGAACGGAATCGGATCTGGCTTGAACCCCAAGTAGCACAGGAGATTGAGATGCTTCTGCGGGAGCACAACCGCGGAATCCTCTATAAATTCTACAACATTCAATTCCTCCGTCAGAGAGGCCTCGGCCAGACCTGGTCCGATCAGGAGCTGCAAGAACTGTGGCGCCGCACGCAAGAGGATGTTCCCAGGATTCTGCGAGCCCTTGAGAGCCACTTCCGGAGAATCCTGGGCTTCTCGACCGGTGATACCGCGACGAGCCGGCAGTCGGACCAGCCTTCCAGCGCGAACCCATGAACAAAGTCGGACGCAACGATCCGTGCTGGTGTGGCTCCGGGAAGAAATACAAGAGGTGCCATCTTCAGCGTGAATCAGAGCCTCCTCTTCCACCCGGTGCGATCGAGAATGCTCTCAATCGCGCTGTGCCCTCCTCTGGGTGCATGCACCCCCAAGCCGCAAGGGGCGTCTGTGACAAGCTCGTTTCTGCTCACACGGTACAACGTTCCCGTGTCTTACGACGCTTGGTCGATTCCGATCAGCACGTCTTTACCTTCCATGCGAAGTATGGCTCCTTCGACGATCCTGGCCCGCACCGCATCGGCTGGCGGAGCGCGTCCACGATTCCGGGGTTTTGTGGGCGACATGATCGCGACACGTTCAGGCCACTAGAGGCTGAAGAGTTCTTGGTCACGCAACGCCAGTGCTTCCTTCTGGGGTATCGAGCTTTGTGCCACGAGCTGTATAGCAAGAGAGTCGCCGCTGCGAGTTACGAGGTCACCCGTTCCATCGTTGATCGCGGCATGTCTCCTGCGGACCAAGCTCGAGTTCAAACCGAACTCAGGCTGCACAACATCGGCGTCACCAAGGGTCTTGAAGACTTAACTCCGGTCAAGGAAGTAATGGACCGAGCTCTTCTGACCGATGATTACAACGCCTGCGATATGGTCGCTATCGAATTCACCGGTCCGTTTAGCATCGCCACAACCGGCACACTCACGCCCGATATCGATCTCGAAGGCAAACAGCTTCAGGTTTTACACGATATGAGTTGCGTAATAGAGTGGCTCTCCGTGTCGGTCGATGCAACTTCGGACGGGGGCGCAGTCGTGTTCTGCTGGCTGAAGGGGACGAAACACCCTAAGAGCTTCGTCGAAAGCCTTTTGGGCAAGGGCGAACACCAGCTGCTTAATATACTGCCGCAATTCCTATTCTTCTACCTAGAGAACACCTACTTCTCTCCAAACTGGTGGAGCCAGCTCTCGGATCAAGATCAAAATCACCTCCGGGCTCTCGCCATGGAGCATAATCCCTATTACTCGGACAGGCTCTTCGCACTACGCCCATTTGTGCCATGGCAACTTAAGGAGGTACATCAGTTCGGTGCCGCCTGACCCCTCACTCCACCGCCGGAGAGAGGCATCAGGGCGTCGAAGACGATTCCAGCTGCGGCGTAACGCTCTTCGGCAGCAGCAGCCAATAACGTCCGCGGTGCTTCATGCGGCCGGCGGTGTCTTCGGCGTCTTCTCCGGAGCCCCAGAAGAAATCGCCGCGCACAGGGCCCCGGATGGCCCCGCCAGTATCCTGGGCCATCATCAGGCGCTCCATCTTGCGGTCGGGCTCGCCTTCGCGGGGAGCGGGCGCGCCGCAGACCAGCCAGAGGGGCACGCCCAAGGGCATGTATTTGAGGTCCACCGCGAGGGAGCGGCCGGGCGTCAGCGGCACGCCTTCGGCCCCGAGCGGGCCGTCGCCCTTGATCTCCTGAAAGAAGATGTAGGAGGCGTCCTTGTCCAGCACCGGGCGGAGCTGGTCCGGATGGGCTTCGAGCCAGGCGCGGATGGCCTGCATGGAGGCCTGTTCGCGCGGGAAGGCGCCGCGGTCGATCAGCTCGCGGGCGATGGCGGTGTAGGGATGGCCGTTCTGCGCCGCGTAGCCGATGCGCAGCTCGCCGCCTTCGGCGAGCTTGACCCGGCCGGAGCCCTGGACGTGGAGGAAGAAGGCGTCGATGGGATCGTCCACCCAGACGATCTCCAGCTTGCGGCCGGCAAGCGCGCCGGTCTCGATCTGGTGCCGGTCGGGGAAGGGCACGAGATCGCCGTCCACCACCTTGCCGGCGATGCGTTTGCCTTCGAAGTCGTCCCGGAAGCGGCCGAGGTCCACCATCACCAGCTCGGGGGGCCGCATGTAGATCGGCACCGTGTACTTGCCTCCGCGCTTGCGGCTGCCGTTGAGGAGGGCCTCGTAGTAGCCGGTGAAAAGGCCGAAGGGGTTGCCGTTGTTGCGGGCTTCCCAGGGCCGGAAACGGCTCTCGAAGAACCGCCGCGCCGCCGCGCGGTCGCCCGGAGGGAGGTCCTTCGCCGCGGCGCAGGCCGGCCGCCAATCGCCGGCCTTGCCCGCGAAGGGCTCGTCGTCGACGGGCTCGGAGTCCGCCAGCGGCGCGATCCGCTTGCAAGACCGTAGGAAAGCCGGCACCGCCTCCTCGAGGGCGTCCGAGCTCCAGCCCGAGAGGTCTGAGAACGAAGCCGGCTCCAGGACCAACCGGTCCTCGGCCGGGAAGAGATCGAAGAGACCCGCTATACCTTCGCCGCCGGCCCGCTTCGAGAGCCAGACGCGAAGGCCGACGACGATCAGCAGCAGAGCGAGGATGACGAGAAGGACGACGGCGCGGCGCGACATGGGAGAAGTCTACGACGGCGCCGTTGCCTCGTCGTTCCTCCCGCCGGCCCGCCATTCGAGGAACGCCAGGGCCGGCAGGCCGATCACCAGCACGGCCGCGTAGTGGAGGCCGCGATAGAGGAGGGTGCCCGCCGCCGCCACGACCTCGTCCACTCCCAGGAGCTTGAACGAAGCCATCATAGCGAGCTCCGTGGTGCCCAGCCCGCCGGGGGAGCCGGAGAGCGTTCCCACGGCGGTGCCGAGGGCCACGACGGCGACGACGATGAAAGGATCCAGCGGCGCGCCGATGGCCAGGAACAGCGCCCACTGGGCCGCGGCGTTGACCAGGAAGTAGACCACGCCGAGCCCGAAGGCCTGGAAGCGCAGGGGCACCACGGCGAGCAGCCGCACGAAGACGCCCACGGCCTCGTGCCCGTGCGACATGAGCTTCTGCAGGCGTCCTTCGTCGCGCTCCGCCTGGCGGGCGAGAAAGCGGACGATCGGGTTCTCGCCCGACGCATCCAGCCGGCGGCTCAAGACGGCGAGCACGACGGCGGAAGCCGCCAGCGCTGCCAGGGCCGCGGCGCCGAGGACGTTGCGCTTCAGCGCGAAGGCCATGACGATGAAGGTGATCCAGGTGCAGAGGCTCATCACGGTGTGATGGGCGATCTGGTCGTAGAGCACGACGCCGTAGATGAAGCCGAAGGGCCGGTTGTTGTAGCGGGCGAAGTAGCGGGCGCGCATGAAACCGCCGAGGACGCGCGCCGTCGGCGTGATGAGGTTGAGCCCCGCCGAGGCGAGGAGCACGAAGAAGCCGAGGACGACGCCCGAGCTGCGCCCCACCGCGAGCTTGCAAGCCAGCCGGAACCGCCAATCCCAGATGGCGTAGCGGAGGAGGAGCAGCCCCATCCCGAGCGCGATGTAGAGCGGCCGGGCTTCCGCCACCCGGTGAGCGAGGCGCGACCAGTTGAACCCCGCGTGAGTGACGAACCGGTAGGTGAAATACAGCGTCAGCGCGGTCACCGCGGCCTTGAGCGCCCGCGTGCCCCAGAGGCGGAGGGAGGATTTCTCGATGAGCGCTTCAGGTTCCATGGCGTCGCGGGGCGGCCTAGGATAACGTAACCTCCCCGCCGCGCCGGCCGGGGATCTCTCGCAGGAGGACAGCATGGCGGACGCCAAGATCACCGTGATGAGGAACGGACCCCTTCGCCTGGAGGGTGCGGACCTGCAGATCCTCGATCCGACGGGGAGCGCCTACGGCCTCGGCGGACGCACCGTCGTCTCGCTCTGCCGCTGCGGGCAGTCCGCCAACAAGCCGTTCTGCGACGGCAGCCACAACCACCATGGCTTTCAGGACGATCCGCAGGCCCGCGAGCTGCCGCCGAAGAAGGTGGTATAGGAAACCAGTCTTAGAGTAGGGGCGGGTCTGGACGGCGGGTTGGGGCTCGACCCGCCCTACCCCTTGAGCACCATCGCGCCCGTCGGCTGGGGGACGCCGCCGCGCGGCTCGATGGTCACCGCCCAGGTTTGGATATCCTCGACGTCGGGTACCTTCTCCACTCGCAACCGGCCGGAGCCGCGCGCGTCCACGGAGAAGGTGCCGGCGGAGACCGGCTTGCCATTGGCGATGGACCAGAGCTGATACGTCTTGTCCCTTTCCAGACGCGGCAGGTTGAAGGCGTAGAACAGGGCGTCGCGCGTCTGCGGGTTGACGTAGGTGTGGCCGGCGGCTCCCGGAGTGGGTCCGAGCCCCGCGAGGACGACGGACCGCACGCTGGGCGCGGCGAGGATCTGCAGCGCCTGGGCCGCCTGCCGGGCCTCGGCGCGCGCGAGATCCACCTCGCGGTCGAGGGCCTCGACCTGCCGCGCCAGGCGGTTGCGCTCGGCGGCGAGCCGCCGCACCTCGCCGCGTATGCGGATCTGGCCCGCCACGCCCCAGACGCTCAGCAGCAGGAGGGCGGCCGCGGCGAAGTACAACCATCGTGGAACGCGCGGAGAAGCTGGAGCCGTCGTCCCCGTTCCCGCCGCCAGGCGCAGAATCCGCGCACGGGTCGTATCCGAGGGGGGCACCGGCGTCACCGAAGCCGCGAGCAATTCCAGGTCACGGTTCCAGAGATCGAGCTGGCGCCGGCACTCGGCGCAGCCCGCGTCAAGGTGCGCCTCCAGCTCGCGGAGGTCCTCGCCGTCCAGCGCGCCCAGGGCGTAGGCCGGGAGGAGCTCTTCGAGGCGGGTGGAGTGGGAGGTCGTCATATCGTTCACGCGTTCGCGCTCAAGGCCTGCCGGAGCTTGCTCATGCCCAACAGGATCCGTGACTTGACGGTGCCGAGCGGCGCCTCCAGCCGCTCGGCGATCTGGGTGTGGGTGAGCCCTTCGAAGAAGGCGAGCTCGATGCAGCGGCGCTGGTCCGGCGACAGGAGGTGGAGCGCGGAGCCGACCTGGCGTCGGCGCTCGATCTCTTCCAATCGTTCCGTCCCCACGGGAGGCACCGCCTCGCCGCCGGAATCCTCGCCGGCGATCTCCTCGCGCCGGCGCGCCGAATCCCGCCGGCGAATGCGGTCGAGGGCGCGCGAGCGGGCGAGCATGAGGATCCAGCCGCGCGGCGAGGAGCGGCCCGCCTCGTAGCGGTCCGCCTGCATCCAGACCTGGAGGAAGACCTCCTGCAAGACCTCCTCCGCCTCGCCGCGCCCGGCGAGGATGCGGTTGAGCAGCCCCAGCGTCACGGGAGAGTGCAGCTCGAAGAGACGCGCGAAGGCCTCGCTGTCGCGGGCGGCCACCCGGCTCATGAGCTCACGATCCTCCGTTTCCCTCGGGTCCATGATCCGACGAGGAGGCTACTCGCTCGGCGCCTCGAACGTCAAAGAGGCCCAGAAGCTCTCCCAATCGGCGCCGGTGTCTTGCGGCGCGGGCACCATGTGCACGGCCTTGACCAGCCAGAAGCCGGCACGGTCCAGCTTGAGGCGGGCGCGTCCCTTCGCGTCCGTGCGGGCCGTCACCTTGGCCCCGGCGCGGTCTCGCTGCAGGGCCTGCACCAGCGCGCCGGCGAGCGGCTTGCCTTCGTAGAGCAGGCGGACCGGCAGCTCCCCGCCGCCGGCCAGCGCGTAGGGGTTCTTCTCCGCCACCAGCTCGAGATGCTCGCCGAAGACCCGGTCCCAGCCGGCGGCGCCGCCGCCGCCCACGGCGAGGAGCGACTTGGCGCAGCGCGAAAAGACCTCCCTGGCCCCGGCGGCGCTCTGCCCCCGCTTGGCGCGCAAGGCGCTGATCTTCTCCAGCCCCTCGTCCTTCAGGTAGGTCTCGAACTTCGCGGCGTCGAGCTCCACGGGATAGCGGTAGCTGTCATAGACGATCATGTAGAGGCCGGGCTCCTGGACCATGACGACGCCGGCCGGATCGCCGAGCACCCTTCCCGGCACGGGCATATCGCCGGCCGGACCCGCGGCGATGAACCGCGCGATGAGGTTCGGATCGCGGGGGAACGGATCGCCGCGCAGCCCCTGGCCGATCTGCAGCCGGAAGCTCACCCGCTGGCCCGGCGCCGGCGTGAACGTCGAAGGCTCGATCCAGAAGTCGTGCGCCCGCAGCGCGGCGCTCACCAAACCGAGCAGTGCGGCGAAGACGATAGGTCCGACGGTACGCATTTTTCTAGGGCTCCATATTCGCAAGCGAAGCTCAAGGGCCCCCGCGAGCGGGAGCCCCTGTGTCTCCGTTACTGTCACGTCACGGCGGGCCGCCGGTGCCGCACCCCCCGTTCACGTTCGGTTCGGGGACGTCGAGGCACGTCGGCGCGTTGGTGCCACCGTGGCCCTGGAAGACGCCGTTGTGGGCAGGAGCGAGGAACGGGAACCGCGGGAGGAAGTCCTTGTCGTTGACCTCGACGCCCTTGAAGAGCCCGGCGGCCGGGTCGCCGGCGGCGACCAGGCTCAGCACCACGCTGTTCACGTTGACCTGATGGGAATTCGCCGTCGGCCCGCCGCCGAGGCGGCGGCCGTTGGGGAAGCTCGAGTCGACGGCGGCATCGAGCGTGATGACGTCACCCGTGAAGCCGTCGGCGACGGGAATCGGGCGGCCCAGGTTGACGGCGGTGATGATGTCGGTGCGGGGACCCTTGAGAGTTGCGACGGTGGCGGCGGGAACCCCTAGCGCCGTGTAGATGCCGAGCGCCTCGGCGTCGCGCACCAGCACCGGGAAAAGGATGTCCGCCCCGAAGTTACTCACGTCGGTCAGCGGAGTGCTGTGCAGGTACTTGGTTTGACGCTGCGTGCCGACGAGGCCGGCGTTGAAGAGCGGAAGGGCGTTGCGACCCACCTGGACGAACTTCCCGGTGCCCTTGAGACCGGTGATGATGTTGGTGGGATCGACGGTCTGTATCTCCCGCCGCGAGATGCTGGCCCAGATCCGCAGCAGGCTGTCCGTCGAGTTGGCCTGGAGCTGGTTGTTGTGGGGGATGCCCCCGGGGAAGAGATCGGCGATCGGGATCTCGAGGGCGATCGAGAAGACGTTGAAGCCGGTGAAGACGTCCTCCGCCGGGTCCCGGCGCGCGCCGGGGATGCCGGCGAGGTCGCCCGCGGCCAGGTTGACGAGGTCGAAGATGCCCTTTTCGTCGAGTTGATAGGGATCGTCGAACTGGCCGGCGATGATCCGCCCGCCGTTCGCGAGGGTGTGAATGAACGTGTCGACGAAGGCCTGGTCGTAGAGAGCGTCCTCGCGGCTGCTGGGATTGCCGCTGCTGTAGGGCGCAAAGGCGCCGAGCCCGTAGACCAGCCGGTCGGTCTGGGGACCGTGGTTGTTGGGCAGCACCGGCAGGTTGCTGCCCAAGGTCACGGGGTTCGGACTTGCCGGCGCGACGAGCCGCTTCACGGTCATGGTCTCGGTGCCGCCGGTGAGCTGCCAGAGAATCTCGTTGCCGCCGCCCAGCGGGTCGCCCGCACTCGGGGCCGCCTCGGGCTTCAGCTGGTTGGTGAACTCGATGCGGTAGACCGCCCTGTCCTTGAGGCTCGCTCCCATCCCGATGTGGAACTCGTAGCGGTAGCCGTTGCAGGCGCGGAAGCCCTGGTTGCCCTGGCCCGGCTCGTGGAGCGGGTTGAAGTCCATGATCAGGTAGAGCTTGTCGTGGGTACCGGGCTTCACCCAGGCGTAGGTGTCGGTGTTGTCGGCGCAGGGCTCGTTGAGGACCGCGAGAGCCTCGCGGTGGCTGGAGGCCTGCGCTGGGACGAGGCCCACTCCGGCCATCAGGATCAGCAGAGCAAAAGCGAGACGGGTCTTCACGTTCTCCTCCTTCTCTCTCTGTGGAGAGATTAGTTGATCGGGTTTGAAAAGGGATCTGTCCGCGGCGGCTCCCGGGTTCCTCTCCGCTCTGTGCGATCCCCTTCTCGGCCGGATTACGCAGCCGGGCGGGGTCGCGGATGATCGCGTTACCGAATTTCAGCGATTTTGTTGGCGCGGCCTCACCCAAAGGACCCTAGGGACAGCAGGGACAGCAAGGACAAAAGATCGTCCTTGGTGTCCCTGGTATCCCTGGGGTCCTTTATTGGAGAGCCGCCGGAGGCGCCGGCCAGATACAATCACCGCGCCATGAACGCCACCTCTACCGCCCTGCGCCCCGACGGCCGCGCCGCCGACGCCCTGCGCCGCCTGCGCATCGAGACCGGCGTCCTCAAGTTCGCCGAAGGCTCGGCGCTCATCGAGCTGGGGGACACCCGCGTGCTGGCGGCGGCGAGCGTCGAGAACCGGGTGCCGCCGTTCCGCAAGGAGAGCGGCGAGGGCTGGCTCACCGCCGAGTACTCGATGCTGCCGCGCGCCACCCACACCCGCAGCGTCCGCGAGGTCAGCCAGGGCAGGCCGTCGGGGAGGACCGCCGAGATCCAGCGCCTCATCGGCCGCAGCCTGCGCGCCGCCGTGGATCTGTCCGCCATGCCCGAGCGCACGCTCACCCTCGACTGCGACGTGCTCCAGGCCGACGGCGGCACCCGCACCGCGGCCGTCACCGGCGCCTATGTCGCCGCGGTCCTCGCCCTCGGCCGGCTCCTGCTGACGAGGGAGATCCCGGCCTGGCCGATCCGCGATCAGGTGGCCGCCGTCTCGGTGGGCATCGTGCGCGGCGTGCCGCTGCTGGACCTCGAGTACGTGGAGGACCAGGTGGCCGAGGTGGACATGAACGTCGTCGCCACCCCCGCCGGCTCGCTCATCGAGATCCAGGGCACCGGCGAGAAGCGGAGCTTCCGCCGCGAGGAGATGGACGCGCTGGTGGACCTCGCCTTCAAGGGCATCCGCGAGCTCGCGGAGGTGCAGAACGCGGCCCTCGCCGCGACGCTCGCGGAGGTCCAGGACGTCCTGTCGCGTGGCGACCGGCGGCGACCGGCGCCGCCGAAATCAGAAAAGGATCTGTGGGGACGGCCCTAGACTGCTGGAATCAGTGGTCCCGTCGCACGAAGGGATACTGGTCGCGGATCCGCGTCGAGACGAAGCGACCGATCGATGAGGCCTTCAGGAGGTCCTTGTAGACCTTCGGCGGCACGTCGAAGTAGTCATAGACGGCGCCGCCCTCGAATTCCACCTCGAGCACCGAGGACCGCTCGTCGTAGCCGATCGACGACACGGCTGAAGAGGCCACGGATCTCCTGTGCATGCCGGACCGTCCTTTCCCGCGAGAGCGAAGTTCTCGCAAGGCGGAACCCGCTGCAAGCATGATACTGGAAAGGGACGACGGCGGTAACGGCAGGAGGTGAAAATGGATCTGTAGGGGCGGCCCTATGTGGCCGCCCTGTTCGGATAAACCCGGCGGCACGCAAACAGGGCGGCCACATAGGGC
>JBKPTH010000054.1:0-75275 GCA_046765915.1 Acidobacteriota bacterium | reverse complement strand
AGCCCTATGTGGCCGCCCTGGGGGCCGGGTGGGAACAGTCGGACAGGGCGGCCACATAGGGCCGCCCCTACAGGTCCGTGTACACTGAAGCCGTCATGAGGATTCTGTCGTCCGTCGTCATCGTGCTCGCGCTCGCCGCTCTTCCTGGCCTCGCGCAAACCCCTCCCCAGAACCCGCCGGAGCAGCCGCAGCCGCCGCAGGTCGAGCAGGCGGTCAAAAAGCTGCAGGGCGGGGATCTCCAGGGCGCCATCGCGCTGCTCGAGCCGCTCCGAAACCAGCCGGGCGTGCATCCGGCCGCCTTGTCGATGCTGGGCGTGCTCTATCTCCAGGCGGGGCGTCCCAAGGATTCCTTCGCCCTGCTCGAGCCTCTCGCCGACGGCGACCGGGCGGGCCCGCTGATCCTGCAGAGCGCGGCGCGGGCGGCGCTCGCCCTGGGCCAGAACGCGAAAGCGGAGGCGTACCTGGAGCGCGCCGTGGCGAAGGCGCCGGTCTCCCCGGCCTCGCGCGACCTGGGAATCCTGCGCGGCAGCCAGGGGCAGCTCGCCGAGAGCTACCGCCTGCTGCGCCCCTGGGCCCTCGCCCATCCCGAGGACGAAGAGGCGCGCCTCTCGGCGGCCTACGGCGCGGTCGAGCTCGACCGGCCGTCGGAAGCCGACGAGCTGCTCAAGGGCATGGCGGAGGATAACCCCCGGGTGCGGCTGCTGCGCGGGCGCGTGCACGTGATCAAGGGCGAGCCGGCGCCGGCGGTCGCCACCCTGGAACCGCTGCTCAAGGGCTCCCCGCCGTCGATGGATCTGGAGGTCCGGCGGTATCTCGCCGAGGCCCATATCGCTCTCGCCGAATCCGCCGCCGCCATCGGCCTGCTGCAGGGCAAGGTCGGCGGCGATCCGTCGCTGGCCCTCCTGCTCTCCCGCGCGCATTACCAGGCCGGCAACGCCGCCGAGGCCGCCGCCGACCTGGAACCCTTCGCCCGCGACCTGCTGTCCAAGGAGCCGGCCACGGAGAGCGAGAGGAAGCTGGCCGCCGGCTTCGACCTCGAATACGGCCGGGCTCTGGTGGCCCTCTCCAAGTGGGCGGACGCCATCCCGCCGCTGGAGACCGCCGTACGGCTCGATCCCCGCAGCCTGCAGGGCTGGCAGCTCCTCGGCCGCGCCCAGCTCGCGGCCGGCCGCCGCGACGACGCCAACCGCTCGATGGAGAAATTCCGCGAGATCCAGAGCGCCCAGAAGCCGAACTCCACGCGGGTGAACGAGGTCGAAAGGGGCGAGACCGATCCGACCGGGCGGAACCTCCAGAAGGCCCTGGACCTCGCCGCCGCGGGCCGGACGGACGAGGCCCTCGCCGCCGTCCGCCAGGAGATCAGCCTGGCGCCGAACGATCCGCGGCCGCGGCCGGCGGAGATCACCGTGCTGCTCACCGCGCAGCGCCCGCAGGAGGCCCTGATCGCCGCCGAGAACGCCCTCAGGGCCGATCCCGGCAATCCCGACTTCCGCTACCTGCGCGGCGCCGTCCGCATGGCCCTCCGCCAGCTCCCCGGCGCCGAGCAGGACTTCCGCCAGGTGCTGCAGACGAAGCCCGACCACGTCGCGGCGATGAACGATCTGGCCGTCCTGCTGCTGTCCACCGGCCGCAAGGAGGAGGCCCGGGCGCTGCTGCGGAAGGTGCTGGAGATCAAGCCCGGCGACGCGACGGCGGCGGCGAATCTGAAGGCGCTGAGCCCCTGAGCGGCCTCTCCCCCCGCCCGGCCCCTCACCACCCCGGCCCTCCTCTCCCACCTCACACCCACCCACCCAGGGAGAGGAGGGAGACTGCAAAAGAAGAAACTAGCTTTTGCTTTTTCCAACCCCCTCTCTCCCGGCGGGCGGGTGTGAGGCGGGAGAGAGGGGGAAGGGGGAGTGAGGGGCGGGCGGGGGCGCCCTCTATTCGATCACCACCCGCCGGTTCGCCGGCAGGCCCACGAACACCTGCACCTTGCCGGGGCGGCGCACGGTCAGGCGGTCCGCCGTCGCGCTCTTGCCGAGGCCGATGTGGGCGGCGAGGGCGTTCTGGGAGAGATAGGAGGAGCCGGTCCTCACGTCGCGGATCTGGCGCTTGCCGCCGGCTTCCAGCTCGAGACGGGCGCCGATGCCGAAGCGGTTGCCGGACGGCGCCGCGAAGTCCACCTGCAGCCAGTTGCCCGACGCGCCGGTGTTCTCGTAGACCTCGCACGGCTCGTTCATGTCGACGATGACCACGTCGAGATCGCCGTCGCCGTCGAGATCGCCGCGGGCGAGGCCGCGGCTGGCCCGCACGACGTCCATACCGGTCGCCTTGTCCTCGCGGAATTTGCCGTTCCCCTGGTTGTCGAACACCTGGTTGCGCTGGCGGTAGAGGCTGCCGGGGCGGAACTCGGCGGTGTTGTCGTTGATGTGCCCGTTGGCGAAGACGAGGTCCAGATCGCCGTCCTGGTCGAAATCGGCGAAGGCCGCGCCGAAGCCGAGGTAGAGCAGCGTCGGCTCGGCCAGGCCGGCCGGCGAGCGGCTGTCGACGAAGGCGCCGCTCCCCAGGTTGCGGTAGAGGCCGTAGGTCTCCAGCTCGAAGTTGGTGACCAGGATGTCGAGCAGGCCGTCGCCGTCGTAGTCCCCCATGTCCACGCCCATGCCGGCCTCCGGGTTGCCGTTCTCGCCGAAGGCGGTGCCGGAGAGCAGCGAGATGTCCTCGAAGGTGCCGTCCCCCTTGTTGCGGAAGAGGAAGTTGGGCTTGTTGTCGTTGGCGACGTAGACGTCCTGCCAGCCGTCGTTGTCGATGTCGCCGAAGACCACCCCGAGGCCGGGCCCCACGGCGCCGCCGAAGCCGGCGGCCTGCGTGGCGTTCTCGAAGGTGCCGTCGCCGCGGTTGCGGTAGTAGTGGTCGGGCAGCGGATTGTACTCGTCCGGATGGCAATAGCCGATCAGCTTGCGCTGCAGGTCGCCGCACAGCTTGTGGTTCTTCACCGAGAAATCGACGTAGTTGACCACGTAGAGATCGAGGTCCCCGTCATTGTCGGCGTCGGCGAAAGCGGACGAGGAGCTCCACAGCGGATCGCTCACTCCGGCCTGGGCGGTGACGTCGGTGAAGGTGCCGTCGCCGTTGTTGCGGAAGAGGTGGTCGTCGTCGAGCCCGGAGACGAAGAGGTCGAGATCGCCGTCGTTGTCCACGTCGCCGGCCGAGCCGCCGACGCCGTAGCCCGCGATGCGGATGCCGGACTTCTCCGTCCAGTCGGTGAAGCTTCCCGGACCGTCGTTGCGGAACAGGCGCGAGCGGGCCGGCTCGCCCTTGTATCCAGGGAGGCTGCCGCCGTCGACGAAGAAGAGGTCCTCGTCGCCGTCGCCGTCGAAATCGAACATCACGGCGCCGCCCACCATGGTCTCCACCATGTAGCGCGTGCCCGCGCCGCCGGTGTGATGGCGGAAATCGACGTGCCAGGCCTTCGACACCTCGCGGAACTTGATGCCCTCGGCCGACAGGCTGGGCACGAGCAGGAAGAGCAGGACGGCGCAGGCTCGCGGGACTCGCACGGCGGAACAGGGTAACATCTCCCGCCGGAGATGATGAAGCGATGAGCCCGTTCCGCCAGCGTTGCGTCCTCCTGCTGCTCGCCATCCTCGCCCTGGCGGGCCCGCTGCCCGCGCAGGAGAAAGCGCCCTCTCTCATCCTGGAGTCGGTCCGCGTCGAGCCCGCGTCGCCGGGGCCGGACACGCTCTGCCACCTCAGCGTCACCGTCAAGAATTCCGGCGACCGTCCCGCCTCGGCGCTGGAGCTGGCCGTGAAGCTCAACGGCCGGGAGCTCCCCGCCTACAAGGGCCGCCTCTACCTGAAACCGGTCGAGCCCGGAGCCGCGCGCGAGATCCGCCTCTTCAACTTCTGGAGCACCGAGACCGGCCGGCCGGCTCCCGCCGACGGCAAGCTCACGCTGGAGGTCACCCTCGCCCGTGCCGCCTGGATGCAGAGGGAGACGAAGGACGGCGCCGAAGTGTGGACCGCCGCCGGGCCGGTCGAGGGTCTGCCGCTCACCAAGGCCGTGATCCTGCAGATGAGCAAGAAACCGTAGGGATCGATTTGCAGCCAGGACGCGAACGCAGACTGGTCACCGCCGGCATCCTGCTGGGCATGTTCCTCGCCGCGCTGGAAGCGACGGCCGTGGCCACGGCCGTGCCGACGGCGGTGGGCGAGCTCGGCGGGGTCTCCCGCTACAGTTGGGTCTTCTCCATCTACCTGCTGACCTCCACCACCACGGTGCCGCTCTTCGGCAAGCTCGCCGACCTCTACGGCCGCAAGCGCACCTACCAGGTGGCGGTGGCGTTCTTCCTCGTCGGCTCGGCGCTCTCCGGGCTCTCGCGCTCGTTCGTGCAGTTGGTGATCTTCCGCGCCATCCAGGGACTCGGCGCGGGCGGCGTGATGCCGGTGGCCATCACCGTCATCGGGGACATCTACAAGCTGGAGGAGCGCGGGCGCGTCCAGGGAGCCTTCTCGGGCGTCTGGGCGCTGGCGAGCCTCATCGGCCCACTGCTGGGCGGAGTCATCACGGACGCGCTCTCCTGGCGCTGGATCTTCTACCTCAACGTCCCCTTCGGCCTCCTCTCGGCGTGGATGCTCCAGCGCTGGCTGCGCGAGGAGAAGGCGAGGACGGAGCACCGGTTGGACGTCCTGGGCACGGTGAGCCTGACGGCGGCGGTCACCCTCCTCCTGCTCGCCCTCATCGAAGGGCCGGAGAGCTGGGGCTGGAGCGATCCCCGCACGCTGGCGCTGCTGGCCGGCTCGGCGGCGGGGCTCGCCGTCTTCTTCTGGCAGGAGCGCCGGGCTCCGGAGCCGATGCTGCCGCTCGACCTCTTCCGCAACCGCCTGATCGCCGTGGCGAGCGCCGGCAACGTCCTGCTCGGCGCGCTCCTCTTCTCCATCACCGCCTACGTGCCGATGTTCGGCCAGGGGGTGCTCGGCGGCACCGCGGTGGACGCTGGCACCATCCTCGCCCCGATCCTCATCGGCTGGCCGATCGCTTCGACGCTGGCCGGCCGCATGCTGCTGAAGGTCGGCTACCGCGCGATGTCCACCGGCGGCGCGATCCTGGGCGTCGCCGGCTCGCTGCTGCTCGTCCGCGCCGCGGCCGCCACCAGCCGCCTGGAGATCATGGCGGCGATGCTGATCATCGGTCTCGGCCTCGGCTTCGTGTCGATGCCGTATCTGCTGGGAGTGCAGAGCGCCGTGCCCTGGCAGCGGCGAGGCGTCGCCACCAGCTCGGTGCAATTCTTCCGCAACATCGGCGGCGCGCTCGCCGTGGCGGCGCTGGGCGCCCTGCTCAACGCCCGGCTGCAGGCCGTCGCCGGTCCCGGCGCCGACGCCAACGCCGTTCTCGATCCCGCCCTCCGCGCCAGCGTCGCACCCGCCACGCTCGACCATCTGACCGCGGCGCTGCTCCACGGGCTCCAGGCCGTCTTCGTCGCCCTGGCGGTGCTCTCGGTGATCGGCCTCGTCGTCGCCGTGCTCTTCCCGCGCGGCTCGGCCCGGGAGCAGATGTATCGGGAAGCGGACCCGGTGACAGAAACGTAAGAGAGGAACCTTCGATGGCGATCCAAGTCGGGGAGAGAATCCCCAACGTCAAGCTACAGACGATCCGCGACGGCAAGCACCAGAGCCTGTGGACGGACGACTTTTTCAAGGGCAGGAAGGTGGTGCTCTTCGCCGTGCCGGGCGCCTTCACCTCCGTGTGCTCCGATCACCACCTGCCGGGCTTCATCGAGCTCGCCGATCACCTCAAGTCCCGAGGGGCCGACGAGGTGGCGTGCACGGCGGTGAACGACATCGAGGTGATGGACGCCTGGTTCAAGCACATGGGCGTGAACGACAAGATCGTGCCGCTGGCCGACGGCAACGGCGATTTCGCGCGCGCCATGGGTCTGGAGCTGGACTCGCGTCCTTACGGCATGGGGATCCGCTCGCAGCGCTATGCCGCCGTCGTCGAGGACGGCGTGCTCAAGGCGCTGAACGTGGATCCGCCGGGCCAGGTGGCGCGCAGCGGGGCATCGGTGATCCTCCAATCTTTGTAGGGGCGGATCGGAAACTGCTGGAAGCGGTCGTAGCAGCGGGCCTACGTGCCAAGGCCCCACAATTCCAGGATCAAGTCCAAGACGACGACCAAGCTCCTCCTGTGAGGTCCCTCTCTGCGCCGTCCCGCCAGATACGCTTCATGGGTATCTGCGGCGAGCCTGGCAGCGATGACTCTACCTTACACCGCCTGCCGATGCGCCCTTGTGCTATCCTTAAGTAGCACCTCCAGAAATCAGGATCAGGGAGATCGTCGACATGAGGGTGAAGCCTGCGGATATCTTTACTTCTCACGAGCGGCTGATCCCATCGCTTTACGCTTCCGCCTGCAAAAGCGAGGGCGTACATCGCACGGCTACTTGCGGATGCGTCAGGAGAGGACGCCGACCTGCTCCTGTTCCACGGAAAGGAGACAGATGAGCCCACTGAGCTTCCGACTCCACACTCGATGTCAGGAAGGATAGGTACTCGGAGTAGGTTTGGTAGGTTTACTTCAGACCACGGGCGATCTTTCTCCTGGCGAGGCTTCGACAATTGGACTCTGCTGCTGCAAGCCCGAATAGATGTCACATACTCCAGATAAGGAAACCGCGATCCCGCGCGTCCACATGTTGAGACCTCTATCACGGAAGTGGCAATGGTGGTCGCGGCTGTTCCTGGCGATAGCTGCAGGCCTCACTCTCCTGCTAAACGCTGCCGTTTATCATACGATGCGATTTAAGACTAGATACTCATCACCGGCTCCACAGATTCTTAGAAAAACGGATTTCCTGAAAATCATTTCCCGGAGACAGAACGCGGATCGGAGTGAGCATCGTATGAAAGCGACAGATCTAGATCTCTCTAGCACTGATCTAAATGAGCGTCGCCTCGAAGATATTGATTTTGAGTACAGTAACTTCAACAAAGCTCAGCTCCGCTTTACTAATTTCTCTGGCTCTACACTCATTAAGGCTACCTTAAATTTAGCTGCAGCCGAGGGTGCAATTTTCAGCGATACTTTACTGAAAGACTGCACATTCAAGGGCACGAACCTAGCCAGCGCAGATTTCAGCAGAGCAAATCTTTCTGGTTCCAGGTTCGAGAATTCGGACCTTACTAACGCTTCATTCGCCTTCGCCGATATGGAAGGCGTTTACTGGGTATCCACTGATCTTTCTCACGTTACTCTGGACAGCCTCGCGACAGCACAACACTTGGACAAAATTACGGGACCTGTTTACGCCTTAATATCCCTTCGGCAACAGCTCCACAGAAATGGATATCGGCGCGCAGAACGGGCGCTCACTGCAGCGATCAGAAGAGCAAGCTCACCGCCGATTTGGGAAACCATCCTGTTCGACAGTACTTGCGGTTATGGCGCAAACAGTGGGCGCTTACTTTTTATAGCTCTGTCTGTGTGGGTTATATGCTCTCTTATCTACCTCTTCTCCCTATTCGGGAAAGGTCGAGAGGGAATCTATCTAGTAATCACTCGGCCTACGAAGAATCAGGCGAGAACACTCACCCGAAGGCAGCGACTGCGTTACCGCTTCAATATTCCGCGGGCAATTGCATCATCTGTTCTCTTCAGTACCTTGGCTAGCCTGACACTTCCCATAAAGGGGATCAATGCAAGGGCATGGATATTGCGAACTCAGAAGAGAGATTTTGAAATGGATGCAGATGGGTGGGTACGCGTTGTCTCGGGCGTACAAACGATCTTGGTGTTGCTACTTGTAAGCCTGTTCTTTGCGGTCTACTTGGGAAACCCATTCGATGCTTTTTGACACGAATAAACTAGAATCCTGCCGACACTGCGGGATTGCCTTTCCCTTCCCAATGCGGCGGTGCAGCCGCTGCCGAAGACTCACGCCTCACACTTTTCGGCATCTGTGGTGCCTTGCATCAGTTGCTATCTTAGTATGGTTGAAACTCTCGCCTTTTGATGAGGTCCTGTCAGTACTTGCGCAGCTCTATGCCGGCTATTCGAGGGAAGCAGATCCGATTCTGAGGTGGTGTTGGGGTATTGCCACCATTGGCGTGAATATACTTATCCTCATCGGATTTATTGGGCTCGTCATGCCTCTCCTGCCACGCACTCGTTGTTACCTCTATTCTTTTGATAGTATTCTTGAGCGGCTCTTATTGGCGGTAAGCCTAGCTCTGGTGATCATATCAATCGATATGGTTATCAGTTTTTTTCTTCTCTATAGAGACAATCTTGTCTGGTTCTGGTAGCAGGCTGCTTAAAAAACGGGCTTTTACTGCGGTTGGGTACTCCAACAGGAGGTTCAGAGGTTCTCAAGAAGTGGGAGCGGCAGTCATTGGAGACTTGGCTCGAGAGGGAGTTCACTGCCTTTTCCGGCCGCCGTCTCTCCGGGCCTTCTGTCCGCGTTCTCTTCATGCCATCTGTTTCAGGTTGCGCATTCGTATCAGGCTATAGGGCTGCCGCGGCGTAGACACCATCACCCGGCCCGGTCCACTCCTTGTGCCTCGCCTCGCGCAGCAGGCCAAGTCTTCATGTAGCCGAAGACTTCTTCCACTCGTTTGCGGGTCAGGTGGATCGACGGCCGGTCGACTCGCGAGTACAGGCCCGCCGGCTACGGCTCTCCAGCATTCTGCTTTACTCCGGCCGCCACGGCGCCACCTGTACGCTCTTGAACCGCTCGATGCGCACCTCGCCTGGCGGAGATCCCCGCGGCTTGCTGACGTCCTCGCAGCGGCAGACGTGGACGGCCACGCGCCCGCCCTTCCGCGCCTTGCTGTAGCCAGCGGCGAGCGATGCCGCGAACTGCTCCGTCTCGCGCGGCATGCGCTCCAGCCCCTCGGGGTTGCGCACCACCACGTGCGAGCCCGAATCGGCCGCGACGTGGAGCCAGAAGTCGCGCGGGCTCCCGAGCTTCAGACTGAGCACGTCGTTGTCCTCCGCCGTGCGCCCGACGAGCATCGTCATGCCGTCCGGCGAGACGAACCGCCGGGCGACGGAGCGCCCCTGCCAGAGGCCGTTCTCGGGATCGGGTGGCGGCGGGGCCTTGCGCATCGCCGGAGGATTATAGGCAGATGAGTCGTATAGAATTGGGGAAGACATCGCGTCATGTCGAAGGGGACCCAGCCATGCCATTTACGCGTATCACGGTCGATCCGAACCAGATGGGCGGCGTTCCCTGCATTCGAGGTCTTCGCATTCCCGTGGCTTCTGTCGTGGACATGGTGGCGAACCGCATGAGTGAAGAGGAGATCCTCGACAGCTTCCCCGATCTGGAGCCGGAGGACATCCGTGAAGCCCTCCTTTTCGCCGCCGAGGCTGTTCGCGAACGCGAGATCCCGCTCCTCGCAGCCTCGTGAAGTTCCTGATCGACAACGCTCTTTCTCAGTCCGTGGCAGAGCACCTCTGCCAGCAGGGACATGACGCGGTCCACGTCCGCCAGTACGGACTCCAGAGAGCGGACGATTCGGAAATCGTCGATCGCGCCCGATCCGAGGGCCGTATTGTTATCTCGGCGGATACTGATTTCGGAGCTCTCCTCGCTACCCTCCGAGAGGCCGATCCCTCGTTCATCTTGTTTCGCCGTGGCACAGAAAGGCGGCCGCAAGATCAGGCGGCTCTTCTTCTGCGCAACCTTCCAGCCATCGAAGCCGATCTGGCTCGAGGTTCGGTCGTGGTCTTCGAGTTCGCCAGGATCCGGATCCGGCGCTTGCCGATCTCCAGATAGTCTCCCTACTCCCGCACGATCTCCAGCAGCTCGACGTCGAACACCAGCATGCCTTCGGGCTTGCCGGGCTCGCCGCGGTAGGCGAGCTTCTTGGGGATCCAGAAGCGGCGGGACTCCCCTTCCGTCATCAACGGTATTCCCTCCGTCCAGCCGGGGATGACCTTGCCCAGCTCGAAGGTGGCCGGCGCTCCCTTGGCGAGCGAGGAGTCGAACATCTTGCCGTCCGTGGTCCAGCCCGTGTAGTGGACCCGCACCGCGCCGAGGGCCGAGGGATGGCGCGTGCCGGTGCCCGGCTTCAGCACCTTCCAGGCGAGGCCGGACTCGGAGCGCTGGGCGTCCTTCGGCGGCGCCGACACGTCCGGCGGCACCGGCGGCACGCGCAGGATCTCCAGCAGCTCGACGTCGAAGACGAGCATGCCCTGCGGACGGTCGGGCTTGCCCTCGTAGGCCAGCTTGGCGGGGATCCAGAAGCGCCGCTTCTCGCCCG
Source organism: Acidobacteriota bacterium (assembly GCA_046765915.1). Taxonomy (GTDB): domain Bacteria; phylum Acidobacteriota; class Thermoanaerobaculia; order Multivoradales; family UBA5704; genus DATARR01. Next base: position 65,033 of record JBKPTH010000054.1, on the reverse strand, counting down.
CCACCATGAGCTGCAGCCCCTCGGTCCAGCCGGCGATCACCCGATCGAGCGGCAGCACCGTCGGCCGGCCGCGCGCCACCGAGGAGTCGAACATCTTGCCGTCCGCCGTCCAGCCCGTATAGTGCACCTTGACCAGGTCGGACGGCACCGGATGGTCCGCGCCCGTGCCCGGCGTGAGGACCTTGGAGGCGAGGCCGCTCGCCGTCACCTGCGCGTCCGCCGGCGGTGCCGCCACGTCCGCCGGAGCGGGGATAGACTGGGAAGCCGGTTGCGCCGTGAGCAGCGCCGGCGATAACGCAAGGACGAGAAACGGAATCGCGACCCGGTGACATCTGTTCATGGGTAGGTACGCTATCAAGATCCGAAGGAGATCCGCATGCTGAAATCCAAGATCGCGCCTCTCGCCGGCGCGGCGCTCCTGGCGCTGACGGCCCCGGCGCTGGCGGTGGAGGCCCTCAAGGTGACGCCGCCGAAGCTGGAGGTCCAGTCGCACAAGCTGGCCAACGGGCTCCAGGTGCTGATGTACGAGGACCACTCCGTGCCTGTGGCGTCCGTCGAGGTCTGGTACCACGTCGGCTCCAAGGACGAGCGCAAGGGGCGCAGCGGCTTTGCCCATCTCTTCGAGCACATCATGTTCAAGGGCTCGGCGAATCTCGGCCCCGAGGAGCACAAGAACTACATCTCCTCGATCGGCGGCCGCTACAACGCCACCACCGACTTCGACCGCACCCTCTACTACCAGATCTTCCCCAGCAACTACCTCGAGCGCGTCCTGTGGATGGAGGCCGACCGCATGCGCTCGCTCGACGTCTCGGAGGAGAACTTCAAGTCCGAGCGCGACGTGGTGAAGGAAGAACGCCGGCTGCGCATCGACAACCCTCCCTTCGGCCGCCTCTTCGAGGTGGTGCTGGAGAACACCTACAAGGTCCACCCCTACCACATCCTGCCGATCGGCAGCATGGCGGATCTCGACGCCGCGACACTCGAAGACGTGCGCGCCTTCCACAGCACCTACTACGTGCCCGACAACGCCACCCTGGTGGTGGCCGGCGACTTCGATCCCGGCCAGGTGACGCAATGGGCCGAGAAGTACTTCGGCTCCATCCCCAAGGGCAGCAAGCCTATCTCGCGCGACATTCCGCAGGAGCCCGCGCAGACGGCGGAGCGCCGCGCCACCGACTACCACTCCAATACGCCGCTGCCCGCCGTGGTGCTCACCTACCACGTGCCCGAGGCGGGCGCGCCGGACCTCTATGCCCTGGAGGTGGCGAGCAACATCCTCTCCTCGGGCGAGAGCTCGCGGCTCTACCGCCGCATGATCTATGAGAAGCAGATGGCCGTCGCCGCCGGCGGCCAGACCGTGCTGCTGGAAGATCCCGGCGTGTTCTTCTTCTTCACCATCCTGCAGGCGGGCCAGAAGCCCGAGGACGGCGAGAAGGAGCTGCTCGCCGAGGTGGTGCGGCTGCAGAACGAGGCGGTCTCCGCCGACGAGCTCGCCAAGTCCAAGAACCAGCTCATCTCCGGCCTCGTCTTCGGCCGCCAGACGGTGCAGGACAAGGCGGACGCCATCGGCAACGCCGCCGTCATCCTCGGCGACCTGGCGCTGGTCAACCGCGAGCTCGCCGAGTACCAGAAGGTCACCGCCGCCGACGTGCAGCGGGTGGCCAAGACCTACTTCAATCCCGAGAACCGCACCGTGGTCTACATGCTCCCCGAGGCCATGCGCCCGGCGGCGAAGGGCGCGGGCGAGGTGAAGCCATGAGAACGTCCAGATCCTTTCCCGGCCTGATCGCAGCCCTCCTCTTCGTCTTCGCCGCGGCGGCGCACGCCCAGACGGCCGCTCCGGCGGCGAAACCCAAGGACGCCGGACCGCCGCCGGCCGCGGCCAAGGACGTCCGCTTCCCGTCCTTCGAGCAGAAAACCCTCGCCAACGGCTTGCGCGTCGTGGTCATCGAGCAGCACGAGCAGCCGCTGGTCTCGCTGCGCCTGGAGCTCAAGGCGGGCAAGACCTTCGAGCCGGCGGACAAGGCGGGGCTCGCCGACGCCACGGCCGCCCTGCTCACCAAGGGCACCGCGACCCGCTCGGCGCAGCAGATCGCCGAGACCATCGACGCCGTGGGCGGCAACCTCGGCGCCAACGCCGGCATCGAGGCCGGCTACGCCGACGCCGGCGTCACCTCCGACCAGCTCGACCTCGGCTTCGACCTGCTGTCGGACATCGTCCTCCATCCCACCTTTCCGCAGGACGAGCTCGACCGCTGGCGGCAGGAGACCCTGAGCGAGCTGCAGATCCGACTGCAGAACGCCGGCTATCTCGCCGAGACCGCTCTGACGCGGACGGTCTTCGGCGACCATCCCTACGGGCGGCCCGGCGACGGCACCCCCGAGTCGCTCAAGAGCCTGACGCGCGACGACCTCGCCGCGTACCACAAACGGCGCTGGGTGCCCAACGACGCCATCCTCGCGGTGGTGGGCGACGTCAAGCCGGCGGACGCCTTCGCGCGCGCCGAGCGCGCCTTCGGCGGCTGGGCCAAGGGCGAGGCGGCCGAGATCCCCGCCGTCCAGGCGAGCCGGCCGCAAGGCCATCGGATCATCGTCATCGACAAGCCCGACGCCGTGCAGACCGAGATCCGTCTCGGCCAAGTGGGCATCGCCTTCCGCGATCCGGACCTCTATGCGGCCGAGGTGTACAACTCCGTCACCGGCGGCAGCGCCAGCGCCCGCCTGTACCTGGAGATCCGCCAGAAGCGGGGCCTCTCCTACGGCGCCCGGAGCCACTTCATCGAAACCACCCAGCCGGGCTCGTTCGTGGCCTCGACCTTCACCAAGACCGAGACCACCGTCGAGGCCCTCGAGCTGGCGCTGGAGGTGCTGCGCGGCCTGCAGAAGGACCCCGTGCCGGAGGCGGAGCTCGCCGCCGCCAAGACCTACATCACCGGCGCCTTCCCGCTGGAGATCGAGACCGCGGACGGTATCGCCACCAAGGTGCTGGAGGCCATGAGGTACGGCTACGGCCGGGAGTTCCTCGAAAACTACAACGACAACATCGCCAAGATCGGACCGGCCGACATCCAGCGCTTCGCCAAGGAGCGCATCCATCCGGACGACATGGTGATCGTGCTGGCCGGCAACGCCGCCACCTTCTCGGCGAAGCTCAAGGAGAAGCTCGGCGCCTTCGAGACCATCCCCGCCGCCGAGCTCGACTTCCTGCGGGCGGATCTGCGGAAACCGAAGGACGCGGCGGGGGCGGGCGGAAGGTAGGGGTAGAGCTACTTCAGGTGCTAGACTTCTTGATCATGACTCGTTACGCAAAGCAGCAGACGACAGCCGACCTTGAAGCTCTGGGGCCGGATTTTCAGCCGAAGACTCCTTTAGGTCGTCGGCTCTGGGAGCTGCGCCAGCAGATCGTAGCCTCAGGAGAGCCTCTGCTGGACTGGGAGGATCTCGAACGGGAGATCGCAGAGCGCCGGGGTGGAGTCAGCAGTTTTTTCGGACCGTTGAGAGGTGGGCTCCAATCAGGCACGACCTCTTCGACCATGCGCTACGGATTGCGAGCGAGGTCGGTCTCTCCGCGCTGGACGCTCTCCATGTGGCTGCGGCCTTTTCGGTCGAGGCTGTTGAGCTGATTACCACCGAGTCGCCTCGTAAACCGATTCATCGCATCCAAGGAATGCTGGTCCGTACGATTCACGTCCCAGAGCCTTGAGCCTGTTTATGGAACATCGATCAAGCTCAATCTAGAAATCATTCGCGGTGCGATGCCGCCTCTTCGGCAAGCAAGGCGTTAGCAACCTGCTCTGGAGTCATTTCTTCGCCTGCCCGGGCTTCGTGGGCGCACTCGACGAGCGGCAGCTTGACGCGCCCCTCCGCCAACGCCATTTCGGCGAGGTCCTGGGCGACATCCGCCTCAATACACGCACGGCGTTCGGGTGGAATCCTGGCATAAAGATCGCGCCACTTCTTAGCCATCATGACCTCCTCTCTGCCAGATCAATTTCGGCGACGCGAAGATGCCGATTTTCGCCGCACGGAGGGTTCCCCGGAGCTCGCTGGCGGCGTTTGGGAATCGCCTTCGGAGGCGGCCGGTTCCTCTTCGCCGGGGAGGTCGGCGACCTCGCCCGGCTCTTCCTCTCCGCGGCGCTTGCTGCGGTGCGGGGTGAAACCGAATCCGACGAGCGCGTCGGCGGTGAAGCCGTACTTCCAGCGGATGCCGGCGCCGACCCGTCCGCGCAGGTTGTCTCCTTTTTTCGCCAAGGAGCGGAGCTTTTTCGTGATCTCCCGGGTTTTTGAGATGTACTGCGCCTGTCTCGCGAGAAGCGCCGCGACTTCCTTCTCTACCGTCTCCAGATCCTCGAGATCTCCCGCCAGATGAGGCAATTCCGCCAGGATTCTCTTTCGGTTGTCGACCAACAAGCCCCAACGTCGTTTTCTATCCGCCAGCGACTTTCCCTTAGAGACCGGCATCGGAATCTCCCTGAAAGCTCCCCGAACACGGAAAAATCCCGCCAAACAGCCTGAAACACGCTAAAACAATGTTTCCACGGAGATTCTAGCAGCACCGCGGCAGAGTTGGGAGTGCCGCGGCTGAGCCAACGAGCGCGGGTGTTGAGGCATGGAGCGCAGCCACTGCTCTGGGAGCGCTGCGGCTGAGGCACCGAGCGCTACCGCTCAGCCATGGAGCGCAGGCGCTGGGCTTGGAGCGCTATCGCTGCGCTGGGAGCGCTGCCGCTGAGCCACCAAGCGCAGGCGCTGAGCCAAGGAGCGCGGATCCTGAGCTCGGAGCGCTATCGCCGCACGATGGAGCGTAGCGGCTCAGCCAAGGAGCGCCGCCGTCGCGCGACGGAGCGCGGCGAGGAGAGGCTGTCAAGGAAGCTGCCTCAAGCCGGACAGGCCACGGAGTGTGACATGGGCGAGCCTGGAGCCTCGCTAGGATACCACGGGCCGTGGGCTCTCGGTACCCGCGCCGCCACGTATTGGATCACGCCAAGAAGACAACTCATCGGCTGGAAGGAGCGTGATATAGAAGACCTCCATCCCCATGCGGCCCTTCCGATTCCTCGCGCCGGCTCTCTTCGTCCTAGCGACGCCGGTCCAGGCTCAGACGTTGTCGCCCGCGGCGGTGGCGGCCTTGCGTGAGGATCTGCCGGCTCTGGGCATCGGCTTCGTGCTGCTCGGGTTCGGGCTCGCGGCGGGCGCGGTGGCGGTGGCGCGGCGGCGGACCGGCGATTCCACGGTCCTCTACTTCTCCATCCTCTGCACCCTCTACGCGGTCCGCCTGCTCTGTGATGTCGACACGACGGAGATCCTCTTCTCGCTCCCTCAGCCCGCATGGCAGAAGCTGATCGACGTCCTGACCTATCTGATTCCCGTGCCGGCCTTTCTCTTCTTCGCGCGCGTCATCGGACGAGGATGGCGATCGTCCATGTACAGGCTGGGCCAGCTCCTGATCGTTCTGGCGTGCATAGCGATCCCCCTTGAGATCGCCACTCCGTCTCCGGGCGTGCTGCTCGGTCCTTACCGGATCCTGGTAATCGCGGCGCTGGTGGTGACGCTCGCCAATCTCTTCGCTCCCGGCCGGGAGAGGAGCTCGGAGCTGCGCCTGCTGCGGGCGAGCTTCCTTATCTTCGGCCTCTTCGCGCTCTACGAGAACCTGCGTGGTATGGGGCTCACCCCGTGGCGAATGAACGTCGAGCCGCTGGGGTTCCTCATCTTCGTCGGCGGCCTCGGCGCCATCGCGGCCCGGCGCGTCTTCGGCGCTCAGGAGCGTCTGGCCGCGATCCAGCAGGAGCTGGAGACGGCGCGACGGATCCAATCCTCCATCCTCCCCGGCGAAGTACCAGGCATCGAGGGCCTCAGAATCGCCGCGCGCTACGTGCCGGCGTCCGAGGTGGCGGGGGATTTCTACGACTTCCTTCCCGGCGAGGGCCGGCGGGTGGGAATCCTCATCGCGGACGTCTCCGGCCACGGCGTGCCCGCGGCGCTGGTGGCCTCGATGCTCAAGGTGGCGGTGGCGGCGCAGGCGGTCCACGCCGGGAGCCCGGCACAGGTGCTCTCCGGGATCAACCAGATCTTCCACGGCAAGCTGCGCAATCAGTTCATCACCGCGCTCTACCTCTTCCTCGACCTGGAGGCGGGCCGGCTGACGGCGGCGAGCGCCGGCCATCCACGGCCGCTCCTCTGTCGCCGAGCAGGACGGGTCGAAGAGCCCCCCCTCGGCGGCACGGTCCTCGGCCGCCTGCGGCGCGCCGCCTACGAGGAAGTCTCCGTCGATCTGCAGCCGGGAGACCGCCTGCTGCTGTTGACCGACGGCATTCCGGAGGCCCTCGGCCCCAGCGGCGAGGCGTTCGGCGATGAAAGGCTGCAGGGCTTTCTCGCCCGCCGCTCCTCTCTCTCCGCCGAAGCCATCGCCGACGACCTGCTGAAGGAAGTCACCGCCTGGCGGGGAGGCGCGGCCTTCGACGACGACCTGACGCTCGTCGTGGCGGAGATCGCCGAAGACTTTTCTCTCGCATTGCCTTAAGATCTGCCTCAATCCAGAGTCAGTGCCACTGGCTGGAGGCAGGTCAGGATGAACCTCTACGAGGAGCTGTTCCAGATCTCCAAGCTCCTGCTCGCCGAGGACGACGGCGAGCGGACGCCCGAGGTCCTGCTGCGCCGCATCATCGAGAGGTGCGGTGCGGAGACAGGCTTCGTGGTGGTGCGCGAGGAGGGTTCCTTCCGGCAGAAGTTCGACGTCGGCTACGACCGCAGCCGGCTGTCGGCGGTGGAGCGCCGGTTCAGCCGCGCGCTGGTGCGCGAGGCCATCGAGACGGGCGAGGTGATCTACCTGCCCAACCTGATCGAGGACTCCCGCTTCGGCTCCGGCGAGTCGGCCCTCGCCATCGGCCGCTGCTGCGCGCTGGTGGCGCCGCTGCGCCACGGCGGCGAGATCTACGGCGTCGTCTACCTGGAGAACCGCGAGAGCGTCGACAGCTTCGGCGAGGAGAGCCGCGCCTTCCTCGCCGAGTTCGCCGAGGTGGCGGGCCTCTTCCTGCTGCGCGCCAGCGAGCGCGAAGCCCTGCGCCGGCGCAACCGCAGCCTGGAGCGCGACCTCTTCTCGCAGCACGACTTCGCCGGCATCGTCACCCGCGATGCGCGGATGATCGAGGTCCTCCGCGTCGTCGCCCAGGTGGCGGACACGGACGCTCCGGTCCTGGTCTACGGCGAGACGGGCACCGGCAAGGAGCTCATCGCCCGCGCGCTGCACGTCAACAGTGGGCGGCGCGGCAAGCCGTTCGTCACCGTCCATTGCTCCGCCCTGCCGGGGACGCTGCTCGAGTCCGAGCTCTTCGGCCACGTGGCCGGCGCGTTCACCGACGCGAAACGGGAGCGCCCGGGCCGCCTCGCCACGGCCCACACCGGCACGCTCTTCCTCGACGAGGCCGGCGAGATTCCGCCCGAAGCGCAGGCCAAGCTGCTGCGCTTCCTGCAGTTCGGCGAGATCCAGCGCCTCGGCTCGGACCGCACGGAGAGGGTGGACGTGCGGATCGTCGCCGCCACGCACCGCGATCTGCGCGCGCTGATCCGCGAGGGACGGTTCCGCGAGGACCTGTACTTCCGTCTCAAGGTGCTGGACCTCGCGCTGCCGCCGCTGCGCGAGCGCCGGGGCGACGTGCCGCTGCTCGCCGATCACTTCCTGCGCCGGCACTGGCGGCGGCCGGGCGAGAGGCCGCGCTGGACGGCGAGAGCCGAGCGGGCGCTCTACGCCTACGACTATCCGGGCAACGTGCGCGAGCTGGCGCACGCCGTCGAGCGGGCCTGCCTGCTCGCCCGGGAATCGGAGCTGGATCTCGATCTGCTGCCGGCGGAGGTGGCCGGGGCCGCGGACGGCGGCTCCTGCCCCGCCCCCATCACCTTCCGCGAGCTCACCGGCGAGGCCTTGAACGAGGCCCGCGAGGCGAGCGTCGCCGAGGTGGAGCGGCGCTTCGTCGACGAGCTGATGCGGCGGTGCGACGGCAACGTCTCGCGGGCGGCGCGGGAGTCGGGCATCCACCGCAGCTATCTGCAGAAGCTGCTGGCGCGCCACCGGCCCTCCCGGCCCGCGCCGCCGCAGCTCTCAGCGGAGGGCGCCTGATGGAGGCGCTCCTCTGTCCCGTCTGCGGACAGAGCCATTCCGAGTTCGATTCGCGCTGCGCGGGCTGCGGCGCGGTTCTGCCTCTGCCGTCTCTCGCTGACGTAACCCTCGACGAACGGCGGCTATCCCAAGGGTCCATCGACCAGCCGCGCCGTCGGGATGACGATCCGCTCCTTGGCCAGCAGGTCTCGCACTTCCGTATCGTGCGCCTCCTCGGGCGCGGCGGCATGGGGGTCGTCTACCAAGCCGTCGATCTCGAGCTCGGCCGCGAGGTGGCGCTGAAGTTCCTCTCGCTCACCGCGCGCAGCCCGCGAGACGAGGCCCGCTTCCACCGCGAAGCGCGCGCCGCGGCGGCGCTCGACCATCCCAACATCGGCACCATCTACGAGGTCGGCGAGCGCGAAGGGCAGCGCTTCATCGCCATGGCTTTCTACGACGGCGAGACCCTGGCCGCGCGGCTTGCCCGCGAGCCGGAGAACCAGCTGCCCATCGCCGAAGCCGCCGCCGTCGCCGGCCAGCTCGCCTCCGCCCTGGCGGCGGCGCACGCCGCCGGCGTCGTGCATCGCGATCTCAAGCCGGACAACGTGATGCTCACCCGCGGCGGGCGGGTGAAGCTCCTCGATTTCGGTCTCGCCAAGTGGGCGGAGGGTCCCACCGTCACCGAGCGCGGCGTGGTGGTGGGCACTGCGGCCTACATGGCGCCGGAGCAGCTCCGCGGCGGCGACAGCGGCTCCGCCGGCGACCTGTGGGCTCTCGGCGTGGTCCTCTACCAGATGGTCACCGGCCAGCGGCCGTTCGGCGGCGAGAAGCGCGGCATGGTGCACGCCATCCTCCACGAGGATCCACCGCCGTTGCGCGAGCTGCGGCCGGATGTGCCGGAGGCTCTGGAGAGGATCATCTCCCGCTGTCTCGTCAAGGAGCCGCAGGGACGCTACGCGGACGCCGATGCCATCCTGGCGGAGCTGGCGGCCGCCGGACTCTGGGAAAGCGGCGGCACCAGCACGACCACGGCAGCCATACCACGAAAACGAGCCTGGCGGAGATGGGTCGCGGTCGCCGCGGCGGTTCTGCTGCTGGCCGGCGGCGCGGCGGCGTTTCTCGTCCTGCGGCGGCCGGAGCCGACGCTCTACGTGGCCGTGCTCAAGCCCGAAGTGGCCGGCTCCATGCCCGCCGACGACAAGGCTCAGCTGATCGCGAATCTCCAGACCGCGCTGCTGCGCACCATCGCCTCCCTCGAAGGCCTCGCTGCCTTGGACTCGGCGCAGGTGACGCCGGTGAAGGGCTCGCCGACGGATGTGGCTCGCGCCGTGGCGGCGGGCGAGGTCGTCAGCTCCCGCGCGGACTGCAACGGAGACCTTTGCCAGGTGGAGCTGCGGCGGGTCGGCGGCGGCGACGGCCGGGTGCTGTGGTCGGACAGCCAGCGCCTCCCCACCTCGAACCCGCAGCTCTTCGCCGATGCCGTCGCCGCCTCGCTGCGGCATGGCTACGGCGATCGGGACCTGCGCGTCGACCGGCTCGAGCTGCAGGTCTCCGAGCAGGACTACCGCGCCTATCTGGAGCTTCGCCGCCACCTCGGCGATCCGGCGGCCCTGGAGGGTATCCTCTCTCAACTCGACGAGCTGAGACAGCGGGCTCCGAAGTTTCTCGACGCCTACATGCTCGAGACCTGGGTGGCTTCGCGGCGCTATACCGATACCGGGGACAAGCGCTACATGGAGAAGGGGCTGGCGGTGGCGAAGCAGGGCATGGACCTCGCGCCGGGAGATCCGCGGCCTCTTACGGCCCTGTTTTCCCTCTATCTCGAAGCCGGCCGCCTGGACGACGCCGAGCCCATCCTGAAGCGGATGCAGGGGGTGGATCCCGCCGGCAGTCTCCTGCGGCGAGGTCAGCTCGCCGAGCGGCAAGGGAGGCCGGATGAGGCCCTCAGGCTGATGAGCGAGGCCGCGCGCGTGCAGCCGTCCTGGTCCAACCTGCTCACGGTCGCCAATGCCGAGTATCGCCTCGGGCGGCTGGAGGACGCCCGGCGCCATCTCGGCGAGCTCCTGAAGCGTTCTCCGGGCAACGTGGAGGGCCTGCAGGCCCTCGCTCTGATCGAGCTGTGGCGCGATCCGAACCATGCCCTCGCGCTCCTGCAACGGGCCGCCGACGGCGATCCCAGCCCGAGGGCCCGCATCAACCTCGGCGTCGCGCTCCTCCTGCTGCGGCGTTATGCAGAGGCCGAGCGGCACCTCCGCATCGCGCTGCAGCAGCAGCCGGACGATCCGTTCGCCAGCCTCAACCTCGCCGACTGCCTGGCGCTCGACGGACGGCCGCAAGAAGCGAGGCGGCTCTATACCGGTATTGCGGCGTCGGCCGAGCGCCTGGCGACCCCGGGCAACTGGCGGCTCCTCGGCGTCAAGGCCCAGGCTCTCGCTCACCTTGGGAAGAGGGTGGAGGCCGTCGAGGCGATTCAACGGGCCCTCCGGCTCACCCCTGACAACGCCCAGCTCGCCTACGAGGCCGCGGTCGTCTACGTTCTCCTCGGCGACCGCAGCTCGGCGCTCTTCCACGCCCGGCAGGCGGCGAGCCGCGGCGTCGAGGCTTCGTGGTTCGCCCTGCCCTTTTTCGATCCGCTGCGCGGCGAGCCGGGCTTCCCCCGCACCCCCTTCGTGCGCTAGGCCCTATCCGCTGGGAGGCGGATCGGGAGTCACCGCGACCGTGGGATCGAGGCTGAACCCCTGCTGCACGAACGCGACGCGTGCCGAGGTGCCGTTCGTGGCGAGACCGGCGGTGCCGTTGGCATCGTAATGAAAGGCATTGGCTCCCTGGACCTGATTGTCGATCTCGGCTTCCCAGAACCTGGGATCGCTTCCCCGGTGCGAATCGGTCACGCCGACGAGAGGGGGCTTGGTCGTCTCGTCGATCTCGATGCCGTTCTCCTCATCGAACTCCGGATTGGTGACTCCCTCACCCGGCACCAGGACCCAAGTCATGTGATACGTGCCTTTGGGTAGAGCGGGCAAAGCTGGGGTGAGCTTGAACTGGGGCTCCAGATCGACGCTGAAGCTCGGCTCCACAAGGATCTCTACGGTGACCAGGTTCGGGGTTCCAAACGTGTACTGGACGTGGACGGACATGATTTAATTCTCCTTGAATCTCGTTGAACCGTTTCCGTGGCTGAGCAGGAACCGTGAACGACTCCCCGTCGCGTAACTGCGAAGCTAGCTGGGAGGCGGATCGGGCGTCACCGCCACCGTTTTCGGTGCGACGCCTACAGGGGGAGCAAGGAGCATGCCGCGTCGGCGAAAACCTCTGCTCGCAGGCTTTTTGGCGGCCGGCGCCTCCGCCCTGCCTCTTGCCGAAGGCGGCTCTCCCCGTTCCTCGGTGCATCCCGGGGCAGGCACTGTAACTGGCTGGAGGCACGGGCGAAGGCCGCCGCCCCGGGAGGGAGAGGCGGCGGCCTGAGGAGACGACCAGACGCGCGCGGTGGGGGGTTAATGCTGGATCGTGAAGTTGACCGTCAGGGTGTAGTACACCTTGACCGGCTTGCTGGCCAGGGTGGCCGGCTTGAACCGCCACTGCTGGATGGCGTCCACCGCCGCCTGGTCGAGACCCATCGGCAGGCCGCGCAGCACCCGCACGTTGGTGACCCGGCCCTGCTCGTCGATGATCGCCTCGACGATCACCGTCCCCTGAGTCCCCGAACGCCGGGCGAGCTCGGTGTAGCGGGGCTGCACCTGGTGGACGATCTCGGGCCGCGTCATGCCGACAGTGATGCGGATCGGCTGGCTCTCGGCCGGCTGCTCGATGACCGTCGGTCCACTCGAGGGTCCAGGCGGATTCTTCCCCCAGCCGGGGCCAGGAGGACAGCCGGGACAGGGCGGACCGTCGGCAGGAAACGGGTTGTCGTCGCCCGTGTTGGTTGACGGCAGGACATTGTCCATCGGCACGGTCGGCGTCGTGGGCGGCGGAACCGTGTCGGGCACCGTCTCGTCCGTCGGCTGCACGGGCTGCTCCGGCGTCCGCGGCTTCACCTCCTCCGTCACCGGCGGTTTTACCGTCGGCCGCTGTCCGCCGCCACCGCCGAGCTCCGGCAGGGGCGCGAAGGTCAGAAAGACCACGTTGGCGCTGGGCTCCGGCACCGCGCTGACGTTCCAGTAGCTGCCGAACGCGATCGCGGTCAGGCCCACCACGTGCAGGCCTATGGCGAGAGGCAGAGAGATCCAGCGGCGGCCCTGCCGCGGCTTGTTTTCCAGGTCGATCAGGGAGTGCTCGAACATCGTCCTACCCTCCACGAAAACGGCGTCTGTCGTTTCCCCGCCTCGACACCCGCGAGGCTCGGGGGGTACTGCGGAGCGCTCCTATCTCAATTAGAAGGCGGAGGGAGGAATTTGGTTCCAGGCGGCCCCGGTTGACGCTCGATGGGCGCCTGATATCTTTGGCCCGCTTCGGCCTGTGCCGAAGCAGGCGCGCAGCCTCAATCGCTCATTCTCTTGGAGGTTTGAATGCCGGATTCCAACCCGAGCCCGACGCGCGTGCGATCGGCTCTCTTCGTCGACTTCGACAACATCTACCTGGGGCTGCAGCGGGAGGATCCCGTGGCGGCCGAGCAGTTCGCCACGGACCCGACGCGCTGGCTCCTCTGGCTGCAGGACAGCCTACCGAACCAGGACGGCGACGACCGCAAGCGCAAGATCCTCCTCCGCCGCTGCTATCTCAATCCCTCGCAGTTCGGCCGCTTCCGGCCCTACTTCACCCGCTCTGCCTTCGAAGTGGTGGACTGCCCGCCGCTGACCAGCGGCGGCAAGACCAGCGCCGACATCCACATGGTGATGGACATCCTGGACACCCTGGGCCACGCCACGCGCTTCGACGAGTTCATCCTGCTCTCGGGCGACGCCGACTTCACGCCCGTGCTCCTGCGCCTCTCCAAGCACGACCGCCGCAGCGCCATCCTGGCCGTCGGCCCGGCCTCGGTGGCCTACAAGGCGGCCTGCGACCTGCTGATCGACCAGGACACCTTCCTGGAAGAGGCGATCGGGGCGACGCCGGGCCAGGCAGCGCGGACGGCGTACGGGCCCAGCAACTCGGCGATGGCCGAGCTGCTCCATCACATCGCCGACAAGATCTACGAACGGGCGAGCACGAGCGGCGAGCTGGTGGCCACCGAGCTGCCGCCCATCTTCCGCGAGTTCCCCGAGTTCACCGCCAGCACCAACTGGCTGGGCTTCAACAGCCTGCGCAACATGACGACGGCGGTGGTCTCGACGCGCGCGGACCTGTCGATGATCGACGGCGATCCCTGGCGGGTGGGCATCGTGGCCGAGGGCGAGGCGCCAGAGCACGGCCCGGAGCAGGGTCCCGAGCCCGGCCGCGTGCTGGCGCACCCGCGCCTCCTCTCCCTCGCGGACCGCAACCGCCTGATCGAGGAGATCCTCGGCTTCGTCCGCTCGGTCGTCGAGTCCTCCGACGCGGCCGTGCCCATGGCGCGCGCGGCGCAGATGGTGATCAGCCGTTTCGGCGAGCAGGTGCTCGCCACGCGCTGGGCCGGCGCCGGCACCTTCCGCGACCTGCTGGAGGGGCGCGAGAACCCCGGCTTCGCCATCTCGGCGCTCAAGCCGGGATACGTCTACGATCCCGCCCGCCACCAGCTTCCCGTCGACGGCCGGCCCGAGGAGCTGGTGGGCGATCCGGAGCTCAACGCGCTCGCCTACCGGGTCCACCAGCTCACCGACACGCCATATCTCACCCGCGGCGAGTACTCGCGGGTCTTCCGCCTCACCGCCGGAGAGGTCAACGAGCACGGCTACTTCCTCACCCGCACCTCCAAGGCGGTGCGCGACCGCTGCATCGAGGAGGGCTCGCCGATCGCGCGCGCCAGCGTCAACTTCATCCTGCGCGGCATCACCTTCGGCGGCCACCGCTTCGGCCAGAACGGCCCGGAAGATCCGTTGATCCTCGCCTCCTGCTTCTTCCGCAACGTGGTGAGCCTGTGCGACGGCGCCGGCATCGCCATGGACGACAAGGAGATCGCGGTGCTGGAGGATTGGATCCTCGGCGATCTCCGGCGGGACGCGGCGACGCATCGGTTGACCGAGGAGGCGCGGGAGGAGGAAGGCGAGCCGGTGACGGTCGGGGGGGATGCCGAGGCCGAGCGTGGCTAGATGACCTGGGAGATCGAGGAAGAGGAGGTCCGGCAGCTCCTCGCGCTCCCGGCGGCGGACCGCGCCGTCACCTTCTTTCAGCTCGTCGCGGACTGGGAGGAGGCCTGGGGGCTGAAGGACTCCGCGGGCTGGATCGTCGCCCGGGAGACCGGCGCCCTGCCGCTCTGGCCGCACGCCACGTTCGCCGAGGCCTGCGCCCGCGGCGCCTGGGAAGGGGCGGCTCCTGAAGCGCTTCCGCTCGGCGAGCTGCTCGACGATCTCCTTCCCTTGCTCGCCGAGGACGGCCTCGCCGTCGCCGTGTTCCCGGCGCCGGACGATCCCGGGAGCGTGATGCCGCCCGGCGAGGTCCGCGAGCGGGTGGAGAGGGAGCTGGAGCTGGGGAGCACGTAAACCGCTTACCACCCCCCGAGGTAGCCTCGCCGCCGCCCAGCGGCGTATTGGCGCCGATCGAGCCTGGCTCTACTCTGAGTCTGCCGTAGCGCTCGAAAGGAGATTCCCATGAAAAGACTCGTCAAGAGCAGCGGTCGCTGGATGGTCCTGGCGACGGCGCTGACCGTCTTTATCGCATTCGTCTTCGTCGCCGGCCGCTCGGGAGCTCAGGCTGAGGACTCCGCCGCCTATGGACGCGTGACCTATCGCGTGTATTGCCAGAATTGCCACGGCAACGACGCCAAGGGAAACGGCCATCTGGCGTCGCTGATGAAAGTTCAACCGGCCGACCTGACCCAGATCAGCAAGAAGCACGGCGGCATCTTTCCAAGCGACGAGGTCCACCGGATCATCGACGGCCGCGAGGAGGTCCTGGCCCACGGCGCGCGCGAGATGCCGATCTGGGGTGACGCTCTGAGCGGTGACCAGGAGGAGATCCAGCAGAAGATCCAGCGCTTGCTCGCCTATCTGGAATCGATTCAGGAGAAGGGCGGCAGCGCCAGGAAGGGCTCGTAGATTTTCGAGGCCCTGCCCGCTCGCGCGGGAATGCTATCTTCGCGCCCAATGGTGAAGAGGCTTGCCGTCCGCATCCCCGGCCAGGGCCTCCACGAGGTCACGGAGGAGATCCGCGGCGCGGTGCGGGAGAGCGGCGTCCGCGAGGGGCTCTGCACGGTTTACATCCAGCATACCTCGGCGAGCCTGACGATCCAGGAGAATGCCGATCCCTCGGCCCGCCGCGACCTGGAGGCCTGGCTCAACCGGCTGGTGCCGGAGCGCGATTCCCTCTATACCCACACCGCCGAGGGTCCGGACGACATGCCTTCGCACATCAAGGCGGCGCTCACCGCGACGTCGCTCTCCATTCCCATTTTCGACGGCGAGCTGGGGCTCGGCACCTGGCAGGGGATCTACGTCTGGGAGCACCGGCGGAAGGCGGGCTCGCGAACATTGCTGGTGCACGTGGGGTAGTAGGCCTGGGAGAGGAGAATAAAGGACGAAAAGGATAACAAGGATGGCAAGGACAACAAGGCTCCAGCAAGGAAACGCGTTGTCGTTGTCATCCTTGCTATCCTTTTCGTCCTTTTCCCCTACGGGTAATACCCGCTGATCGTCCGCGCCTCCAGGCCGGATCTCGCCACCTGCACGCGGACGGCGCGGAAGGCCTCGCTCGGCCGGGTGTTGGAGGACTGGTACGAGATGCGGTACCGCGAGCGCACCAGCCGCACGGCGAAGCGTTGCGCGCCGGCGTTGAGCACCAGATCGTCCTTCGCCAGCACCTCGCCCTGCTGATTCCAGCCTTCGACGGCGAGCCGGTGCGGGCGCGGCGCCCGCCCCAGATCGAGTTGCGCCACGTACGGCGGCCGGTTGCGCGTCAGCACCTGCCGGCCGTCGAGGTAGAACGCCACGCGCTCGATCTGCCCTTCCTCCCCCACGCCGGCCGCGCGGTCCACCCGCGCCTCGAAGCGCTGGACGCCCGCCAGCAGCTTGCTCCCGGACGCCAGGATGCGCAGCCCCGGCCGCGGCGCCGCCAGCGAGGCGTCCGCCTCGGCGAAGAGGCGCTTGACCTCCGGCGGCACCTCGGGAACCGGCGCCTTCATCGCCGCCGGCAAGACAATTGGCGGATCGGACACGGTTGCCACCGCAGGCGCCGGCGGAGCGCCGGGATCGGGGACCGCCAGCTCGCGCTCGCCGACGAACAGGCTGCCCGCGGATTCGGCGTCGAGCTCCACCTCCAGCTTGTAGCGGCCCGGCCGCAGGCGGCGCTCGAAGGTGATCGGCCAGGCGCCGACGCCGCCCGCGGTCGGCAGGGCGTCGAAACGATAGCGGAAGGAGTCCACGGTGGCGTCGCCCTGCAGGATGCGGCCGGTGACGATCAGCTCGCCGGGCGCCGCGGAGACCGGAGCCATGGACTGCCCCGGGGCGACGAAGACGCGCACCAGACCCTCCCCCATCCTGCCTGGAAAAGCCACGTCCAACTGCGCCGGCAGGGTGGAGCGGCTGGTGCGGGCCGGCGCCGCGGCCGGCTGGAAGCTGGACACCCATTCCTTCGGCCGCGGCGGGCTCAGGGCCCGCTTCACGATCGTCGCGTAGCCGTCACGGCCGGCGAGGCGGATCCACAGGGCCGCATCCTTGAATGGCTGCTCGCCGCTGCAGGGTCCCGCCGCCGCGGCCGCGAGGTCCGGCGCGTCTCCGGGATGCCAGATGCGGGCCGGTCCGCCCTCGCCGCCGGCGAAGACGATCATGACGCGGTACTTGGCCTGGAAGCGCGGCTGGAAATCCCACACCTCGACGGGGACGCCGGTGCAGCGGGTTTGAAAAATGGCGTCCGGCTCGCCGTCGACGAGGAAGACGCGCGTCCGCTCGTCCTGCGGATCGCTCCAGCGCCGGCGGGCCTCCTGCAGCCGTTCCTGCCAGCGCTCGCGCGCCTCGTTGCGCGGCGTCTCGGGGTACGGGTCGCGCACCTGCCAGAAGCGCTGGATGAACGCCTGGCGGTCCGCTTCCCGGGCGAGGCCGAGAAAGACCTCGCGCTCGCGCGGCGTGATCAGCGAGTCCACCTCGCTCAGCCAGGCCTGCGGGTCGGTTTGTGCGTGGATCGGCGAAAGGACGGCAAAGACAGCAAGGACGGAAAGCACTCGAGAAAACCGCGCGGTCATCGCCCGTACCCTCCTGACGGGTGTCGACGGACGACATCTCCGATTTCCTTTCACCCGCCCGCGCAACCGCGCAGCAAGAGGCGTGCCGATGACCGCACCCCTACCCCGCCGGCTTCACCTCCTTCGCGGGGCCGTCCAGCTCTTCGATCAAGGCGTCCGAAGCGGGGCGCTCTTTTTTCAATCGCTGCGCGACGCGCTCGGCTTCGCGCAGGACGCGCAACGCGTTGAGGCCGGCCAGCTTCTTGATCTCCTCGTCGCGCCAACCGCGGCGCAGCAGCTCGGCGAAGAGCGCGGGATAGTCGCCGACGTTCTCCAGCCCCAGCGGCACGCTGGTGATGCCGTCGAAGTCCGAGCCGATGCCGACGTGGTCGATGCCGGCCACCTGGCGGACGTGCTCGACGTGGTCCGCCACCTGCTCCAGGGTGGCGCGCGGCGCCGGCTGCTTCTGGTGCCAATCCTCCAGCTCCCGCTTCACGCGCTCGGGATCACCGGGATAGAGCGCCTTGAGCCGCGCCTCCTCGCCATCCTCCTGCGCGTTCCAGGCCCGCACCTCCTCCGAGACGAAGGAGGGCACGAAGGTCACCATCACCACGCCGCCGTTCCTGGCCACGAGAGCCAGCACGTCGTCCGGCACGTTGCGGGGGTGATCGTCGAGCGCCCGCGCCGAGGAGTGAGAGAAGATCACCGGCGCCGCGGCGACGGCGAGGGCTTTCTTCATCGTCTCCGGCGCGACGTGCGAGAGGTCCACCAGCATGCCCAGGCGGTTCATCTCGCGCACCACCTCCTCGCCGAAACGCGTCAGGCCGCCGTGCTGGGGCGCGTCGGTCGCCGAGTCGGCCCAGTCGGTGTTCTTCGAGTGCGTGATGGTCATGTAGCGCGCGCCGGCCGCGTAGAGCTGGCGCAGCGCCGCGAGCGAGTTGTGGATCGAATGGCCGCCTTCCATGCCGATCAGCGAGGCGATGCGCCCGGCCTTGTGGATGCGCACCACGTCGTCGGCGGTGCGCGCGATCTCGAAGGTGTCGGGGTAGCGCTCGGCCAGCCGGTGGACGTCGTCGATCTGCTCCAGCGTGGCCTGCAAGGCGTCCGCCCCAAGGATCTCGACGGGAACGTAGACCGACCAGAACTGCCCGCCGACGCCGCCGCGGCGCAGGCGCGCGATGTCGGTGTGCAGGGGAGGATCGAGCTTGGAGGTGTCTCCCCGGATGTCGATCTTCTCCAGATGGTTCTGCACCCGCTTGCGGTACTCCCAGGCCAGGTCGTTGTGGCCGTCGACGAGCGGCACCTCGTCGAGCAGCTTGCGCGCCCGCTCGACCAGCGCCGGATCGGGGGATTGGTGAGGCGGCGTCGCGCCGCTCGCCGTTGCCAGCGCCAGGCCCAGCGTGAAGGCTCCGAGCCGACTGATCCGTCGCATCGTGTCTCCTCCTTGACGGAGCCATTCTATGGTGCGGCGCTCTGCCGGCGCACCCGCTCGCGATAGAGTTGGGGAAGCCATGAATCACCCCGCACCCTTCCGGCCCGAGGACCACGCCGTCTACGATCCGCAGAGGATGGGCAAGGCCACGCTTTTCCAGTCCGACCGCATCCTCGTGGGATTGAACGCCTTCGAGCCCGGCCAGGAGCACAAGCTGCACGCCCACGCCGGCATGGACAAGGTCTACCACGTGCTCGCCGGCAGCGGCGTCTTCCTGCTCGAAGGCCGCGAGGCTCCGATGACGGCGGGCATGACGCTCATCGCCCCCGAGGGAGTGCTGCACGGCATCCGCAACACCGGAAGCGAGCGCCTGCTGGTGCTGGCCATCCTGGCGCCTTCGCCGTGATGGAGGCGAGGTCCCGCGCCTGGACTCCGGGCTGGATCCTCGCTCTGACCGCCGTCGCGCTGGCCGCCGCTCTCGCCGCCGCGTTCCTCGACCGCTTCTACGCCGTGCAGAGCCGGCTGCCGCTGTGGGACATGGCGGGCCACGGCTGGGGCGGCGTCGAGCTGCTGCGTGCACTGGAGCAGGGCCGGCCGCTGCGCTTCCTCGACCTGCTGAACCGGCAGGACAAGTGGCCCTTCGGCTACTCCCTGCTGCTCCTCCCCTTCCTCGGCCTCGGCGAGGCGAGCTTCGACTCCGCGACGCTCCTCTCCACCGTGCTCTTCGCCCTCGCGCCGCTGCTGCTGTTGTGGGCGGCGCGCGAGGTGGACGCGGGCCCGGCGGGAATCTGGGGCGGCCTGCTCGCCGCGTCGCTGTTCCTCGCCAGCCCGCTGCTGCGGCTGTTCGCCATCCTCATCATGCGCGAGATGGCGGGGGTCTTCTTCTCGCTGCTCGCCCTCTGCCTCTATCTGCGCGCCCGCCGTCTCGGCACCGCCGCCGCCTGGCGGCTGGCGGGACTCTCGTCGCTGGCGCTTTTCCTCGTCAAGTACAACTACGCGCTGATCTGGGGCGCCGCCGTGCTGGTCGACGAGGCGTGGCGCCTGCCGCCGGACCGGCGCCGGGAGCTGGCGCGGCGCGCGGCGCGCCTCCTCAGGCCGTGGGGCCAACCGGGCTGGGGACGGCTCCTCCTCGCCGTCTACCTCGACCTGCTGATCGCCGCCGCTCTCCTGGGGATCAACCCCGGAGTCGGCATCTACGCGGGTCTGGTCGTCGGGGCGGGCCTCCTCGGCGTGCGCTTCCTGCGTGACCGCGACGCATGGCGCGGCCGCTGGCGAAGCCTGGATCCGGCGGTCCGTTCGCTGCTCGCCACCGTCGTCATCCCGCTGTGGATCTGGTGCCTGAGCCCGCGCCCCATCCATCCGAAGACCATCTTCGAGTTCCTGCGGAACCGCGCGGCCGGTCCGCCGCCGCTCTCCTTCGCGTCGCTGAGCTTCTACTTTCGTTCCCTGGCGACGGACTACGCGCCGGCGCCGGCCCTGGGAACGCTCGTCGTTCTGCTCCTCTTCGTCGCGCTGCTCGGGTTGCGCAAGAGCGACGAGCCGTTCCGCGTCGTCGCCCTGGCGGCGGGCCTGGGCTTCGGACTCGCGATCGTCCATCCCTATAAGGAGGCCCGCTTCCTCGCCGTGACGGCGCCCTTGCTGATGCTCGCCGCGGCGCTGATGCTCAGCCGCGGCTGGCGGCCGGCCACGCGGCGGCGCGCCGTGGCCGGCGGCCTGCTGTGCGCGGCCGCCATGGCGGGAATCGGCGTCGCGGCCGCACGCGCCGGTCTCGAGGACCGCCTGGCGAGGGACTACCGGCTCTACTCCGCCCGCCCCGGCCTCTGGCGGCCCCTCGCCTTCCTGGCCAGGCAGGCCGCCGGGGCGCGGCGGGTGGCGGTGATCGGCACCTTCAACGAGCTCAGCGACGACCTGGTGCGCTGGTGGCTCGCCCTCGACGAGAAGACCCGGGGCATCGAGATCGTCGAGCCGCTGCCTCGGCGCCGGGTGCCGCGGGAGTGGCTCGACCGCGAACGGCCGGCGCGGATCCTCGCCCTGCGGGCGCTGCCGGCGAGCCAGTTCTACCAGACCGGCGATTTTCAGCGCTACAACGCCTGGCAGCTCGCCGCCGTCGCGGCTCTGGAGAAGGATCCCGCGTGGCGGGTGACGCGACGGCGGCGGTTCGAGGGGTTGGCGGTGGAAGTGGTAATCCTGGAACCTAGCGGCCTGTCTTCGCGACCGGCGCCGCCGGCACGATCCCCTTCGCCTCGTCTACCGTAACGATCTGATTGGCCGGCACGTTGGCGAACCGCTGCTTGACGCCGCTCGGCCACTCGATCTCCAGCGCCTGCACGACCTTGTCCTGACCGAGGCCGAAGGTGGGCGCGATCTCGCTCTGCGAGCAGTAGGAAGAGCCGGTGCGCACCATCGTCCACTGCTTGCCCGAGGCGCTGGTCACCCGCACCACGGCGCCGAGGCCGTCGCGGTTGGACCTGGCGCCCACCGGCTTCACCCGCAGCCAGCGGTTGCGGTTGCCGCCGTCGTTGCGGAAAAGGTAGGCGGGGCCGTTGTTGGTGGTGAACACGACGTCGAGATCGCCGTCGCGGTCGAGATCGCCGTAGGCGGCGCCGCGCGCCACGATGGGACGGCTGAGCTCGGGTCCCATGGCGGCGGCCACCGACTCGAACTTGCCCTTGCCGCGGTTGTGGAAGAGCAGCGGCGCCTGCTTGTAGGTGATGCGCGGCTGCACCTTGTTGATCTCCTCCTCCAGGTGGCCGTTGGCGGCCAGGATGTCGAGCAGGCCGTCGAGGTCGTAGTCGAAGAAGAAGGCGCCGAAGGTGAGGGTGAGCAGGCTCGCCTGTCCGACGGTGGAAGCCGGGGCCTCGTCGACGAAGATGCCGTTGCCCTCGTTGTGGTAGAGCGCCAGCATCTCGTTGCTGAAGTTGCCCACCAGCAGGTGCGGCCGGCCCGAGCGGTCGTAGTCCGCGGCGTCGACGCCCATGGCGCCGCGCGCCGTGCCTTCCTCGGAGAAGGCGACGCCGGCCTCCATGGCCTCGTCGGTGAAAGTGCCGTTCTTGTTGTTCCGGTAGAGCTTGTTGGGCTGCGTGTCGTTGGCCACGAAGAGGTCCGGCCAGCCGTCGCCGTTGTAGTCGAGCACGCCGATGCCGAGCGACTTGCTGTTGGGCTCGGCGATGCCCGCCTTCTGGCTGGCGTCCTGGAACTTGCCGCCGCCCAGGTTGCGGTAGAGCTTCGAGGCGGTGCCCTTGTACGACTCGGGCGTGCAATAGGACTTGGTGGAGCCGTCGAGCGAGCACCAGAGGTCCTTGTCGCGGCTCCACTGCACGTAGTTGGCCACGAAGAGATCGAGCTTGCCGTCGCGGTCGTAGTCGAGCCAGGCGGCGCTGGTGCCGAAGTTGGCGTTCTTGATCCCCGCCCCCGCCGTCACGTCCTTGAACCGCCCGCCGCCCTCGTTGTGGAACAGCCGGTCGCCCTCGAGCGCGGTGATGTAGACGTCCTGCCGGCCGTCGTTGTCGTAATCGGCGGCGGCGGCGCCCATGCCGTACATCTCGACGTCCAGGCCGCTCCCCCGGGTGACGTTGGTGAACGTGCCGTTGCGGTTGTTGCGGTACAGCGCGTGGAGCGACTTCCGCCCGCGCGGCTGCCAGTCGCGGCTGTTGATCAGCAGCACGTCGAGCCAGCCGTCGCCGTCGGCGTCGAAGAGCGCGACGCCGGCGCCCAACGTCTCCGGCAGGTATTTCTTGCCCGCCCGGCCGCTGTTGTGGGTGAACTTGATACCCGCGGCGGCGGTGGCGTCGGTGAAGCGGATGCCCTTCGGCGCCGGCGCGGGGGCGGCGGCGAGGGTAAAAAGAAGGACGAAAAGGACGAAAACGGGACGCTTCAAGAGATCAACCTCCTGCGACCGCCGATTCCGCGACGGTCTTCTGAACGGGAACCAAAGGCGCGCTCTCGTGCTCGTGGATCTGCTGGCGCTCGTTGTTGTCCTCGGGGCTCAGCAGGCGGCGCCGGGCGGTGATGGCCTGGGCCGACTCCTCGGCCTTGAAGCGGCGGAAGAGCTTGGCCTCGCGCGCCGTCTTCTCCTGGTTGCCCAGGGCGCGCCAGCAGAGCATGGCCGTGTAGTGCATCTGCAGGTCCTCGGGATCCACCATGCAGACCTGGTCGAGCACCTTGAGGGCCTCGCGGTACTGCCGCTTGAGGAAGAGGATGCGCGCCATCTGGTTGAGCACCACGCGGTCGCGCGGATACTTCGCCGCCACAGTGCGCAGCGAGGCCAGCGCCGCGTCGTAGTTGCCCTCGGCCTTCTCGATCATCGCCTTGAAGAAGTGGATGCGGCCGAGGCTAGCGTCGATGGACAGCGCCTTCTGGATGTATGGCTTCGCCGCCGCGACCTCGCCTTCGCGGATGAGGGCGCGGGCGACGTTGAGCCAGCCGTCGGCGTAGCCCGGCTCGGCCTCGGTGACGCGCTTGAAGGCGTACTCGGCGCCCTTGAGATCGCCCTGCAGCAGCAGGCCGATCCCCCAGTCGTTCCAGCGCTCGCGGTCCTCCTTCGACACCACCGGCCGCCACTGCGTCTCGCCTCCCGAGCCGATCGGCAGCGTGGCCTCGTCCGAGGCGAGGGTGACGATCGGCAGGTCGGGGATCCGCCCCTTGATCTTGCCCGAGACGTTGGCCGGGATGTTGGCCGGATCGAACGAGTACTCGGCCTTGTTGTAGTGCGGCGAGATCAAACCCGGAGGCTGGCCCGGCTTCGGCTGGCCGGCGTAGACGAACTGCGTGTAGTAGTGGGAGAACTTGCGGTAGTTGAGCTTCGCCGTCAGGGTGATCGGCCCCTTGGCGTCCTCGGGCACGCGCAGGCGGAAGTGGGCCACGTCGGCGGCGCCGGGCGGGATCAGGCGCACGTAGAGGACGCTGCGCGACTGCCAGGCGTTGCGCTTGTTGATGAAGTTGCCTTCGGCGTCGAGCTGGTAGGCGCGATAGAAGTGGGCGCCCGGCTCCACCGGCCCCTTGCCGCCGTCCTCCACCCGGCCGCTCCAGAAGACGACGCGGCCGTCGGCGTCGCGGCCCTGCAGCTCCAGCCAGACGTCGAAGGCGTCCACCGTGCCGCCGGGAAAGAAATGGCCGATGGCCTTGGTGCGCACCACCACGTCCACGCGCACGGTCGAGCCCGGTTTCACCTCCGGCGCCGCGCGCTCGATGGGCGCTGCCACCTTGCCGACGTCGCGGATCACCACCGTGCCCGCCTGCTCCGCCTCCTCGCCGACGGCGAAGCTGGTGTTGAGCTGCGGCCCTTCGCCGGCCCGCCGCACCATCGGCGTCTCGCCCTTCCCCTGCTCCTCCGGCGATACGGCGAAGACGTCCACCTTGATGAAGCCGGAGGTGAGGAACTTCTCGACGACGTCCATCTGCGCCTTGTCCTGATTGACGTACGCCGTCGCCATGTTGGCCGCCGGGAAGCGGTGCGAGTGGACCTTGCCGCCGACGTTCCCCGGGTCCTGGGAGTCGACGAGCGGCATGTGGCAGCCGGCGCAGGTCTTCGACTCCGCCGGGTAGTAGAACGAGCGCGCCCCCTGGCCGGAGACGCCGCTCGCCTGCCAGGCGTCGTAGTCGTTGAAGCCGCGGAACCAGCGGTAGTTGTTCACCGGCACGTCCAGGTGCACCTTGTGGCAGGACGAGCAGAACTCCGCCGAATCCGCGCGCATGAACGGCTTCATGAACGTCGCCTTGTGCGGCTCGGGGTCGAGATAGGTGAGGAAGTGGTTCACCTTGCGGATCACCGGGTTCTTGCTCGTCACCAGCTCGTGGAGCGGCGGGTACTCGATGGTGAAGCCGCCGTTGCCCATCGAGCTGTCGACGTGGGTGATGGCGTGGCAGGAGGTGCAGGCGAGGCCGGCGTGCGCCTCCGGCGTGTCGATCTGGCCCTTGATCGGCCGCTCGAACCGGCCGTTGAAGAACACCGCGTGGTCATGGCAGCCGGCGCACCACTTGCTCGGCTGCGGACCGATGACGTCCTGCATGTACTCGATCGACTTGCGGTAGAACTGGTTGTTGAACGACGCGAAGTGATGGGCCGAGCTGTTCCACTGCTCGAAGATGTCCTTGTGGCACTCGCCGCAGGTGGCCGAATCCATGAAGAAGTTGGAGGGGATGATGCCGCCGACGTTGGTCTTCGCCGACGAGGGGAAGAACGGCGACTTCGGCCCGCCCCCCTCCTCCGCCATCGCGGTAGGGACGATCAAAGGGTTGTGGATGCGGTCCGTCGGGTTGGGATGGCTCTTGCGCCACAGCGCCGCCGCGGCGGGCAGCACCACCAGCAGCACGACGGCGGCCGCGAAGGCCTGGCGGAAGCGCGGCGAGCCGGCCTGGCGGCGCCACAGCCAGGCCCCCAGGGCGGCCACGCCGAGCGCGGCGGCGATGACGTGCGCCCAGTAGACCGGCCGCGTCTGCAGCACGTTCCCCGCCCAGGCCAGCCAGAGGCCGGCGAGCAGGGCCACGCCGAAGAGCGCCGCCGCCGGCAGCAGGCCTTGCCGCAGCTCCGGACGCCGCGCCAGCAGCAGCGCGAACGCCACGGCCAGGGCGAGCCCCAGCACGAAGTGCACCATGACGTTGGTCATGTAGAAGACCGTGGGGCTGGCGAACGCCGCCAGGTACGCGGTGTTGACCAGCAGCACCACGAACAGGATCGCGGTCCAGGTCGTGAGAAGGCTCCGTCTCGTCTCCATCTCCATCACTCCTTGCAGATCGCTCCATGATAGCCCGTTTCGGCCGTCTGGCTACCGCACCTTCCACGCCTTGTGCTGCTGGACGGACAGCCGCCAGGGCGGGTTCTCTCTGCACAGCCGGATGCACCAGTCGAGAGTGCGCGGATCGAGCTGCTCCCCCTCGAAGGCGGGCGAGATCAGATAGTGCTCGGCCTCGACCACCGTCCGTGGAATCGCCTGGCCATGGCCGCGCACGTACTTGACCTCGTGGGCCTTCCTCTGGCGGATGGCGTGCTCGGCCACCTTGGGGCTGACGGTGATCCAGTCGATCCCCTCGGGAAGCTCGACGCTGCCGTTGGTCTCGATGGCCAGCTTGTAGCCGGCGGCATGGAGGGCGTCGATCATCTCGCGGTCCACCTGCAGAGCCGGCTCGCCGCCGGTGAGCACGATCCACTCACATGTCGCCGAGAGCTGCCGCAGCTCCTCGACGATCTCGGGCAGGGTCATCCACCGGCCCGACTCGAACTCCGTATCGCAGTCGAACCCGTGCGTCTCCACCGTGCACGCGAGGTTGCACTTCGCCAGCCGCAGGAAGAAGTTGGGAGTCCCGGCGCGGACGCCCTCCCCCTGCAGGCTGTAGAAGATTTCGTTGACGAGGTAGCGGTCCATCGGGGGCCTACTTTAACCCGTCGTGGCTGACTCGTTGGGTCGGAGATACAATGAGGGCCATAGGAGAGTGCCATGGCCTCGCGAGACAGCCTGCATCGTATGATCGACGACCTTCCGGAGACAGAGTTTCCTCGCGCCGAGCGCATCCTCCAAGCTCTGAGAGAAACGGCTGAGAGGCCGCTCTACAGTCTGGAGAACGCCCCCGAGGCTGACGAGCCCGAGACGCCGGAAGAGGCGGCGGCCGTAGCTGAAGCCTGGCAGGAGCATCGAGAGGGAAAGAGCATCACAACGGAGGAGCTGAAGCGGGAGATGGGGATCGAGTGAACTCTCGCCACCTCGAGTGGGCGCCAAGCGCGCGCCGCGACCTCAACCGGCTCGATCCTGCAACCCGTTCGCGGATCGTCTCCGCTATGGTGAGGTTTGCTGAGGCCAATCTGGGTGATGTCGCCAAGCTGTCGGGAAAGGATCCTGCTGAGTACCGCCTGCGCGTCGGCGGCTGGCGGGTCCGTTTTACCTGGGACCAGGTCTCGCGTGCCTTAACCGTCCTCCACGTGTTCAAGCGCGGACAGGGATACGAGTAACCTCCTACGCACCCGCATCCGAAAGACAGCGGGGCCGCCGCTCCATCGCAAGTTGGAGGGTCTCTCTAGCGCGCCCCGAGGGCGATCCCAGCCAGCGGGAACAAATCTACGGTCCTTTCTCGATCACCCGCTGGAGGTGTCCTGACCACGATCTCCTTACCCTCGTCGACCGTACGGACCACGAAGTACTCATAGAGCTGAAGCGCCTGCCGGATCAAATTAGCCTTGCTTCCGGCGTCGGTCTTCTTCTCCAGAGCCTCCAGACGCGAATAGAAATCCGGAGTTACGTCGATGGTCAGGCGGACCTTATCCGGATTCTTTGTTTTTTTCATCGTTCTCCTTACCTTGGGTCAACTTTTGGATACCGCGGCCGGTAGCCCACACTAGGAGACCAGCCAGTGTGTACTTCGCCAAGTCGAGCACTGCAAACAGGATACCTTCATTTCCGGTGATCATCCCGTAGACTGCCAGTGCGGCCACGATCAAAAACGTCGCCACCGCGGCGGTTCTGACGACCCTAGCGCCGGTTCCTTCGACACTGAAGGACACCGTCACATCACAGCTGGGGTACGCCGGTATCCTCTTGTTGACCTCGTCTATGAGTTTCTCAAGCTGTTCCCTCCCCGTTCTAGAACCTTTACTGCTTCCTCTCCCTGTCGGCCTGTTTCCGGCCATGGCTCGTTCTCCTTCAACAGAAGCACGAGCGGGGGACACTGGCTACCGCAGCTTAAAGGCCCCTGGACTCTTCCGCTCGATTTATGCGAAAGGTAGCCAGTACTTAGAGACCAGGGGCCGGGTTGCAACTCTCTTAGTGACACAGAAGTTAGACAGGCACATACGGAACTCCTTTCAAAAGTTAAACTGGACGGCCCCCCTCCCCTAGTGGGGGGCACTGAATGACGCCGGAGGCAGATTACATACAAATTACCTCCATGTCAAGCACTCTTTGCCCCCGAAGGTCAGGCAAACGGCGCCGCCCGTCCCCCACATCGAGAAGGCGCGGAACGAAACGGCGACAGTCGACGAGAGCGGAATCTGGACAGGCGGTTGGAGCAAAGCCCTCGCCCCGAAGGGGCACCGGCATAAAGCCTGGCGCTTCAGCGCCAGGAAGGCGTCCCCACACAATCCCTCGTCCCGAAGGGACTCAGGCAGACCTTCCTTGCTGCCGGCGCCCCGTTGGGGCTTGTGGGAGATCGGGTATGCTCGGTCCTGGCGCTGAAGCGCCAGGCTTTATGCCTGTGCCTCTTCGAGGCGGAAAACGTTGGGACTCCAGCAGCTCAACCTTGCGGACAGCTCATTCACCGTCGGCAGCACAGTAGAAACGCCGGTCGAGTGGTGGGTAGAGCTGTTTTTCTACTGAAAAAGCCGCCGGACCTGGTAGAAAAAACTGGCGACCTAGTAGAAATATCCGCGAACCCAACGGGTTGAGGACTTTTTTCTACTGGAAAAATTGCCGGACCCAGTAGAAAAATCCGGCAACCCAGTAGGAAAAGTCCGGCGACCCAGCAGGAAAACGAGCGAACCCAATGGGTCGAGGACTTTTTCTACCAGAAAAAATCGCGCGACCCAGTAGAAAAGCCGGCTGACCCATTGAGTCCGCGACTTTTTCTACCAGAGAAACGCCCTTGAGAAGCAGCTCGGAGACCGCGATCCAACAGGATGGCCGTCTATCCAATAGGTCGGCTCGCGTTCAAAGCAGGTCAGAGCCCGATTCCAGGGCCTTCACCGCTTCGGTCCGCCCTCTGCCTCCCAGTCCTCGGCAGGAATCACGGAACCGACGATGTCTCCCAGGATCTTGACAGTACCCTTGAGCGACCGCTCTGGATAGTTCTCCTGTCCGATCGCTGGAGGGACGACTCGTGCGACGGGCCGGCCTCGCTTCAGGATGACGATTTCCTCTCCCGTCCGCTCGACTTCATCGAGAATCGCCAGGCACTTCGCCCTGAATTCGGAGGCCCAGATCTCGCGCATGGGACCACCTTAGAGGACCATATTCAGGGTGTCAACTTCGTGGTCACTCCTTCAGAACCCGCACGTCCACGTACCCCGGAGGGCCCTGGAGCACCGAGTAGTCGTTCTCGAAGAGGATGACCTCGCCTGACCTCTCCACCTCCTTGAAGCCGGCGAACTTGTAGGTGATCAGCATCTGGCGGTTGCGGTCGTTGGAGACGAACTCGGCGCGCAGCCGCGCTCCGGCGTCCTTGGCCATCCTCAGGAGGTGGTTGAGCAGGATGGTGCCGACTCCCTTGGACATCACGCGGCAGGACATGAGGAGGAGCTTGAGCGTCCAGATCTCATCGCCCTTCTCGACCAGCGCCAGGCCGATCTTGCCGTAGGTGCCGTGGCGGTCCTCCAGGCTGGCGATGAGCAGCTCATGATGCGGAGACTGCCGGAGCGCGTCCAGCTCGTCGTAGGAGTAGGTATAGCCGGTGGCGTTGAGCTGGTTGGTGCGCACCGTCAGCTCCTCGGCGCGCTGCAGGTCCTCCTCGCGGCAGGGCGCGATGGTGAACACCATGCCGAGGGTGGCGAGGAATTCTTCTTTGGGACCGACGTACTCCGCCTCCACGCGGTTGCGCGCGATGTCGGCCATGTACATCCGCCGGCGCAGGCGCGAGTCGTCGGTGATGAAGCGCGGATTGAGCTCGGGGCGCTCGAGAAGATCGTCGAGGCACGCCGAGTCGAAACAGAGGACCTGGCCGTGCGAGAAGGCCACCTCGTCGCGCTCGAACGGCTGGTCGTCGATGAAGGCCACGGCGTCGAGTCCGATGTTGATGTCCTGCGCGATCTGCGCCACGGAGGAGGCCTTGGAATTCCAGTTGATCTGCGGGTAGAGGAAGTACTCGTCGATGCCGAATTCCTTGAGCTTCGCCATCGCCGCGTCGTGGTCGTTGCGGCTGGCGATGGAGTGCAGGATGCCGCGCTCGTCGAGGGTCTTCAGCAGGTGGACGACGTGCGGCCGCAGCTTCACCTCGCGGTCCTCGAGCAGGATGCCGTCCCAGACCGTGTCGTCGAGGTCCCAGACGACGCACTTGATGGACTGCTTCTCTTTCTTCTTCGCCGCGCGCACGGCGTCGGCGTGGGTGGTGGCTGGCTCGGAAATCATGGCGTCAGAACTCCTGGAACTCGAACTTCGGGAGGGTCATCTGCTGGATCTGCGTGCTCCCCTCGATGATCTCCATCACCTTGGCGTCGCGCAGGTAGCGGCCCACGGGGTAGTCCTCGCTGCAACCGTTGGCGCCGTGGATCTGCACGGCGTCGTTGGCGGCGCGGACGGCCAACCGCGAGGCGAAGTACTTGGCGGCCATGGTCTCCATGAACGCCCCTGGATCCCCGGCGTCGCGCAGCCAGCCGGCGCGCAGGCAGAGGAGGCGGGCGGCGCGGACGTCGACGATCATGTCCGTCAGCATGCGGCGGATGAGCTGGTGGTCGGCGAGCGGCGCGCCGAACTGGTGGCGCTCCGCGGCGTAGGCGCGGCTGGCGTCGAGGCAGGCCTGGGCGATGCCGACCGAGCCCCAGGCGACGCTGTAGCGCCCCTGCTCCAGCGCCGCGGCGGCGACGTGCGAGATGCCGAAGCCGACGCGGCCCACCAGGCTCTCCTTCGGCAGGCGGCAGCCCGCGAGCTCGATCTCGGCCAGCATCGCGGCGCGGGTGCCGAGGATGCCTTTGAGCGGCTTGACGGTCACTCCCGGCGTCTCCCGTTCCACCAGGAACGCCGCGTGCTGAGCTCCCACTTTGGCGAAAACGAGAAACAGGCCGGCGACCTGCCCGAAGGTCGTCCACTTCTTCCTGCCGTCGAGCACCCAGCCGTCGCCGCTTTCGGCGGCGGAGGTCTCGATGCCTTTGGCGTCGCTGCCGGCCTGGGGCTCGGAGAGGGCCAGAGCGCCGAGGATCTCGCCGCGGGCGAGGCGCGGCAGGTATCGCTCTTTCTGCACCCGGCTCCCCCAGCGCTGGACCGCGTAAGCCACCATGTCGTGCACGGTGAGCAGCGAGCGCACGGAGGAGCAACCTTTACCGATCTCCTCGGTGAGCAGGCCGTAGGTGATCATGTCGCGGCCGCGGCCGCCGAACTCCGGCGCCACGTTGGAGCCGAGATATCCCTGCTCGCGCAGGCGGCCGATGACGTGCGGCGGCACGGCCTCCTCGCGGTCCCAGCGGCCGGCGTGCGGCGCGATCTCCGCCGTGACGAAGGCACGGAAGCCGTCGCGGGCGGACCGCTGCTCGGCCGTCAGCTCCAGATTCACGCCGGTGCGGCCTCCACGGCGGCGCCGCGCTTGCGCGCCACGAAGTCGGCGATGCTCTGGATGGAACGGAAGTTGTTGAGGTCGAGGTCCTCGTCGCCGACGGCGACGCCGAACTCCTTCTCGACGTAGGCCACGAGCTGCATGGCGAGCAGCGAGTTGACGAAGCCGAGGGCGAAGATGTCCTCCTCGGGCTGCAGGTCGTGCCCCTTGAAGAAGCGCGAGAGGAAGGCTTTGATCTTGGTCTGCATCTGGTCCATGGGTGGGTTCCTAGACGGCGACGCCGTAGTCGTGGAAGCCCTTGCCGCTCTTGCGGCCGAGGAGGCCGGCGTCGACCATCTTGCGGAGCAGCGGCGAAGGGCGGAACTTGGGATCGTTGTAGCTCTCGTAGAGAACCTCGAGCGAGTAGAGGATGGTGTCCAGGCCGATGAGGTCCGCCGTCTCCAGCGGGCCCATCTTGTGGCCGAAGCAGGTCTTGAAGAGGAGATCGATCTGCGGCGCCTCGGCGACGCCGTCCTGCACCAGGAAGACGGCCTCGTTGACGGTGAGCATGAGGACGCGGTTGGAGACGAAGCCGGGCAGGTCGTTGACGACGATGCAGTCCTTGCCCATCTGGCGCAGGAAGGCGCGGGTGGCCTCGATCGTCTCCTCGCTGGTGTGGTAGCCGCGGATGACCTCCACCATGGGCTTCAGCGGCACGGGATTCATGAAGTGGGTGCCGATCACGCGGTCCGGCCGCCCGGTGAGCGCGGCCACGCGGGTGATCGAGAAGCACGAGGTGTCGACGGCGAAGACGGCGCGCTGGGGGCAGATGGCGTCGATCTTCGGATAGACCTCCTTCTTGATCTCCCACTTCTCGGGCACGTTCTCGATGACGAAATCCACGTCGCCGAGATCCGCCAGGTCGGTGGTGAAATGGAGGCGCCCGAGCACGACGGCGGGATCCTCCTTCCTGGCGTCTTTCTGGAACATGCCCTGGAAGCGCAGGTTCTTGCGGATCTCCTGGCGCGCGCGCTCCAGGATCTCCTCCGACACGTCCACCAGCACCGCCTCGTGACCCGTCTGGGCGAGGCTCTGCCCCACTCCCACACCCATCACACCGGCGCCGACGACGCCGACTTTCCTGATCTCCATGCTCATGGCTCCTGAAACGGTTCCGGTAGGCTCGCCCCCTCAGTGGCGCCAACCTTTAGGTGCGGGCGGCACGAAAAGGGGGACAATCCAGGTTTCCCGGCGCTGGCCCGATCCTTGCTGAGATGAGCGTGGGGCGAGGTACGCACCGGCCCGGCCGGCGGGCGATCCGGCGAGGACGATCCTCCATCGCAGCCGGCCATGCCAAGGAGATTCCCTGGTTCCATTCTCCCTTGGCAGTTTCCCACGACGGGATTCTCCTTTTCGCCGTACCTCGCCTTCGCTTTTTTCCTGGTAGATCTTTCACTCCAAGATCCCATCCGTACCCGCACCGCAGATCACGGCGCAGACGGAGCGGGCGCCATCCAGGGGTACCTTTCGGGAGCGTAACGCGGCCACCGCGGCGGCGCCGGAGAGCTCGGCCGCGATGCCGAAGTCGAACCAGAGCCATCGCGCCGCCTCGCGCATCTCGTCGTCGGTCACCAACACTACGTCCTCCACCGTGTCGCGGATGATGGCGAAGTTCGTCTCGTGGCTGCGCCGGGGAGCGAGGGTGTTGGCGGCGGTGGTCACCGCGGGCAGCTCGACGACGGCGCCGGCGCGCAGGCTGGCGTGGAGCGTCGGCGCTCCCACCGGCTCGACGCCGAGGATGCGGATCTCCGGCAACAGGCCCTTGAGCGCGATGGCGACGCCGGCGATGAGCCCGCCGCCGCCGATCGCCACCAACGCCAGATCGGTCTCCGGCGCGTCCTCGAGGATCTCCACGCCGACCGTCCCCTGGCCGGCGATCACCGCCGGGTCGGCGAAGGGATGGACGTACGCCGTGCCCTCGCGCCGGGCCGCCTCCAGCGCCGCCTCGTTGGCGTCGTCCCACACCTCGCCTTGCCGGATCAGCCGCGCGCCCCACCTCTCCAGTTTGGCGGCCTTGGCAGCGGGTACGTTACCCGGAAGGTAGATCGTCACCGGCGCATCGGCGAGCCGGCCGGCGAACGCCACGCCCAGACCGTGATTGCCGCCCGAGGCGGTGACCAGACCGCGCGCCGCCTCCTCGGGCGGCAGCGTCAGCACCTTGTTGACCGCCCCGCGCGCCTTGAACGAGCCGGTGACCTGCAGGTTCTCCAGCTTCAGGGTGAGCCGGCTCCCCGGCGCGCCGCCGGGCAGCGGTCCGGCGTCAAGGAGGGGCGTCCGCCGCAGGTGGGGAGCGATGCGGCGGCGGGCTTCTTCGACGTCGGCGAGCTGGACCATGGCGCGCATGGTAGCAGGGCCGATTTCAGTCCTTATCGGGCGCCTTTTTTCCTGCACTTCGAGCACCGCGGTGGCGGGCGGAAGACACCGCTGAACGAACGGCCCGGACGCCGGAAGAAAGGAGAACTTTCGCCTTCAAGATTGCTTGACTTACGCCTATGTTACGCCTATACTTTCGCCATGGTGAGAAGGGCGAAAACGAAGGAAGCCGACCTTCCGCTGCAACGGAGATCCCAGGATCTCAGGAGATAGTCCCGTGCGTACACCCATTTTAACCGGCCTCGGCCAGGCGCTGCGCTGGCTGCGCGACCGGCAGGGCAAGAAACAGTACCAGGTGGCGGACACCGCCGGCATCACGAAGGGCATGCTCTCCGCGTACGAGACCGGCCGGCAGCGCCCCTCGCTCGAGACCCTGGAGAAGATCCTCGACACTCTCGGCTGCGACCTGCACGACCTCCACAACGCGCTGCAGATCGTCAACGGCCATCCCGAGAGGATGCGGCGGCGCGAGGAGATCGCGGCGAGCGGCGAGGAGCTCTCCCCCGGCGTGGAAGGCGAAGGCCACACGGAGGTCCACCGGCTCCTCGGCCGCAGCGCGCCGCTGCCGGCCGAGGAGGAGAGGGCGTTCGCCGAGATGCTGCAGGGCTTTCACCTCTTCCTTCGTTACCTGCATGGCGCCATCGCCCAGACGCTCCAGCAGCGCGACCAGTCCATCGGTGGCAACACCGACCACTAGAGGCGCGGGGTTTCCCTCCCCCCGCGCCTCCCTTTTTCTCGCTCCGGCGGGGAAAAAGGACCCAAACGACACCAAGGACCTCAAGGACCGGGTTCGCCCGTCCTTTTTGGTCCTTGGCGTCCTTGGTGTCCTTGCCGTCCTTTGTGATGACGCTTTACTCCGCAAAGTCCTTTCATCTATAATCGAGCTTGTACCCGGCAGGAACTATCTCCGGGAATTCAGCTAAACTCGATCCAGCATGGGACTCTCCACCGAGGCGACCGCCACCGTCCGCCCGCCGGCGGTTTCAGCAGGCTTCGCCGGCCTGCTCGCCGGCTTCCGCGACAAGCTCGAGCGCGCGCTCGCCGCCTGGCTGGAGGCCAAGCGCGAGGAGGCGGCCGCCGCCTCGCCGGAGACGCTGGAGCTGATCGACGGCGTCGGCCGGCTCGCCACCCACGGCGGCAAGCGCCTGCGGCCGGCGCTCGTCTACTACACCTACCGGGCCTGCGGCGGCGCCTCCGACGACGAGGCGCTGCCCCTCGCCCTGGCGACGGAGCTCCTCCATACCTACCTGCTGATCCACGACGACATCATGGACCACGCGGAGGTCCGGCGCGGGCTGGCCACCGCGCACGCGCTCTTCCGCGACTCCCACCGGGCGCACCGCCTGCACGGCGATCCGGCGGACTTCGGCCGTTCGGTCGCCATCCTGCTCGGCGACCTGGCGCAGAGCTGGGCGGTGGAGCTGGCCACCGGCGTCGCGGCCGGCGGCGGCTCGCGCGAGCTGGCCCGCTGCTTCGCGGCGATGTGCCAGGAGGTCATCGGCGGCCAGTACCTCGAGCTGCTGGTGGCGCAACGGCGGACGGCGAGCGAGGAGGAGCTGCTGCGCATCCTGCGGCTGAAGTCCGGACGCTATACGGCCGAGCGGCCGATCCAGCTCGGCGCGCTGCTCGCCGGCGCCTCGCCGGAGGTCCTCGCCGGGCTCTCCCGCTACGGCACCGCCGTGGGCGAGGCCTTCCAGCTCCAGGACGACCTGCTGGGGACGTTCGGCGACGCCGCGACGCTCGGCAAGCCGGTGGACGCCGATCTCAAGGAGGGGAAGTACACCTTCCTCATCCATCACGCCCTCTGCGCGGCGTCGCCCGGCCAGCGGCGCTCTCTCGAAGCCGCGCTGGGCAACCCGGACGCCACCGCGGCGGAGACGGCGGCGGCCCTGCGTGTGCTGGAGGAGACCGGCGCGCGGGCCGCCGTCACGGCGATGGTCGGCGAGCGCCTGCGCGCCGCCCGCGCCGCTCTGGCGGCGCTGCCGGGCCTCGCGGCCGACGGCCGGCTGTTCCTCGAAGGGCTGATCGACTACCTGTGGGAGCGCGATCGGTGAGCGGTCCCCAGGCGGCGGCCGGCGAGGTGATCCCGTTGGAGGAGCGCGACCGCAAGGCGGAGCACATCCGGCTGGCGCTCGACGAGCGCATGCAGCTCGGCGGCAGCGCCTTCGACGAGTACCGCTTCGAGCACCAGGCCCTGCCCGAGATCGACTTCGAGGAGATCGACGTCGCGGTCGACTTCCTCGGCCGCCGGCTGGCGGCGCCGCTGCTCATCTCCTGCATGACCGGCGGCACCGAGAGCGCCGGCCGCATCAACCGCAACCTGGCGGCGGGCGCCGAGCGCACGGGCATCGCCGTCGGCGTGGGCTCGCAGCGGAAAGCATTGGAAGACGAGGGGAAAGCTGATACCTTTCGCGTCCGCGAGGCGGCGCCCTCGGTCCCCCTGCTCGCCAACCTGGGTGCCGTGCAGCTCAACTACGGCATGGGCGTCCGGGAGTGCCGGCGGGCGGTGGAGATGATCGGGGCGGACGCCCTGGTTCTGCATCTGAACCCGCTCCAGGAAGCGATCCAGCCCGAGGGACAGTGCAACTTCTCCGGGCTGCTGCCGAAGATCGGCGAGGTGGTGCGGGAGGTGGGCGTGCCGGTGGCGGTCAAGGAGATCGGCTGCGGCATCGCGGAGGCCACGGCCCGCGCCGTGGCCGGCGTCGGGGTGCGCATCGTCGACACGGCGGGGGTGGGCGGCACGAGCTGGGCGCGCATCGAGGCCCAGCGCGCCGGCGATCCGCAGATCGGCGAGGTCTTCGCCGGCTGGGGCCTGCCGACGCCGGAGTCGATCCGCCAGGTGCGCCGCGTCGAGGGCCTGACGGTGATCGCCAGCGGCGGCCTGCGCAACGGCCTCGACGCCGCCAAGGCCATCGCCCTCGGCGCCGATCTGGTGGGGATGGCGTTTCCGTTTCTCGCGCCGGCCACCGAGTCGCCGGAGCGGGTCGCCGACAAGGTGCGGCGCACCGTGCGCGAGCTCAAGATCTGTATGTTCTGCCTCGGCGCGCGGACCATCGCGGAGCTGCGGGGCGTGAAGCTCCTGAGAGGGCTGTGAGAATGAGCAAGATTGCCAATCCCGTTGCCTCGGCGCCGCTGACCCGCGAGGAGCTCGTGCGCTCCCTGGTCGAGGGCGAGCGCCGGTTTCACGAGCTGCCCAAGAGCCTGCCCGCCGAGGAAGCGGCCGAGATCCGCCGCCTGGCCCTGGAGGAGATGACGGCGACGCCGCTCGCCAACATCGGCCACCACTCGCTCGACGTGCAGCGCGCCTCGCACCGCAACTGCGAGAACTTCATCGGCGTGGCGCAGATCCCGATGGGCGTCGTGGGGCCCGTCAGGGTGCGCGGCCAGTACGCCGACGGCGACGTCTGGGTGCCGCTGGCGACCACCGAAGCGGCGCTGGTGGCGAGCACCAACCGCGGCTGCGCCGCCCTGCGCGAGGCCGGCGGCGCCGTGGTGCGGGTGGAGGACGTGGGCATGACCCGCGCGCCCGTCTTCCGCACCGCCGGCATCGTCCAGACGCAGCAGTTCCTGCAATGGATCCAGGATCACTTCGAGGAGATCCGGGAGATCACTGAAGACACCAGCCGCTACCTGCGCCTCCTCGAGGTGAAGCCCTACGCCTTCGGCACCACCGTCTTCCTGCGCTTCCGCTTCGACACCGGCGACGCCATGGGGATGAACATGGCGACCATCGCCTGCGACCGCGCCGTCAACGAGCTCATCGAGCCGGCGACCGGCGTCCCCTGCATCGGCCTCTCGGGCAACTACTGCGTCGACAAGAAGCCGGCGCACGTCAACTTCCACGAGGGCCGCGGCAAGCGCATCTACGCCGAGATCCTGCTCGACGCGCCCATCCTCCACCACATCCTGAAGACCGACGCGCGCAGCCTGGTCGAGGTGCAGTACCGCAAGAACCTCCTCGGCTCGATCGCCGCCGGCTCCATGGGCTTCAACGCCCACTACGCCAACGTCTGCGCCGGCTTCTTCATCGCCACCGGCCAGGACCCGGCGCACGTCGTCGAGGGCTCGATGGGCGTCACCTGCATCGAGCCGCGGGGGCCGGACTCCGTCTTCGCCTCCATCTTCATGCCCGACGTGCCGCTCGGCGCCGTGGGCGGCGGCACCGCTCTCGACACCCAGCGCGAAGCGCTCTCGGTGCTCGGCGTGTCGCCGGACCCGGAGCGCCGCGGCGAGGCCGTGGCGCGGCTGGCCGAGATCCTGGGCGCCGTCGTGCTCGCCGGCGAGCTGTCGCTGATGGCGGCCTTCACCTCCAACGATCTGGCGCGCGCCCACGAGACGCTCGGGCGCGGCGAGATCCCCCAGCGGCCGCCGCTTCTCCCCTGAGCGGAGGCCGGGCTGCTCGTCTCGGTCCCCGGCAAGCTGATCCTGATGGGCGAGCACGCGGTCGTCTACGGGCGGCCGGCGCTCGTGGCCGCCGTGGACCTGCGCCTCGCCGTGCAACTCAGTGACCTCCCTTCGGCGGCTCCGACGCGGATTCGGCTGGAGCTCCCCGATCTCGGATTCCTCGCCGGCACCTCCTGGAAGACGATCCGCGACTACGCCCGCCGTGCCCGCGAAAACTGGGAGAGCTATGCCGAGCGGCCGAGCCCCGAAGGGTTCCGTGTCCTGCGCGGCGACGATCCGCTGCACGTGGTGAAGGCGGCGCTCGGGGAGGCGATCGAATCCCTGGGCGAAGAAGCGCCCATGGCGGGCCATCTCCGCATCACGTCCAACCTGCCGATCGGCTCCGGTTTCGGCAGCTCGGCGGCCACCGCGGCCGGAGTGATCGCCGCCTACCTCGCCTGGCGCTCGGCCCCCCTCGATCCCGAGCGGATCGAACGCCTTGCTCTCGACGTCGAGCGCCGCCAGCACGGCCTGCCGTCGGGGGTGGACACGGCGGCGGTCGTGCGGGGTGGGTTTCTCTGGGTACGCAAGACCGGCGAAGGCCTGGAGACCGAGACCCTCGAGCCCCGCTCTCCCCTCCTCTCGCGCCTCCGGGTCTACGACACGGGAGCGCCTCCCGAGCCCACCGGCGCGGTCGTCGCCGTCGTGCGGAGCCTCCGCGATCGGGAGCGCAACCGGCACGACCGACTGCTCGACCGCATCGAGGAGGCGACCTGGGGCCTCCGCGCCGAGCTGGAGCGCGAGGAGGAGGATGCGGCGCGCGTCCGCGAGCTGATCCGCGAGTGCGAGGCCTGCCTCGAAGAGCTGGGCGTCGTGCCCGAGCCCGTCCGCGAGCTGGTGCGGAAGATCGAGGCCGCGGGCGGCGCCGCCAAGATCTCCGGCGCCGGCTCGCTCGCGGGACCGGGAGCCGGCTCGCTGCTGGTTTATGATTCCGATGCCGAGAGGATCTCCGGCTGGCCCTTCCTCTCGCCGTTCACGGCATACCCTGTGCATCTGGGAGCCGCGGGACTCCGACTGGAGATCAATGCATGAGCAAAGCCACCGTTTCCGCGCCGGCCAATATCGCCTTCATCAAGTACTGGGGTGCTCACGACCTCGAGCGCGCCCTGCCGATGAACTCCTCCATCTCGATGACCCTGGAGGAGTGCGTCACGCAGTGCACCGTGGAGTTGTTGGATCACCCGGGGGCGGACGAGATCTGGCTCGCCGAGCCGGACGGCGGCTTCGGCACACCGGAGCCCGAATACTTGCAGCGCATGCGCGACCAGTTGGACCGCGTGCGCAAATGGGCCGACCGCACGGAGTCTCTACGCGTGGCGACGCGCAACACCTTCCCCACCGCCGGCGGCCTCGCCTCGTCGGCTTCCGGCTTCGCCGCGCTCACCCTCGCCGCCGCCGGCGCCTTCGGCAAGAAGGCCTCGGCGAAGGACCTCTCCCTCCTCGCCCGCCGCAGCGGCTCCGGCTCGGCCTGCCGCTCGGTCTTCGGCGGCTTCGTCGAGTGGACCGCCTCCAAGGGCAACGGCGACACCGACGAGGACAGCTACGCCCGCCAGCTCGCCGACGCCGAGCACTGGGACCTGCGCAACGTCATCGCCGTGGTCGAGATCGGCCCCAAGACGGTCTCCTCCATCGAAGGCCACCGCCGCGCTCTCAGCAGCCCGTACTACGAGAAGCGCCAGGAGCTGCTGCCGCAGCGGCTGGAGAAGGTGCGCCGCGCCATTCGCGAGCGCGATCTCGCCGCCCTGGGGCCGGTGATCGAAGAGGAGGCGATCGATCTCCACCTCATCGCCATGTCCTCGCATCCGCCGATCTTCTACTGGAGCCCGGGCACCATCGCCGTGATTCGCGCCGTGCGCGAGCTGCGCCAGGAAGGGCTCGCGGCGTGGGCCACCATGGACGCCGGCGCCAACGTGCACGTGCTCTGCGACGCCGACTCGGAGGAGGAGGTGGCCGAGCGCCTGGAGGACCTGCCGGCCGTCGGCTTCGTCATCCGCGACGGCGTCGGTCCGGGCCCGGAAGAGGAGACGGAGCACCTGTTCTGAGGGCCGCGCCGGCGCATGCCCGAAATCGTCCTTGTAAAATTGGGCGGCAGCCTGATCACCGACAAGACGCGGCCGGAGACGGCGCGGACCGAGGTCATCGCGCGCCTCGCCGGCGAGATCGCCCGGGGAGCGGCGGGCCGCAGCTTCCGTCTCCTCATCGGCCACGGCAGCGGCTCCTACGGCCACGCCGCGGCCCAACGCTTCGCTCTCGGCTCCGGCGCGCTCTCCCCTGAGCAGCTCCCCGGCGTCTCCTTGACCCAGGAGCGCGCCGCCGCGCTCCACCGCCTCGTCGTCGGGGCCCTGGAAGGGGCCGGCCTCCTGCCCTTCTCCATCGCGCCGTCGAGCTGCGTCGTGGCCGCGGCCGGCCGGCCCGCCGCGTTCGCCGACGAGCCTCTCTTCCTGGCGCTCGACCGAGGGCTTCT
This sequence comes from Acidobacteriota bacterium, assembly GCA_046765915.1. Taxonomy (GTDB): domain Bacteria; phylum Acidobacteriota; class Thermoanaerobaculia; order Multivoradales; family UBA5704; genus DATARR01. The sequence continues at coordinate 24,781 of JBKPTH010000054.1, read as the reverse complement.
CCCGGTGCTCTACGGCGACGTGGTGATGGACCGCGACTGGGGCGCTTCGATCTGCTCGACCGAAAAACTCTTCGCGCTGGTCATCCCCAGGCTGCAGGAGCGGGGCTGGACGGTCCGCCGCGTCCTTTGGATGGGCGAGACCGAGGGCCTCTACGACGCCTCGGGTCAGACAGTTCCGCACCTTTCGGAGAGCGACTTCGCGGACGCCGTCCAGGCGATCGGCGCACCCGCCGGCACGGACGTCACCGGCGGCATGCGCCACCGCGTCGAGACCGCCCTCGCCCTGGCGCGGCTCGGCGTCCCCTCTCTGCTCGCCAACGGGTTGACGCCGGGATTGCTGGAGGCGGCGCTGAGGGGCGAAGAGGTGGTGGGGACGGTGGTTGGTTAAGGGGCCGGTCTGTACCCTTCGAGACCTCACGCCCTGGCCCCCTCTCCAGCAAGCTGGAGAGGGTGAATTGGAAAAAGCAAGACAGATTCGGAGTCGTTCCCCCTCTCCATCTTCGATGGAGAGGGGGCCAGGGGGTGAGGTCTCGAAGGGCAGACCGCCTCCATAACCTCGGCCCCTCTGAACTGTTATCCTCTCCCCGTGCACACCGACCTCGAACAGCGCGAGTGGCGGACGGCCGATCTGGAGGAGCTCCTCATCGCCTCCAGCCGCACGTTCGCGTTGGCCATCCCGCACCTGCCGGAGCCCACGCGGCGGGAGGTCACCATCGCCTACCTGCTCTTCCGCGTCGCCGACACTTTCGAGGACGCCACGAGCTGGCCCCGCTCGTCGCGCATCGAGGCGCTGGAGCGGTTCGACCGGCTGCTGGGCTCGCCGGCGCGCCAGGAGATCGAGGACGTCTCCCGCCGCTGGTCCGCGGAGGTGCCGTGCGAGCAGCCCGAATACCGGCAGCTCCTGGCCGACCTGCCCTTCGTCCTGGACTCGTTCTTCGCCCTGGCTCCCGCGGCGGTCGAGCTGATTCGTCAGCACACCCGGCGCACCGTCCGCGGCATGGCGGGCTTCGTCGCCCGCACCACGGACGACGGCGAGCTGCGGCTGCGCGACGTGCCGGACCTCCAGGCCTATTGCTACACCGTGGCCGGCATCGTCGGCGAGCTGCTGACCGAGCTGTTCCTCCTCGGCCAGCCGCCGCTCGCCCAGGCGGCGCTCCGGCTGCGCAGGCACGCCCGCGCCTTCGGCGAGGGGCTCCAGCTCGTCAACATCCTCAAGGACTCCGCCTCCGACGCCAACCAGGGGCGGCGCTATCTGCCGGATGGCGTGGACCGCGGCGAGGTGATGGCGCTCGCGCGGCGGGATCTGCAGCGGGCGAGCGAGTACGTCCTCATTCTGCAGAACGCTGGCGCCGAGCGCGGAGTCGTAGCCTTCACCGCTCTGCCAGTGCGCCTCGCCCACGCCACTCTCGACCGCCTCGAGGAGGCCGGACCAGGCGCGAAGCTGACCCGCCGCGAGGTCTACGCCATCCTGCAGAGCATGAACCGCGCGCTCGATCAGAACGAGCCGGCGGTCGATCTGCTGCCGGCGGCGTGAAGGGCCTTTCCTGCCGGCTCGACCTCACCCCAACCCCTCTCCTAAAGGAGAGGGGCTTCAAAGATGTCCTTCCCCTTCTCCTTTAGGAGAAGGGGCCAGGGGATGAGGTCGAGCGGGCAAGACGCCTCCGGATTTTCCTCTACTGCTGCGCTGTTCTGCTTTCCGAGGTAACCGCAACGATGAAGCTCCTCCGCGCCCTGATTCTCCTCCCGCTCGTTCTTCTCCCAGCCTGCGCCGGCACGCCCGCACCCGTGTCGAGGACCCCTGCGGCCACTCCTGCCGTGAAGGTCTCGGAGGCGGTTCAGGATCCCCACTCCTTCGCGCACCCGGACGAGGTGGCGGTCGAGCACCTGGTGCTGGATCTCTCCGTGGACTTCGGCCAGCGGCGGCTCACCGGCCGCGCCAGCCTGCGACTCAACAACAAGGGGGGCGCCAGCCGCGTCGTCCTTGACACGCGGGACCTGGAGATCCGCCGCGTCACCCTCGACGACGGCAAGACCGAGGCACGCTTCCGGCTCGGCGACGAAGTGAAGATCCTCGGCCGGCCGCTGGAGATCGAGATCGCGCCGGGCACCGTCTGGGTGAACGTCGAATACTCGACGAAGCCCGAGGCTGCCGCCCTGCAGTGGCTCACTCCCGAGCAGGCCGGCAGCCCCTATCCGTTCCTTTACACGCAGTCGGAGTCCATCCTCGCCCGCACCTGGGTGCCCTGCCAGGACACTCCCGGCGTGCGCATGACCTACGAGGCCACCATCCACGCGCCCCAGGGCCTGCTGGCGGTGATGAGCGCCGAGAACCCGACGGAGAAGAACGCCGACGGCGTCTACCGCTTCAAGATGCCGCAGCGCATTCCGAGCTACCTGCTGGCGCTCGCCGTCGGTGACCTCGAGTTCCGGCCGCTGGGCGCGAACAGCGGCATCTATGGCCTGCCCGGCGTCGCCCAGCGCGCCGCCTGGGAGCTGGCGGACACGCCGAAGATGATCGCCGCCGCCGAGAAGCTCTACGGCCCTTACAAATGGGGGCGTTACGACATCCTCGTGCTGCCCGCCTCCTACCCTTACGGCGGCATGGAGAACCCGCGGCTGACCTTCGCCACGCCGACCATCCTCGCCGGCGACCGCTCGCTCGTCTCGCTGGTGGCGCACGAGCTCGCCCACTCCTGGTCGGGCAATCTGGTGACCAACGCCACCTGGGACGACTTCTGGCTCAACGAGGGCTTCACGGTCTACTTCGAGGGACGGATCATGGAAGCGGTCTATGGCCGGCCCTACGCCGACATGCTCGCCGTGCTCGGCCGCCAGGATCTGGAGGACGTGCTGAAGGAGCTCGGCCCCGAGAGCCCCGACACGCGCCTGCACCTGGACATCAAGGACCGCGATCCCGACGAGGTGACGAGCGACGTGGCCTACGAGAAGGGAGCGCTCTTCCTGCGCATGCTCGAGGCTGCCGTCGGCCGCGCGAAGCTCGACGCCTTCCTGCGGTCCTATTTCGACACCTTCGCCTTCCAGTCGATGGACACGGCCCGCTTCGTCGCCTACCTGAAGCAGCAGCTCCTCGGCGGCGACGAGGCACTGGCGCAGCAGCTCCAGATCGACGCCTGGATCTACGGTCCCGGCGTGCCCGCCAACGCGCCGCAGCCGTATTCCGAAGCCTTCGTGGCCGTGGATCAAGCCGTGCAGGCTTTCGCCGCGGGCACGCCCGCCGCCCAGCTCACCACCGCCGGCTGGACGACGCACCACTGGCTCCACTTCATCCGCAACCTACCCGAAAAGCTCGACGCGCAACGGATGGCGGACCTCGACGCCGCCTTCCACTTCAGCGACTCAGGCAACTCGGAGATCCTCGCCGCCTGGCTGATCGAGGTGATCGACAGCCAGTACGAGCCGGCCTACCCCGCCCTCGAACGCTTCCTCACCGCCGTCGGCCGCCGGAAGTACCTCAAGCCGCTCTATACCGAGATGGCGAAGACCCCCGCCGGCGCCGAGATGGCGTTGCGCATCTACGAGAAGGCGCGGCCCGGATACCACTCCGTGTCGCAGAGCACGGTGGATCAGATTCTGGGGTGGCGGGGGTAGGCCCTCCTCTCCCGGTGGGTGGGAGTGCGGTGGAAGAGGAGGGCCGGGGAGGTGAGGAGCCCGGCGGCGCGGACATCGCTCCGATTCACGAAATCGTGGGAATCGAGAGATCCTCGCTCATCCGCTCCACCATCACCACCGTCACGTCATCCGCCACCGGCCGTCCCGCGCAGTGGCGGTTCACCAACTCCATCAGCGAATCGAGCGCTTCGCCGACGGGCAGGTCCCGGCTGGCCGCGAAGGCCTCCTCCAGACGGTCCAGGCCCAGCTCCTGGTCCGCCGGATTGCGGGCTTCGAAGGCGCCGTCGGTGTAGATGAGCAGCCGGTCGCCGGGTGACAGGGCGAGCTCCTGCGCCGGCAGCGGCCGGTCGCGAAGGTAACGGTGCAGCACCGTGCCGGTGGCGCCGAGCCGCTCGATGCCGCCGTTCCGCTGCCAGAAGAGCGGCGGATGGCCGGCGTTGAAGGAGCGCGCGCGGCCGTCCGGCAGCAGCAGGCCGTAGACCAGCGTGGCGCAGGTGGCGTCCTCGAAGAAGTCGATGCCGGCGAGCAGCTCGCGGGCCACGCGCTCGGGCTCCGTGCCGCGGCGGCGGGCCGCGTCGAGCGTCGAGCGCAGCATGCCGGCGTACATGGCGGCGCTGACGCCGTGCCCCACGACGTCGCTCACCGCGAAGGCCAGCCCGCCGGGCACCGCCTGCGCGAGATAGAAATCGCCGCCGAGCGCGTCGCAGGAGAGCAGCCTGCCCTCGATCCGCCAGCCGTCGCCTTCCACCGGATCGCCCGGCAGCAGGCTGTGCTGGAAAAGGCGCGCCTTCTCCAGGTCGGCGGCGAGCGTCTGAGCGTAGCGCTCCTTGGTCAGCCGCTCCCGCTGCAGCCGCAGACAGCGCTCGACGAGCGCCAGCAGCACCCGGCGGTCGAACGGCTTGAAGAGGAAGTAGAAGGCCCCCTCCTCCAGCGAGCGGAAGAGCTTCTCGTCCGGCTCCGAGATCGAGCCCGTGATCAGGATGACGTCCGTCTGCGGCCGGTCGAGCCGGATCACCTGGCACAGCGAGTAGCCGTCGCCGTCCTTGAGACGCACGTCCACGAGGGCGAGATCGAATTGCTTCTCCGCGAGGCGAGCCAGGGCCTCGCCGACGCCCGACACCGACTCCACCGGATACGCCGGCGCGAGGATGCGCTCCAGCGCCCGCCGCAGGCCGGGATCGTCGTCGACGATGAGGATGCTCTGCGGCTTCACGGCGTCGCCTCCTCGCCGTCCTCGCCGGCCAGCCGCAGCTCGACCGCCACCCGGGTGCCCTCGCCGGGAACGCTGTCGATCTCGAAGCTGCCGCCGTTCTGCCAGGCGAGCGAGCGGCAGATGGCGAGGCCGAGCCCGACGCCGCCGTGCTTGGTCGAGAAGAACGGCTCCTGCACCTGCTCCAGCAGGTCGGAGCGGATCCCCGGTCCGTCGTCGGCCACGGCGAGCAGCGCCGCGCCGTCGTTCTGCCGCGTCGAGATGACGACGCGGCTCCCCTTCTCCGCCATCGCCTCCAGCGAGTTGCTCACCAGGTTGAGCACGATGTGCTGGAGGTCGTTGCGCGAGAAGCGGACGGGCGGCAGCTCCTCGGTCAGCTCGAGCACCGTCTCGATACCGCGGCGGGCCGCCTGGCCGTGGAAGAACGGCACCGTCTCGCGCACCACCTGGTTGACGTCCACCGTGCCGTCGCCGGCCCGCCCCGCCCGCGCCACGCGCAGCATGTTGCCGAAGATGCGCTTGCAGAGGCGGGCCTTCTCGACGATCAGCTCGAGGTCGCGGCCGAGCGACTCTGTGTCGGCTTCGCCGTGCTTGAGATCTTCGAGGATCTGCTGCGCCAGCGGCAGGATGGTCCCCACGGCGTTGTTGACGTCGTGGGCCACGGCGCTCGCCAGCGTCACCAGCGTGGCCTTCAGCTCCGCCTGGATCGCCTGCCGCTCGAGCGACATGTTGAGCCGGGCGTTGCGGATGGACACCGCGGCCGCCGGCAGGAAGCGCTCCACCACCCCGACGTCCCAGCGGTCGAAAGGCCGCCGCTTCCACGCCGCGATGCGCAGCAGGCCCAGGAACTCGCCGCCGAAGAACAGCGGCGCGCAGAGCAGGCTCGCCGGCGCCGGGATGCCCTGCTTGCGATGGTAGGCGAGCACCTCCCAGAAAGGATCGCCGCCGGAGTCGCCGGTCAGTTGGCGGATGCCGGGTTGCTCGTTGATCGCCTCCACCAGCGCCGCCGACGCCGGGACCTCGCGGCCCACGAAGGCGCTCTTGCCCTTCATCCAGACGATCTTCTCCGCCTCGACGCGGAAGACGCCGCCGGCCGGGTCGTACATCAGGAAGGACGAGGAATGGTCGTAGTCCACGAGCTGGTGCAGACCGTCGAGGATCTGGTACGCCAGGTCGCGCGGCCGCAGCTCGGAGACGATCTTGCTGCGGATGCGGTCGAGCACCCGGCCGAGCCGCTGCTCCTCGCGGCGGACGAGCTCAGCCGCCAGCACGCCGCAGAGCTTGTCCAGCGTGCGCCGGCCCGACTGGCCGAGCTCGCGCTCCCGCCGCGCCGCCCCGACCACCGCGACCAGCCGGCCGTTCACCGTCACCCGCGCCAGCACCAGGGTGCGGGAGGTGGCCCGCCGCTCGTCGCGCAGGAAGGCCGCGGACCGCTCGGCGTCGTACAAGGCCGATTCCCCGCGCAGCACCCGCACGCCGCCATCCGCGCCCAGCAGCCACGCGCAATCCGCCCCCAGCCGGTAGAGCACGGCCTCGACGAAATGGCCGTAGAGCTTGCGCACCGGTCCGATCCCCTGGAGATTGCTCTCCAGGACCTGGGCGAACAACTCGGGCGGGGCTTTCCTGAGGTCGATCATGACTGCGCGGTCCGGCGAAGTGGAGTGCTTCAGAGCGGAGTAAAGAAGGATACCACGCGGCGCCAGAGAAAGGACTTCAAGGACACCAAGGACACCAAGGAGAATTCCAATCTTCGCTGTCCGTGCCCGTCCGTGCTCGCCCGTGTCTGTCCGTGCCACCTGGCCCTGCGATACTCTCTCCCCGCATGCCGAACCCCCTTCCCGCCGACCCCCTGCCGCCGCATCCGCCGCTGGCGCGCTACTACGCGAGCGAGGAGCAGCGGCGGCGGCGGGTGGACGCCTGGTTCGACGAAGCGGCGAGCGATTACGACTGGATCAATCAGGCGTTGAGCTTCGGCTCCGGCCACCGCTACCGCCGGGAGGCCCTGCTGCGCGCCGGCCTCGCCGAGGGTATGAGCCTGCTCGACGCCGGCTCCGGCACCGGCGGCGTCGCCGCGCAAGCGCAGAGGATCGTCGGCGGCACGGGGCTGGTGGCGGCGCTCGATCCGAGCCTCGGCATGCTGCGCCAGGCCGCCGGCCACGACGTGCGGCGCCGCGTGCGCGGCTTCGCGGAGTCTCTCCCCTTCCCCGGCGAGCGCTTCGACATGCTGAGCATGGGCTACGCCCTGCGCCACGTGGCGGACCTGCGGACGACCTTTCAGGAATATCTCCGCGTGCTCAAACCGGGAGGCAAGCTGCTGCTGCTGGAGATCACGCCGCCGGCCTCGCGGCTGTCCCACTCCCTCCTCAAGCTCTACCTCGGCCGCCTCGTGCCGCTTGTCGCCCGCTTCGGCCGCGGCGGCCGCGCCTCCCGCGAGCTCATGGAGTACTACTGGGACACCATCGAGAAGTGCGTCCCCCCGGCCGTCATCCTCGAAGCGCTCGCCGGCGCCGGCTTCCAACGCGCCGAACGGCACGTCGAGATGAGGATCTTCTCCGAGTACACGGCGGTTCGCTGATGCAGACCGCCGACGTCGTGATCTGCGGAGCCGGGATCGCCGGCATCTCCGCCGCCTACGAGCTCACGGTGCGCCACGGCCTCGCGGACGTGGTGATGATCGACGACCAGCCGCCGCTCTCGGTAACCAGCGACAAGTCCACCGAGTGCTACCGCAACTGGTGGCCGGGGCCGGGCGACACCATGGTGCGCTTCATGAACCGCAGCATCGACCTGCTGCGGGAGCTGTCAGCAGAGAGCGGCAACCGCTTCGTGATGAACACCAACGGTTACGCGTATCTGACGGCCGATCCGCGGCGCGCCGCGGAGATGGAACGCGGCGCCCGCGAGGTCTCGGCCCTGGGCGCCGGCGCGCTGCGCATCCATCGCGGCAGGCCGGACGATCCGCCGTATCCGGAGGAGCGCTACGACGAGCTCGATCCCGCCTCGACGGGCGCCGATCTGGTGCTCGACCGCGACCGCATCCTGCGCCGGTTCCCCTTTCTCCCGCCGGACGTGCTCGCCATGCTGCACACCCGCCGCTGCGGCTGGCTCTCCGCGCAGCAGCTCGGCATGTACCTGCTCGAGCAGGCGCGCGAGCGCGGGCTGCGCCAGGTCCACGGCCGCATCGCGGAGGTGACCGTGCGCGCCAGCCGCGTCGAGGCCGTGCGCCTGGACTCCGGAGAGACGATCGCCACCCGCCGCCTCGTCAACGCCGCCGGACCGCTGGCGCCGGAGCTCGGCCGGCTCGCCGGCGTCGAGCTGCCGCTGTTCAACGAGCTGCACGGCAAGGTCACTTTCGACGATTACCTGGGGATCCTGCCGCGCGATCTGCCGCTGATGATCTGGACGGACCCCGTCAACCTGATCTGGACCGAGGAGGAGCGCGAGCAGCTCGTCCAGGATCCGGAGCTCGCCTGGCTGCTGGAGACCATGCCGGCGGGCGTGCACTTCCGTCCCGAAGGAGGGCACGGCAGCCGCATGCACCTCCTGCTCTGGACGTATCACCTGGAGCCGGTGGACCCGGTCTTCCCGCCGCGCTTCGATCCGTTCTATCCGGAAGTGGTGCTGCGCGGCCTCATCCGCATGGTGCCCGCCCTCGCCGAGTACTTGGGCCGCATGCGGCGCCCCTACGTGGACGGCGGCTACTACTGCAAGACGCGGGAGAACCGGCCGCTCATCGGCCCATCGCCGGTGGAAGGCAACCATCTCCTCTGCGGCCTCTCCGGCTACGGCATCATGGCCTCCCAAGCCGCCGCCGAGCTGCTGGCGGCGCACCTGCTGGGAACCCCACTGCCGGAATACGCGAACGAGTTTCTGCTGAGCCGGTATGAAGACCCGGCGTACTTGGAGAAGATCAAGGAGATGACTTCGGGGCAGTTGTAGGTAAAGCCGGCGGCATGCCCTTCGAAGCCCTCACCTCCCCGGCCCTCCTCTCCCACCTCGCACCCACCCGCCCGGGGAGAGGAGGGAGACTGTTTTGATTTGTTTTTGAAAAGCCCCTCCTCTCCCGGCGGCCGGGTGCGCGGTGGGAGAGGAGGGGTTTGGGGAGGTGAGGGGCCCGGCGGCGCGCAACCTGTTCCGACCATCGAACACGGTGGAATCGGGCTTACCGCGGCCCCTTATACACCGCCCCACCCTTCATCACAAACCCCACCCGCGTCAGCACCGCGATGTCCTTCAGCGGATCGCCCTCGACCGCGATCACGTCCGCGGCTTTCCCAGCTTCGACGGTGCCGATCTCCTTCTCCAGCCGCAGCAGCTCGGCGCCCCGCACCGTGGCGGCGCGAATGGCCTCCAGCGGCGACATGCCGTAGTCCACCATACGTACCAGCTCGCGCGCCTGCGTGCCGTGCTCGAAGGCGCCGACGTCGGTGCCGAAGGCGATCTTCGCGCCCATCTTCATCGCCTTCTGGAAGACCTCCTTGTGATGCGCCACGATGCGCCGCCGCAGCTCCGTGTCGTCCTCCTTCGACTCGGGGATGTAGACCGTGAGCGTCGGGCACCACCAGGTTCCGCGGTCCACCAGGAGCTTGATCGTCTCGTCATCCATCAGCATGCCGTGCTCGATCGAGCGCACGCCGGCGCGGATGGCGTTCTTCGCGCCCTCGCCGCCGTAGGCGTGGGCGGCCACGTCGCGATGCCAGCGCTTCGCCTCCTCCACCACCGCCCGCAGGTCCTCCTCCGAGAACTGGCTCATGGGCTCGAGCGTCACCGGATCGATGTGGCGCAAGGTGCCGGTGGCGTAGACCTTGATCCAGTCGGCGCCATACTTCACCTCGCGCCGCACCTCGGCGATCATGGCGTCGCGCGAGTCGGTCAGCGTGGCCGGGTCGGGGATCTCGATGTCCGGATTGAGACCGGCGTTGTTCATGTGGCCGCCGGTGATGGTGAGCGCGTAGGTCGAGACCAGCAGCCGCGGTCCGGGGACGATGCCGCGGTTGATGGCGTCGCGGAGCGCCACGTCGGCGAAGCCCGCGCCTTCGCTGTCGAGGTCGCGCATCGTGGTGAACCCCGCCTCCAGGTCCTTCCTCGCCGCCGCCACGCCCTGCACCGTGCGGAAGGCCAGCGACTTGCCGATCACCGGCGGCGCGCCGCGCTCGTCCTCCGGCTCCAGCATCACATGCGTGTGGCTGTCGATGAGCCCCGGCAGGCAGGTGTATCTGGACAGGTCGATCGTCTTCGCTCCCGGCGGCGCCGCCTTCCCCACCGCCTCGATCCGCCCGCCGCGAACCACGACGACGGCGCCCTCGGTCACCGAGCCGCTGGCCGGATCGAGCAGGCGGCCGCAGCGCAAAGCGGTGACGGCCTCCTCCGCGGCGAGACCGGACGGCAGAGAGAGGATGAGCAACGAGACGAGGAGTCGGAAAAGGCTCTTCGGGTTCATGGCGGCTCCTGAGGAAAACCTGTGAGAGCCTAGCACGTACCTGGCTCCGAGCCGGGTGGGGTAATGCTAGAATCGCGGCCTCAAAAAGGAGACATCCGTGAGATTTCGCTTGTCTATGCTCTTTGTGTTTCTTCTGCAGGTTTCCATCGGGATGACAGGGGCGGCCGGCGCGCAGGAGCCGCAGTCCGCAGGCACCGCCGGGCCCGTGAGCATCACGCTCGCCCAGAAGGCGGACACGTTCACCGACGCCAAGGGCTACGTCAAAGGGAGGCCGATCCCGGCGGGGACGGCCCTCGTGGTGACCGGCATCGACCACGGCCGCTGGATCAGCAGCTACAAGGGCGCCAAAGTCTACGTGCAGCTCTCGACCCTCAACGTCACGGACTCGGAAGCGTGGGTCAAGCTCAAGGCGATGAGAGAACGGCTCGTCGCCGAGTACCTGCAAGCGCACCGGGCCAGGCGCGAGGCGGAGACCGAAAAGGTGTCGGCGGTGAAAGCGATGGAAGCCCGGCCGATCGAGGGGCCGAAGGGCGTCCGCCTGTTCTGGCCGAAGACTTATTTCGGCGGCCTCGACGCCGAGGGCGTGCCGGACAAAGGCCTCTCCCCGTCCGGCGAAGACCGCGCCTACCTCTACTGGGGGAGCAACGAAGAGCTGATGAAGTGGCAGCTCGGCGGCAAGTTCGGCTGCCTCGAAAACGCCTGCCAGGTCTACGACTGGCTGATGGACTTCGGCGATCCGGAGAAGGAGCTCCAGCCGACCGTGTTTCTCCACGAGGGAGCTTTCTACCGTTACCTGGTGACTTTCGCGGTGACGGACTTCGACTTCATCGAGGGGACGCTCGCCAAAGCGCTGGGCACCCCCGCCACCTCCGACGACGGCACCGTGCAGAACCGCATGGGAGCCGAGTTCGATCAGAAGACCCGCATCTGGAAGACGAAGGACGTCGAGGTGGTGCTCAAGAAGCGCGCATCCAAGGTGGATGAGGGAGCGCTGATGGTGAGCTACCTGCCCATCGCCGTCAAAGCGGACGCGAAGAAGGACGAGGGCCAGGCGCCGTTCTGAGGCCGGGGACGCGAAAACGAAATCTTCCAACGCCTCCGTAACCTCGATCTCTGGCGGTGTCCTACAATGCCCTCGTGCAGAAGCTGGCCGGAGATTCTGCGCTTGGCGCAGGAGACCGGTAAACGGCGGCGCACCAAGAGGAGCTGTTTTGATGCTAACTCAACTCTCCTTTCAGAATTTCAAGTCCTGGCGGGATACAGGAAAGATCCGCCTGGCCCCAATCACCGCGCTCTTCGGCAGCAACAGCTCGGGAAAATCCAGCGTCTTGCAGATGCTCCTCCTGCTGAAACAGACAGCAGAATCGCCCGATCGCTCACAGGTGCTGAACCTTGGCGATGACCGCAGCCTAGTCGACCTCGGCACGTTTCAGGAGGTGCTGTTCGGCCACGATCTCTCGGCTCCTCTCCAGGTGCGCATGACCTGGACCTTGCCTTACCCCCTGGAAATCGCGGATCCGGCCCAGAAGACCGGCATTCTTTTCGGGGATGAGGATCTCGAGTTCTCGACCGATATTGAATGGCAAGCCAACGGCGAAGCGGGCCTGGGCCGAGCAGTCGTCAGGGAAATGCGGTATCGCTTCTCCGGCGAAACGTTCGGCATGGCTCAGGTCAGCAGGAAGACCCTGGAATACGACCTCAAGAGCGGTTTTAGGTTCATCCGAACTCAGGGACGCCCGTGGAAGCTGCCTCCTCCCGCTAAGTGCTACGGCTTCCCTGATCAGGTACGAGCCTACTATCAAAACGCGAGCTTCCTCTCTGACCTCGAGCTCCAGTTCGAAGAGCTGTTTGCACGGCTGTTCTACCTTGGCCCCTTACGGGAGTACCCCAAGCGCCAATATCCCTGGGCTGGCGCACAACCGGCGGACATGGGGGTGGGGCGCCGGGGGGAAAGAGTCGTAGATGCCCTATTGGCATCCCGCGAATCGGGAGTGAAGATCTCCAGGGGAAGGGGGCACAGGCGCCAGACTCTTGAGGAGCGTGTTGCCGAATGGCTCAAGGAACTGGGACTCATCGACTCCTTCCAAGTACGGCCAATCACCAAGGGCGGAAGGCTGTTCCAGGTCTGGGTGCGGCGCGATCCGAAAGCGGCGGAAGTGCTCATCACGGATGTGGGCTTCGGCGTATCGCAGATCCTTCCCGTGATCACCCTCTGTTACTACGCTCCGGAAGGCTCCACTCTCCTGCTCGAGCAGCCGGAAATCCACCTCCACCCAAGGGTGCAGGCAGGCTTGGCGGACGTGCTCGTGGAGGCCATGAAAACACGGGGCATTCAGATCATCTTGGAGAGCCATAGCGAGCACCTGCTGCGCCGGCTGCAGCGCCATGTCGCGGAGGAAAGGCTCTCGCCGGAGGAAGCGGCCCTCTACTTCTGCTATACGGACAAAGGGGAATCGCGCCTGACGCCCCTTGACTTGGAAACGTATGGAAACATCAGGAACTGGCCGAAGGATTTCTTCGGAGACGAGCTCGGCGAAATCGCGGCGATGAGTCAAGCTGCCTTGGAGCGGAAGAGAAGGGCGGCCGGGTGAGGGCGGCCATCGTGATGGATACCAATGTCGCCGTCGTCGCCAATGGCAGGACACCTCAGGCGGGCGACAGGTGCGTTGGGACCTGCATCGAGACGTTGCTCACGATGCGGGAGCGGCACCGGGTGCTTTTGGACGAATTGGGATTGATCCTCAGTGAATATCGGCATTATTTGTCGCCTTCAGGCCAACCGGGTCCCGGTGACGCCTTCTTCAAGTGGTTGTGGGATAACCAGGCCAATCCAGAGCATTGCCGGCAGGTCCTCATAACGCAGACGGTCGACGATCATCGAAATTTCGAGGAGTTTCCGGACGATCCCGATCTCGCGGACTTCGATCCGAGCGACCGGAAATTCGTGGCCGTGGCGCTCGCCAGTGAAGAACAGCCGCCTATCCTCAACGCCGCGGATACCGATTGGTGGGAGCATCGAGAAGCGCTGAACCGGCACGGGGTGGATATCCGTTTTCTCTGCCCGGAGCTGATGACTGGGTAGAGCTTAGGCGGCCACGCAAGGCCCGAAGAATCTTTTGCCGTAGACCCTGCCGCACCGTCGTCTTCCGGCTTTTGATCTGGGGCGCGAAGACCCGGCCGACTGACTCCTCGTCCCCGGCAGCCTGGCGGCCTACAATATCCGCACCTCCTCATTCGTCTACAACAGCAGGTGGAGAACGCGGCGAGCCTGGAGCTGGTGTGCCCGGCCCGCGCGACATACCGAAAGGACATCCCTATGAAAGCCATCGTCTACTACAACTACGGCTCGCCCGATGTTCTTAGATGTGAAGAAATCGAGAAGCCGGCCGTGGGGGCCAATGAAGTTTTGATAAAGGTCCGCGCGGCTTCCCTCAATGCACTTGACTGGCGCATGATGAAAGGCGTGCCCTTCATCGTCGGCATGCTGTTCGGGCTGCGCAAACCAACGACCGCACAACCCGGCCGGCCCGGCCGAGACGTGGCCGGCCAGGTTGAAGCGGTCGGCGCGAGCGTAAGCCGGTTCAAACCAGGCGACGAGGTGTTCGGCACGTGTCCGGGGGCCATCGCCGAGTATGCGTGCGCTGCGGAAGATAAATTGGCCCTGAAGCCAGCCAACGTATCCTTCGAGGACGCGGCAGCCGTACCCGTGGCGGCACTCACCGCTCTCCAGGGTCTTCGCGACAAGGGACGGATCCAGCGAGGCCACAAGGTTCTGGTCGACGGCGCCTCCGGAGGTGTGGGTACGTTCGCGGTCCAGATCGCCAAGGCTTTCGGGGCTGAAGTCACCGCCGTGTGCAGCACGAGGAAAATGGACACGGCGCGGTCGATGGGCGCGGACCATGTCATCGATTACACCCAAAAGGATTTCACCAAAGACGGGCGGCGGTACGACCTGATCCTCGGCGCCAACGCCTATCATTCGATCTTCGACTACAGGCGCGCGCTGAGCCAGGACGGGATTTATGTCATGGCCGGAGGGGGTGGCTGGGCTCAAATGCTCCAAGGTCTGGTCCTGGGACCCGTGCTGTCACGGGTTGGGAGCAAGAAGATGGTTTCCTTCATGGCGAAGATCGACAAGGAGGATCTGGCCTTTCTGATCGATCTTCTGGCGGCCGGAAAGGTCACACCCGTCATCGACAGACGTTACCCGTTGAGCGATGCCGCCGAAGCTGTCCGTTATGCCGCGGAGGGACACGCTCGAGGAAAAGTAGTAATAACCATCCCGCCGGCTACGGCCTGAAGGGCACGGGGAGGCGATGCGTAACGCCGGCCCTTCGTCGAGCGCCTAACGAGATGCTCATGGACACTCGACGCCGCCGCTGCGAGCTTTTCGGCCCGCTGGCCTTCGCCGTCATGGTCGGCGGCTGCGTCCAGACTCCGAGCGGTGGGTCGCAGCAGAGCACCGCCTCCCTGACGCTCAACGGCGCCACCCAGCAGCCGAACCAGCTCATCGACTTCTACGTTCGTGACCGCCGCGGCGCGGAGGTCGGTGTCGCGCCTGCCGAGACGCCGCTCGCTTCCGTCCATGCCACCACTTCTTCGGCGGAGATCCTTGCCGGTGGCGGCCTGTACTCGTTTTCCGTGACCATCCCGACGTCGGCGCTGCCCGCCTCGGCGTGGATCCCCCAGGCGCCGGACGGCAGGGTGCAGGGCGGCCTGCCGCGCAGCGTGGGGCGCGTGGAGATCGTCGGGAGACCGCACGGCGCCGGACAGCCCAACCTCAAGACCTTCACGCCTGCCGCACTGTCTTGTGCCGCGGCAAACCCGGCCGCGGCGCTCGCCTGCGCGGACGGCGACTCATTCCTGGTCTACGACAACGACGGCGTCGGCCTCGCCGGAGCGGCTCCGGCCGCGGCGGATTTCGTCCAGATCGCCGGTTCGCCGTTCGCCTTGTCGGGAGCGGCGAGCGGCATCGATCTGGAGATCGGCACCTACGGCGTGCCCGGGTTGTCTTCGCCGGTGAACGCCGTCGTCTGCCGCCCTCACGCCCCGGCGCCCGCGTCCGGGCGGCGAACCGTCGTCTTGCATCACGGCGCGTACCAGCTCGACGCCGGCGCGCTCGATGCGTGCGTCAACTGGGCCCGCGCCGGCTGGCTCGCCGCTCTCACCGCCTACCGCTTCGAGCGCGTCACCGCCGTCGTCGATCCGCCCTTGCCGCCGGCCATGTATCTCTACCCGGGCGCGATCGAACGGCCGGGCACGGGCGACGTTCCCGAGATCTGCCTGGGCGAGGTGACGGACGCATTGCGCTGGCTCGACGTCGTCCGTGCGCGCACGGACACCGACGACGCGCAGATGCTGATGTGGGGCTACTCCCACGGCGCGTGCGTCACGCTGCGCAGCCTCGAACAGGGGGCGAAGGTGAAGGCGGCGGTCGCCGTCTCGGGCCCGACCGATTTCTTCATGTGGGAAACCTTCATGGCCAACACGAATCCGCTGGCCGCGGCCGGCTTCCACACGTGGCTCGGCGGCACCCCCGCCTCGCTGCCGGATGCGTACCGGGCCCGCTCGGCGACGCGCATGGCCGTCGATCTGCAACGCCGCGGCGACGTGCGGTTGCTCCAGATCGCCGTGCAGAAAGACACCCTCGTCCATCCCTCGCAAAACTGCCGGCTGGCGAATGCGATCGGCGCGGAAAACCACCAGATGATCGCCGGCGGCGAGTATTCATCGAGCGCGGATTCGCCGCTCGGCGCCGACTTCGCCGGCTGCATCACCGGCTACCTCACCTGGACCGGCGGCGCGCCGGTCAGTTGGAACAAGCGCGCGATGTTCCTGCTCTACGCCAACATCAGCATCTTCGACGGCCACGCTTTTTTCGGCTACACCACGCCGCCCCCCGCCGGCGGATCGTGGGCCATCCCGCTGAACAAGGGCATTCGCGACTTCCTCCAAGCGTCCTTTCCCTGAGACGCGGACCTCCATTCCCCCCGATTCCCAAAGAAAATTTTTGCCGGAGACCTTGCCGCGCCGCGGCGCACTGAATACTCGTATTCAGTTTGCCTTCAGGCCGCTATCCTCTTGGAAATCCAGGGCTTGCGCCGGAAATTCGGCTTGTTTTCGCCTCTTTTTGGGCAGTCAAACTGAATACTCGTATTCAGTTTCAATTTGCCTGTCTCCGGGGCTTCCGCGACTCCGCGGCCGGGCTCGTAAATCCCCGCCTTTCAGGAGGTTGCGGCTCGCATTGAGGCGGCGGCGCGGTTCCAAAAGGACTGCTTTGATCGCCATTCCGCCCGTCAAAAGTGAATACCAGTATTCAGTTGTAGTTTACTCTTGACAATGCTGAATCGGGATGGAAGGATCCTGCCTTCGATGCGGCGGCGGCGTGAGGTACCCGGATCGCCGCATTACGGCCGGCCCAACATCTTCTGGAACGGGAACCAGCGGGCCGGACGAATTAAAGAGGTAGGACCGGCGTCATGGTGGCGCCGTTAAACCGAGCCGAAAGGCTCAAACCCCAAAGGAGGGGAACATGTTAAGAGAGAAGACGAACGCAGGAATCCTTGGGCAACTGGTGCGGTTCAACGCCGCGCTGGCCGCCAACTCTTCGGAGCTGGCGCATCTCGAAGGGATGCGCCTCCGCTTCGAGAAGCTGGTTGCCGACGCCCAGGCCGTCGCCCAACAGCAGGCCTCGCTGGTGGCCAGCAAGCAGGAGGCGAGCAAGCGGCTGCAAGCGATGCTCACCGAAGGCTTGCGAACGGCCACCGGGATGGAGCGGATGCTCCTGGAGTTCTATGGCCTGCGCGCGGAAAAGCTGGCCGAGTTCGGCCTGCAGCCTTTCCGCGGCCGGCGCCGCAAGGAGACGCCGGAGCAAGAGCCGGAGACTCCGCAGCCCGAGGCGCCGGGCAGTCCGCCCGACGCTCCGGAAAAACCCCAAAGCTGACGTTTCTTCAAGCTGAAGTCATTTCGGGGAGCGTGCCGTATCGCGCTCCCCTCTTTTTTGCCCGAAAACGGGCTCGCGGAGCGCCGCCGCAGGATGACGGGTGGACATCTCAGATGACGGAGCCGTATCCCAGATGACGGAGCGATTCCGCAAGATGGCGGAACGATTCCGCGAGATGGCGGAGCGATTTTTCAGATGACGGAGGGCCGCCGCGGTTTGGCGGGACGCCTCCCGATCTAGCGGAGCCCGAACGTCATCCGGCGGGACCGCACCTCAGATGACGGAGCGGCTCCGCAAGGTGGCGGAATGATTTCTCGGATGGCGGAGCGGCGCCACCATCTGGCGGGACGCCTCCCTGTCTCGCGGAGCGCCGCCGTCATCTCGCGGGACGGCATCTCAGATCGCGGAGCGACGCCGCGAGTTGGCGGAGCGATTTCTCAGATGACGGCAGGGTTTCCCAGATGGCGGCGCGACGCCGCAATCCCGCGGGACGCCTCCTCATCTTGCGGAACGCCGTCGTCATCTGGCGGCACCGCATCCCGGATGACGGAGCGACGCCGCGAGATGGCGGGACGATTTCCCAGATGACGGCGCGACGCCGCAATCCCGCGGGGCCGCACCTCAGATGACGGAGCGACGCCGCGAGATGGCGGGACGATTTCCCGGATGACGGCGCGATTTCTCATCTTGCGGCGCGCCGCCGTCATCTGGCGGGACCGCATCTCAGATGACGGAGCACCGCCGTCAGATCGCGGCGCGCCATCTCATCCTGCGGAGCGCCGCCGTCAAATCGCGGGCCGGTGCCGTCATCTCAGATGCCGCTCCTCCATCCTGCGGGACGCCGCCGTCATCTCAGATGAGGCTCCGCCATCCTGCGGATCGCTGCCGCAACACTGTCTGCGTCGCCTCGGGCTAGGTTTCTTCCTTTGGAGGCTCCGGCTCGCCGTTGGCGGGCGGGGGCTCCTCTTCTTCGTCCGGCGGCTCGAAATACTCTCTGAGCTTCGCGTAGGCCTCGATCTGGGCGTCCTTGTCCTTGGTGTAGATCATCACCGAGTCGTCGGCCGCATGGATACCGAGGATGTCTTGCGACAGGGCGGCCTTGACGGCCCGGCCCACGATCTTGCCGGCGCCCGGATGGGTGTTGATGAAGATGAAATGGTCCGCGACCGCTCGGGCGCCTTCGATGAAGCCGAGGACTTTCTGCAGCGGATTCCCGCCGTCGTCCTTCCAGGTCGGGATCTCGTAGTGGCCTTCGACCCAGACGGCGCCGAGCTCGCGCAGGTCGCGGCTGACGCTCGCCTGCGGGGCGGGGATCCCCAGCGATTCCAGGATCTCCATCAGGGCCTTCTGATCCTTGATCGGCCCCGCCTTCTCATCCATCAGGATGCGGCGGATGAGCTCGCGGCGCAACACCCGTTCGTACTTGTTGACCGCCATGCGAAGCCTTGGGACCGGCCTAATCGCGCAGCAGGTCGCGCGCGATCACCATGCGCTGCATCTCGCTGGTGCCTTCGTAGATGGTGGTGACGCGCACGTCGCGGTAGAGGCGGGAGATCTCGTAGTCCTCGTGGAAGCCGTTGCCGCCGTGGATCTGCAGGCTCTCCTGGCAGGCGCGGTTGGCGGCCTCGGAGGCGTAGACCTTGGCCTGGGCGGCGAGGCGTCCGGCCTGCGGCGTGTCCTCCATGGCGGCGGCGTACTGCAGGAGCGCCCGCGCCGCGGCCAGCTCGGTGGCGATCTGGGCGATCTTGAACTGGATCGCCTGGTGCTGCGCGATGGGCACGCCGAACTGCACGCGGTCCTTGGCGTATTCGACGGCCAGCTCGAGGGCGCGCTGGTGGATGCCCACCGCCTGCGCCGCGATGCCCAGCCGCGAGTGGGCGAGCGTCGAGAGGGCGATCTTCAGGCCCTGCCCTTCCTCGCCGAGCAGGTTCTCGTAGGGCACCCGGCAATCGGAAAAGAAGATCTGCGCCGTGCGCGAGGAGCGCAGCCCCAGCTTCTCCTCCGGCTGGCCGACGGAGAAGCCCGGCGCGTCGGCGGGGACGACGATGGCCGAGAGGCCGCGCTTGCCCGCCTGCGGGTCGGTGCGCGCCACCACCACGAACCAGCCGGCGTAGCCGGCGTTGGTGATCCAGGCCTTCTCGCCGTTGAGCACCCAGAAGTCGCCGTCGCGGCGCGCCGTGGTCTTCAGGCTGGCGGCGTCGCTGCCGGCGCTCGGCTCGGTGAGGCCGAAGCCGCCGAGGGTCTCGCCGGCGGCGATCGGCGGCAGCACCTTGCGCTTCAGGGCCTCGCTGCCGAACTGGGCGATGGGCCAGCAGCAGACGGAATTGGTGACGCTCAGGGTCACCGGCACCGCCGCGTCGACGCGCGCCAGCTCCTCGATGACCAGCAGGTAGGAGAGGGTGTCCGCGGCGATGCCTCCATACTCCTCGGGCACCAGCATGCCGAAGAGGCCCATCTCCGCCATCTCCTTGAAGATGTCGAGCGGAAAGGTGTGCTGCCGGTCGCGCTCCGCGGCGCCGGGACGCACGCGCTCCTCGGCGAAGCGGCGGACCTCGCTGCGGAGGAGCTCCTGGTCTTCGGAGAGGGCGAAGTCGATGCCGGAGGGGGCTTCGGTGAGGGTGGTCATGATGCAGCCCTCATACGCGTCGTCCCCAATGTAGAGACGCCCTGCGGGCGTCTCCGATGCGGGAAATCCGACGCGGGTCGAAAAGGCGTTCCCGCGGGGGGATTGCGGTTCTGGAAGGTTGTCCCCAATGTAGAGACGCCCTGCGGGCGTCTCCGATGCGGGAAACCCGACGCGGCTCGAGAAGACGTTCCCGCGGGGAGATTGCGGTTCTGGAAGGTTGTCCCCAATGTAGAGACGCCCTGCGGGCGTCTCCGATGCGGGAAACCCGACGCGGCTCGAGAAGGCGTTCCCGCGGGGAGATTGCGGTTCTGGAGAGGCTGCCTCCGCCGCGGAGACGCCCGCAGGGCGTCTCTACATTGGGGGGGCATCGTTGGCGCGACACGAGCCGTCCGAGCCTTTTCATCTCCCGCCTCACGCCTTGTTCAGCACCCAGTCCGCGATCACCATCTTCTGCACCTCGCTGGTGCCTTCGTAGATCTCGGTGATGCGCGCGTCGCGGAAGTAGCGCTCGACGTTGTATTCCTTGGTGTAGCCGTAGCCGCCGTGGATCTGCAGCGCCTTGTTGGTGACGCGCTGCGACATCTCGGAGGTGAAGAGCTTGGCCTGCGCGGCTTCCAGGGTGTAGCGCTTGCCCTGGTCCTTGAGCCACGCCGCCTTCCAGGTGAGCAGGCGGCCGGCGTCGAGCTCGGTGGCCATGTCGGCGAGGTAGAACTGGATGGCCTGGAAGTCCGACAGGTGCTGGCCGAACTGCTCGCGCTGCTGCGAGTAGATGAGCGCCTCCTCGAAGGCGCCGCGGGCGATGCCCACCGCCTGGGCGGCGATGCCGATGCGGCCGCCGTCGAGCGTGGACATCGCCACCTTGAAGCCTTCGCCATCGCCGCCGAGGCGGTTCTTCGCCGGGATCCGCATGTTGTCGAAGGCCAGCTCGGTGGTGCCCGAGGCGTTGACGCCGAGCTTGAACTCGTGGACGCCGTGGCTGTAGCCGGGGGTGTCCGCCGGCACGATGAAGCAGGTGATGCCGCGGTGCTTCTTCTCCAGGTCGATGGTGGCGAAGACGAGGGCGATATCGGCGTGCGTGCCGTTGGTGATGAACACCTTGTTGCCGTTGAGCACGTAGTCGTCGCCGTCGCGCCGCGCCGTGGTGCGCAGGCCCGCCGCGTCGCTGCCGGCGCCCGGCTCGGTGAGCCCGAAGCAGCCGAGCTTCTGGCCGGCGGCGAGCGGGGCGAGGAACTCGTGCTTCTGCTCCTCGCTGCCGAACTTGAGCAGCGGATCGCAGACCAGCGAGTTGTTGACCGAGAGGATGACGCCCGAGGTGGCGCAGACGCGGCTGATCTCCTCGATGATCAGGCAGTAGGAGAGGTTGTCCATGCCGGCGCCGCCGTACTCCTCGGGCACCGCCACGCCGGCGAGGCCCAGCTCGCCCGCCTGGTCGTAGAAGGAGCGCGGGAACTCGCCCGACTCGTCGATCTCCTTCGCCCGCGGCTTGACCACCTCCTCGGCGAACCGGCGGACCGTCTCCTGCAGCAGCTTCTGCTCTTCGTTGAGCTCGATCTTCATGGGCTTCCTTTGGGATGGGATAGGCGTTGCGGCCGGAACCCGGGTGGGATCGTAGCACGACAGCCGCGCTAAACCTTTTGCCGCCGCCGTTGTCTTACCCCTCCAGTCCCACTTCTTGAGGCTTTTCGCACCTATACAGGTTAGAGGAACCAGAGCAAGAGACACAAAGATGACGACTTGCGGACTTTCCGGCCGGCTACGACCCGGCCGCCGGGCTCGGATATCGGCTCATGGACATTCCGCAATTCTGCTATGGGGATCCCTGAATCAGCTTGAATTCGTAATCGAATCCAGCTATTATTGGCTTGTTCCTGTCGAGCCGCTTTCACGAAAACAAGGCATCCCGCTTGCATGCCACCGTGCTTGAAAACTTTTGCCCTTGGAGGGTAAACCGATGCGATCGAAGCACCTGGTGACCCTGGTCCTGGCGGCCGTGTGGGGGGCCGGCGCCGCGCTCGCGGCTGGCGGCGACAATCCGTCGGTCCGGCTGAAAGTCGACTTCGGCGGCACGCAGGCGGAGATCCTCGCGGAGTCCGGCGAGTTGGTCAAGCTCCGCGACAGGAACACCGGCGAGGTCATCCTCCTGCGCGCCGCGCCGCAACCCGGCAAGGCCGCCGCGACGATCGAGATCTCGAGAGACCGCGGCAGCGGTCCGGCCCTGCCGGGAGAGCTCCTGGAGCTCGCCGTTGGCGAGCGCGCGACGATCCGGAGCCTCGGTTCGCGCCTGGACGTGGAGCTGACCGAAGCCAACTCTCAGGCCCTTCCCGACCTCGGCGGCTCACCGCGGAAAGACCGTTTCGAGATCAGCCTGGTGCTGCCGGATGGGCGCGAAGTGATGGCGGTGGGAGACGCCCGGCCGGAAGAGGTGGTCCATCTCCGGGACCGTGCCTCGGGCCTCTCCCTCGGCTTTCGTCCGGCGCTGAACAAGGCCGGTCAACCCGCGGACGTGGAGATCTTCTACAACGGCGGACCGGCGAGCGGTAAAGAAAACTACCGCTTCCTGGCGCGCGTGCCCGTCGGCGGGCAATTCACCGTGCGCGGGGACCGTGCCGGCATTCCCGGCAACGGCGAGGCGCCGGTCAGGATCCGTGGGACGGTGCGGCTGCCGGATCCCGCGATGTGGGATGGGATGGCCCGCGCCGGGAACTCGGCGGAGCCCGTAACGCTGCAGGCCCGCTGGGCCGGCGGCTCGTGGATCAAGGGCGTCGCTCATGGCGGCCAGATGTTCCGCCTCACCTTGCCCGACGTCGAGGATGAAATCGGCCTGGCTCCCGCCGCGCTCTGCTCGAGCGACGGGACGCGCACGGTCTCGGTCTTCGCGCTCCACCGGGTTTCCGGCGAGGGCGAAACGCTGAAGCTGATCGATACCGTCCAGCTCCGAGAGGACGAGCCGGTCCGCGTTCCCGCGCTCGGCCAGCTCGAGATCCAGGCCTCTTCCCGCACGGCCGGCCAGATGAAAGGCGTCTGTTGGGTCGGCTGCGGCGGCGGCGCTTCCGCTCACGGTTGCGGAGTCTCCTGCGGGGATACGGATTGCTGTATCGGATATTGTTGCTCGTTCTGAACGCCTGGCCTCGTCAAATCTTCAGCCTTCGAACCTGTCGAGCTCCCCTTGCGGCAGGCCGTTCAAGGCCCCCGGGAAGGGTCATCCTCATGCTTTTCCGGCGTATACTGATCCTTTGATGACCCGGGAGGTCACAATGCGCAATCGTCACCTGCTCGGTTGGCTCCCGATCGCACTGGCCGCCGCCTTCCTCACGGCGTGCACCAGCAATTCCCGCGACGCCGGCGCCGCCGCCTCAGGCTCGACGGCTTCAGCCGTCAGCGCTGCGGCCGCCACCGCCGCTCCGGCCAAATCCGCCGCCTCCCGCCCGTCCAGCGAGGAACCCACCCTGATCCGGATCGAGGTCATTCGCCGCGAGGGCCCTCCCATCAAGAGCCTGGTCGAGGATGGCAGCGTCCTCCGGCTGCAGGACAACGCGACCGGAAAGGCGGTGGCCTTCAAGCCCGATGTCCATGCCAGGCCCGCCAAGATCCAGGTCTTCCAGATCGAGAAGGGGGCCAACGGCGCCGAGTCCATGCGGCTCCTGGACGAAGCGGACGTCAGGATCGGCGCCACCGAAACCACGCCGGTCGCCGAGATCTACGCGGTACGGATCGTGGAGGTGATCCCGGCGACCTGAAGCGTCGCCGCTCCGCTCCCAGGCTCGATCAAGGCGGGGACGAAGGCGCCGCGCCCGCCGGCCGCTGAGCACTGAAGAACGCCGAGGCGGCATCCACGCTCCGCATGCGAACCTCGGCGCCGGCGAAAGCGGTCTTATCGCCCGCCCTGGCCTCCCAAACAAGATTCTCAAGCCCCGGAGATCCCAGGACGACGACCGCCCTGTAGCTGGGGGGAGCCGGAAAGGGACTGATCTCGCGAACGGTGATGGTGAGCTGGCTTCTGAAGACCTCCGCGGTCTCCCCGACCAGAATCTGGACCCGAACCGTTCCCGCAACCTGGTTTCCAATCATCGAGTCGGCGTTGTTCTCATTTCCGCCGGCGTGCCGCTGACAGTCGGCCAGGTCCCGTCTCAAGATCGCCTGGGCCTCTCCCGCCTGGTTCAGCCGTCCTTGGATCTCGCGCCTTTGCCTCTCCAGCTCGCTGATCTTTGCCTGGTAAAACTCCTTGAGCTCGCTGGAGCGGTCCTTTCCCACCGAGACTCCGAATTGATAGGCGCCGCCGACGACTCCCAGAAACAGGAGGAAAGGCGCCAGATCTTTGAGCCTCTTCAGCCAGCTTGCGCCAGCGGCTTGTTTCGGAGGCGGCTGGGAGCCGCCCTGCGTGGGTTGGGGCATGAGACAGGCCCTCCGGGAAAACAACGGATTCGAACGGCTGGATGCTCCTCAGGCTTCGCGGCGCATATCGTAAAACAGAACTGCAGGGAAACGGCGAGAAGGTCCCGCCCACGAGAGCTGGCACCGGACGCCGACTTGCGACAGAATCTCCGCCGCCATGAAGACGACCGCCGAGCCCCTCCGCTACACCGAGACCGAGATCCGCAGCTACCTGCCCACCGGCTGGGACCTGATCGGCAGCCCCGAGGGTGCCTGGGATCCCAAGAAGAAGATCTGGCGCGCCACGGTGATCGACAACGTGGATTTCGACTGGCCGGTCGTGGTCGAGGACGAGGACGCCGCCGAGCTCGGCCGCCTGGAGGCGCTGCGGCTGGCGTTCGATCGGGTGTATCGGGAGCGGTTGGGGTAGGGGGGCGATCCACCGAATTTGCGTAGGGTAGGGGCGGGTCTGGACGGAAGGGAGGGGGCGCGACCCGCCCTGGGACGCCGGCGTCGCCTCTGCAGGGCGGTCGAGCCCCACCCCACCGTCTGTCTCTTATA
>JBKPTH010000053.1:0-12041 GCA_046765915.1 Acidobacteriota bacterium | reverse complement strand
GCCTACGTGCCCGCCGTTTTTCGTTCCGCGCACCAACAGACGGCGGGCACGTAGGCCCGCCGCTACGACTCTGCGACCGCCGTTTCCTCCTTCGCCGCCCCCCCGTTCATCCGCCCCTTGAGCGCCGCGTACTTGGCGTCCAGCGTGGCGAAGACGGCGGCGATCTGCTCCAGCCGCTGGTCGAGATCGAGCGTCCAGTGCTCGTTGCGCACCGGCTCCAGCTTCAAGCCGCTGAGGCGATAGGAGAGGGCGTCGAAGCGCAGCTTCACCGCTCCGAGGTGGATCTTGGCCGAGAGGATCTCCGCGCCTTCCTCCAGATAGCGGAAGAGGTCGCGCAGGACGCCGCCGGCGAGCGTCACCCGCGCCTCGCGCGTGGCGAGCCTGACGCTGCCGGTCTCCGGCTCCACCATCACCTCCGGCTCCTCGAGCAGGGCGCGCAGGAAGCGGCAGCCGAGGACCGACTGACCCGGCTCGCGAGGAAGGACGACGTCGCTCGTCTCGTCGGCCTCGGGAGCCTCGTCCAGCCAGGGAGCCTTGAAGTCTCCCTCGACGCCGGCCTGGCGCAGCAGGGTGAGCACGGTGCCGAGATGGGTCTTGGCGGTGCTGCCCACGTAGAGCACCGGCCCGTCGATGCAGCACTCGAGGATGCGGATGCGCGGCGCCTGGCGCATCAAGGATTCCGCCTCGGCCAGCTCGCGCAGCTTGCGCCGCGTCTTGGCGCCGACGAACGGCTTGCCGGTCGCCTCCGCCTCGGCCTTGATCAGCTCCCTGAGGCGCTCCTTGACCGCCGTCGCGTCCGGCCGCACGCGGTCGATGCGCACCCGGAAGGCGTAACGCCCCTTGGCCACCTCGTAAGGGGCGTCGGGATCGAACGTCACGAAGCCGATGCGCTCGCGCACCTCCGAGCCGGGCTCGATCTCCCAGAAGCGGGCGCGTTCGAAGTCCGGCCCCTCCGGGGGCACCACGACGTTGAAGCGGGTGACGGCGACGGTGCCGCTCAAGAGTCCCATCGTTGAAACGACCTCCTGCTACGACCTCGTGCTGATATCCGGCTGTGCCGGGGAAGAGCGGGATCTTAGCCGATCGGAGGGGAAACGGCAGGGGCGGCGGACGGGCTCGCCGGTGCGGGCTCGGCGGGCGGGGGATCCTGCGGGGTCTTGACGGGAGGATTCGCCGGCACGGCCGCGGGATCGGCCTCGGGCGCCGCGGCCTCGACCTCCCCCAGATCCTCCTCCTCGACGATTCCGTCCTCTTCCACCACCTCAGCTTCCGGGAGGTCTTCGATCTCTTCGGACGCGCCCTCCACGGCCATCTCCTGAACCGCCGGCGTCGCCGCGTCGCCGGCGGGCGCGAAGAGCTGCACCGCCGCGGGTGCCGCCGCTTCACCGTCGAGAGAGGACCAGGCGCCGTCCCCGAGATCGACGGCGAACACCTCGCCGATGTCGGATTCGACGTAGAGGTCCTGGACCATCTCGTCGGCCGCCGCGAGATCTCCGGGAGCGCCCTGCCGCAGGTAGGGAAGGTCGGCCTCCCATTCACCGCGCGTCTCGCCGCCGGAGATCAGGGCATTCAGATAGGCGTCCATGGAGACGGGCGCCGCAGCGACGCGTTCCGCCTCCTGCTGCAAGCGGCGCAGCTCCGCGGCGGCCGCTTCATCGCCGCGGCGGCGGGCGCTCTCCCGCAGGGCCGCGAGATTCTCGGCGAACCGCCGCTGCAGCCGCTGGATGCGCTGGAACTGCCGCCGCTCGGCGTCGCTGAGCTCGCCGCCCTGCCGGTGGCGGAACGCTTCCCGGCCGTAGCTGGCGCGCAGCGCCCGGTACGAGGAGGAGGCCGTCCGCACCCCCTCGGCGATCGCCGCGTTTCCCGCGCCCGCCCGCGCCCAGGCCACCCGCAGGGCTCCGAGATCGGCGCTCCCCTGGTCGAGAAGGACGAAGAAATCCCCGTCCCGCCGCGCCAGGGCGGTCTCGATCTGAATGACGCGGAGCCGCAGCCCCGCGAGCGCACTCCAGAACGGGGCGAAGCCCGGCTTCCTGCGATCCAGACCGCCGGCGGGGTCCATGGCGGCCTCCGCCACCCCGGCCAGGGCCAGGTCGACGGTGCGCACGAGCTCCCGGGCGGAAACAGGGGCCGGAGCGGCGGCCCGTGCGACGGCGAGATCCCCTGCCAGCAGCAGCAATACGGCGGTAATGATGCGGAATGGACGCATGTGGAGCGGACTCCTGAACCATGATACGCGGCAGGTGGCCCAAACGTCCAAGAATTTCACTAACGGGGCTAAGTACGGGAATTAAAGGGCTTGGGGCGGAAACAAGCGAGGCGGCGCCGCTGCGGGATCAGCGGCGCCGCCTTTCAACCCCAAAAAAGGAGAAAGACCATGGAAGGGGATCATAACCCGTTTGGCCCGATTAGGGAAGAGGGACCTTCACGGCGGCCATGACGGTGCTCTACTCGACGAACTCCAGGATGACCTCCGTCCACATCTTGCCCGGGATGTCGTAGCGGGTGGCGGGCTGGAAGGGGATCCGCTTCGCCACCGCGAGGGCCGTCTCCGCGAAGCCCAGGTCCGGCGGCGCTCCTTCGCGGACGCGGGCCTCGATCACCCGGCCCTTCTCGTCCACCAGCACCGCCAGGCGCACGTCCACCTGCAGGCCCGTCCCCTGCGCGGCGGCCGGGTAGCTGTAGCGCGGGAGCTCCATCGGCACGGGCTCCTGAACCCCCGGACCCGGCTTGAGCAGGTCGGGCGGCTGGGGTCCCTCCTCCCAGGGCGGAGGGAGACGTCGCGCTTGCGCCGGAGCGGGGGCCGGCTCCGGGAGCGGCGCCGCGGGCGCCGGGGCCGGCGGAGCCTCGGCGACAGCCGTGGGCTCGGGCGCTCGCGGCTCCGGCGGAGCGGACGCCGGCGGAAGATCCGCGGCCTCTTCTTCGATGACCGGCGCCGCGGTGACCTCCGGCGGCCGGGGTTTGGCTACGGGCGCCGGTGCCGCCGGCACGGGCACGGGCGTGGCAACCCGTTCCGGAGCGCTCCGGCGGGGCTCCGCCTCGGGCCACCACAACCCTCGGGCGAGGACCACGAGCACCAGCAGTCCCGCAGTGGCAAGGGCGAGGCGGAAAAGGAGAGAGGAGCCGTCGGCCGGATCCGGCCGCTTCGGCGGAGTCGCCAAGTCCGCCGGCTCTGCCTCCAGGGGGTCATAGAGCAAGTCAGGCGTCCGGGTCTCACCGGGCCTCAGGACGACCTCATCCAGCCTCGAGGGCTCGTCCTTCCCTTCGAACCATCCGTCCTCTGGTGCCATGGGACTCTCCTTCCCCGCGGAACCGTACTCCGCCATGGTAGCAGGAGAGCTGCCTGTCTTCAGGGGTCTACGAGCACTTCCTCGAGGAGCCGCTGCCGCGGTCCGCGCAGGCGCGTCTGCCGCGAGCGCCTCTCGAAGAGGCGGATCTGCAGGAGCTCGCGGTCGGCATGGTCGATCGTCCGCTCGAGGCTCTCGCTGCCGTGCCGCGTCGCCCAGCCGACCGAGAACGAGGGGATTCCCTGCTCGGCCGCGGTGAGCCGCAGGCGCTGCCCGACCTCGGCGACGAACTCCGCCGAGGCCCCCACCAGCAGGAGCAGGAACTCGTCGCCGCCCATGCGCACCACCGCGTCCTCCACGCGGGCGTTGCGCTGGAGGAATTGGCTGACCTTGGCCAGCACCTCGTCGCCGGCCTGGTGGCCGAAACAATCGTTGTACTCCTTGAAGTTTTCGATGTCGACGACGACGGCGCCCCAGGTGTCGAAGGAGGCCAGCCGCTTCTGGACCTCGGCCAGGAAGCGCCGGTTGTAGCAGCCGGTGAGGGGGTCGCGGAGGCTCTGCTCGTGGAAGCGCCTCTCGATCTGCTTGCGGCCGGAAAGGTCGATCAGGATGCCGTGGAAGAACACCTCGCCGGTCTCGGGATCCCGCACGGCCTGGCAGCGGTCGAGAACGGTGCGCTCGCCGCCGTCCGGGCGGCGGACGATGCGTTCGAGCTCGCGCGGCGCTACTTCGCGGGCGAGCCGGTCCAGCTCCGCGGCGCGCTGCGCCGGATCGGCGAAGAGGTCGTGCAGGCGGCAGCGCCGGAGATCCTCCAGGGACGAGACGCCGAGGATCTCCAGACACGCGAGGTTGGCGTCGAGGATCTCGCCTTGCGCGTCGGCGATGTACAGCCCATCCCTCATCCTCTGGATGAACTGGCGGAGGGTCTCCGCGTCCTGCAGACTGGGAACACTCTTCCGCAACATGACTGGCTCTTCGCGACGGGCAGTCGCCACTTTCATTTATAGAGAAAAGCGAATCGAATTGCTATAGGGTAAAACCCTCATGCCGGGGGGTGCTTTTCCCTCAGTCCCCACCGCGCAGCTCCTTGGCTATGAACTTTCTGAAAATATCCGGCGGATTTTGGCGGCGTTCTGGGGACATTGTTGAACTCCCGGCGAGAAGGCTCGCCCCATCACACGCTTTCGGAATAGGCAAGATCGGGGCCAGGCGCTTGGAATCCGCGGCCCGCGGCAGCGCGTTCTCGATGTGGAAGCTCCCTTGAACGGTCGAGCTCGCGGAGGACTTGAGGATGCGCCGAGCCGTTTTCGTGATCGCGCTGCTCGCCGCCGCCCTACCGGCGCCGGCCCAGGAGAAACCGTCCTGCCCGCCGGGCCAGAGCTCGCGGGAGGAGGACTCGGCGACCGGCGTGGTGATCCAGAAGACCCGCCTCACGCCGCGTCCGGACCGCTTCGATCCCCTGCTCATCTGGACCTCGGACGAGCCCGACTCGCTGATGCTGGCGGTGGTCGGCAACGGCGCGGCGCCGAAATATGCGAGCTGCCACCGCATGGCGCTCTTCGTGAACGACCGGCCGGTCCTCCTGGGGACCGCCGACTACCGGGCCGAGTCCGGGGCCTCCCGGGCGGTGGAATACGTGACCGCCGACGTCACCTGGGCCGAGGCCGAAAAGCTCGGCTCCGCAAAGACGATCCGCTACCGGGTCTGCAACGACGAGCTGTGGGCGGATGAAGCCTTCGTCTGCCAGGCGCGGGAGGTGATCGAAGCGGCGGCGGCGTGGCGGAAGGGGAAAGCGGCGGAAAAGGTGCAGAAACCCTAGGTGAAGCGGATGGGCCGCTACGTGTTGGGTTTCCAGGAGATCGACCGGACGCTGGTCGCGGTCGTCGGCGGCAAGGGCGCGCATCTGGGGGAGCTTTCGCGGATCGACGGCGTTCGCGTGCCGCCCGGCTGATCCGGGATGGGCAGCGGATCCGCGTGCATGGAACGGAGGGGTACGTCGAGATCCTGCCCTAGCGCGCTCAGCGCTCCGATGTGCGGCCTACTCCCACGGATTCAAGAGTCTTACGCCGGAAGGTGCGAAATCGTCTACATCTCGCGTCACGACCACGAGATCATGGTGCACGGCTGTGGCGGCAATGAGAGAGTCGATCAGTGGCATCGGTGCTCCTTTCGCTTCGACCTTGCTCATTAAGGTGCCCCACGTCAGCATTTCTCCGGTTTTCAGAGGCAACAGGCGATCGCGGAACCGGACGAGGAGATCATTCTTCAGCCATGTCCGCAACGCTTCCTTCCGCTTGGAAGCAGGCAGCTTGTCAATTCCCTTCTGGATCTCGCCGAGCGTAACCACGCTGAGAAAAACTGTTTCAGGGTCAAGCTTGGCGAGCCAGCTTACAACTTTCTCGGTGGGCTGCCGTGCGGCAAACTCCGAGATGACGCAGGTGTCGAGCAGATAGTTCATAAGGAAATATCACGGCCGGGCGGACGACGGTCTCTCTTCAGCTCGAGACCCGAACCCTGGAGTGGCGACTCCAGAAAGAATTGCGCGAGATTGGTTCGGCTTTTTTTCAGAGTGAGGTACTCTTCGTACGAGAGGACGACCGCGACCTCGGCGCCTCGCCGGGAAATGACTTGAGGCCCATGCTGGATCGCCTCCTCGACCACTGCGCTGAGCTTGTTCTTGGCTTCCTGAATCTGCCATACTCGTGCCATCGGAACACCTCCTGTCCAGACTGTCCAGATGATAGCACACCTTGGAGGGAGCTACGCCCGGTGCTTGCTCGATGCAGATGATCACGAGTACGCTACAGATCGATGGGAGGGCTCGCGATGAGAGCCATTGCCGACAAGAGCAGCCTGAAACGCAAGAACCTGATCCTTGACCAGCACAAGTCCGATCGCGCCAAGGAGATCCTGGGAGCCGCCACCGAGACGGAGGTCATTCACCTCGCACTCGATGAAGTTCGCGAGCTCGCCCGCTTCCGCGACGAGACGGAGACGGGACTCCGCGACCTGCTCGGGCACGGCGGTTTTGCAGGCCACTTCGCCCCATCCACCAGGTAGGTCGTGTTCCTCCTCGACTCGAACGTCTACATCGCCGGATTCAATGATCCCGAATTCGGCGAGGCTTTTCGAGCCTTCCACCAGAAGAACCTGCCGCGGCTGATCCTCAGCGCGGTGGTGGCGTCCCCGTCCTGGCTACGGAGTAGCCACGGCATGTAGCCTGGCGGCGTAAGCCCCAGGGAAACCCGAGCCACCCACAATCTCAGAGCCCCCGAAGGGGGCGACGGCAATTCTCCGCCACGCTGAGCTGCCGTCGCCCTTTGGGCTCCGAGGTTGTTTTTCCCACGTATTCCTGGGGCTTGCGCCGCCAGGCTACATGCCTCTACCCCTTCGGGGCAGGAGGTCCTGACCCACTACACAAGGTTCACTCGATCGCCAACACGGATCGTACCGCTTCGCACCACGGTCGCATACACGCCCGCGTTGTTCTTGTTGAGGCGCACGACCGTTTTCATGACGCGCGCATCTTGTTCTCCCGTCTCCGGATCGAGATTGACCATCATGCAGCGCACATCGCGCATCGTGACGCTCACGGCCGGCCGCGGATCGCTGTCGCCAAACGCCAACATCCCTCCGACCCATGCATCTTCGAGAAACGTCTCGCGGCGCTCCGTCTCAACCAAGATGTTGGCTCGGAAGCGCCGGCGATCGAGATCGAGTCCGGCCTCGCGACCGATGCCTGCAATCGTCGTCAGACTGATCACGGAGACGCTCGGCGATCTCGGCCGTAAGCTCCGGGCTTCGTAGCTCGACGCACGATCCGGCCGGTGTGCGTACATGGGTCGGAAGTGGCTCGCCGGTGCTCTCGTCGAGCCCGACGGGATGGTAGAGGATGAGCTCCGGGAGGCGGCTCGCCGAGAGCCATGGGAAGCCGCTATCGACTTCCATGCGCCGGAAGGCGAATCGCCGATCACCGTCGAGTCCGTACCACCCAAGAAAAAGCCGACTCCGTCGCAATCCCAGCCATGGACTTGACGGGATACCGCACGATTTCGCAAACACGCCCGATTTGAATCATGGTGGTGTGTTGCGTGGCAACCCTACCCGTTGAGACGCTCGAGCTCGCTTGTTCGGCCGCGCGCCACTCCAGCCGCTTAGGCGATCGGCGCCCAGCCACGCCACCCACCAAGGGAGTCCTTTCTTCCAACAAGGAATAAGCGGAGTCCCCGAAGCCATACTTTCGCTGCCTCGACTTGCTCCGCAGGGCAGCGCTTAAGCATTCGCTCTGCCATCTGAGGGCGGCCAGCCAGACCACGTTCAATCAGCTCGGCATCAAACGTTGGCAATATCGCTGGCAGCGCCGTTGATGCGGTGGCTGTATTCTGTATGATCCGCGCCAGCTCTTGAACATAATCTGGAGGCGAGACCTCGTAGTCTTGCGGGCGGAGAGGACCTCGTGAAGGATCACCATATGTATCGAAGATAAGCTGAGCAGTGCTCTCCACGATCGTGCGGTACTCCTCGACCGGAACCGCCTCAGTCACGAGCCACCGGCCGATTGCGAGCTCGAGCTCGGCGTTACCAAAATATGCAACCCTATAAGTGGCCTGGAGTACAGCATAGACAAGGTGGCGAAAGATCTGTCCGAGTACCAGAGCCTGCTCAGCCAGCGAGAGTCCCGCTTCTGCGCTGGCGTTATCTGCCAGTTGGGCGGCGGCAATGCAGCGCTTGAGTCGTGTGAACGGCGGCTCCATCCAAAACTCAGTTTGAAGGTAGAGGAGAATCCTGCCTAGCTGATGCTTCTTCGTTCGCGCTCGAATTTTCGAATGAGTCCCGACTGTCTCTGGCGAGCATATTGTCGGGAAATTGTCGCCAAAAAGTGGTCCGACGAGTCGTCGCTCGCGATCAGATATTTCGGAAACATCTGCAATCCTTATATCCTCGCCCAAGGCGAGCCGCTTGAGATCGAGCTTCGTATTAGGCCGTACATAGAGAATAGGTCCAGGCGGCATTCGTCGACGGAGGCCCTGGAGCAAAAGGACGCGATTCAAGACCGACGAATCTCCGCTCTTACAGTCAACGTGACTGTGTAGCATTGTCGCGTCGGGCAGAACGACGCAACCTAGAACGTCCACATCCGGCACAGATACGCCAGCAGCTTCTTCCCGCGACCGAAAGTAGACATCGAGAAAAGGGCTAATACCTTGAGCGAGCAGGAGGCGCGCAATGCGGAGCTCCAGCAGAACGCCCTTCGACACTCTTGGAGGCTGCAGTGCTTGCGGGTTCGTCATGTCCCTACCCCGTTAGAAGACCTCGCGGCGTATCTTGCGCAGGAAATGGTTGCGCGCTTCTTTGACGGGTTCTGGCTGCTTGGCGATGTCGGGCGCAGCGGCAGCGCGGGTCTGCTCCGGCCCAACGAATAGCGAACCAGGATCAAGATCCCTAGTATGAACAAAGGCGGGGCGTGGAAGGGCCACCCGTGTCGAATCTCGGATGACTCCCAGTGCTACCGCGAGAGGGTCGCTGCGCAGGAGGACCATGGCGTACCGACCGCCCGGCGGCGTAGCGGTCGGCTCGACGGTGATAATCCCGCGTTGCTCGAGAAGCTGATAGTCCACGCCGATAGCAGTGGCGTCGCCCGCACGGCCGTCTCGGAGCAGCTTCTCAAGGAAGTTGATCGTCTTCTCTCGGGCAGCGCCGCCAAGCCGAGAGATCCGGGAAAAATTCTCCCCATAACCTATGCACGCGAGAACAGCGCGCACGTCGTTAAGTAGGTCGTCAGCGAGTTGCGTCGTTGCCGGGTGGGTAGTCAGGTGTGGAGTGAATGCAAACTCCTTCGTTGTTCCATCCGCGGTGCAGACCTGAACGACATCGATAATCCCAAAGGCGCGAATGTTTTGGAAAAGAGTTGGGGCGAGGGTTAGGCGCTCCGTCGGAAGGCCCTGGCACACGGCCGTAGTGGAGAGGGCATCCTCGATGAGCGCCTTCTCCGAGGATTCGAATGCAGAGACGGCGTGTGCCAGCTTCGCGTGATTCTTGCGCCAGACGTATTCGTTGAAGAGGACGGGTTCACTCAACCCCGGGCCGTCGAAGGTGTGGACAATGCGAAATGAGGTGGTGATCCCCAGCGCGCTTTCCGCCTCGGCATCGCGCAACCCCTCCTTCGCAAGGAGGCTAAGCTCGTCGGTCTTCGGGCGCGGCATAACGCAGGTGTGCTGCAAAATGTAAATGCTCGCTCGCTCCACGAGCGTCGGCTCGAGCGCTTCCCAAAGTAGACCGCCGACTTCATAGAGCTGTCCGGGCACGAGGAGGTGTTCCTCGACGGCGTGGACCTTGCCGGCCGCATCCCGGCGAACGAGCACTCGTGGCGACCTAAGCCTTTCTACGGCTGGCAAGATCTGAGTGAGGATCTTCTGCTTACCCAGACCCTGTGCCTTGCCAAGGCGCAACAGCTCAGCGACACCGACTACGCTCCGGTTGCGGAGGCTGTTAAGCAGCGTCAGTGCCTCGCCGACCTGGATGGTCACCTCGTACTCATCGAGATTGACTGCGGACGCAGCGAAACCACGCAGGTGCTGATACGCAGCGTAAACCCAATATCCTCTCTCTGCCGGAGTCATGTGCGTTCTCTCGAATCAGCGGCTCGACGGCATCGCCCGCGAGAAGGGATTAGCATGCCCTAGTCTTGTCGGCAAGGTGTTCCGCCCCTCGGGGGGCAGCCTCTCCGTGAGTACCGTGCGGACCCGCTCGCGGTCAACAGTACAGATCATCGACTCCTTGCTGCCTTATCAACAGCTCTTATTCTCTGGCTCCCACGCCAGTGAGGAGGGCTATGAACCTGTCCCATTCTAGCGTCGTGAGTTATGTCCATCGTAGGGCAGCCCAGCATCTGCGTCAACTTCACGGGGGAGGACGTATAAGCAGCGGCTCGTGGGCTTATCTGCACGGTTTCGGCCACCCGTCCTGGCTACGGAGTAGCCGCGGCATGTAGCCCGGCATCATAAGAAAGCCACGTCCTGGTGGCTCATGGCAGCGATGCTCCGGCTCAGCCCAATGCAGTTGGCGATCCCCTCCGAAGGAGCGATGCTTAGGTTGGCCAATAAACCTGGGCATACAGCCCCGACGGAGGAGAATCGCGATGGAACGATACCTTGGATTGGATGTTCATGCGGAGAGCTGCACGCTGAGTGTGCTCAACGAGTCGGGCAAGGAGATCCGGCGGCAGGTGGTGGAAACCAACGGCAAGGCGTTGGTGGGGTTGCTGCAGCAGATTCCCGGCAAGCTGCATCTGTGCATCGAGGAGGGGGAGTGGAGCGGCTGGCTGTACGAGATTCTCTCGCCGCATGTGGCAGAGATGGTGGTGGTCTGGCCGGAGTCGAAGAGGGGAGACAAGAGCGACGCGCTGGACGCGCGGGGTTTGGCGAATCGGCTGCGCACGGGCGGGGTGGGCCAGGGGGTGTTCAAGGCGCCGCGGCAATACACGAAGCTGCGCGAGCTGGCGCGGGTGTACACGTTGTTGACCCGCGACGTGGTGCGGACGAAGAACCGGATCAAGAGCGGGTTTCGCCGGCGGGGGGTGGTTTGCACGGGCGAGGCGGTGTTTCGGTCCGCGGCGCGGGAGGTGAAGTTGCGCGAGTTGCCGTCGTCGCTGCGGCAAGCGGTGGAGTATTTGGGCTTCGAGCTCGACTGCCTCGAGGAGCTGAAGGCCGAGGTGGAGGAGGCGATGGTGAAGGAGTCGCACCGCTACCGCATCGCCGGTATCTTGGAGACGGCACCCGGGATAGGTCGGATCCGTGTGGCGCAGCTGCTGCCGATCGTCGTGACGCCGCATCGGTTCCGCACCAAGCGCCAATTCTGGAGCTACTGCGGCTTCGGCGTAGTGACCGAGTCTTCCTCCGACTGGGTACGGCAGGGACAGCGGTGGGTCAAATCCCAGGTGGCGCTGACGCGCGGGCTGAATCGCGACCACAACCACACTCTGAAGGCGATCTTCAAGGGAGCGGCGACGACGGTGATCTCCCATTCGCGGCCCAATCCCCTACGCCAGGACTACGAGCGCCTCTGCGCCCAGGGGACGAGGCCGAACTTGGCCAAGCTGACGGTGGCCCGCAAGATCGCGGCTCTGGTGCTGGCGATGTGGAAACACGAGGAGGTGTACGACCCCACGAGGAGGACCGACTCTCCCGCGGTGCCCTGAGGGACGGTAGTGGCAGGCCTGTGGATCCTGACGGAGATGTGGAAAACGCAAAAGGCGCGTTTCCCACATCTCCTTGGACGGCGCAAACAGCGCGCCGCCCACAGGCTCCACAGGCCCGGCGACGGCTACGATCTCAGGACAACAGCGGGATTCCAGCACGGCTGTTGAGACGTCGTCTAGGGTGGGGTCGAATCAAGGAGGACTGGGGATCTCGATCCTCTGCACGGCATCTAGGTTCGAGGGGAAGTCTCCATGAGCGCCGGTGGCTCGGGGCACCGCCCCGAGGTCCCATAGCCTGGCTAGTCCCCCTCGGAGAACCGAACGAAGACGTGGCCTTCAAGGCCCTGATGGATGGGTGGTTCCTCTTCCGAGAGGCAAGACCCCAAAACGGATTCCAGGCCGCAGCAGAATCGAACCTATCCCCCAGCCCGCCAAAGACCATGCCTTGGCCAACGGGCTCGGCGGACCGGACCGGGACGTTCGATGACAAGCGATCGAGCGCTCAGGGGAGGTATACCCTTGACATCTCTTTCTATGGACGGCGGCGCCAGCCCCGGGTA
>JBKPTH010000052.1:0-85573 GCA_046765915.1 Acidobacteriota bacterium | reverse complement strand
AGAACACCAAGAATCTGCTCTCCATAGCGCCCTACCAGCGGCACCACCATCACCTGACCTCCTGGACCCGTGCCGACTGCCCTTACAACGGTCCTCAGGCCAGCTTACCCCTGTTTGGTTCCGGCTCGGCCGGGTTAGGGTTTAACGAGGTGCCGCCATATCCACCACGACGAACGTGAGAGACTTGCATATGGATATGCACGTTTGGGCTGTTTGTGAATATGGTATGCAGATCGTGGGTTGTTCGAGCCGCCGGGGAATCGCACCCCGGAGGCTCGAAGTATGGAGCCGCCTTTTACTACCTGAAACTCAGCCGTGCGCCGACTCGGAAGACGCGCGGGCTCAGGATCTCGAGCACGTGGTCGGAGCTGTTGCGGCCCAGCACGCCCTGCCGCTGCAGGACGTATGACGCGTTGAGGGCGTTGAACAGGTCCACCGCGAGCGCCAGGCCGAAATCGCTGAAGGTGAATTCCTTCTCCACCCGCAGGTCCACGACGTGGATATCGGGATAGCGGAAGGCGTCGGGATCCGGCTGGATGGGAACGTCGATTCCCGAGCCGCCGTTGTCGGAGATCGTCGCGCGGTTGATGCGCTCGACGTAGCGAATCGGATAGCCCTGGCGGCCGGTCAGGCTCGCGGCGACGTTGAAGCCCCATGCAGAGTCGGGCGCGATCTGGTACAGACCGTTCAGGCTGTAGGACCACCGGCCGTTGATGAACACGTTGCCTTTGTCGCCGGAGACGGTGCCTGAGCCCTGGAGGACTTCCGTGGCGTCCACGATGCCGCCGGCGACGGTGTCGGTCGGGTCTTCATTCTCGCCGTCCGGGATGTCCCACTTCCAATCCTGCCAGGAGAGGTTACCCCGCATCATCCAGCGGTTGGCGAGCCGCTTGTTGAGCACCAGCGAGGCGCCGAGGAACCGCTGTTCGCGATCGCCGTTCTCCATGCGGAAGCCGTTGCGAGTGCTCACGCCCGGCCGCAGCTCCCAGTAATGGACGGTGTAGGTGCGGCCGTCCGGCGCCACGGCGGTCGTCGTCCGCTCGACGTAGTCGCTGCGCCGGTGGACGCGGCCCACGCTGTCCAGGAACCCCGGAGCGAAGGGATCGTCGGTGTCGAAGACGAGCCACTCCTGCTCCAGGGTATTGTGGTACGAACGGTAGTTGAGGTTGAGCCCGACGACGAATTCCGGCAGGAAGGCGTGCTCGACGCCGAGCAGCAGCTCGTCGGTCGTCGGAGCGCTGAGGTCCGCATCCACCGCGAAGGACTGCAGCGGCTGGAGCGTGAAGGGGTTGACGTTGGGGCTGGGCGGCGCGATCTCGGGTCCGATCTCGCTGCGCGCCAGCGTGGGTCCGCCGGCGTTGGTGGTGAGGAAGTAGCGGTAGCTGAAGCCGCCGAGCGGATTGAGCCAGCCTGCGGTGCCGGTGCCAAGCTGGTCGGCATACCGCGAGTAACTGGCCCGCAGCAGCGTCTTGCGCTCGGCGTCCAGAGCCCAGGTCAGCCCGAGGCGCGGCGTGACGTCGCTCCAGTGGAAGCCGGCGTCCTGGCCGGCGTAGTGGACGGCCGGCAGGAGCTCGGGAGCCACCGGGTTGGCGCCTGCATCGGAGGCCTGATTCTCGTCGGTCTGGCGATCCCATCGCAGGCCGAGGTTGGCCGTGAAGTTGCCGATCGACAGGGTGTCCTGGAGGTAGGCGCTGGCGTAGTCGGTCCGGATCTTCGGGGTGGCATCGCGGGAGAGCACCAGCAGGCGCGGCCCGCCGAGGTCGATCTCCAGGCCACCGCCCGGCCAACTGAACAGGGTGGAAGACTCGGCTGTGCGGTAGCCGGCCCCGTACTTCAGCTCGTGGGAGAGGCTGCCGGAGTTGAAGAAGCTCGAGGCGTCGAGCTTGGCCTGCCGCTGCGGCCGCTCGATCTGCTGGAGGAGGTAGCTGTTGTGCCACCGCAGATCACGGTCGCGATAGGAGAGGGCGTTGCCGCCCTCGGGGACGAGCTGGAAGCCGCCGTTGACCTGCGAGTACATCCCGGTGAGAAAAAAGCTGCTGGTGAAGATGTGTGTGTCCTCCACCTTCCAGGCCGTCGGTTTGTCACCGGAGCCGGACTGATCCCATGTGGTCTCCTGCGGCCGTAGCGGACCGGCGTTGCGGCCCTTCTTGATCTTGTCGCTCTGCCAGGCGAAGGCGGTGGCGGAGTTGCTCGGGGTGAACTGGGCGGACACCTTGGCGTTCCAGTCCTCCAGCGTCGTCTTGTCGCTGAAGTCGTCGATCGTGCGCAGGTCGATCTCGGACCTGGCGTAGGAGCCCCAGAGCCACAACCGATCGCGGACGATCGGGCCTCCCAGCTCGGCTCCCAGCTCGACGACCTTGTCGATGCGGTTGCCCTGCTGGAAAGCCTCCTGAGGATGATCGTCGTTCCACGGTCCGCTCTGCGCCAGATCGCCGCGATCGAGCTCGAGATCCGATTGCGTGCTGTCGTTTTCGGCGAGATAGCGGCCTGAGCCGCGCCACTCGTTGGTGCCGCGCTTGGTCACCACGTTGACCACCACGCCGCCCGTGGCCACGGAAGCGTCGCTGCCGCCGGTGGTCACCTGCACCTCCTCGAGGGCGTCGAAGTCATAGTAGCCAGGCGAGGAGCCGAGGGCCGACATGTCGGTGACGACCATGCCGTCCACCGACCACGCCGCCTGGTCGCCGCCGGAGCCGGGGCCGACGTACCGCGACTGCTGGCCGCTCTCGTTGCCGCCGACGTTGACACGGTCGGCCAGCACGCCGGGAGTCGATTGCAGGATGGCCCAGGGGTCGCGGGCGGTGGGGATCTTGTCCAGCTCGGTTTGGCTGACCGTCGAACCCGTGGAGATCTGGCGCTCGTCGAGCAGCGGCGACTCGGAAGTGACGGTGATGCATTCCGCGATGCCGCCGCCGCCGAACACCTCCCGCGCCGGGTTGACCGGCACCATGCGGGTCACCGGCGCGACGCCGGCGGGTGCCGTCGGCGTGACGTCCACCGCGACCAGGCTGGTGTAATCGGTGACCAGGTGGTGGCGCAGGCCGGTCTCGATGACGGCATGCCGGACTTCCTCCGCATCGGCTCCCTGGTGGAGGCTGTCCATCAGCGCCTGGATCTTTCTGCGCGCCCAGAGCTTGTCGATGCCGGCGCCTTTCAGCTCGCCGGCGGCGGGGAAGGAGTCCTGCCAGGGCTCGCCGCCGCGCATGCCGGAGACAGCCACGTCTCCCGCGCCGTCCTGGAGGCGCGCCGTGAGCACGAGCGGCTCGCCCAGGTAGAGATCGGGAATGCGCGCGGGCCAGGCTTCGGCGGCGGCGTCGCTCCACCGCACGTCGATCTGCTGCAGCATGGGGGACTCGAGCTTGGAAAACAGCTCGCCCATCGCCGCCGCCACCTTCGCGAGATCGTCGATCTGGGTGAACGATCCGCGTCCCATCGCCGCCAGCCGCCGCATGAGCGCGGCGTTGGGGTCCGAGCCGATCGCGATCGGAAAGAGACGCCGGTCACCGAGATTCTCGTTGAGGAACTTCACCACGTCCGCTTCGTCGTACAGCTCGCCGTCGGTGGCGAAGATCACCTGCGGCACGAGGCCGGCCGGTGCCGGTTTCCGGAAAGCGATCTGCAACGCCGGCAGCATCTGGGTGCCGCCGTTGATGCCGAGCCCGGAGACGAAACGGCGGGCCTTCTCGACGGTTGCGGGGGTTACCGCCACGCTCTCCGGGAAGACCGAGCTGGCGGTGGAGCTGAACTCGATGACGTTGAACCAGTCGCCGGGCTGAAGCCGGCCCAAGGCCAGGAGGAGAGCCTGCCGGGCCTGCTCGAGCTTCACTCCGGACATCGAGCCCGAGGTGTCGATGATGAACGCCGTCTCGCGTGGCAGGCGTGCCACGGCGGCCTCGGGCGCGTCCGGCGGCATCACCATGAGCAGGGCGTAGCGCTCGCCGTCTACCTCCTCCGAATAGAAGACGGCGCGCGGCTCGCGGCCGACGGCGGGCGTCCATTCCAGGATGAGGTCGGAATCCGCCGGCGCCAATCCTTTCGCGAGGTCCACGGCGTAGCGGAACTGCTTGCCGCGCGCCACCGTGATCGCGTGGCTAGGGCTCTCCACCTTCGCCAGCGGGAATCCCGGATCGAGATCGGCGTGGAAGGCGAAGGGATTGATCGGCGGCGCGCCCCGCTGCAGCACCGGCGCCAGCACGAGATCTTCGCCGGCGGCGGTCTTCCGGGCTTCGGCCCACGGCGTGACCACCATGGGGAAACGCAAGGAGAACTTGCCCGCCGCATAACGCACCACCTGCTGCAGCTCGATCGCGATCTCGACCGTCTCGCCGGGACCGATGTGGGCGACGGAGGTGGTGAAGACGTCGGGCCGCTGCTGCTCGATCAGGGAGGTCTTCACTCCTTCCTGCTTCGCGGCTTCGTACGTCCGCCGCGCCTCCTGCTTCTCCTTGATGACCCCCAGAAGAGAACGGTCGCCCACCTTCATACGCAAGGTGTCGACCGCCGCGTCCTCCGGCAAGGGGAAGATATAGATTCCTTCCACCCACTCCTGGGAAGGATTGGTGAAGATCTGGGTGACCTTGGTACGGGCGATGACGCCGGTGACCCGGATCTCGATGGTGGTGCCGAGCACGGGAGCGGCAACGCCGCCCAGGTATAATCCCTGCCGCTCCGGCGATCCGCCTTCGGCACCGTAGGCGAGATGGCCGCTGATGAGAAGAGACAAGAGCGCTGCCATTCGAACGAGAATCGATCGCATTTTCCAACCTCCCAATCTGGGCCGTCCTCTCGGGAAGACAAGGCCGGCAAGTGTTGCTCCTGGATAGCGCAAGCCAGGTGCCAGGGGAGGCGGTTTTTGACAAATCCTTTACAAGCCGAGACTTGGAAGGACCGGCGAAAATCCGCGCGGCGCCTTTCTTCAACCGAATGAATGGATTTGATCCAATCAGTTGATCGAATCGGCGCGACTGGCAGAAAATCTGAACAATGTGTCCACGAAGGAAGACGAGGGCGTCACCGTCCGGATCATTCGGCGCCCGATTCTTCCGCGATCCACCGCGCCATCCCCATCGCCCGCAACGGTCCCGCCAGGTCCTCCGGCACCGGCGCGAGGATACGCAGTCTCTCTCCGGTCTCGGGATGAGCGAACGCCAATTCGCGGGCGTGCAGCGCCAGCCGGTACAACCCGAACCGCTCGCGGAAGATCCGGTTGTGCTCGCCCTTGCCGTAGCGCACGTCGCCGATCAGGGGATGGCTCAGGTGCTTGAAGTGGCGGCGGATCTGGTGGAGGCGGCCGGTC
Organism: Acidobacteriota bacterium; assembly: GCA_046765915.1. Taxonomy (GTDB): domain Bacteria; phylum Acidobacteriota; class Thermoanaerobaculia; order Multivoradales; family UBA5704; genus DATARR01. The sequence goes on along the minus strand of JBKPTH010000052.1, from coordinate 80,277 downwards.
AGGGGACGGGCCTCGACGAGGGCATAGCGCTCGAAGACCGCGAGGCGGCGGAACTCGGTGACGGCGGCGACCCGCGGTCCTCCGGGCGCACGGGGAATCGGATGGTCGATCACCCCTTCTTCCGGCGGCAGGCCGCGCACCAGCGCGAGATAGCGCTTGACGACCTCGCTCGCCGCGAACCGCTCCTGCATCTCCCGGGCGGTGCCCGGATCGAGGGCGAACAGCAGCGCGCCGCTGGTGCTTCGGTCGAGGCGATGCACCGCATGGACGTGCCGGCCTATCAGGTCGCGGACGGTCTGCAAGGCCACGATGCGGTCTTGCGCCGCGCCCCGGTGCACTGCTATCCCCGACGGCTTGTTGACCGCCAGCAGGAAGCCGTCGCGATAGAGAAGGGGGATCTCTGGGGAGGCGGACATCGCCTCCCCATTGTCTCTCAGGCGTGCGGCGAACCGGTCCCGATTCTACCGGCGGAACCGGTTGAAACGGGAGGGAGAGAAGGCGGAGAGGATCTGCGAGAGCCGCTCCTCGGTAGGCTTCGCCGTATGGTCGACCACCGGAGGCTGGGCCTCGATCGGCCGGTACGGCTCACCCTGCGGGCGCCGCGGGCCACCCCCACCCTTCCGATTGCGCTGTTTCTGCTGGTGTCGCAGGTGCTGCGGCATCTCGCCGGGACGATGACCGCGCGGCTGGTGGGACGGCGCTTCGCCGGGCCGGTGGCCGCGGGGCGCGTGAGCCGGCCGGGCGCTGCGCTCACCCTGCTGCCGCGCCCGCTCCTCGGCGCGCAGCTTCTCCTCGGCCTCGCGCTGCGCCCGCTTCTCGGCCTTGGCGCGGGCGCGCGCCCGCTCTTCGGCCTTGCGGGCGCGGATGGCCGCGATGCGCTCGTTGATGGGGATCTCGAAGCGCTCCGCCGGCTGCGCCTGATAGTCGAACCCGGCGAGGGTCAGGCGGGGCAGACGCTGGCCCACGGCGCGCTCGATGGCGTGCAGCTCGCCGATCTCCTGCTCGGAGACGAAGGTGAAGGCGTCGCCCACCATCTCGGCCCGCGCCGTGCGGCCGACGCGGTGGATGTAGTCCTCCGGCACGGCCGGCACGTCGAAGTTGATGACGTGAGAGAGGGCCTCGACGTCGATGCCGCGGGCCGCGATGTCGGTGGCCACCAGCACCTGCAGGCCGCCGTTCTTGAAGCGGGCGAGCGCGTCCGTGCGCTGCGGCTGGCTGCGGTTGCCGTGGATGCGGTCGCAGGAAACGCCCTGGCGCTCCAGGAACTCGGCGAGACGGTTCGCCCGGTGCTTGGTGCGGGTGAAGACGAGGACGTTCTTGATCTCGCCGCGACGCAGCAGCTCCACGAGCAGATAGGGCTTCAGCTCCTCGCGCACCGGATAGAGCGCCTGCGTGATGCCGTGGGCCGGCGCCGCCTTGCGCTCGACGTTGAGGCTCACTGGCTCGCGCAGCATCTCGCTCGACAGCTCCACGATGGGCGGCGGCAGGGTGGCCGAGAAGAAGAGGGTCTGCTGGGCCGGCGGCAGGTGCGCGAGCACCCGCCGGATGTCCGGCAGGAAGCCCATGTCGAGCATGCGGTCCGCCTCGTCGAGGACGAGGACCTCGAGCCCGTCGAGCAGCGCGTAGTCGTACTGGAAATGATCGAGGAGGCGCCCGGGAGTGGCGACCAGGACGTCGACGCCCTTGCGGAAGGCCTGCTCCTGGGGTCCCATGGCGACGCCGCCGAAGACGGCCGCGCCGGTCAGGTCGGTGAAGCGGGCGAGCCCTTCGAGGTGCTCGACGATCTGCGCCGCCAGCTCGCGCGTCGGAGCGAGCACGAGGACGCGGGTGGTGCCGCGCGGCTTGTCCTTCAGACGGTGGAGGATCGGCAGCAGGAACGCCGCCGTCTTGCCGCTGCCGGTCATCGCGCAGGCGAGCACGTCGCGGCCGGCGAGGGCGGGGGGAATGGCGTCTTTCTGGATCGGCGTCGGCGTGGTGTAACCCATGCTGTCGACGCCACGGAGGAGATCGGGATGGAGGCCGAAATCAGCAAAATCGCTCAAGTCGTGGCAATCCTTCCGAGGGCGCGCACCTGCCGTCTGCGGACCAAGCGCTGGCGCCACTCGCACGTATTCCGGCTGGGAACGGAGAAGAACGGGGACTTGCCGGTGAGGCCGCCGCTCAGGGGCTCGGGAGTCGAGCCGCGTCATCCATGCTTACAGCGCTCACCGGGGGCGAGCGGACCGTAGGCTGTCATATCTGGACCGATTTGCCAAGCCTCCCAAGGATCGGGAGCACGGAACCGGGAGGGTAAACGCGCCAGGGCGGAGGGGAATTCCCGATTCGCCTCAGTAGCCCGGCGCTTCCGCACCGGGCTATCGAGACGTCGCCCAGAGGGCGATTCGCTTCAGAGAAGCGACGTTTCACTAGCCCGGTGCGGAAGCGCCGGGCGAACGGCCGCGCCGCCGCGCCCGCCACAGCTCCCAGATCGCCGGCAGCAGGGAGATGACGATGATGCTCACCTCCACCACGAAGAAGTGATTCTGGACGTACTGGTTGTTGTAGAGGGCGCGACCGGCCAGGGTGCAGAGGAGCACCCACGCCGAGCCGCCGATCACGTTGTAGCTCATGAACCGCCCGTAGCTCATGCTCCCCAGGCCGGCGACGAAAGGCGCCAGGGTGCGGACGATGGGCACGAAGCGGGCGATGATGATGGTCTTGCCGCCGTACTTCTCGAAGAACTCGTGGGTGTAGGCCAGGTGCTCCGGCCGGATGATCCGGCGCCTGGAGGCGAGCAGGCGGTCGCCCAGGAAGTGGCCCACCCAGTAGTTGACCGTGTCGCCGATGATGGCGGCGGCGATCAGCGAGACGATCAGCACCAGGAGGGAGAGCTCACCCCGGCCGGCGAAGACGCCCGCCAGGAAGAGCAGGGAGTCGCCGGGCAGGAAAGGCGTCACCACCAGCCCCGTCTCGCAGAAGATGACGGCGAAGAGGATCAGGTACGTCCACAGGCCGTACTCCTGGATGATGGGGCCCAGGTGCCGGTCCAGGTGCAGGACGAACTCGATCGCTTGCTTGAGGAATTCCATGGGGCCTCGGGTGCCGGTCCGCCCCAGGGCGGGCTCCGGAGCCGGTGAAGAGTAAGGGGGCGGGCGGCGGATGTCCAGCGGGGACACCCTGCAGCCAGGATCGATTCGTGCAGAATATCGGCCCGTGACGCTCTCCATCTTCCTCGTCCTCGCCCTGCTCGCCGTGGTCGTGGCGGCGTTCGCCACCGAGCGGGTGCCCGTCGACGTGACCACGCTCCTCCTGCTCTGCGCGCTGGTCCTCTTGCGCATCCTCGACGTCAAGGAGGCTTTCTCCGGCTTCGCCAACGACATCATCATCATCCTGGCGTCGATCTTCGTCCTCTCCGGAGCGCTGATGAAGGGCGGCGTCATGGACCACCTGGGCGAGGTGATCCATCGCTTCGCCGGCGGCAGCCGCAACCGGGTGCTGCTCAGCGTGCTGCCGGTGACCGCCTTCGTCTCCTCGTTCATGAACAACACCACCACCACGGCGGTGCTGATGCCGGCGGTCCTCGGCGTCTGCAAGCGGAGCCGGGTGAGCCCGGGCCAGGTGCTGATCCCCCTCGCCTATGCCTCGATGCTGGGCGGCACCTGCACCTTGATCGGCACCTCCACGAACGTCGCCGCCAGCGGCTACATGAAGTCGGCGGGGCTGGCGCCGATCTCCATGTTCGAATTCCTGCCGGTGGGAGCGGCGGTGGTCGTTCTCGGCGTCCTCTACATGGTCTTCGTGGGCTACCGGCTGCTGCCGCAGACCCGCGAGGCCGGCTACGCCGAGGACTACGACATGCGGGAGTACCTCTCGGAGGTGGTGGTCACCCCCGGCTCGCCGCTCGCCGGCCGGGAGCTGCGCGACTCCGGCCTGGCGCTGATGGGATTGCAGGTGCGGGCCATCCTGCGGGGAAACCGGCGGTTGGAGCCCGAGCCCCAGGTGACGCTCGCGGAGGGCGACCTGCTGCTCGTGCAGGCCGGCAAAGAGGGGCTGCTGCAGGTCAAGGACACGGCCGGCATCGAGATCACGCCCGACGTCAAGCTGGCCGCTGAGGAGCTGGCCAGCGAGACGCAAAAGCTCGCCGAGGCGCTGCTGATGCCCCAGTCCTCGCTCGTCGGCCGGTCGCTGCAGGAGCTCGACTTCCGGCGCCGCTTCGGCCTCACCGTGATCGCCATCTACCGGCGCGGCCATGCTCTCGCGACCCGGCTGGCGAGCCTGCCGTTGCGGGCCGGAGACGTCCTCTTGCTCCAGGGCCGGCCCGAGAGGTTCCGCCTGCTCGCCGACAACGCCGACCTCTGGATCCTCCAGGAGATGGAGCACCAGCCGGCGCGACGGCGCAAGGGGCTCTACGCGATCGGCATCTTCCTGCTTGCCGTGCTCGCCTCCAGCCTCGGCTGGCTGCCGCTGCCCATCGCCTTCCTGCTCGCCGCGCTGGGAGTCATCGCCACCCGCCTGATCACCATGGAGGAAGCCTACGGCCTGATCGACTGGCGCCTGCTGGTGCTCATCGCCGGCATGACCTCCTTCGGCCTCGCGATGCAGAAGACCGGCGCCGCCGAATATCTCGCGGGATTGATCGTCCAGTGGTTCTCGCCGTTCGGCACCACCACCATCATGCTCGCCTTTACGGTCCTGACGATGCTGCTCACCCAACCGATGTCCAACGCCGCGGCGGCCCTCGTCGTCCTGCCGGTGGCGATCCACACCGCCCGCCAGCTCGGGCTCGATCCGCGCACCTTCGCCGTCCTCGTCACGCTCTCGGCTTCGCTCTCCTTCATCACCCCGTTCGAGCCGTCCTGCCTGATCGTCTACGGCCCGGGCAAGTACCGCTTTCGCGATTTTGTGCTCGCCGGGACACCCCTGACGGTGCTGGTTATTGCTATCCTTCTCGTGCTGGTACCCATGCTCTGGCCGTTGCGCTGAGCCGCGGCCTCGCGGAGGATCGAACGATGAAGACCTCGCTGCGGATCGGGCTCGCTCTCGCCTCGATGCTCCTGGTCTTTCTCGCCTGCGACCATTCGCCGACCGAGCCGAGCAGCGGCGGCGTGGGTTTCCAGACGGTGCTCAAGGCTTCGCTCCCGGGAAGCTCTCCGGATCTCGCGGGGCGGGAGGTGGTGCGGGATCAGGCGGCCTGGCAGGCAGTCTGGATGGACCTGCACGCCGTCTCTGGTCAGCCGCTGCCCGCGGTCGACTTCAGCCGCGAGATGATCGTCGTCGTCCTGGGTCCCGGCTGCCAGGGTGATACGACGATCTCCTCGATCGGGCGCGAGCGAGGCGAGCTGGTGGTGAACGCCAAGACCAGCTCGTGCAACAACACCCTCTGCGCCATCGCCGATTTTTCGCTGCATGTGGTGCGGCTGCCACGTTTCGACGGGACCGTGCGCTTCAACGTGAAGGGCGGATCGGCCCTCTGCTAGCGGCGGCATGAAACACGCTCGTTGCGCCTAAGAAGCTGGTTGCGGCCGTCGCGGCTCGGAGCTAGGCTCGCGGTATGGGTGACGGCGCGGTCGCGCTCGATCCGAGGAGGTCAACATGAGCCAAGCTACACTGAGCCCAGCCAAGCATTCCGTGCGATTCCCTGGCGAGAGTGAAGCCTACCGGTCGGCGCGCGACGAGCTGCTCGCGGAGGAGGCCGAGCTGCGCCGCCACGTCGAGGCCGTCGCGGCGAAGCGCCGGACGCTGCCTCTGGGCGGCGAGGTGCCGGAGGACTATGCGTTCGAGGAGCAGACGGACGGCGGAGTCCGGTCGGTCCATCTGTCGGAGCTGTTCGCTCCAGGCAAGGACACCCTGATCGTGTACAGCTACATGTTCGGCCCGCAGATGGCGGCGCCGTGCGTGATGTGCACGTCCATTCTCGACGCGCTCGACGGCGAGGCTCCGCACGTCGCGCAGCGGGTGAATCTCGCGGTTGTCGCCAGGTCGCCGATCGAGCGCATCCAGCGGTTCGCGCGCGACCGGGGATGGCGGCATCTGCGGCTGCTGTCGTCGGAGAAGAACAGCTACAACCAGGACTATCACGGCGAGACGCCGGACGGCGACCAGCTCCCGGCGCTCAACGTCTTCGTGCGCCGCGACAGCCGGGTGCACCATTTCTACAACACCGAGCTGCTCTACGTACCCTCTGAGCCGGGCCAGGAGGGGCGGCACGTCGACATGATCTGGCCGCTATGGAATCTCTTCGATCTGACGCCGGACGGACGGGGAGAGAGCTGGTATCCGCGCCTCTGGTACTAAGAAATCGCGTGGCCCGACCCGCGCAGCACGGGACCAGGGCGGCCACATAGGGCCGCCCTACAGATCGTTCTGTGGCCTTCCTGATCCGGTGCGTCATGTGTACGGGCGCGACGAAGACGACGGTGTTGCCGTCCGGCTGCATTCCCGGGACGACCCTCTCCTGGGGTAAACTGGCTGTACGCGTCGCGACCGTGAGTTGCACCGGGCGCGCGCGGGTTCTCCATTGGAGGTTCTATGCCGTGGGTCGTCCGAGCGTTCCCTGTCCTCGCCGGCAAAGAGCCGCAGCTCAAGGAGTTCGCGGACGCCATGGCCGGAGCCCGACGCGCCGAAGCCGCCGAGTTCTATCGCTCCTTCGGCGTGACGCACGATAGCTGGCATCTTCAACACACGGAGCACGGGGCGTGGATCATCGGCGTCACGGAGGTCTCCGACGACCTGGAAGCCAAGGCGCAGGCCTACGCCACCTCCGAGCGGCCGTTCGACCGCTGGTTCAAGCACCAGGTCCTGGAGATCACCGGCATTGATCCGGACGTCGAGCCGTTGGGACCACCGACGCAGACTCTCTTCGAGTGGCCCGAATCCTCCCGCTAGAATGAAGGAGAAGCTCCTCTACGTTCCCGATCGGGAGAAGTGGCGGGCCTGGCTCGCAACGCACCATGCGACCGAGAAGGAGGTCTGGCTCGTCTACTACAAGCAGCACACGGGGAAGCCGCGGGTCCCGTACGACGACGCGGTCGAGGAAGCCCTCTGCTTCGGCTGGATCGACAGCATCGTCAAGACGCTCGACGGCGAGCGGTACATGCAGAAGTTCACGCCCCGCGTCAACACGCGAAAATGGTCGCGGTCCAATCTCGAGCGGGTGAAGAAGCTCCTCCGCGAAGACCGCATGACCGAGGCGGGACGCGCCAAGCTGCCGTCCGACCTGGAGACTCCGACCTCGGTAGCGCCGAAACGGTTCTCGGCTGACTCGCCGCTCCCCGATCTCTTCGCTTCCGCCCTGCATTCGAATCCCGCCGCGGCCGAGAACTTCTCGAAGCTCGCGCCCTCCTACCGGCGCAAGTACGTCGGCTGGGTCATGACGGCGAAAAAGGAAGAGACCCGCCGGCGCCGCCTCGCCGAGGCGATCCGCCTGCTGGAGCGGAACGAAAAGCTGGGGCTGAAGTAGGCCGGCCCGATCGCGTTGTGGACTGCGTTGGGGTATGCCCTGCCTCGCAGGGCACGCCCGTCCAAAGACCAAGAACTACTTGGAGCGCACACTCTTCCTACGGCGTCACCGGCATCCGGAGCTCGTAGAAATCGACGAGGCGGGACGCCGCCGGCGGATCGAGATTGCTGAGGCTGACCAGGACGTAGCCGAGCTGCGGGTAGACGCGCAGATCGCCGTTCATCCCCGGGGCTCCGCCGTTATGGCCGTAGCTGCGCGGTTCCTGCTGGACCCCGAAGCCATATCCGTACTGCTCCGCCTGCGGCCGTGTGGCCTCCGCGAGCATCGTCTTCGAGATCAGCTTTCCGGACTCCAACGCCTGGGCAAACCGCAGCAGATCGCCGACCGTGGAGTAACCGCCGCCTGCCGCCATGCCTCGCCACGGCAGCGTGTCGGTGTTCGGCACCCATTTGCCGTCGCGCTTCATGTATCCCTTGGCGCGCTTCTGCACCGCCTCGGTCTCGGGCAGGGAATCGGTGGACGTCATGCCGGCCGGCTGGAAGACCTTGGCGCGCACGTAATCGTAGTAGGACGTGCCGGTGACCTTCTCGATCAGCGCGCCGAGCAGGACGAAGCCATAGTTCGAGTACCGGTACTCCGCGCCCGGCTCGTGCGTGAGCGGACGCGAGCCGTAGAGCTTCAGGTAATCGGAGTGCTGGCGCAGCTCCAGGCGGTGCGCCGCAAACTCCGGACCGAAGATGTCGCCGGTGCCGCCGGTATGCGTGAGCAAATGCCGCACGGTGACCTTCGAGGCCACGTCCTTGTTCGGATAGTCGGTGAGGTATTTTCCGATGGGATCGTTCAGCGCCAGCTTGCCGGCCTCGACGAGCTGTAGCGTCGCGACCGCGGTGAACATCTTGTTCATCGATCCGAGGCGGAATTGCGTATCGAGCGTCGCCGGAGTGCCGGCCTCGCGGTCCGCGAGGCCCCAGGCCCTTTCGAGCAGCACCTTGCCATTGCGGGCGACGAGCACGGCGCCGGAGAACTCGTCGTCCTTCGTGAGCTGCTCGGCGCGGGCGGTGAGCGCCGCCAGCGCCTCCGCTTGCGTCAGCCGCGGAAGGGCGAGGTCCGGAGGACGCGGAACGGCGTTCAGAATCGCGCTCAGGAGCTTCACCGGTTCTTCCGCGCTGACCTTCACCTCGATGCGCGCGACCGTGTCCGAGTCGTTCTCCTGCAGCAGCGCCACGATCGACGCGGGCTCGCTCTTCTCGATCCGCAGCAGCTTGAAGCCACCGGTCATCTCGCGAAACCTCAGCCGCTGCTCGATGGGCGGCGCGCCTTCGCGCGGGTAGGCCTTGTCGAAAGCGCTGAGCTGTGCGGCATCCGCTGAATTGAACGCCGCGAGCCACGCCGCGAGGACCTTGCCGGCCGGCGTCTGGGGGATCTCGGGCGGATTGGGGACCTGGGCGGGTTGCGCCGAACAGGCAACCGTGGCGGCGAGGATGAAGAAGACGTTGAGAACCGAGGCACGCTTGCAGATCACCGATCGCTCCTTTTGGGACTATCGCACAGCATTGTCTTGCGGTGCCCGTCTTATACGGTGATCCACGCGGAACGTTGCAGGGTCGCGGAGAGGAACCGGCATGCTGCCCCTGTGCTCCGAGGGGACGAGTCCCGGACCGCTCCCCTCAAAGGTCCGTGGCGTCGGAGGCGGTCAGCTTGTCGTTGAGCAGGTAATCGTCGCTCAGGTACTTGAGGATCACGCGGCCGATCTGGGGCTCGAACCGTTCCACGGCCGGCCGCACCACCACTCCTTCGCGGATGTGCTGGTCGGGCAAGGTGGTCTGGCCGCGGCTCAGCTCGGCGATCCGTGCGAGCGAGAACGGTCCGCGATCGAGCAGCGGCACCGTGGCGACGCCGTGGCGCGCGCAGAGGGCCGCGAAGTCGTCGTAATCGAGGTAGTGCTCGCCCACCAGGACATCGAAGGCGGCGAAGCCGAGCCCGGCGCGCTGGCCGTAATGCAGGCTTTGGACCCGGCTGCCGTAAATCTCCCCATAGAGGACCGCCACCGCATGGCCTTGCCGGAGCTCGTCGAGCAGGTTCCGCACGGGTTCCAGAGTGGCGGGGAACCAGTACGTGTTGGTGGCCATCTCCTCGGGCTCCGGACGCTTGCGCTGCAGCCCGTGCGAGCCGGCGAGAAGCTTGCCCTCGACCCATCCGATGCGAGCGTTGGTGCCATGGATCTTCTCGCTCACCACGACCTCTTCGCCGGGCGCGAAGACATCCGGGAAGTTGCGCAGGTTTTCGATCTCGGTATACCGCTGGAAAAGCGGATGGTTGGCCTCGGAGTCGCCGGCCGAGAATCTCACCGGCGGCCGGAACTTACCGATCCCGTAGTACTCGCGCACGTCGGTCCCCACCGGCCAGCCCGGATCGTCGGGTCGCACCACCAGTCCGAAGGAAGGCTCGCCGCGCAGGCGCACCTGGCGCACGACGAGCTCGCGCTCGCCCTCGACGTTGGCGCGCTCGGAGAGGTAGCTCACCACGCCAAGGCGCTCGGCCATCTCCCGCGGCAAGGTGCTGTCGGGAGGGATGAAGACCACCCGCTCGCCGGGAGCGAACTCAGGAGAGCCGTCCTCCCGCTTGCGGATCACCGCCTGCCATCCCTTGACGCGGGCAAGGAAGAGCCGGTCGGCGTTGGGGTGGGGCTGGACCTCTTCGATTTCGACGACGTTGGCGATGACGGAGGACATGGGGGTTACCTCTCGGGCTAACATTATCGTATTGACCGCCCGGCTGAGAGGAACGAAACTCGTTCCCACTGTGTCTAAAGGGGGCGGGGAGTACTTTTCTCGGAGGAACGAGCCATGAAGAGCGGAAGGGTGGTGCCGGTTCTGATAGTCCTCACTCTCGTCGCGGCAGGGAGCCTCGCGTCTCCCGCGCGTGCCGAGGGGCCCAAGGTCGTAGAGGCGGAGTTGGAGACGCCGTTCGTGCTCGTCGTCGGCGAGACGGGGCGAGTGGAGCCCGAAGGCCTCCAGGTCACCCTCCGTTCGGCCTCGGACGACTCCGGCTGCCTGGCTCCCAATGACTGCTCGGTGGCGACGTTCAATGGCACGATCGCGATGCGCCTGGACGAGAAAAGCGACCTGGCGACCGTCCAGGCGATTATGGAGCCGGGTCAGGGGGTGAACCTGACCTTCGCCGGCTATGAAATCCGGTTCGGTGACGTCCGCCGCGACGACAAGGATCGCGTCCAAGCGACCTTCGTAGTGACCAAGGCCGCCGAGAAGGAAGAGAAAGAGGACGCGCCAGACAGTTAAGGTTAAAGCGCGATCCCTGCGCGTCGCAGCGGCGCTCTGCGACCCCTCTAAAATATATACGCCAGCGCGAACGCCACCTGCGCACCCATCATCATCAGGTACATGTGCTTCCAGGACGGATGGTTCTCCGTCTGGGTGAGAGAGTTGGGATCGCGCAGCAGCAGGTACACCGTATAGGCACCCCAGATCGTGAAGGAGATGCCGAAGGCCGTGAGAAGCCACGGATTGCCGGTGAGGATGGCGTGCGCTGGATTCTGCGGATCGCGGAGGAAGGCTCCCAGCGGCACGAAGAGCCAGGGGAGCACGAAGAAGGGCGCGATGATCCAGGCCGCTTTCTTGACGCCGTAGACGATGGGGAGCGTCTTGCAACCGCCTGCGCGGTCCCCTTCGATGTCGGCGAAGTCCTTGGTCGACGAGGCGCCGATCAGGAAGAGGCCGATGACGCCGCCGATGTACCAGGGCTCGGTGAACCACACCTGCGCCACCATGGCCCAGCCCGCCACCTTGAGCAGCACGCCGCGCGGGATGGCGATGGTGAAGTTGGCGAGCATGCCTCGCGCCTTGGTGCGTCCCAACTCCGGCGCCGAATAGATGAAGGTGAAAAGCAGTCCGGCCAGGTAGATGAAGAAGGTGACGTGGTAGGCGAGCGGCGCCGTGAGCTTTTGGCCCAACGTCTCGTAAGGGTGGGGCACCACGAGCCAGGTGGGAATCAACGCCAGGGCATAAAAGATCCAGGTGAAGATCCAGGCCTCGCGCAACGAGAGGGCGCCGGTCACCAGCGGCCGGTTCGGCTTGTTGAGGCGGTCGATCTCCAGATCGTAAATTTGGTTGATGGCGTTCGAGGCCGCGTTCATGAAGCTGGCGCAGAGCGAGCCCAGGATGACCGTGAGCACGACGGAAGTGGTGAGGCTGTGCGAATCATCCGGATTGTGCACCGAGCCGAAGGCGCAGATCGAGCCGGAGACGATGCCGAGCAGCGGCGGCAGCAGCGTGAACGGCCGCGCGAGCTGAGTGTAGAGCTGGAGCTTGGACGGCGCCGGCTTGACGGGAGCGGAGGATGGAACGGCTGTGGACTCCATGGACGACGACCTCAGAGGACCCAGGGCGCGAAGGCCGCGGTGACCAGGGCCCCTACCAATGTGTTGAGAAAGTTGAGCGCCTCGTTGTCGAGCAGATGGCGCCTCTCCAGCGCCGCGCCCACGGCGCTCTCGAAGGTGGTGCCGACGAAAGCGGCGAAGACGACGGCCAGCACACCCTTCCAGGAAAACAGGCCGACCGAAGCCGCGAGAGCCGCGATCACCGCCGAGGCGAGGATGCCGGTGAGCGTACCCTCGAGCGAGACGGCGCCCTCCGTGCCGCGCGGCACCGGCCGGAAGTTGGTGACGAGATAGGTGCGGCGGCCGATGAGCTGGCCGATCTCGCTGGAGGAAGTGTCGGCGGCGGCGGTGGCGAAGGCTCCGGCGAAGGCCAGGGCGAAGAGCACCGGGTGAGGCGTGAGCGCGGCGAACATCGCGCAGGCCGTGGCCACGCCGGCGTTGGCGAGAGCGTGGCGCGCTCCCCGCCGCCCCTTGTTCTCCTGCGCCAGCTTGGCGGCTTCCTTCTTGCGATAGCCGAGCTTGGTGCAGGCGCTGCCGATGACGAAGAAGGCGAGGAGCAGGAGATAGCCCCGCCAGTCGAGAAAGGCGTAGATGAGGAATCCCACGACGAAGCCGGCGATGACGCCCGAGCGGTTCACCGTGCGGGCGGCGTAGGCCGCGCCGGCGAGCGCCGCGTTGATGGCGGCGGCGAGCCCGAGGCGCACGACGAGGCCGTCCTGCGTCAGGAACTCTCCCCAATGCCCTTCGGTGAGCACGAGGCCGAGCAGAAAGAGGCCGGAGACGAGCGGCACGCCGATATTGTCGTCGAGCCCCTGCGGCAGCGATTCGAGCGCCGCGGCGAGGAGGGCCGTGGCGAAACAGACCGCGAGGGCGAATCCCGGAGCGTAGGCGTGATCGCGCGGCGTCCACAGCAGGAGCGCCGCCGCGCCGAAAGTGCCGAAGATCACGTAGGCGAGCGTGCCGGCCCAGCTCTTCCGCGGGTTCCACGGCAGCTTGCGCCGGCCGAGCTGCATGCCCACCACCGAGGCCATGCCGTCGCCGAACGCCAGGATGCCCCACGCCGCCGCGGCGACCTCCAGCCGCCGGTAGAACACCAGGATCAGCAGCAGCACGGCGAGCGGGTAGAGGACGATGCCCAGCGAAGAGCCGGCGTCGAGCTCCGCCTGCCGCCACAGCTTCCGGCCGCCGACGCGGGGGAGAAGAAAGACGTTGTTGGCCACGGCGGCGGCGGCGAGCACGGCGGACCAGAACGGCCCCAGGAAATGCAGCGAGAAGGCGATCAGCCCCACTCCCATGTGGACGACCTTGCGCAGCAGCTCGCCGCGGGAGAGCCCGCGCGCCATGCCGGTGTCTTCGGAGACGGCTGGATTCATCGGGGATTCATCGCGCCTGGGTCCACTGCCCGCTCTCTTTGAGCCACGAGACGGTCGTGGTGAGCCCGTCGGCGAAGGGCCGCCCGCGATAGCCGAGCTCCTTCTCGGCGCGGCTGGAGTCGTAGGCCCAGTCGTGCTTGTAGATCTCGACCAGGTCCGGCGTGAGCTGCGGCGTCGTGCCGCGCAGGCGGGCCCAGGCTTTCTGCATCGCGCCGGCCGCCTTGGCGAGGCCGTCCGGCATGCGGAGCGTGGGGATCTTGGCGCCGGTGAGCCGTCCGACGGTGGCGTAGAAGTCCGCCAGCCTCACGTTCTCGCCGCCGAGGACGTAGCGTCCGGCCGGCTGCGGCTTCTCCAGCACCGTGGCGATGCCGCGCGCCACGTCCTCCACGAAGACGTAGTTCCACCGCCGGCTCGGCTTGCCGATGAGCGCCGGCAGGCGGCCGTGGACCAGATCGAGGATGTGCCGCACCACGATGTTGCCCTCGGTCAGCTCCCCCGGCCCGTAGATCACGCCGGGGTAGACGACGGCGAGGGGAAAGCCGGCGGCGATGGCCCGCCGCGCCTGGCGATCGGAGAGCGTCTTGGTGCGCTCGTAGTCGTTGATCCAGGCGCGGTCGCGCGGCTCGGCGGTCTCGTCGAGCACGCCTCCCGGTCCCTCCTCGGTCGGTCCGAGGGCGATGAAGCTGGAGACGTAGAGGACGCGCTGGATGCCGGCCTGCTCCACCGCGCCGAGGACGTTCTCCAGCCCGCCGATGTTGATGCGGTCGAACTCCGCGCGCGGCGCCAGGATCTTGACCAGGGCCGCCGCGTGCACCACGGCGTCGCAGCCGGCCACGGCGCGGTCGAGGCTCGCCCGGTCGGTGACGTCCCCCTCGGCGAACTCGACGCCGGCCGGGAAGCGCTCGCGCGAGGAGCCGCGGCGCACCAGCAGCCGCAGCGCGTGCCGCGGCGCCAGCTCGGAGACGATGCGGCGACCGAGAAAGCCGGTGCCGCCGGTGACGAGAATTTTCATGATTCCGCAGCCCGGACTCTAGCAGGACCGCTCGCCTCTGCCCAGAGGTCGGCGAGTGCATCGTCCACGCTCCGCCGCGGCTCCCAGCCGAGGGCGCGCAGGCGGCTGGCATCGCCGCACAGCAAGGGCAGATCGACGGCTCGGAAACGCGCCGGATCGGTCTCGACGCGCGCCGAGACGCCGGCCACGTCCATCAGGCGATGGAGGACCTGCTCGATCGAGAACGCCCGGCCGCTCGCGATGTTATACGCGGTTCCTTTCTCGCCCTTGGCGGCGAGGAGCCGGTAGGCCTCGGCGCCGTCGTCCACGTGCACGAAGTCGCGGCGGGCGGAGAGGTTTCCCACCCGCAGCACCGGCTCGTGCTCGCCGTGGGCGATGGCGGCGAGCTGGGCGGCGAAGGACGGCAGCACGAAGCTCGGCGCCTGCCCCGGACCGATGAGGTTGAACGAGCGCGCCACCACGGCGCCGGCGGCGAGGGCGAGCCGCTCCGCCGTCGCCTTGGTGAGAGCGTAGGGGCTGCACGGAGAAACCGGCCGGCTCTCCGGGATCGGCTGGTCCTCCTCGGGGACATTGCCATAGACATCGGCGCTGGAGACGACGATCACCTTCCTGCCGGCGGCGGCGTCGAGCACGTTTTCGGTGCCGACGAAGTTCACCCAGAAATAGTCCGGCATCCTCTCTTTCCACGAATCCCCGATGTGAGAGAGGCCCGCCAGGTTCACGATCACGTCGGGATCTGCCGCCCGCACGGCCTTCTCCAACGCCGGCCGGTCGAGCAGGTCCGCCGGATGGAGATCCGCTCCCGGCAGCTCCGGAGCGCCGCCGATGTAGGTGCCGCTCACGCGCACGCCGCAGGCGAGCAGGTGGCGGGCCAGCCGCAGGCCCACGAAGCCGCCGATGCCGGTGATCAGGACGCGCATCGCGGATCTACTCCGGCCGTGGACGCCGCGCGAGCTTCTCCCGCCAGTAGCCGAGCAGGTCCTCCAGCGTCTGCTCGAAGGGGATGCGCGGCTCCCAGCCGGTGTCGGCGCGGAACTTCGAGCTGTCGCCGATCAGGATCTCCACGTCCGAGGGACGCAGGCGGTCCGGATCCACCTCGATCTTGACCTCGACCCGCGACAGCGCGAGCAGGCGCTCGAGCATCTCGCGGATGCGGATGCCGCGGCCGCTGGCGATGTTGTAGACCTCGCCCGGCGTGCCCTTGGTGACGGCGAGCCAGTAGGCGCGCACCATGTCGCGCACGTCGGTGAAGTCGCGGATGGCCTCGACGTTGCCCACCCGGATCACCGGCTCCTGGAGCCCCAGCTCGATCGCCGCCACCTGGCTGCAGAAGTTGGAGGTGACGAACACCTGGCCGCGGCGCGGGCCGGTGTGGTTGAAGCCGCGCGTGCGGATGACCTTGAGGCCGTAGCTCTGGAAGTATTGATAGCCGAGGTAGTCCTGCGCCACCTTGGAGACGGCGTAGGGCGAGAGCGGCCGCAGCGGGTTCGTCTCCTTGATCGGCACCTCGTCCGGCAATACCAGGCCGTACTCCTCGCTGGAGCAGGCGAGCTGCACCACGGGATCGAGCTTGAGGATGCGGATCGCCTCGAAGAGGTTGGTCTGCCCGCTGACGTTGGTGATGATGGTGTCGTTGGGAGCGCTCCAGCTCGCCGGCACGAAGCTCTGCGCCGCGAGATGGAAGATGAAGTCCGGCCGCGTCTCCTCGAGCGCGCGGTGCATCGAGCTGTAGTCCCGCAGATCGGCCTCGACCAGGCGGATGCGCTTGCCCAGGTGCTCGACGTTTTCCATGCGGCTGCGCCAGCGGAGGGTGCCGAAGACCTCCACGCCGGACTGCTCCTTCAAGAGATACTCCGCCAGATGCGATCCGGCGAAGCCCGTGATACCCGTGATCAAAGCCCTCATTCACTCCTCCCTTGTTTCAACCCGGCCAGCGTCTCCACCAGCCCCTTTTCCCAAGGTTCCACGCTACGGCCGGCGATCTTTTCGAAGCGCGAAACGTCCAACACCGAGTACGCCGGACGCGGCGCCGGGCGCGGAAATTCCGCGGTGGTGATCGGCACCACCTCGGCCGTGCCGCCCCACAGGCGCGCGATCTCGGCGGCGAAAGCGTACCAGGAGACCGGCTCCCGGTTGCGATAATGCACGATTCCCGTGGCGCCGGCCCGCGCGAGGTCCAGCAGCGCCGCCGCCAGAAAGCGCGTGTAGGTGGGGCACCCTTCCTGGTCGTTCACCACCCGCAACGGCAGGCGGCCGGCCTCGATCAGGCGCACCATGGTGGCGACGAAGTTGGGCCCGCCGGGGCCGAAGAGCCAGCTCGTCCGCACCACCAGGGAACGCTCATAGGCGAGCGCCCGCCGTTCGCCTTCCAGCTTGCTGCGCCCGTAGACCGAGCGCGGCGCGGTCGCGGCGTCCTCACGGTAGGGCTCCCGGGCCTCGCCGTCGAAAACATAGTCGGTGGAGACGTGGACCAGCCTCGCTCCCGAGCTCGCCGCGGCGGTCGCGACGTGCTCCACCGCCTCGCCGTTGACGGCGAAGGCCCGCCGGGTCTCCTTCTCGCAATCGTCGACGCGGGTGAACGCGGCGCAGTTGATCACCACCTCGGGCCGGAGTTCTCCAGCCCAGGAAAGCAGGCGGTCGCGGTCCGTGACGTCGGCTTGAGCGCGCGACAATCCCAAGGCGTCCCAGCCGCGGGACCGGGCCTCCGCCACCACCGCCCGGCCCAGCATGCCGGTCCCGCCGAAGACCAGGCAGCGCATCTAGCTGATCCCGACCTCCGAGTTGTCGCCGAGCATGAAGCGGTAGGCCCTGGGCTTGTCGTCGCTCTTGGCGATGCGCACGTTGCGGCCGATCAGCGAGCCGTCGATGCGCAGCGGCACGTCGCGGATCTCGCAGTCGGCGAGGACGATGGAGTTCTCCATCTCGCAGCGCACCAGGGTGCAGCGCTCGCCGATCGAGGTGTAGGGGCCGACGAAGGCGTGCTCCAGCCGCGCGCCGTCGCCGATCACCACCGGCCCGCGCACCAGCGAGTCGATCAGCTCGACGCCCTCGCCGATCTGCACCCGGCCCTCGATGCGGCTGCCGTCGTCGAGCCCCGCGGGCTTGGCGCCGCGCGGCACCTCCAGACCCTCGAGCACGATGCGGTTGGCCTCCAGCATGTCCTCCAGCTTGCCGGTGTCCTTCCACCAGCCGCGCACGATGTGGGGATGGACGTCGAGCCCGCGGTCGATGAGGTCCTGGATGGCGTCGGTGATCTCCAGCTCGCCGCGCTGCGAGGGCTTGATGCGATGTACCGACTCGAAGATGCACGAGTCGAACATGTAGACGCCGACGAGCGCCAGGTTGCTGCGCGGCTCCGGGGGTTTCTCCACCAGGCGCCGCACCTTGCCCTCGGGCGTCAGCTCGGCCACTCCGAACTGCTCCGGGTTGGGCACCTCGGCGAGCAGGATCTCGGAGTTGCAGCCGAGGCCGCGGAACTCTTCCACCAGGCTGGTGATGCCGCCGGCGATCAGGTTGTCGCCCAGGTACATGACGAACGGCGAGCCGGCGAGGAACTCCTCGGCGACCATCACCGCGTGGGCGAGGCCGAGCGGCGCCTCCTGGTCGATGTAGGTGACGCGGGCGCCGAACCGCGCGCCGTCGCCCACCGCGGCGCGGATCTCGTGGCCGGTCTCGCCGACGATGATGCCGATCTCCGTGATGCCCGCCGCGACGATGGCTTCGATGGCGTAGTAGAGCACCGGCTTGTTGGCCACCGGCACGAGCTGCTTGGCCGAGGTGTAGGTGAGGGGGCGCAGGCGCGTCCCCTTGCCTCCCGAAAGGATCAGACCCTTCATGATCTTTTCTAGGGCTCGATCGTCGAGCTGCGGCTGTTCAGATCGAGGAACGTGCCCACGTTCTTCAGCGTCAGCGAGAAGCGGATGTCCTTGTCACGCGTGCGCGGCCCGATGCCGGCGCGGAAGTCGCGCATCTCCAGGCGCAGCCCGTAGCATTGCGCCGTGTAATTCATCACGATCTGCTGCTGCTGCAGGAGCTTCTGCTCGAAGTCGTAGTTGAGCTGCCCTTCGAGCTTCATGTGCAGGAAGGGCACGGCGAGGGCGGAGTTGAGCCGCACCTGGTTGCTCAGGCTCTGGCCCGTCTCCGGCCGCGAGCGGGTGAACCAGGTCACGCCCGTCGAATTGCCCCGGCCGAAGCCGAAGCTGGCCGTGAGCCCGGTCGAGGAGATGCCGGAGAACAGCGTGTCGTAGTCGGCTTCCGCCTTCAGCGTGATGCGGTCGGTCGGGTTGAAGCGCAGCAGCGCCTCGATGGGTCCTTCCGTCGTGTTCACCGTGCGGTCCAGGGCCGAGACCTGCAGCGGCTGCGTGTCGTCGAAGCTGTAGTTGCGGGCGAGCTCGAAGAACAGCACTTCGCGGGCGACGCCGTTCTCCGTGTCCGGCTTGCCCAGGATGCGCTGGTCGAGCGCGAAGCGGCCGACGTTGGTCGAGCGCGGCGTGTCCACCTCGTCGAACAGGGGCACCTGGTTGATGTCGTCGAACTCGCCGGCGTAGGTATACGTCCACCGCGGTTCGATGAGGTGCTTGAACCTGCCGAAGCCGCCCACCTTGCGGTTGAAGATGCGCGAGAAGGAGGGGCCGACGATCTCCGAGCTCGCCACCGGGAAGCTGCGCGTCAGGCTGTCGCCGGTGAAGCTCGTCTGGGCGGCGTTGAGGGTGTCGCCGTACCAGGTCACCCGCTCGCCGCCGGTGACGGAGAGCGACAGCCAGGGGAACGTGCGCACGGGCAGCGTCACCTGCGGCAGCAGATCGGCGCGCCCGTAAGAGCCCTGATAGCTCTTCGGCCGCGAGATGTCGAGATAGTCGAGCGAGCTCTGGAGCTGGAGGTAGAAAGGCGTGCGCCCCAGCCGGGTCGAGCGCAGCCGGTATTCGATCTCCGGCAGCCGCCGCTGCTCGATCGAGTCATCGAAATTGACGAAGGTCTCGCGGCTGGTGACCTGCGCGTTGAGCAGGTGGGGTCCCCAGTTGCCGGTGACGAAGGCGCGGCTGTCGATGAAGCGCAGGGTGTTGCGGTCGAAGGAGCGCTCGAAGTCGCGGAAGAAGTTGAAGTCCGAGTAGTCCGAATACTGCACGACGCCGCGCATCCCCCAGGGCAGGTCGTCGGTGGTGTGGTTCCATTCCACCTTCCAGCGCCAATCGTCGATCTCGGAATCATGCACGTAGTAGCCGATCAGGTTGCCCTTGGTGCCGGCGGTCGGCTGGTAGCGGAACTCGTTGCCGACGCCGAGGAAGTTCTGCGAGTAGAGATCGAGGTGGAAGGTGGTGTCGTAGCTGCGCCCCAGCGTCTGGTAATAGGCGAGACCGAGGGAGGCGCCGCGGCGGTCGGAGTAGCCGAAATCCGGGATGAGGAAGCCCGAGCTGCGCTCGGTCTTGACCGGCCACAGGATGTAGGGGGTATAGAAGACTGGCAGCCGCTTCGCGCGCATGGAGGCCGAGTGGATGTGAGCGTAGCCCTCGACCTCGATCCGCGCCTGGCGCAGGCGGAAGCTCCAGTCGGGCGTCTTCTGGCTGCAGGAGGTGAAGATGCCGTTCGTCACCGTGTAGGTGTCGTCGCCGGTCTTGGCCACTTCCGTGCCGGTGAAGTAGTAATCCGGCGCCACCTGGCCGGTGGCGTTGTTGAGCTTTCCCGTCTTGGTCTCGAGGTTGAACGTCAGATCGTCGCCGGTCAGCCGGCGCGGGCCCTGATCGAGGATGACGTTGCCCTTGGCCGTCACCACCTTGGTCTCGAGGTCGATCTCCGCCTGGTCGGCCTTGAGGTCGATGTCCTGGTAGCGGATCTGCACGCCGCCGGTGAGCACGGCGTAATCCTCGCGCTTGTATTCGAGGTTGCCGGCGCTGCCGGCGGCGTTGCCGCCGCCGTGAGAGTTGGTGAACTTGAGCTGGAAGTCCAGCCGGTCGGGGCCGGCGCCGGGCGGACCGGCGGGCGCCGCGGGAGGCATCGCCGGTGCCCCGGTGGTCTGCGGCACGCCGGGAGAGGCCACGTTCCCGGGGCCGGGCGCGACCGGCTCGATCGGACCCCGAGGCTCGAGCGGCGTCTCGGCCGGCTGCGTCTCCTGCGTCGCCTGTGGCGGCGGGGTGAAAACGGCCGGCGTCACGGGGGGAGCCGGCGCCGCCGGAGTTTCCTGCGCCGCGGCGGGCACGACGAGGCAGAGGGCCAGCAGCAGGGCGGGCGGAGTGTGGCGATGGCCGGTCATGATCGCGGCGCTAGTCTATGCGCTCGACGATCATCGCGGTAGCCTCGCCGCCGCCGATGCAGATGGCGGCGCAGCCCAGCCGGCCGCCGCGTTCCCGTAGGGCATGGAGCAGCGTGGCGAGGAGGCGGGCTCCGGAGGCGCCGATGGGATGGCCCAAGGCGACCGCGCCGCCGCGGACGTTGACGCGGTCGGGCGGCAGCTCCAGGTTACGCAGGAAGGCGAGCGCCACCACGGCGAAGGCCTCGTTGACCTCCCACAGGTCGATGTCGGCCGCCTTCAGGCCGGCCCGCTCCAGCGCGCCGCGCACGGCGCCCGCGGGCGCCGTGGTGAAGCGCTGCGGCTGCTGGGCGAGGGAGGAATGGGCGACGATGCGGGCGAGCGGCTTCAAACCCCTGCGGGCGGCCTCGCCGGCGGTGGTGAGCGCCAGGGCGGCCGCGCCGTCGTTGATCTTGCTGGAGTTGCCGGCCGTCACCGTGCCCTCCTGCTGAAAGGCCGGCCGCAGCGTCGCGATGCGGGTCAGGTCGGCCTTGAACGGCTCCTCGTCGCGGTCCACCGTCACCGGCTCGCCCTTTTTCTGCGGGATCTTCACCGGCACGATCTCCTCGGCGAAGAGACCCTTCTCCGTGGCTTCGCGGGCGCGGCGGTAGCTCTCGACGGAATAGGCATCCTGCTCCTCGCGGCTGAAGCTGTACTCGGCGGCGCAGGTCTCGGCGCAACTGCCCATGTGCAGGTCGCCGTAGGGGTCCCACAGCCCGTCGTGGATCATCGAGTCGATCAGCTTGCCGTGCCCCAGGCGCAGGCCGTCGCGGGCGCCGGCGGCGAGGTAGGGGGCCTGGCTCATGCTCTCCATGCCGCCGGCGACGACGTACTTGAAATCGCCGCAGCGCAGGTCGTTGGCGGCGATCATCGCCGCCCGCATGCCCGAGCCGCAGACCTTGTTGAGGGTGATGGCGCCGGTCGACACCGGGCAGCCGGCGCCGAGGGCCGCCTGGCGCGCCGGCGCCTGGCCCTGGCCGGCGGTGAGCACGCAGCCCATGTTGACCTGCTGGATCTCCTCCGGGGTCAAGCCCGCCCGTTCGATGGCGGCGGCCACGGCGCGAGCCCCCAGGGCGTGCGCGGGAAGGCTCGCCAGCGCGCCCTGGAAGGCGCCGATCGGCGTGCGCACCGCGCTCAAGATAACGACGTCGTCCATGATCTCTCCTGGGGGAACAAGCTGTTCCCGTGACCCGCGAAGGATATCGTATCGGGAAGGGACCACAAGGACACCAGGGACAGCAGGGACGACAACGAGGTCAAAGAGCGTGTTCGTCCATGTTCGTCCGTGTTCTTTCCCGGCCACGCTAGAATGCGCCTTCCGGCATGCGCGCCCTGGGCATCGACTTCGGCGAGAAACGCATCGGGCTGGCGATCTCGGACCCCGAGGGCCGCCTCGCCGTCCCGCTGACCACGCTCGAGCGCCGCAACGACCGCTCGGCGCTGCGCCAGATCGCGGAGATCGCCCGTTCAGAGGGGGTCGAACGGCTGGTCCTCGGCGAGCCCAGGGGGCTGGACGGCCGAGGAGGCGAGAGCGCCGGGCGGGTCCGCCGCTTCGGCGAGCGCCTGGCGGCGATGACGGGCCTGCCGCTGGAGCTGGTGGACGAGGCGCTCACCAGCGCCGAGGCCGCCGCGAGGCTGCGCCAGGCCGGCATCGGCGTGCGGCGGGAGCCGGGCCGCATCGACGCCGTGGCCGCCCAGATCCTCCTCCAGGAGGTGTTGGACCGCGGTTCGAAGTTGTAGGGGAGGCGCGTTGGCACGAGGAAAGGCGAGCACCGGCAAGGCGAAGCGCCCGGGCAAGCGCGGCGGTTGGCGGCGCATCGCCGTCGGCTTGGGCATCCTGCTGCTCCTGCTGCTGGTGCCGGCGGGCCAACTGGCCTGGTCGTGGTGGAAGCTGCAGCGGCCGTACAAGGGTTATCCGGAGGCCGAGAAGCTGGTGACCGTCGAGCCCGGCACCAGCGCGAGCCAGATCCTCCAGAACCTGGAGAAGGAAGGGGTCCTGGCGGACGCCAACCTCGCCCGCACCTATTTCATCTACTTCCTGCGCGAGCCCGCCATCCAGGCCGGCGAGTACCTCTTCAAGGGGCCGCTCACCACCTCGCAGGTGCTCCGCATGCTGGTGCGGGGACAGGTCGTCAGCCGCTTCGTCACCCTCATCGAGGGGCTCACCCTGGAGGAGATCGCCGATCAGCTCGCCCGCGAGCGCTTCGGCCGCCGCGAGGTCTTCCTCGACCTCATGCGCTCCCCGCGGCGGATCGCCGATCTGGATCCGAACGCTCCCGACCTCGAGGGTTATCTCTTCCCCGAGACCTACAGCTTCGCCTCCGGCACCGGCGAGCGGGAGATCGTCGAGACCCTCGTGCGCACCTTCCGCCGGCGCTGGGAGCGCGACGTGCGGCCGCTGCTGGCGGGCGGCCCGCCGGGGCGCAGCGTGCGGCAGGTGGTGACCCTGGCGAGCATCGTCGAAAAGGAGGCGCGCATCGACTCCGAGCGGCCGCTGATCGCCGCCGTCTACAGCAACCGTCTGGCGGAGGGGATCGGCCTCGCCGCGGATCCCACCGTCATCTACGTCCTCAAGCGCCTCGGCCGTTGGAGCGGCAACCTCCGCCGCGAGGATCTGCGGCTGGACTCCCCCTACAACACCTACCGCTGGGCCGGCCTCCCCCCCGGGCCGATCTGCTCGCCGGGGCTCGCCAGCCTCAAGGCCGCCGCCGACCCGGAGGACGTGCCGTTCCTCTACTTCGTGGGACGCAACGACGGCACCCACGTCTTCGCCGAGACCCTCCAGGAGCACAACCGGAACGTCGAGATCTGGCAACGGCAATACTGGCGGAAACGCTGGGCCGCCGAGCGGCGGCAGCGCCAGGAACGCAGCGGCGGCCGCCGCTGACTTGCACATTTTTATTGACAGTTCCCAGGCGCTGGTGTATCAAAGCGAGTGGAACGAGTCCACACAATCCGTACCCTACGCGCCGTCCCCTTCCAGTGGAGAGCCGCTCGAATGGCGGCGCGAAGTTCCAGGAGGAGGCGCAGCCCATGAACATCCCGGAGGAATTTGGCAAGTACCTGCTTCTCAAGAAGCTGAGCGAGGACACGCTCGGAGAGACCTTCCGCGCCGGCAGGGTGGGCGCGCAGGGCATGGAGCAGGTGGTCCTGCTCCGCGTCCTCAACGGCAAGGGACTGGATGGCGAGAAGCTGTGGTCCAAGGTCTCCGGGCGGGCCGCCATCCAGGCGAGCCTGAAGAGCCCGAACATCGGCAACGGCGTCGATCTCGGCCGCGTACGGAGCTTTCCCTACGTCGCCTACGATTACATCTCGGGCAAGAACCTGGCGAGCCTCTTCGCCCAGGCCGCCCGGCAGCATTCCCCCATCCCCACCGACCATGCGCTGCTGATCGCCGAGCGCCTCGCCCTCGCCCTCGCCGCCGCGCACGAGAGCCGGCTGCAGGAGGAGCGGGTGCTGCACGGCTTCGTGCTGCCGCAGCTGGTGATGATCTCGAACGAGGGCGAGACCCGCCTGCTCGGCTTCGAGGTGGCGCCCGGCCTGCGGGACCTCGCGGCCGCCGGCTGGCAGGACGACGCGATCCGCACCTACCTCTCTCCCGAGGCGCTGAGCGGAGCTCCGCTGGCGAAGTCCGACGACGTCTATTCGTTGGGCGCCATCCTCTTCGAGCTGCTGACCGGCGAGCAGCTTCCCGCCGCCTCGGCGGAAGGCTTTGGAGCGAAGATCGACGCCGCCGTGCTGGCCAACGACGGCACGCCGCTGCCGGCTCCCGTCGCGGCCCTCCTCAAGAAGAGCCTGGTGGGCCGCGAGCAGCGCATCGCCGACGCCATGACCTGGCACAAGACGGTGTCGAAGCTGATGATCGACGGCCACTTCAGCCCGACCACGTTCAACCTCGCCTTCTTCATGCACAACCTCTTCCGCGACGACATCGAGCGGGAGAACCAGGAGATCCAGGCGGAGAAGAAGCTCGAGCTGCCGACGCGGCCGCTGGCGCCGGCGGCGGTCGCGGCTCCGGCCGCCGCCGCCGCTCAGGATCTGCGCGAGGCGACCGGCGTCCGCGAGGCGACCTGGCCGGGCACCCGCGCCCAGGTGGCGAAGGAAGCCGCGCCGGCGTCGAAAAAGCCGCTGTGGATCGGTCTCGCCGCGGCCGCCCTGATCGCCGTCGCCGTCGGCGGTTATCTGCTCTTCGGCCGCTCCGGCGGCAAGGCCGCCGGCGCTGCGGCCCCGCCGTCCGCGGCCTCGCCGGCCACTCAGCCCGCGGTCATGCCGGCAGGCGCCGCGGGCACCGCCGGCGCTGCCCCCGCTCCCGCGAGCCTGACTCCGGAGGAGATCCAGGCGCAGATCCAGCAGATGGTAGAGGCCCAGCAGAAGACGCTGGAGGCGCAGGTCCAGGCGAAGTACGACGACCGCATCAAGCAGCTCCAGCAGCAGCTCGAGGAGAGCCGCCGCGCCGGCGCCGCCGAGCCGCAGCGAGCGCCAGACAAGCCCTTACAACAAGATCCGCCTGCCGACACCCGGACGGCTCAACGCACGGAGCCCGCCGCCGCGCCGCCCCAGGCGCCGGCCACGCAGCCCGCCGCGACACCTCCTCAACCCGCCGCGGCGAACCCGCAGGGGGCCGAGCGGGATGAGAAGCCCGCCGCCAGCGCCGCCGCCCCCGCCAGTCCCCCGCCAGCGCAGACCGCGCCGCGGCCGCAGCAGGTCCAGGTCGGCGATCTGGTGCAGCCGGGCCCGGGCGTGGTGGCGCCGAAGCGCGTCTCCCTGCCCGAGCCGCGCTATCCGCCGGCGGCGCAGCGGCTCAACCGCGCCGCGCAGGTGGACATCAAGGTGCTGGTCGACGAGAAGGGGCGGGTGCTCGACGCCGAGCTGCTGGGCGCCAAGGCCGGCTTCGGCTTCGACGAGGCGGCCCTCGACGCCGCCCGCCGGGCGGTCTTCCAGCCCGCCACCAAGGAAGGCGTGCGGGTAAAGATGTGGACCACGGTGCGGGTGAATTTCCAGCGGCGGATCTGAGGGCGGGAAAACCTTAATCCAGCGGTTTGCCCGCGAAAGCCCTCACCACCCCGGCCCTCCTCTCCCAGAGGGAGAGAAGGGAGAAAACAAGAAATTTCTTTTCCCCTCTCTCCCTTTTGGGAGAGAGGGGGTAGGGGAGTGAGGGCTTCGGAGGGCAGAACCCGTCCTACAGGTCGGCCGCCTTGAGGCTGGCGACGAGCTTCTGGATGCAGGGCTTCATGACCTTGTCGAACATCCGCTCGTCGTCCACGCCGCCGCCGGTGCCCATCACCGAGACCTTGACGCTGCTCTCCTCCGCGCTCGCCTCGTCGGCCCACGCGATCTCGCCGGTCGAGGTGTCGATGAGGCGGGCGTTCAGGGCCGCGACGAAGCTGCGCTTGCCGACTCCGAAGCTGGGTAGACGGCCGATGCCCCCGCTATGGGCACCCTTGTCGGTGACGCCGTACTCGGTCACTGCGCCGGTCAGCAGGTAGTTGACGCCGAGGAGCTTGCCGACGCGCACCGCCGTCGACGGATCGACGTCGCCGGAGAGGGTCAGGCCCTTCTCCCGCATCAGGGCCTCGAGCTGCTCGCGCTCGACGACGATGAACTTGCCGCTCTTGTACAGCTCGGTGACGAACACGTCCTGCGCCGCCTCGGCGCCGCCGTGCCACCACCACTGGTTGTCGGCCTTGTTCTTGAACTCCAGGACGGCGACGCGCGGCTTGTCGCTCTTGGCCGCCGCCTGGGTCAGACTCGGCACCGCGAATACCGCGAGCAGCAGTGCGGCGCACAGGGCGAGGGTGGAAATACGCTTCATGGGTCAGACCTCCTTCAGGGTGAAAAATAAGGGCGTCCCATAAGTTTACCCTGGAACCGCGCTCCGCGCCAGCAATATCCCTCAAGCCCTACAGATTTCCGGCGCTCTCCAGCTCCTGCGCGTCCACCACGCACAACGCCGCCATGTTGACGATGTCGCTCACCTCGAGGCCGGCCTGCAGCACGTGGACCGGCTTGGCCATGCCCAGCAGGACCGGTCCGATCGCCTCGGCGCCCGCCAGGCGCCACATCAGCTTGTAGGCGATGTTGGCCGACTGCAGCTCGGGGAAGATCAGCACGTTGGCCGGCTGCCGGAGCCGGCTCCAGGGATAGTTCTCGCGCAGGATCTGCTCGAAGACGGCCGTGTCGGCCTGCATCTCGCCGTCGATCTCCAGCTCCGGATCGATGGCGCCGACGATCTCCACGGCGCGGCGCACCTTGCGCGCCGCCGGATGCTTGTTGGAGCCGAAGTTCGAGAACGACAGCATCGCCACCCGCGGCACGATGCCGAAGCGGCGCACGAAGCCCACGGTGAGCAGGGCGGTCTCCGCCAGCTCCTCCGGCGTCGGCTCGATGTTCACCGTGGTGTCGGCGAGAAAGAAGACGCGATCCTGGAGGATCAGCACGTAGGTGCCGGAGACCCGCCGCACGCCGTCGCGCGTGCCGACGATCTCCAGCGCCGGGCGGATGGTGTCCGGGTAGTGCTGGGTGAGGCCGGAGATCAGGCCGTCGGCGTCCCCCATCTCCACCATCATGGTGCCGAAATAGTTGCGCAGGCGCATCCGCTTGCGGGCGTCGGACAGGGTGATGCCGTCGCGCCGCCGCAGCTCGTGGAAGCGCCGGGCGTAGGTCTCGAAGCGGTCGCTGCTCTCGTTGTGGATGACGGTGAGCCGCTCCTCGGGCAGGTCGAGCTCGCGCAGGCGATCGGCGATCATCTCACGGCGGGCGAGCAGGATGGGATGCGCGATGCCCTCGTCGACGAGGATCTTGGCGGCGCGCAGGATCTGCTCGTGCTCGCCCTCGGGGAAGACCACCCGCCGGGGCGAGCGCCGGGCGCGGTCGACGATGCCGCGCATCAGCTCCAGCCGGCGCGAGATCAGCGTCTCCAGCCGCCGGTGGTAGGCCTCGAAGTCGTCGATCGGCACCCGCGCCACGCCGCTCTCCATGGCCGCCCGCGCCACCGCCGGAGGGACGCGCAGCAGCACCCGGTAATCGAAGGGCTTGGGGATCAGGTACTCGCGGCCGAAGCGCAGCGCGGTGAGGCCGTAGGCGCGCAGCACCGCGTCCGGCACGTCCTCGCGGGCGAGCTCGGCGAGGGCCGCCACCGCGGCGAGCTTCATCGCGTCGTTGATGTCGCTCGCCCGCACGTCGAGCGCTCCGCGGAAGAGGAACGGGAAGCCGAGGACGTTGTTGACCTGGTTCGGATAGTCGCTGCGCCCGGTGGCCACGATGGCGTCCGGCCGCGCCGCCCGCGCCTCCTCGTAACCGATCTCGGGATCGGGATTGGCCATGGCGAAGACGATCGGGTCGCGGGCCATCGCGCGCACCATCTCCGGCGTCACGATGCCGCCGATGGAGAGGCCGATGAAGACGTCGGCCCCCGCCATCGCCTCGGCCAGGGTGCGCGCCGGCGTGTCGGCGGCGAACTCCTCCTTGTAGGGGTCCATGTGCTCAGGCCGGCCGCGGTAGATCACCCCGCCGCGGTCGGTGAGGACGATGTTCTCCCGCCGGGCGCCGAGCTGCACGTAGAGCCGGGCGCAGGAGAGGGCCGCCGCGCCGGCGCCCGAGAAGACGATGCGCACCTCCTCGATGCGCTTGCCGGCGACCTCCAGGGCGTTGAGCAGCGCGGCGCCCGAGATGATGGCCGTGCCGTGCTGGTCGTCGTGGAAGACGGGGATTCCCATCTCCGCCTTCAGGCGGCGCTCGATCTCGAAGCACTCGGGGGCGCGGATGTCCTCCAGGTTGATGCCGCCGAAGGTCGGCTCGAGGAGCCTCACCGTGCGGATGAATTCCTCGACGTCCGTCGTCGCCACCTCGAGATCGAAGACGTCGATGTCGGCGAAGCGCTTGAAGAGGACGCCCTTGCCCTCCATGACCGGCTTGCCGGCGAGAGCGCCGATGTTGCCCAGGCCCAGCACCGCCGTGCCGTTGCTGATCACCGCCACCAGGTTGCCCTTGGCGGTGTACTCGTAGGCCAGCAACGGGTCCTTTTCGATCTCCAGACAAGGCACGGCGACGCCCGGGCTGTAGGCGAGCGAGAGGTCCCGCTGGCTGGCGGTGGGCTTGGTGGGGACGACCTGGATCTTGCCCTTGCGGCCGCGCGAATGGTAGGCGAGGGCCTCCTCGCCGCTGATTTTTTTCGAGGTCATGGCGGAGAGGATCTTATATTGTCGGCGGCTCCATGATCGTCCTCCCCGAAGGCGCCGCGCTGCGCTGCATCACCCAGCCCGACCACGCCCACTTCTCCGGCGAGCTGCTCTCCCTCTGGCGTGGCGATGGAATGCCGTCGCACCCCCGGCGGGACGACCTCGTCTTCGCCGCCCGCGAGCACGACAACGGCTGGCGCGAGGCCGACGCCGCGCCGCGCTGGGACTCCGAGCGCGGCCGGCCGCACGACTTCATCTCCCTGCCGCGCGGGGAACGCATCGAGATCTGGGAGCGCGGCACCAGCCGGTACGCGGCGGCGCGCCCCTACGCCGCCCTGCTCATCACCCGGCACGCCCTCAATCTCTTCCAGAACCGCCGGGACGAGGAGGGCTGGGCCTCGTTCGTCGCTTTCCTGACAGACCTCGAGCAGAGCCTGCTCGAGGAGACCGGCGCGCCGCGCGACGAGCTGGAGGCCGACTACCGCTTCCTCGACCTCGCCGACCAGATCTCGCTCGCCGCCTGCAACGGCTGGCGGGAGCCCGTCGAGCGGTATGGCCGGCGCATCGTCCCCGGCGACGGCGGGGTGCGGCTCGCTCCCTTTCCCCTCGCCGGAGCCACCACCTTCCGCGTCCCGTGCCGCCGCATCCCGCAGCGCCCTTATCGAGGCGATGCGGACCTCGGCGGCGAGCTCGCGGCCGCGCGGTGGGGAGAGCTGGAGGTAAGGGTGGCGCCGTGCGAAGAAGATCTGTAGGGGCGGCCCTATGTGGCCGCCCTGATGGCAGGCGCTGAGGGTGACAGGGCGGCCACATAGGGCCGCCCCTACAAACCCTGCCTCGCCGGCGGGCTGGCTACCGGGCCGCCTTCTTCCGCTTGGGAGGGTCTTCCGGCCGCCGCACGCCCGAGAGCAAAACCTGCTCCAGGTGACGGCGATAGAGGATCATCAGATCGGAAAACACCTGGCCGAAGGCCTGATCGGTGGGCTCCGCGAGGAGAGAGAGGCCGTCGGGGAGGGGTACCATGGAGGGCGGCTTGGCGCGAGTCGGGCCGGCGTCGCCTTCCGCCAGGTCGGCAGCCCGCCGGTCGACCATGTGAAGCGTGTAGAAGAACTCGAGATAGCCGACCCTCAGCGCGTTCAGCACCTTCTCCAGCGAGTCGAGCTTCGGCAGCTCCTTGCCGTTCTCGTATTTCGAGAGCTGGCTCTTGCCGATGCCGGCTTCCCGGGAGACGCGGGCCTGGCTCTTGCCGCGCAGCTCGCGGAGCAGACTGAGCGTCCGCCCGACGTTGTCGAACATGGCCATAGGCACAAAATGTAGCGGCTCCGCGGTACGCATTGCAAGCACAAGTATCTGAAACCACAACACTTACGGCCGAAGCTACTTATCTGATAATGGCCATAGATGGCGTGTTCAAGAAACATGTGCCTCCAACCGTAGTCAAGAGGGACAACTTCGTTCCTCAGGATGGACCTCGACGGCTGCGGCCGTGAGGAACCCGCCGGACAGGGGAGGTGGAAATGGCGGGTCAACGCTTGCGCTTGCGGCCGGGTTTGCCCGCTCGCGGCTTCTTCTCTTTGGGCGGCTCGGCGGGGGTTTCCGGAGCCGGCGGCGCCTCGCCGTGCTTCGGAATCACGCGCAGTAGAACCACCCAGTCGCCGATCTCGATCGCTCCCTGCGCCACCGGGCGCGGCTGATCGAGGGTGATGCGGACGAAGGAATCCACCTTGCTGAGGACCTGCTGGATCTCCTGCGGCCAGTCGCCTTCGGAAGCGCCGTCCGTGGCCCCCTGCCTCTCGAGCGCCACGGCTTCCGATTCCACGAGATCGTAGCGGCGGAAGAACTCGCGCCGGCTCACTCCCTGGCAATCGAGGATCTTGGCGAGCGTCGAGAGCGTCGCCTCCTGCTTGTCGTTCTCGATGCGCGAGAGCTGACCGCGGCCGAGCCCAGCCGCCTGGCGCAGATCCTCCAGCGTCAATCCCCGCTCCTTGCGCAGCCGCCGCAGGGTCTCGCCGATCAGCTCGAACATATCCACGCGGGGAATGTACTCGGGACCACCTGCGCTGGCAAGCATAAGTCCTTTACTTTTATAGATTTGGATGGACGCGTCAATTGCCGTTTGAGGCAAGTTTGTTTCCTTTCCTACTCCTGCGGCCGGTACATTCCGCCCCTCGTCCGGGGAGAAAGAGACGCTTCGACGGAAACATTGTCGAGGCGGCAGCCGGTGACAAATCCGCGGCACGAGCGGGGGATACCCTCACAATCGCGGCGTGCTAACCTCTTTTGCCGTGGAAGCCCAGCCGCGGATCACTCCTGTGCCGGAGAGCACGGCGCAGTTCCTCCGGGTGTTGAT
Source organism: Acidobacteriota bacterium (assembly GCA_046765915.1). Lineage (GTDB taxonomy): Bacteria > Acidobacteriota > Thermoanaerobaculia > Multivoradales > UBA5704 > DATARR01. The sequence goes on along the minus strand of JBKPTH010000052.1, from coordinate 49,251 downwards.
GCCCTCGCCCATCGGATCCTTGGGCCTGGAGCTTCTGGGCACGGCGTTGACGCGTTTGATCATCGAGCCGCCGGAGCCGGGCTCCTTCACGCCGCTCCACCTCGTCGAAGACTCGGAATCGCTCGACGAGGTCTTCGGCCGGCTGGCGGAGTACTTCGCCGGCGCGCGGCGCAAGCTCGACGTGGAGTTCGATCTCACCGTCTGCGGCGCCGCCGCCTTCGTCCGCCGCGTGCTCCGTGAGACCGGCAAGATCCCTTACGGCCGGACGCGGAGCTATCAGGAGATCGCCGGTGCTTCCGGCCGGCCGGAATGCCGCCAGGAAGTGTGCGCGATCCTGCGCCAGAACCCCATTCCGATCGTCATCCCGTGCCACCGGGTCGTCGCCGAGGGCGGCGGGCTCGGCGACTACGTGGGCGGCGCTCAGCGCAAGCTCTTTCTCCTCGAGCTGGAGAGCCAGGGCGCCGAGCTCCTCTGATCCGTCATCCGGAACGCGCGGCCTTCACGTATAGGCATAGATGCACCCTTCCGAAGAAATGCTGCTCGCCGTCGCCCGCGGCCAGGCCGACATTCCTCGCCGGGTGCTGGTGGAAGGCCATCTCGACGGCTGCGCCGGCTGCCGCGCCACCCTCGGCGAGATGAGCGCGCCCGGCGTCGCCCTTCTCTTCAGCCTGCCCGCGGAGCGCCCGCCGGCGCATCTGTGGCAGCGCTTGCAGGCGAGCATCGCGGCGCCGCGGCCGGAAAGCCGCTGCCTCGCCGAGATCCCCCTGCCGGACGGCGCGCGGCGCGAGCTGCCGGATCTCGGCGAGATCCGCTGGCGGTACCTGCCGGCGCGCGGCGCCCGCTACGCCACGCTCCTCCGCGATCCGTTCTCCGGCAGCTTCCTCCACGTGGCCCACATGCCGGCCCGGCGCGCCTTTCCCGAGCACCTCCACCAGGGCCCCGAGGACGTCCTCATCCTCGCCGGCGGCTACGCGGATCAGTACGGCACCTTCGAGGCCGGCACCTTCGCCTCCTACGCCACCGGCACCAAGCACCGTCCCTTCACCGAGCCGGACGAAGAGTGCTGGATCTTGACCCGCCTGGAGAAGCCGAACCTCTTCACCGGCTGGCGCGGCTGGCTGCAGCGGCTCGTGCGGTCTTGATAGCGCCGAGGCGTCGTGCCTCCGCGCGAAGGTACAAAGCTTTGGGGTCAATATGCCGTACCGCAGGGCTGCGGCGCGGCATATCAGGATAGCGGCGCGGCGTCGCAGGGGTGCGGCGTCGCATATCGGGGTGAAGGCGCGGCATGTCAGGGTAGCGGCGCGGCACCGCAGCGTGCCGGCGTGGCGTTCCAGGGGGGAGGCGCGGCGTCGCAGGGTGCCGGCGTGGCGCCGCAGGGGCGCGGCATCGCATATCAGGTTGGAGGCGTGGCGCCGCAGTCCTGCGGCACGGTATACCAGGGTGGCGACGTGGCGCCGCAGGGTTGCGCGCGACGGCTCGCCGGGTGAATCCGTAAGATCTGTGGGATGAGATCCGGCCTCCTTGTCATCTCGATCCTCGCCGGAGCCCTGGCGGCTCGCGGCCTTGCGCAAGATCCGGTAAGGCTTCTCGATCTACGGACATGGGGTGCGCCTTGGGACGAGCGCTTCGAGGTGACGGCCGAGGCTCAGGGGTTGCTCATCGCGGTCAAGCACCTGCCGCCGACGCGAGAGAGCGCCGCGAGCGAGAAGCGGGAGGAGGTGCGCCTCTCGCAGGCCGAGATCGATGCCCTCCTGACGCTGGCACGCTCAGCCGTGGAGGAGCGGGATCCGCGGGGCACATGCCGCCTGGTGGCGGACGGCACGAGCGCGCGGCTGGAGGTTCTCCTCGACGGTGGCGAGCGGAAGCACCGGGAATGCCGGAATGCGATGGCTTGGCCTCCCGGGGGCTCCCGGGCCAAGGGTCTCCTCGATTGGCTGAACGCCAGGCTGCCGAAAGGTCTGCAGGTCTATTGAGGGTCTGATCTAGTAGTGGTAGCGGAGCTGAGCGATGAGGAGAGAGTCGCCTTGGATCTTGTAGACGATCCTGTGCTCATCGTTGATGCGGCGCGACCAGTAGCCCTGGAAGGCATGTCTCAGCGGCTCCGGCTTTCCGACGCCGGCGAAGGGCTCGCGCTGGATCTCTCGAATGAGCTGATGGATCCTGGCAACCAGCCTGCGGTCCGTCTCCTGCCAGTACAGGTAGTCTTCCCAAGCACGCTCGGAGAAGACGAGCTTCACTCGGCGAGCTCTCGCTCGGAGCCGCCACCCCGTTCAAGCTCTGCGATGGCTTCGATGAGACGCCGCGCGTTCCTTGGGCTGCGCAGGAGATAAGCCGTCTCCTCGAGAGACTTGTAGTCTTCGAGCGAGAGCATCACCACCGAATCTTCGCCGCTGCGGGTGATGATGACCGGTTCGTGGCTCTCGCAGACGTGGTCCATAGTTCTTGCCAACTGGGCGCGCGCCTTGGTATAGGAGATCGAGTCCATCGTAAGTTTCCCCTCTCCGCTGTACAGGAAACTGTACGCCTGTTGTGCTCGCTACGTCAAGGACTGCCTCCCGGTCCTGGGTGGCGAGCGAAGCGTTGTTGGGGGGAAACCGGCCTTGGAGCGGCAGATTTCCGGAAAGAAAGACGGGTTTCCCGGAGCTATGTCGAGGGCGAGTCTCATCGCCACAGTCGCTCGTCGATCTGGTCCTGATCCGCAATCGCCTGGTCGAAGTCTGAATCCTCCTTCCAGGTCCCGGCGATGTCGCCAAGACCGCGGTGGTGGATGGGGGTTTCACCCAGTGCCAGATCCCCTGATCAGGGCCTCGACGGCGACCGTGTTGAGGCTCTTGCCTTCCGCCTTCGCGCGCCGACGCAGCTCTGCGTCCACAGCCGGCGGAATGTCTCTAAGGGTGCATTGCATGCTGATAGGATAGACGATGCATACGTGCGGACCCGTCCACGGCGGCGGGAGGAGGGTATGGAGACCGAGCGAATCGTGCACCTGTTCCGGAGTGGGGAACCAGGTTAGTCGGCATCTCCCGAGACCTGGAACTCCCAGGCAACGAGGCGCTGCTCCGGAAGGAGGGGATCGGCTGATTGTCGAGCCCCGGTCCGCGATCATTCGGCATAGGTGTCGTAACTCCCCGTTTTCCTAGCCATTGACGCAGCTTCTGGAGTGACCTACGATACTCTAAGTACCGACGAGCATCCTATTGACGCTTGGCTATCTTTGGCTTGGCGTCTCCCAGGAGCACCCGGGCACCACCCACTCTCTCGGAAACCCACATGATTTACAGGATCCTCCGCCGGATTCTTCGAAAGCACGCGCTCTTCCATCTCCTGATCCCACTAGTTGCCGGTGTTTTCGTCGAGCTTCTCTATACAAAAATTGTGGATGGGGTTTTGTGGTCTGGCCTTCCGGATGAGCTGCTTTCCGGTCGCAGAATCGCGCTCTACATGGGGATTTTTCTGGCTTACGTCTTAGTCATAGGCATTTTGATCAAGCGGGAGACAACGGTTGGGCTGCAGCAGATCGAGCTCAACATTCTTATGCAGGAGCTGAGCGACGCAAAGAGCCTATTTGCAATCGGAACGCTGCGCTTCGACGAATGGTTCGATCCTGCCGTACAGGTTTACCTCGCGACTGTTTTCAGCCACAAACTAACCGACCCTTCGTTTCGGTATGAACGGGTCCTTTTGCTGGGGAGCCGCTCGGCAAAGAAAAATCTGCGCTCAGATTATCTCGATGGATACCACGCCAAATGCCTCATAGGAATCCATAGGCAGCTCGGTATCAAGTTGTACTTTCTTGAGTGGCCCCAGATCATCGCGATCCTCAACCAACTGACTGTAAAGGAGGCCGTCGACCTTGGCTTCTATCCACGTTACATCACTCATCTGTCGAAGCTGCCCGTAAGGGTTTGGATGTGGCTGAGAGGCCGTAGCAGGGTTCGGAAGGTTGCTGTGGGAGTAATCGAGGCGGCCGACGGAGCTAAGTCAGCCTTCCGCTTTTTAAAACGCGATAATATAGTAAGTGTTAAGGTTGAACCGAAAGCACGAGAGGAATCGTGCATCAAATTTGTAGAGCTGATCAGACAAGAGATCTACGATCCGGAAACTGGCCACGTGAAACCTCAGTACGACTTTAATTCTTATTATTAAACACTAGGGATGGTTAAGTGTACGATGCGATCGTAGTCGGGGTGGGAGGAATGGGCAGCGCGACAGTCTATCACTTGGCGCGGCGCGGCTGTCGAGTGTTGGGTCTGGAGCAGTTTGACATTCCACATGAGTTTGGTTCGTCACATGGGATTAGCAGAATTATCCGATTGGCTTATGCGGAGCATCCAAATTACGTGCCTCTACTGCGGCGCGCCTACGAGTTATGGCGGGAACTCGAGAACAGGGCTGGCGAGCGCTTGCTGATCATTACCGGAGGAATAGATGCCGGTGCGCAGGATAGCGCCATAGTAAGAGGTGCGCTGTCCTCATGCGCCATTCACCATTTGCCTCACGAAGAGCTCGACGCGGCTTCATTGAGAAGACGGTTTCCAGGCTTTCGCCTTGCGGATGGAATGCTCGGAGTTTATCAGCCGGACGCCGGCTTTCTTCTGTCGGAGCGTTGCATCGTTGTGCATGTGGAGGCTGCTCAGCAGTTAGGCGCAGAGGTTCACGCCCGTGAGCGAGTGATCGGATGGAGGTGTGATTATAAGGGCGTTTCGGTGAGGACGGATCGGCGAAGTTATCGGGCCAAGAGGATGGTAGTCACTGCAGGACCCTGGGCACGAGGTCTAATTCCTGCGCTGGCGGAGGTAGCGGTACCTGAACGGCAAGTGTTAATCTGGACACAACCCCGGCGTCCCGAGTATTTCCGGCTAGGGGCATTTCCTGTTTTCAATATGGAATCGCCAGAGGGACGATTCTATGGGTTTCCCATCCACGGAGTGCCGGGCTTCAAGCTCGGTAAGTATAACCACCGTCGCGAGCGCACAGACCCGGATGCCATGGACAGAGAATGTCATCCCGAAGATGAGAAAATTCTCCGCGCTGGCATCGGCAAATACTTTCCGGACGCTAACGGGCCCACGATGGCCATGAAAACCTGCATTTTCACCAATTCACTGGACGAGCATTTCATACTTGATTTTCATCCACAATACTCGCAGGTCGCGTTGGCTGCTGGCTTCTCCGGACATGGATTCAAGTTCTGTAGTGTCGTCGGTGAGATCATGGCGGACCTTGCGCTTGATGGCCGTACGCGCCATGACATAGAGATGTTTCGGCTCAGGCGCTTCCTCGGCGAGCCCGAATCGCGCGCTGGAACCGTGCAGCGGGCGGGCACAAGGAAGCGTCGGAGGACGTAGAATTAACAGTGCCGCACGGCATCAGCATCTGCTAAGCTCCACCTCCGCGCTTCTGCATCCAGGAGGAATCATGACCCGCACCCGTCTCCCCCGTCTGCTCGCCGCCTGGGCCATCTTAGGCCTGATCCCCGTCGCCCTCACCACGCCGCTGCTCGCTGCCGAAACGGCGACCACAACGACCACCACCGCCGCCTTACAGCCGCCGGTGGCGAAGAAGGACCCGCACGTCACCAAGATCCACGGCGACACGCTGGTGGACGACTACTACTGGCTGCGCAACAAGGGCACTCCGGACGTCGAGAGCTATCTCAACGCCGAGCTGGCCTATGCGAAGACCTTCATGAAGCCGACGGAGGCGCTGCAGCAGAAGCTCTACGACGAGATGCTGTCGCGCATCCAGCAGACGGACGTGGACGTGCCGTACCTCAATCGCGGCTACTACTACTACACGCGGACGGAGGAGGGTAAGCAATACCCGATCTTCTGCCGCAAGAAGGGGTCGCTCACGGCGCCGGAGGCGGTGATCCTCGACGTCAACCAGCTCGCCGAGGGCAAACAGTTCATGGGCGTGGGCGGACGGGCCGTGAGCCCGGACGGCAACCTGCTCGCCTATTCGACGGACGAGACGGGGTTCCGCCAGTTCACGCTGCACGTCAAGGACTTGCGCACCGGCCAGCTCGGGCCGGAGGCGGTGCCGCGCGTCACCAGCTTCGACTGGGCCGAGGACGGCAAGACCCTGCTCTATAGCGTCGAGCATCCGCAGACCAAGCGCTCGTACCAGGTCTTCCGCCACGTGCTCGGCGAGCCCAAGGACGACCTCCTGTACGAGGAGAAGGACGAGCGCTTCGACGTCTACCTAGGCAAGACGCGGGACCGCCAGTTCTTCCTCATTCAATCCCAGAGCCACACGACCTCCGAGGTGCGCTACCTGCCCGCCGACCGCCCGACGGCGGAGATGAAGGTCATCGCCCCGCGCGAGCAGGATCACGAGTACGACGTGGATCACCGGCCGGGCGAGTTCTGGATCCGCACCAACGACAAGGGCCGCAACTTCCGGCTGGTGGTGGCGGACGAGAAGGACCCCTCGCGTGCCAACTGGCGCGAGGTCGTGCCGCACCGCGAGGACGTGATGCTGGAGGGCGTCGATCTGTTCAAGGACTTCTACGTCGTGCTCGAGCGCGAAGGCGGCACCCTCTATCTGCGCATCACCGAGCCGGCGAGCGGCAAGTCGCACCGCATCGAGTTCCCGGAGCCGGCCTATTTCGCCATCCCGAACGCCAACCCGGAGTTCGAGACGAAAACCTACCGCTTCTCGTATCAATCGCCGATCACGCCGCCGTCGATCTACGAATACGACCCGCTCTCGCGCCAGCGGAAGCTGCTCAAGCAGGTGCCGGTGCTCGGCGGTTACGATCCCTCGCGCTACCGCGTCGAGCTCACCCAGGCCACGGCGCCGGACGGCGTCAAGGTGCCCATGTGGCTCCTCTGCCGCAAGGACGTCAAAGCCGACGGCGCCAATCCGGCCCTGCTCTACGGATACGGCTCCTACGGCGCGCCGATGTCCGCCACCTTCAACGGCAATCTCTTCAGCCTCGTCGACCGCGGCGTGGTCTTCGCCATGGCCTACGTCCGCGGCGGCGGCGAGCTCGGCAAGAAATGGCACGACGCGGGCCGCATGATGAACAAGCGCAATACCTTCACCGATTTCATCGCCGCCGCCGAGCATCTCATCGCCAGCAGATACACGAGCAAGGAGCGGCTGGCGATCGAGGGCGGCAGCGCCGGCGGCCTACTGATGGGCGCGGTGACCAACCTGCGGCCGGACCTCTTCCACGTGGTGGTCGCGCAGGTGCCGTTCGTCGACGTGATCAATACGATGCTGGACGAGTCGCTGCCGCTCACCGTGCCCGAGTTCGAGGAGTGGGGCAATCCCAAGATCGAGGCGGAGTACCGCTACATCAAGACCTACAGCCCGTATGACAACGTCGAAGCCAAGGCCTATCCGACGATGCTCGTGCGCAGCAGTTACAACGACTCGCAGGTGATGTACTGGGAGCCCGCCAAGTACGTGGCCAAGCTGCGGGCGCTGAAGACGGATTCCAATCCGCTGGTGTTCAACATCAGCATGGAGCCCGCCGGCCACGGCGGCAGGAGCGGGCGTTACAACCGCCTGCACGAGACGGCCCTGGAATACGCGTTCCTCCTCTGGCAGCTCGGGGTGGAGAAGGTGCCGGCGAGCAGCGCCGCTCCCTAGCATGAATCCTGCTAGGGAAACACTGTGACGATGGAAGAGGAGGAGGTAGAAGGCGCACCGGAGCACGACCGCGATCCGCCGGAGCGGGAAGTCAGGCCGCCCGGGATCGCGCCGCTGCGCATTTCGCGCCATGCCGGCGAAGGCGAGCGGCAGCTCTCGCGGAGCTTCCATGCCGTCCGCCTGTCGAAGTCGCAACGCCCGGATCCGGTGACGCTGCGCGGCCGGCCGCTGATCGTCTACCTCAACCATCCCTCGTGGTGGGACCCGCTGATCTGCATCCAGCTCGCGCGGGAGCTCTTCCCCGAGCGGCGGCATTACGGCCCGATCGACGCCGGCAACGCCGGCCTGTACCGCTCTTTCGCGCGCATGGGTTTCTTCGAGGTCGAATCCGGCACCGTGCGCGGCGCGCGGCGGTTCCTCACCCAGGCGCAGGAGGTCCTCAGCCAGACGGACGCGGCGCTGTGGATCCCCGCCCAGGCGCGCTTCGGCGATCCGCGCGAGCGGCCGGTGCGGCTGCGCTCCGGGATCGGTTCCCTGGCCTCCCGGGTGCGCCAGGCCGTGCTGCTGCCGCTCGCCCTCGAGGCGCCTTTCTGGGAGGCGCAGCTCCCCGAGGCGCTCGCCCGCTTCGGCGAGGAGCTGCCGGCGGGAGACGCCGATCTGCGCGCGGGCGATTGGACGGAAGTGCTGGAAGACCGCCTGCAGTCCGCCCTCGAGGCGCTCGCCGCCGAATCCCTCGCCCGCGATCCGGCGCGCTTCGACGTCCTGCTCGCCGGCGGCGCTGAAACGGGTGGGCTCGGCCAGGCCTGGCGGCGGTTCCTGGGGAGCTTCAGGGGCGGCGGCTGAGCTCCTCGAGAGAGCGCCTTTAGTTCCAATTTACCCCATCACCTCTACGACTCCTTGCTCGCCATCCAGCCGTAGCCAGTCCCCCGTCGAGACCGCCTTCCAGATTCCAGCACAGTTCACGATCGCAGGCCGGCGCGCCTCGCGGAGGAGGATCGAGGCATGGCTCAGCTCGCCGCCAATCTCCGCAATGACGCCTCCGACCCGCGGAAACACCACGGCCCAGGACGGCTCCAGGGCGGGGACCACGAGGATCGCGTCCGGGCCTAGATCGTCGGGCCGGCCGAGGAGAGACACCAGGTTGTCCGCCTTGACGGCTCGGCCTTCGACGACGGCGGGGCTGAGCGCGATTCCGGGAAAGATCCGGCGGCCGGACGCTTCGGCTTGCATCTGCTCGGATCTGGCGACGACGCGCTCGATCTCCTCCCGGGAGGCGGTGAGAGGCAGGTTGAGCGACGAGGCGTGCGCGGCCCGTTCACGTCCGGCCGCCGCGGCATCCCGGAGCGAGCCGCCTCGAAGATCATCGCCTCGCAGCCAGAAGACGTCCTCCGCGGAGTCCAACTCGCCTGCTACGACGAGGCGGTGGCCCTCCTCAAGGATGGCGGACCGCAGGCGCTGCCAACGGCGCATCAGGTCGTCCCGGAACCTCTCGCGGATCTCGTCGATGCGGAACCAGAGGCGCGAGATCGCCTCCTCGCGGGCGGGGACAAGCCCCGCCCCTACGTTTGAATTGGCATTGGCAAGATCCCGCAGCAGCACGTCCCGCAGCTCGGCGAAGCGAGGATGGATGGGATCGCTCTCCAGCGGTCCTCGATGGCCGTAGCGGGCGAGCCAGTCGTCGAGCGCGGCCTCCCGGGAGGCGGGCTCAACCGTAGAGAGGCGGCCGTACTCTTCCATCATTTCCCGCGTCACCACGCGCGCCGAGCCGCGGATGCCCAGGAAGCGCCGCACGCGCGAGATGCCGGTGAGGGCGCCGCCGATGGCGAAGTTGGTGCGCAGCGCGAGCGCCAGGCCGGCCGTGGTGATCTGATGAAGATCCGCGAGCCCTGACGCCGCGGCGATCCGACGATCGAGCTCGCTCAGCTCCCGGTGGGCCCGCGCCATCGTGATCAGGTTCCGGAGCTGGAGCCATACGAGGCGCGGGGACTTGCGGACGAATCGCCCGAAGAGGAGCCGCCGGTCCGCCGGTCCTCCCCCTTCGCCGCCGACTCCCTCCGTCAGGAACGTCCGCGGCAGGCCCCACTGGTCCATGAGGCGGAAGAAGAAGGAGAAATTCATCCACGCCCGCTCGGCCAGCTCGATCGCGTAGGACTCCTCCCACTCCGCGATCTCCGGATCGGCCGCGGCGAAGAAGGAGAGCACCTCGCGTCCCGCCGCGGCGAGCGCCGAGGCGATCCATGGGCTCGGCGGATCGCCGAGGATCTCCCGGTGGTTGGCGAGCGAGAGGGTCTCGTTGCGGGCGATCGGGAAGAGGGCCGGCCGCACCTGGAGCAGGACCCAACCGGCGCCGCCACGCGCGAGCTCGACGTCGATGCGTGGCGCCTCTCTGCGGAACGGCCGGTGGACTGCCACGAGCCACTCCGACCAGGGATCCTGTCGCGCCAAGTGGCCACGCGTCACTTCGCCGCGGGCCTGGCCCGAGGTCAGCTCCTCGTTGCCGCCGGCCGCGAGGGTCCGCTCCCAGTAGAAGCCGTCGAAGAAGGCGACGCCCGCCGCCTCCGCCGCGATCAAAGGTTGGACGAAAACGGCGCCGCGCGGCGCTCCGCGAGCGTCGCGGGGCAGCGCCGACACGACCCGGGCAAGGGACTCGCTGAACTCTTCAGAGTCTCGGACGACCAGGGAGAGGAGTTGTCCCGCGTTGGAGCTGACCTGAGTATCCTCCGTGGGCGAGCCGGAGCGGACGATCGCCGGCCCCTCGAGAGGTGGCGCTCCGGCATCGAGTCGCGCGGCTTCGGCGGCGGGCATCCACCAGGTTTCCGGGACGCGCAGTCCGGCCGCCGCCGCCCGGCGGAGGTTGTCGAGCTTGGGGACCGAAGGGTCCTTAAACCTTGCCAGCGTTCGCCACGGCATCGGTGAGTGCGCTCGCCAAGGACGCGGGCTCGTCGATCATCGGGTAATGCCCCCAGCCGGAAAAGATCCGCAGCGGCCAGCGGTCCGCGAGCCCGAGCGCCTGCTTCGTCCACTCGAGCTCGCGCAGGGTGACCACCCGGTCCCGTCCGCCCCACCAGACCTCGATCCGCTCCAGAGAGTCCGGCCGCGCCGCCAGGTCCCGCTCCAGGGAGCGGAGCAAGGAAGGCGTGAACCACGCGAAGAAGTCCGGCGCCGCGGTGCACCGGGCATAACCGTCGAAGAAGGCGGCGGCCGTCTCCGCGTCCAGCGGGCGGGTGAAGTACTTACGGAGAAAACGCCGCTGGAACGCGGGTGCGGCAAAGACCTTCCGCAGAGCCGCTCGCGCCGGACGAAGCCGCATCAGCCTGGGCATCCAGCGATGCTCCAAGCCCCAGAGAATCGGCGCCTGCAGCACGATCGGCGTCGCGGCCAGCTCGCCGCGCGCCCGCAGGCTGAGCGCGACGAGACCGCCAATGCCGGTCGCGTAGAGCATCGCAGGTGTGGACGTCCGCAGGTGGCGGGAGACCGCGTCCAGAAACTCATCGAAGCTGGCCGCCCGCGGTCTGCCCTCGAAGCCGGGATAAGGAACCTCGTCGAGATCGATTCCGGTGAGAAATCGGCGGGCCATCGCGAGGCGGGCGGTGCAGTGGCCGTTGCCGCCCAGGAAGCCGATCCGAGGAGAGCCCATAACGCAGTGGTACCATATCGTTTTATGAGTCAGAGCACGTTCGCCGAATCGCACGCGCCAGAGCTCTCTCTCGACGACTGGTATGAGCTTCCGGAGGACGAGCCCGGCGAGCTCGTGGATGGCCGTCTGGAGGAGGAAGAGGTGTCCGATTATCTCCACGAGCTCCTGGTGGCGCTTCTCATGCAGGCTCTCGGCAACTGGATCTTTCCTCGGGGCGGCTTGGTAGCCGGCTCCGATGCGAAGTTCGCGGTCGGCTCTCGACGCGGCAGGAAACCCGATCTCAGCGTCTACTTACCGGGTGGCCGCCGGCCGCCGGCGCGCGGCTTGATCCGTGTCCCGCCCGATATAGCCATCGAGATCGTCTCGCCAACGCCCCGCGACGGCCGCCGCGACCGAGTGGAGAAGATGGCGGACTACGCGGCTTTCGGAGTGGCCTGGTACTGGTTGCTCGATCCGCAACTGCGCAGCCTGGAGATTCTGCGGCTCGACCCCCAAGGCCTCTACCTCCACGTTCTGGGAGCCAGCACCGGGACGCTGCGAGAGATCCCGGGATGTGAAGGGCTGACGCTCGATCTCGATGCGCTCTGGACGGCGATCGACAGCCTCGAGTGAGACATCCAGCGGCGCTCTCCTGGCGCTCGCCTGGACGAACGTCGCGCTCCACGCGGCGGGACTCGCCATGGCCTGGATCGGCCTGCGTCCCGGCAGCACCCTCATTCCTCTGGCCGACCGCATGGCCTATCTGGCGAGCCAGCCGCTTGCGTGGAAATGGGGCTGGGGGATCTGGATGCTCTGCGCGCTGGTCCTCGTGGCCTTCATGACCGCTCTGCGAAGCCGGCTGCCTGGTAATCCGGTCACCGGGAAGCTCGCCCTCCTCTTCACGATCGTGGGTATGACGGCCGATCTGTTCTGCGATGTGCTTCAGATCCGGACGTTGCCGGTTGCGGCGGCCGAATCGTCGCCAGCTATCTTTCTCGCTTTCGAGCAACTCGTAACGATCGGCGGTATAGCGGTCGCCAACGGTCTTTATACCCTCGGGGTGCTGCTGATGAACCTCTGCCTTCGCGACATCGCTCGGACCTCGACACTTCTTGTGGGCTGGGTCGCCGTCGTCTCCGGCTTTACTCTCGCGACCGCAGGATTCGTCTCCTCGCCTCTCTTGCTGCAGACAGCGACCGGACTGACCATCGGCGCCTACGGTCTGTGGACGGTACTGGTCGCCCGCGACTTGCGATGATCACGGTCTTCGGCGGCTACGGCGTCTTCGGTGCGCACGTGGCGCGCATCCTCGCCGCGGCGGGTATCCGGGTCCGGGTCGCGGGGAGGGATGTGGTGCGAGCGGAGCGCTTCGCCGCCGAGCTGGGAACGGACCACGAGGGGCTCGCCGCGGATGTGAACGATCCGACCGGCTGCGCCAGGGCCCTCGCGGGCGCCCACGTCGCCGTCAACTGTGCGGGTCCATTCTCCACGATGAGCATGGCCCTGCCCGAAGCCTGCCTGGCCGCCGGAGTCCATTACGTCGATATCGCGGACCACCGCGGTTGGACCGTTCGCCTGCGATCCCGTGACGATGATTTCCGCTCGCGTGGTCTCGCCGCGGCGGTCGGCTGCTCCAGCCTGCCGGGGATCTCCGGCGCGTTGGCCATCGTGACCGCCCGGCGCCTGCGGGCCGTGGAGCGGGTGCGGGTGACGCTCTTCATCGGCAACCGCAATCCGAAGGGAGAAGCCGCCGTCCGCGCCTCCGCCGAGCAGCTCGGGCGCTCGTTCTCGGCGCCGCAGGGGACGCTCCGTGGTCTCCAGGGCCGCGAGATCGTCGATCTGCCGCCGCCGTTCGGACCGCGCGCGGTCTACGACTGGGAGAGCCCCGAGCACTACCTTTTTCCCGCGCTCCTCGGCGCTCGCGACGTACGGGTCAAGGTCGGCTTCGAGGCGCGGCTGGCGACGCGTTCTCTCGCCCTCCTGGCCCGGCTGGGGCCGCGCCTCGGCAGGTTTCTCCTCGCGAGCGTGGCGCCCCTGGCCCGGCATCTCTCCGGCTTCGGCCATTCCGGAGGCTTCGTGAAGGTGGAGCTCTTCGCCCCGGACGGCGCCATGGCCGCCGCCTCCCTCGGCGGAGCGAACGATGGACAGCGGATGGCGGCCTTACCGGCGGCCTTCGTGGCGCAGGGGCTCGCGGATGGCAGCATTACCGCGCGCGGCGTGGTGACCGCCTATGAGGCGCTCGGTGCGGGTCCTCTCGTCGAGCGTTTGGTAACGGAAGGATACGAGTTGTCCTGGAATTCCTAGCTGCCCAATTTCGGGACGAAAAGGACACCAAAGCTCCTGGTCCCCTCGAAGCCTCGTCCTTGCCGTCCTTTTTGTCCTTGAGGTCCTTGCTCGCGATATATCATTCCTTCAAGGAGACTCCCATGTCCGAAACCCTCGCCGCGCCCGCGCCTTCGACCGCCGCCGCGGACAAGCTGCGCAGCCGCATGCGCAATCCCTGGCTGATGCGGCTCTACATGCTCGCGAAGCTGCCTCTCGCGTTGATCGCGGGCGTGCGCGTTCGAGAACTGGACTCTGAGCGGTGCGTGGTGACGATCCCCTACGGCTGGCGGACCACCAATCCCTTCCGCTCGACCTACTTCGCGGCCTTGAGCATGGCCGCCGAGATGTCCACCGGCGCGCTATCCATGGCGGTTGTTCAATCGGCGCCGGCGCCGGTGGCGATGCTGATCGTCCAGATGGAGGCGAGCTTCGACAAGAAGGCTACGGCGATGGCAACCTTCACCTGCGAGGACGGCGCGAAGGCGAGCGCCGCCGTGGCAGAGACGCTGCGCACGGGAGAGCCCGCCACGGCGCGCCTGGAAAGCGTGGGCCGCATGCCGGACGGCGCCGAGGTGGCGCGCTTCGCATTCACTTGGTCGTTCAAGAAGCGGTCGAAGGGATAACCGGGTGCGGATCGCCCTCGCCCAGCTCTCCGCGTCTACGGACCGGGAGTCCAACCTCGCCAGAACGCTGGAGGCGATGACGGCCGCCTCGCGCGCGGGAGCGGAGCTGATCGCTTTCCCCGAGGTAATCCTCGACCGCTTCTTTCCTCAGAACCCCGGCGATGAGAACGCTCTGAAGTTGGCGGAATCAATCCCCGGTCCCACGACCGAGCGGATCAGTGAAAACGCGCGTCAGTTGGGTCTGGTGACGGTATTCAATCTCTACGAGCGGGACGAGCAAGGCCGCCGGTTCGACAGCTCGCCCGTCTTCGACGCCGACGGCCGGCTCCTCGGCGTCACGCGCATGATCCACATCACGGACTATGAGGGCTTCCACGAGCGCGACTATTACCATCCCGGCGACAAGGGCGTGCCGGTCTACCAAACACGCGCCGGCAAGGTCGGCGTCGCCATCTGCTACGACCGGCACTACCCGGAGGTGATGCGCGCGCTCGGCGTGGCCGGCGCCGAGGTGGTGGTCATCCCGCAGGCCGGCACGGTGGGCGAGTGGCCCGAAGGTCTCTACGAGGCCGAGGTGCGCACCGCCGCCTTCCAGAACGGCTATTTCGCGGCGCTGGCGAACCGGGTGGGCGAGGAGGGCAAGCTGCACTTTTCCGGCGAGTCTTTCGCCGTGGATCCCGAAGGTCGGGTGATCGCCCGCGGCAAGAGCCTGGAGGAAGACCTCGTACTCGCCGATCTCGACCTCTTCCTGTGCGCGGCCTCCACAGCCCGCCGCCTGTTCTGGCGCGACCGGCGGCCGGAGCTGTACCGCGGATGGCTGGGGTGAGATCCTCTTTCGGTTTAGCCGCGTGCTAAGCTTCCAGCATGGTACGCATGACGATTGAAGTACCCGAGGGTGCCTTAGCGGCTCTTCACGAAGACCCACAGGGTTTCGCTAGGGAGATGCGCCTCGCGGCGTCAGTAAAGTGGTTTGAGATGGGGATTGTCTCTCAAGGTCGGGCCGCGGAGATTGCGGGCCTGTCCCGAAGCGAGTTCATCGACGCGTTAAGTCGCTTTGGAGTTTCGCCGTTCCAATACGGTGCCGAAGAGATCATCGCGGAAGCCGGCGGTGACTGAGGTCTGGATTGTCAATGCCTCGCCTGTGATCACGATGGCGAAGGCCGGCTATCTCCAGCTCTTTCACCAGCTCGCAGTCGACGTTGTGATCCCGGAGGCCGTGGCTCGGGAGATTCAGCAGGCTCCTTCGGTCGATCCGGCCCGTAAAATCCTGGAAAGCGGTTGGGGCGGGAGAGCTTCTCCCAACGAAATCCCTCCAACGATTGTCGAATGGGGTTTAGTTAGGAACTGGCGAATCCGCCGTATTGGCTCTTGCCGCCGAAAGACCGGGTTGTACCGTTGTCATCGATGACTTTGCGGCTAGGCGCTGCGCACGCGCTCTCGGGTTTCCTTTGATCGGGACGCTGGGGACGATTCTGCGTGCAAGGAAAAAGGGACTGATTCCGTCGGCGGGGCAGGCGATCATGTCTCTCCGGGCAGCCGGTCTCCGCCTCAACGATCAGGTGATCCGCGAAGCCCTGAATCGCGTAGTCGGCGAGAAATGGCCTATCGGCTGATCTACGGCGCCGATCCCACCTTCTGGCCTGGCATCTGCAGGTAAAAGGGACTGGGCTCGTCGTGAAGCTGCGGCGGCCCGACAGAGGAGGTGTGGCCATGAAGACAATGGAAGTCATGACAGACATAGCGCATCCAGACGTCGTTTCGTGCGACGAATGGCTCGGCGAGCGCAAAAAGCTCCTCAAGCACGAGAAGGAGCTCACCAAGCACCGCGACCAGGTGAACGCCCAGCGGCGCCGCCTTCCCATGGTGAAAATCGACAAGAGCTACGTCTTCGACGGGCCGAAGGGAAAGGAGAGCCTGCTCGACCTGTTCGAAGGCCGCCGGCAGCTCATCGTCTACCACTTCATGTTCGATCCGAAATGGGACGAAGGCTGCCCGGGCTGCACAGGGTATGTGAATTCTCTCGGCGACCTTTCCTTGCTGGACGACCGCGACACGACGTTCGTGCTCATCTCGCGGGCGCCGCTCGCCAAGCTCGACGCCTACAAGGCCAAGAAGGGCTGGAACCGTAAATGGGTCTCTTCGTTCGGCGGCGACTTCAACTACGACTTCCACGTCACGCTGGACAAGAAAGTCGCTCCCCCCGAGTACAACTATCGGAACGAGGCGGACATGGAAGCCATCGGCGGGCACCTACCGGAGGGCGAGGCGCACGGCCTGAGCGTCTTCTTCCGCATGGACGACGATCTCTTCCACACCTACTCGTCCTATGCCCGCGGCGTGGAAGGGCTCACCAACGGCTACTTTCTCCTCGACGTCACTCCGTATGGCAGGCAGGAGGATTTCGAGGACTCGCCTCCGGGATGGCCGCAGCGGCCGACGTACGGATAGTTATCAAGGAGGAGCGGATCCGCCCGTAGTCCCTTCCGGCGCCTTCACCTCTTCGCCCTTGTCGCGCACGGGCGCCGGAGTCTTGCCTCCCTTGCCTCGTTCCACCGTGTAGAGGAAGTCGGCGCTCGTGCCCACGCCCTGCTCGGCCTGGAGGGTCCAGGCGCGGCCGAGGAGGTAGCGGATCTTGAAGGTGCTGACCGGCTCGAAGAGCCCCAGCCCGTAGGTGACGTAGAGGCGCGGGGAGAGGTACTTGCCCACCACCAGGGATGCTTCTTTGAGCCCGCCCGTACTCTCCACCCGCGCTTCTTCCAGGCCGAAGCGGGCGGCGAGCTTCTTGGCGACGAGATTGCCTCCCTTCAATCCCAGCGAGTTGGCGGCGTTGGCGAGCATGTCCCCCTCCTGGGGCGAGGCCTGGCCGAGAGGATGGCCGAGGAGGAGATAGGCGAGCGCTTCGCTCTCGCCCATGGGCGGATCGGAGTAGAGGGTCGCCTGGGGAGACTTGAGCGTGCCGCGGATGTTCATCCCCGCCACCGTGCCGTCGTCGGCCTTGCGGTAGGCCCGCAGATCGAGGCCGGGATTGTCGAGCGGTCCGCCGGCGAAGACGACGCGGCCGCGGTCGAGGGTGAGGTCCTGCCCGTAGGCCTTGTAGACGCCGTCCTTGACCTCCAGCTCTCCCACGCCGACCGTGGCCTTGCCGGGCTCCTCGATGACCAGCAGGCTCCCGGTCGGCCGGCCGGTGAAGCCGAACGCCTTGACGTTGACCTTGTCGCCCAGGATCACCCGCACGCGGGCGTGGAGCTCGAGCGCCTGCTTCGGAGTCTGCGCCAGCTCTTCGGATGGCGGCAGGATGATCACGTCCTGAGAGACGGCGACGGCGGCCCGCTTCCGCTTCTGTTGATCGATCGCCGTCTCGGGAACCTCCACGTCGCCGGTGACGTCGACGCGCGGATACTCGGCGGCGATCTGGAGATTGGGCGAGACGAAGATCTTCGCCTCCTTGGTGTCGGAGGCGAGGAAGCGCCGCCCTTCGACCTTGATGTGGGCCGGCCGCGCATCCAGGGGCACGTCGCCGCCGATCGTCACCGTGCCGCCTCCGGAGCGCGCCGATCCCTGGAGCTGCAGGACTCCCTTTTCATCGCTCTTCGCGGTGACCGCGATCTGCCGTACCTCGATCCCCAACTGCGGCACGTCCACCTGGGCGTTCTGCAGCTCGACGGCGCCGATGGCCTTCGGTGCGGCCACGGTGCCCGCCAGCGTCAGGTCAGCCGTCAAGGCTCCGCGCGGGTCCTCGAGATCGGGCACGAAGGCTTCCACCAGACCGAGGTTGGTGAAGTCGGCCTGGATCCGTCCGCTCAGAGTCTGGCTCTGCAGCGGCAGGCCGATGGCGTTGTACTGGGGCAGCCGCAGGTTGGCTTGGAGAATGCCGGTGTTCTCGAAGGTCAGCGCGGCCTGGCCGGTGAGGCCGTCCGCTCCGGCGCGCAGGGTGACGGCGCCCTGGTCGAAGCGCACCTTCGCCGTCTCGCCGGTCTTGGTCGGATATTGGATCTCTCCCGGCCCCGGCCGCAGGTCCACGGCGGCGGTGACGAAGCCGCGCGTCGTGCCCTGTCCCTGGAAGGTGCCGTTCACGTTGCCCGTGATCTCCAGATCGGGAGGCAGGAACGGCTTGAACAGCGTGAAGGGAAGGTCCGCCAGGTTTCCCGTGGCGTTCCAGGTGCCGGTCTTGATCCACTGGCCGTCGGCGCAGAGGCGGGCGTTGCCGGAGGTCCAGCAGAAGTTTCGCAGGGCGGCGCGCTCCGTGCCGGCGGCGAGCCCGGCCGGTCCGGCGAGGCTCCAGTTCCCCGTCTGCTCGTTGCGCAGGTCGAGCTGGCGGATCTCGCCGCTCCACGCCGTGAGGCCCTGGAGACCGCCGGCGAGAGCGAGATCGAAGGCCCCCTTTTCCGCCCGCACGGCGAGAGCGAGGCCGTGCGCCCGCCGCGTGCCGCTGCCGTCGAGAGTGACGGTGTCGAAGCGGCGCTCGCCCACGCCGACCTTGTTGGCGTCGAGGTCGATCATCATCGGCCCATCGCGCGTCAGATCGACATCGGCGGTCAGGGTCGCGGTCTCGGTGTTGTAGGTGCGGAAGACGATCGACTCACCCGTAGCTTGGGCGCGGATGTGGGGCGTCTTCCAAGGCCCCGCGAGATGGCCCTGAGCGGTCACGGAGCCGCCGGCGTCCGACAGGGCTTCGCCGAGGTTGGGCGCTTCGAGCCGCCAGTCGAGATCGGCCGCGTCCTTGGTGAAGGCGCCGGCGGCGGTGACCCGCGCCGAGCCCGAGCGCAGGTCGAGCCTGGGGAGCCGGTAACGGTCCCCCGCCAGCTCCAGACGGACGCGTCCGGCCAAGGGGTTGCCGCGCAGGTTGCCGCCGAGATCGGTGATCTCCACCCGCCCGTAGGGACCGGCGCCGCGCAGCACGCCGTCGCTGGCCGCTGTGAAAGCGAGGCTGCCGGGCCACTCCGGGTACAGGGCCGCCGGATTGATCCCGTTTCCGGTCAGCTTCACTCGCCATGAGACCGCCGGCTGCCAGGCGATGGTGCCAACGGCGCTCACCCGTCCGCGCAGCACGTCGCCGCGCAGGGAGCGGACGTTCATCCTCTCCTTGTTGCCCCGCCCGGCGAGCCGCCAGCGGCCCGGCGGGATGCCCGGTCCGGCGAGCTGGGCGTCCACGTCCACGTTGTAATCGGCGAGGCTCCCGCGAATTGCCGCCTCTCCCGAGCGGCTCACCACGACCGGCGCGCCGCCCCGCAACGGCCAGGAGAGGCGGTGCCAGTCCGCCAGCAGATCGAGGCTGAGGTCCTTGGCGCCGGTCCCCACCGTCCCCTTGGCGGAGAGATCGGAGCCGCTGTCGGTCTTGAGGTTCAGGTACTCGAAGATGAAATCCTCGCCCCGTCTCGCCACCCGGTAAGTGGCCTCGCCCGAGCCGTAGTTCTCGTAGGCGCCGGTCACCGTGCCTTCGGAGATGAAGTCGTCCAGCCCGCCCTGGATCTTCACGTTCCCTTTGCTGATGCGCGCGAGCGGCCACGCGGGATTGATCTTCTGGGCCTCGAACCCCCGCACCTGCGCGGTGAGATCCATCTGCAGCTTGCGCATGGGCGCGAGCACGCTGCCGACGACGTGGGCGTCGAAAGGCTGGGCGAGCCGGGCGTCCAGGCCGAGCTTCTCGAGGGTGCCGTTGAACCTGCCGGAGCCGACGAACGGCGGCAGCTCGGGATCGTCGTAGGTGGCCTGGGCGCGCAGGTTCAACGGATAGGCGCCGACGGGATTCAGGTCTCCCTGCGCTCGCAGGCGGAAGGTGGGTCCGTCCACCCGCAGGCTGCGCACGTGGACGACGTCGCGAAGGCGCTCGCTGGCGCCGTCGAGGGCGATGACGTCCAGGCGGAAAGGCTTCCGGCCGGCGCGGACGATCTCCACGTCGCGGATCAACGCGTCGCGCACGATGATGTTGACCGGCAGGTGGATGTCCACCAGCCGGCCGTTCGCGGTTTCGTCCTCCTTCGCGGCGGGAAGGACGACGCGGATGCCCTCGGCATGGAGGCGCTCCACGTCGAGCTGGCGGCGGCGGAGCTGGCGCGGATGCCAGGCGAGCTGCACGCGTTTCACCCGCACGTCCATGGCGTCCGTGCGGTAGCGCACGTCACGCAGCTCCAGCGGACCGACGAGCGGCCCTTTTTGAGATCCCACCGTCAGCTCGCCGGGCAACAGGGCGCCGAGGCGGCCGAGCAGCACGCGAGTGCCGCGCTCGGAGGAGACACCGTACCAGGCCAGGCCCACCAGCAACGCGACCAGCACCAGGAGCGTCAGCAAGAGCCCTAGCGTCCAGCGCAGCAGCCTACGTCGGCGTCGGGGAGGGGGCGGGGGAGCGTCCTTGTCGTCCTTGCTGTCCTTTTCCATCATAAATCCGGCCCGATATTCAGGTGGAATCGCATCGGCCGGCCCTCTTCCGAGAGCGCCCAGGCGAGGTCGGCGCGGATGGGGCCGATCGGCGAGCGCCAGCGGACGCCGATCCCGGCGCCGCGGGCGAGGACGCCGCCGAACGACTGCGACGCGCTGCCGGTGTCGTAGAAGACGGCGGCGCCCAGCTTCTGCCCCCACATCTCCGGGAACCACAGCTCGTACTCGAGGCTGCCCACCATCAGGCTCTCGCCGCCGATGACGTTGCCCGCTTCGTCCAGGCGGCCCAGGGACTGATAGGCGAAGCCGCGCACGCTGCGGTCGCCGCCGGCGAAGAAGCGGAAGGTGGGAGGCAGCTTGCGGAACGCGTCGGTCTGGGTATAGCCCAGCTCGGCCCGGCCGATGACGCGATTGCGCTCGCCGAGCGTGCGGATGACCTTGCCTTCCAGGTGGCCCTGCAGGAACGAGGCATCGGAGAGCAGGCTCGCCTGCGCTCCCTGCAAGGCCAGGCGCGCGCGGTAGCCGTTGGTGGTGAAGATCCGGTCGTCGGCCTCCACCCGCTCCAGGCTCGCGCCGGGCACGAGGAGGTTGGAGATCCCGTTGTCCAGGCCCACCTCGAAGTCCTCGCGCTGGTAGTTGAGCGAGTAGGCCTCGCGCCACTTGCCGCGAGACTGGGTGAGCTGAGCGCCGACGAGGCCCGTCTCGCTGAAGCTGGTGTCCGTGTCTTCCCGCTGGTAGGCGGTGTTGAAGGAGAGGACGTCGGTGCGCGGGTAGGGCCCGGGGATGAAGTAGCTCAGCTTCAGGGCCTGCTCGATCTGCGAGCCCTTCACCTCGGCTTCGGCGCGGTGGCCCCGCCGGTTGAGGCGCCGCAGCTCCCAGGCGCCGCTCGCCCGCGCGCCGGTGTCCGTACCGTAGCCGAGCCCGCCGCTGAAACGCATGGTCTTGCTCGGCACGAGGTCGACGTCGATCGGCACCTCCAGCTCCTGCCGCTGATCCTGGCGGGTGACCACCTCGACGCGGCTCCAATAGGTGCTGTCCGACAGGGCGTTCTGCAGCTCGAGGACCTTGTTGACGTCGAGCGGCTCGCCGCGCTTGAAGTTGACGTAGCCGGTGAGCAGGGCGGGATCGAGCACGTCCTGATTGAAGCGCACCTCGCCGAAACGGTAGCGCGGGCCGGTGTCGTAATGGAGGACGACGTCGGCCCGGTAGCGCTGCAGGTCCACCCGCACCTGGTTGGCCTGGAAGGCGGCGTCGAGATAGCCCTCCTCGGCCGCCAGGTTCTCCAGCGCGTGCTTCCCCTGCTCGTAATCGGGGTGGAACAGCACGTCGCCCTGCTTCATCGGGAAGCGCGCCGCGAGCTCGCGGAAGCGCGGATCGTCGGCGCCGGCGCCCGCGATGCGCAGGTCGACGCTGGCCACCTTGATCGGCGGACCGGCGTCCACGTCGTAGCGGGCGATCCACTGGTCGCCTTCCTGCTTCAGCTCCGCGCGCACCACGGGCCGGTAATAGCCGTAGGGTTGGAGGGCCTCCTCGATCTCCTCCTGCGCGCCGGCGTGCAGCCGGCGGATGCGTTCCTCCGTCATCTCGTCCTTGTCGAGCTTCTCCAGGCTGAGGACCGAGCGGATGTTGCGCTCCAGATCCCGCTTTACCCCCTCGACCTCCACCTTCAACCGGGCGGCTTGGAGCGGTGCCGGGAGCGCGGCGAGGCAGAGCCCGAGGGCGAGCGAGCGACGGGGAGCCGTCATCATCGTCCCGCCTCTACGGGAGACGCTTCGACGGGCACCTTGACGGTGACCGTGCGGACCGCTCCGGGCTCCGGAACCGCGCGGCCCTCCCGATAACGGCGGGAGTGGACCCGCGTGAACTCGGCGCCGAACAGGAAGATGAGCGCGGAGTAGTAGGCCCAGATCAGGATCAGCACCAGAGAGCCGGCGGCGCCGTAGGTCGAGGCGATGCCGGTGCGCTGCAGGTAGAAGCCGATGGCGTACTTGCCGATCGAGAACAGGACCGCGGTCCACACCGATCCCCAGGCCACGTCGCGCCAGCCGAGCCGGACGTCCGGCAGGATGCGATAGATCAAGGCGATCAGCGCCGTCATCAGCAGAAAGGAGAGCACCACGTCCGCTCCGCCCACCAGGGTGGAGAGCCCGACCTGCAGCCTCGCCTCGAGGATCTGCTGCAGCACGGCGATGCCGGCGCTGGCGGCGAGCGAGAGGAGAAAGACTCCGCCGACGCCGAGAATGAGGATGAAGCAGAGCAGCCGTTTCCAGAGCAGCCGTTTGAGGAAGAAGCCAGGCTTGGGGATGACCTCCCAGACCGTGTTGAGGGTGTCCTGGAGCTGCATCAACGCGCCGGTGGCGCCGAGCAGCAGAGTGACGATGCCGAAGGCGGCGGCCGTCCGCCCGGTTCTCGGTCTGGCGCTCGCGGCCACGACCTCCTGCACCATCGCCGCGCCGTCCGGACCGATGAAACGGCTGAGCTCACGCGCGATCTGCCCCCGCGCCGCGTCCGCCCCGAACACCAGGCCGGAGAGCGCGATGACCAGGATCAGCACCGGCGCCATGGAGAAGAGGGAGAAATAGGCCAGGGCCGCGCTGTGCGTGGACGCTCCGTGCTTGTTCCAGTTGGCGATCGTCTCGCGGAGCACATGCCAGAGGTTCTGCGGTTTCGGAAGCATCGGAACCGCCGCCTCTGTTGGGGAGGCTGGCGCGACCGCATTACGGCTGCAAAAGGCTTGCCCGGGTTGCTCGCGTGTCAGTAGATCAGCGTCGAGGGATACGCGGCGAGCCATCCGGTCTGCAAAGAGAGGCGGCCGGGAAGACGAGGAAGGCTCTTGCCGTCCGGCGTGGTGAGGGCCTCGTCGCCGAGACGCCAGGGATGGCCGTCCTGGTCGACGAGGAAGGTCAGGCCCATGAACGTCCGCTCGTTGGGCGCGAAGGTACGGTCTCCCCTCTCATAGGCGCGGATGGTGCGGTTCTTCGCGTCCGCCCTGGGCTCCCAGACCAGCACCACCGGACGTCCGGCCAGCTCGTCGTTCACCACTTTCTCCTGGGCCAGGCGATCGACGGGGTACGCTTTCGCGATCTCTCCGGCGACGAGCCCGTAGATCGAAGACGTCTCCGGGCCGGGGTCCAGGGATTCCGGCTGGTTTTCGGTCTCCGGCGAGAGCACTCGCGTCTCCGGGTGAAGCCCGAGCCAGCTCCCCCAGGTGGTCAGCACCACCGGCAGGAGCCCGAGCTCGATGCCGGAGCCCGCCAGCGCGCCCTCGACCGGCTTGCCGGTGAGCTGGCTCCACAGGGTACCGGTTCGGTCGGTCAGGAGCTGGTCCCCCTCTCGGTAGCGGCCGGAGGCGGCGAGGGTCAGCGTGCCGCGCGGCGTGTCGGTCCGGTAGAGAGCGGCCGAGCCGCAGGGCCGGCACCACGCCAGGGCGACGGGAATCCGGCCGACCGTATCGTTGGCCACGGCATGCCAGTCGAGGATACGCAGCGGATAGGCTCGCGCGTCGCCGCCGATCTCGATTCCGAGGACCGGCTCCTCCGGCGTCAGGTACGTAGCGGCCCGGCCGCGCAGCAGGGGAGCGTGGTCGAGCGGTGGAAGAGGCTCGGCCTTCACTTCGGACGGATTGATCACCGCCGGCGACTTCAAAGCCGGAGATGGAGCGCCGGCGCAGCTCGCGAGGGAGAGGGAGAGGAGGCTGGCGAGTAAGGCAGGCAGGCGCATGGCGGAGATCCTATAAAAGTTCCGAGTCTCGAACTTCCTGGAGATTTGCTACTCTGCCCCTATGTTGAATCCGACCTCGCCGGAGCTTCTCGTGGATAAGGAGGGGCATCCCTACTTCCTTTGGGATTCCACAATGACTCTCGCCGAGTTTCGGGAGGCCCTCCGCGATCCCGATCCCGAGGTCCGCTCCTATCTGATCGGGAAGCTGATGCGCCAAGCCAAGCCGGACGATGTCTTCTCTTTCGTCTCTGCCCGAGAGATACGGGATCTGTGGCCTCGCCTCGAGCGCTATCTCGGGAAGAAACGGGAGTTCTGGTCCTGGCTTTTCGAGGCCTGGGAAGCGCGCGGGCATGTCTGGCGGTAAGCTGACCGCGCTCCAGTGGCGCATTCTTGAAGTCCTTGCAGATATTCGGCCGCCTTGGACTTTGACGGGTGGCGGCGCTCTGGTCGGCTTCCACCTGAAACATCGGATCACCAAGGATCTGGATTTGTTCTGGCACGGCCAGAGCCAGCTCGGGGTTCTTCCACAAATGGTCCGGGATCGGCTCACCACCGCCGGTCTGGAGAGCGCCGTCGTACAGAGCGGCGATTCGTTCTACCAGTTTCGCGTTAGCGACGCTCAGGAGGTCTGCATCGTCGACTTGGTTGCGGAGTCGATACCGCCCGTCGAGGCTCCCAACCTGGTCAGGATCCAGGACATCTCGATCTCGGTCGATACTCCGCACGAGATCCTCGTGAACAAGCTTTGCGCTCTGCTCGGCCGGGCCGAGATTCGGGACCTCATTGATGTCCGCTTTCTGCTACAAGCCGGCGCCGACCTGAAGCGGGCTCTTCAGGACGCTCCACGCAAAGATGCCGGGTTCTCGCCGCTGACGCTCGCCTGGATTTTGAGAGATGTGCGACCGACAGCGCTGGCCCGAGCCACAGGTATGGACCAAGCGGAAGCGGAGGATCTGGAAAACTTCAAGGAGCGCCTTGTCTCGGACCTGCAGGAAGCAGGCGCTCCCGAATAAAATCTACCCGTCCAGCAGGCCCTTCTCGCGCATCCAGGTCTTGTTGAGCTTGGAGAGGTAACGCTCGCCGGAATCGGGGAAGAGGGTTACCACGAGGCCGTCCGCGCCCAGCGACCGCGCCACCTGGCGGGCGCCCGCCGCCGCGGCGCCGCCGGAGGAGCCGGTGAAGATGGACTCCTTCTTCGCCAGCTCCAGGGTCGCCTTATAGGCGGTCTTGTCGTCGACGGTGACGATCTCGTCGATGGTGTCCCACCACACGGTGGAGGGCATGAAGTCCTCGCCGATGCCGTCGATCAGGTATTGATGGATCTGCTCCGCGGGCGGCAGCTCGCGGTGCTCGAAGTAGTAGGCGTAGACGCTCCCCACCGTGTCCACGCCGACCACGCGGACGTCGGGGTTCTGCTCTTTGAGGAACCTGCCGGCGCCGCTGATGGTGCCGCCGGTGCCGACGCCGCACACCCAGTGGGTGACTTTGCCGTCGGTCTGCCGCCAGATCTCCGGGCCGGTGGTGCGGTAGTGCGCCTCCGGATTGGCCTGGTTGTAGTACTGATAAGGCAGGTAGGCCCCCTGCTCGTCGCGGATGCGCTCCGCCGTCTTGTAATAGGAACGCGGATCCTTCGCATCGACGTTGGTCGGACAGGTGATGACTTCCGCTCCCATGGCCTCGAGCAGCGCCACCTTCTCCTTCGGGATCTTGTCGGCCGCGGTGCAGATCAGCTTGTAGCCGCGGAGGTTGGCCGCCATGGCGAGGCCGACGCCGGTGTTGCCGGAGGTGGGCTCGACGATCGTGCCGCCCGGCTTGAGGAGCCCGGCCTTCTCGCCCGCCTCGATCATCGCGATGCCGATGCGGTCCTTGACGCTGCCGCCGGGATTGAACGACTCCACCTTGACCGCCAGCGTGCTGGGTCCAGGATGAAACCGGCCGAGCTTCACCAGGGGAGTGTTCCCCAGGGTCTCCAGGATGTTGTCGTAGATCTCCATCAAATCTCCGGGCTGCGCCGAAAGCGGCGGGATGCTAGCACAGCCCCTACCCCTCCCAATCCCAGAAGAAATCCTTGTTGGTGAGCGTCGTCTCCTCCTCGGCGGCCGCCTCTTCGGTGAGGCGGGCCTCGGCGTCCTCGGGAGCCAGCTCGCCGCGGATGACGGCGAGCTGCTCTTCGAGGTCCTGCGTCTCCCGATCCCAGTACTCCCCGGTGCCGAAGTGCGGCCAGGCGGCCGGAAAGGCGGGATCGTGCCAGCGGCGGGCGAGCCAGGCCGCGTAGTGGACGATGCGCAGGCCGCGCAAGGGCTCGACGAGCGCGAGGGTGGAACGGTCGAAGTCGCGGAACTGCTGATAACCCTCGAGAAACCGCTCGCGCAAGGAGAGGGTGTAGGCGTCGCGGCCGGGGAGCGCCAGCCAGAGGTCCTGCACGGCCGGCCCGATCACCATGTCGTCGAAGTCCAGCACGCGCAGCAGGCCGTCGCGGAAGAGGATGTTGCCCAGGTGGAGGTCGCCGTGGACGCGGTGGACAGGCACTCCCTCCATGCGGCGGTCGGCGAGCGCCGCGATGGCGAGGGCCGCGTCGGCGTAGCGGTCGCGCAGATGGCGCGGCAGCACCTCGTGTGCCTCCAGCCAGTCGAGATCCTCCCGGATGTAGGTGTCGGCGGTGAGCCGCAGCCGGTGCCGGGCCTCGCGCCGCGCGCCGACGTTGTGCAGGCGGCCCACCAGCATGCCGAGCCGCCGGGCCGCCGCCTCGTCGAGCTCGTCGGGCGCACGGCCGCCGCGGCGGTCGGCGAGGCAGTAGAAGATGCCGTCGATGCGCCGCAGGGTGCCGCCCCCGGGGAACGGACGCATGGTGCACACCTCGATCTCTTCGGCGGCGAGGTCCTCCAGGAACTGATGCTCCTCGAGGATCTGCTCCTCGCTCCACCGTCCCGGCCGGTAGAACTTCGCCACGACGCGGGAGCGGTCCGCCAGCTCCACCTCGTAGACCCGGTTCTCGAAGGAGTTCAGGGGATAGCAGACAGGATTGCATTGCAGGCCGCCCGCCTCCACCGCCGCCAGCACCTTCTCGGGCGTGAGGGAGAGGAACAGGTCGGTCGGGGCGGCGGGATCCATGGAGGGCAATGTAGCAAAGAAAGCCGGTGGATCGGGCTTCGAAGGGCAGACGGTGCGAGAATAGTCGCCAGGATTGCAGCAAGATTCAGCCAGAGAGGAGTCCCCTTGTCCGAAGAACCCCCCGGCCCCAGCCCGGAGTTTACGGAGCTGGCCCAGTTCGAGATCGACGGCCGATCCGTCCGCCTGCTCGACTACGACTACTGCGTGCGCAGCGAGGTGGTCGTCCTCGGGCGGGTCGATCCGCGCGGCAAGGAGCCGGTCACGGTGGGCATGCTCAATCCGGCGCGCCGGTCCCAGGTGGCCGAGGTCGAGGCGGCGCTGTGCCGCAAGGTGCGGCCCGTGCGGCTCAACGGCTGGGAGATCCGGCGGGCCCTGGACGAGGGCTACGGCACCGGGGAAGCGGAACGCGACCGCGCGGAGCTCCTCCTCGGCCCGGTGCGCGACTTCTCCTTCGAGCACGACGAGGACGTGCCGCGGCTGCTCGACGAGATCCTCGGCCGCGCCGTGCAGCTCGGAGCGAGCGACGTCCACATCGAGACCTACGAGAACGACGTGGACGTGCGCTTCCGCATCGACGGCGTGCTGCGCCAGGTCGCCACTCCGCTCTCCATGGGCAATATCCAGGCGGCCGTCACCCGCCTCAAGGTGGTCTCCGGGCTCGACATCGCGGAGCGGCGGCGGGCCCAGGACGGCCGCGTGCGGGCCATCTATGAGGATGGCAACGGCGACCGTGGGCGCATCGTGGATTTCCGCCTCTCCGTCGTCCCCGGCCCCTTCGGCGAGGACGCCGTGCTGCGCATCCTCGACAGCGCGGCGCCCCTGCCGCTCGACAAGCTCGGCCTGGGCGAGGCGCTCGGCCTCTTCGAGCGGCTGATCGCCAACCCCGAGGGCATGATCCTCGTCACCGGTCCCACCGGCAGCGGCAAGACGACCACGCTCTACGCCGCCATCCACCGCATCAACACGCCCGCCAACAAGATCCTCACCGTCGAGGATCCCATCGAGTACCACTTCGCGAAGACCAACCAGAAGCAGATCTCCTCGCAGATGAGCTTCGCCGACTACGCCCGCGCCTTCATGCGCCAGAACCCCGACATCATCCTGATCGGCGAGATCCGCGACGAGGACACCGCGAGCGCCGCCGTCCGCGCCGCCCAGACCGGCCATCTCGTCCTCTCGACGCTGCACACCAACGACGCCGTGAGCACCGTCTCGCGGCTGCGCACGCTGGGCGTCGATCCCGGCCTGATCGCCGCCTGCCTCCTCGGTTCCGTCTCCCAGCGGCTGGTTCGCCGGCTCTGCCCGGCCTGCCGCGTGGAAGCGCCTCCCGACGACCAGGAATCCCGCCGCCTCGGCCTCGGCCCGGCCGACGGTCCCTTCTTCCGGCCGCAGCCCAGGCGGGACTGCGAGGTCTGCGCCGGCGCCGGCTACAAGGGCCGGCTCGGCGTCTACGAGATGTTCGTCATGGACGGACAGATGGCCGATCTCATCGCCGACGGCACGCCGATCCACGGCGTCCGTTCCGCCGCGATGGTAAAAGGGATGCGCACGCTCCGCGACGACGCACTCGCCAAGGCGCGCGAGGGAGTGACCTCGCTGGCCGAGGTCCTGCGCGTGGTGCCGTACCGGATCCTGGAGGGTGGATAGGGTGCGGATTATCGATCGGTCGAGAAGGACATAAAGGACAGAAAGGACATCAAGGACAGAAAAACCCGGTGTTCGTCTTTGATGTCCTTGGCGTCCTTGATGTCCTTTGGGTCTTGCCTAGCGCTCGGCGGTGACGTACGGCCGCTTGAGCGTGATGTCGATCGCGCCCGGCTGGTTCAGCCGGCCCTCGGCGTCCGCGCCCACGGGGACGAGGGTCACGGTGATCCGCTCCCCCGGCTGGACGAGGCCGGCGGGCAGCGGCAGCGCCAGGTTCTGGCCCGGCTGCCGGGCTCCCGGCGCCGACGGCCGCGAGCGCGTGGGCACCAGGTAGAGCTCCTGGACGAAGCCTTTCTGATCGATCGGCGTGGCCGCCGCCGCGTCCGGCCGGTTGACGAAGACGCGGAAGGTCGCGGCCTGCCCCTCGGCGAGCCGGACGTCGTCGAGGTGCAGCACCAGCCGGCCGGCGGGCGCGGTGCCGATCTCCAGGGTTGCCGGCGCGGCGGTGACGTGCATGCGATCCTCGGGGCGGCCATCCGTGGACGAACAGGCGAGCGACGGCATCGCGAGAGCGCCGAGGACGGCGAGGGTGTGGAAGAGGGCGCGCGCGACGTTGCTCATGACTCAAACAACAGGCGTGCGCGCGCGCCTCTTCCCGCCGGGCTCTACTCGACCGTGATGTAGGGCTTCGCCATCTTCACCCGGACCTGCTTCGGCGCGGCCGAGAGGACGCCCTGGGGCGTCGACGCCACCGGGACGATGGTCACCGGCACGTTGCCCTTCGCCTTCTCGACCTCGGCCGCGATGGCCTCCGGCAGCACGATCTTGAAGTTGAACGAGTGTTGATGACCGGCGTGGCCGGTGCCCGGCGTGCGGCCGGGGACGATGAACAGCTCCTGCACCATATGGCTGTCCCCCGCAAGGCCGGCGTTGGCGTTCGGCTTGTTGACGAACACCCGCAGGATCGCCGCCTCGTCGGCCGGCGCCGTGACGTTCTCCAGGTTGACGACGACGTGGGTACCGCTGTTGGGGCCGATCTTGAACGTCCGTCCGGTGGCCTTCGCCTCGGTGCGGAACGTCTGCGGCTGCGGCGTCATCGAAATCATCTCCGGCGGTTTCGGGGGCGGCGCGGGTGTCGCCTGCACCGGCGCCTCGCCGCAGGGCGGGGCGTACCGGTACTTCAGCCGCGTCGCCCGGTTCGCCGCGTCGCCGCCGCTGAACCGCATGAGCTTCTGATCCTGATTCCAGAAGGTCCAGTTCTGGTTGAGGAAGCCGGTGGGATAGACCGGCGTGCCGTACTTCGCGACCCAGACGTCCCACAGCCGGTCGATGTTGGCGTGGTGCGCCCAGAAGAGCGGATCGCGAGCGGCGGTCTCGAGGACTCCCATGTCCTGCTTCGCGAAGTTCGGATTGACCGAGTTGCCGACGAAGAGATGCACGTAACCATGCGGTCCCGGCCACAGCGCCGCGGAGACCGTGGGCGAGCCGAAGAACAGCGCGAAGGTGTTGTTGGCGTTGAGGATCTGCGTGACGCGCGCCGCGCCGACGCTCGAGTTGCTCATCGTCGAGGTCGGAGTGACCACCCGGTAGCAGTCGAAAAGCGAGTTGTTGGTGCTGCCGAGATAGGGCGGCGGCACGCGCAGGTGCCCCGTGCACCCCGGCGTGTCCGGCGTGTTCCAGTCCCAATAGGGAATGGCGAAATTGGGGTTGTTGACCAGCTTGCCGAGGATCTTCTCGAGCACGTAGAGATAGTCGCGATGCCAGGGCATGAAGGCCCAGGTGCCGTGCACGTCGGCCACCGTGGAGTTGTCGCCCGAGCAGTTCCAGCAATGGACCTTTGCCTGCGCCATCCAGGTGCGCGGATCGGTGCTCGGCAGCGCGCGCAGCTTCTGGAAGGCGAGCCGGAGCTCCGCGATCTCGGTGCTGTTCAGCGTATAGATGCTCTTGCGCACCCGCATCGACCCGGGATCGCCGGCGAAGTTGGTCGCCGTTCCGGCCTTCGGAGCGCAGGAGCCGACCGGGATGTTCGTCGGAGGCGGACAACCCTGGGCCAGCACCTGGGGAGCGGCCAGGGCCAGCAGGAGCAACGACACGAGGATCACTCTACGCGTCACGCTACACCTCCTTCTTTCGAGTTCTAAAATACGCTACGCTTCGCCGCGGCGCGTGTCAAGGACGGCGCGGGAATCCTGCTATCATGACGGCGGTAGGAGCTATAGGAGGAGAGATGTCCGCTCACGCAGTAACGCTTCGAATCCCGACTCCGCTGTACGACCACTTTCAGAATCGGGCGGAGCGTGCGCATCGTAGCCTGGAGGCGGAGCTTCTGGACGCGGTCGCCACGGTTGCGGCGGACGAGAAGTTGTCTGACGATGTGGCCAAAGCCATTGCGGATCTGGCTCTTCTGAGCGACGACGAGCTGTGGCTGGCCGCCCGGAATCGCCTTTCCGATGCCGCCCGATCGCAACTCGAAGCTCTCAACCTCAAACAGCAGAGAACGGGGTTGACGGCGTCCGAAAGGGAGACCCTGGCGCAACTGGTTGGCCAATATGATCAGGCTTTGCTGCTGCGCGCGGAAGCAGCCCGGCTGCTGAAAGAGCGGGGTCATGAAGTCTCCGAGCTTCTGACCTCGCGATGACGTCGGCTTATATTCCCGACAAGCTTCGTGAACGCGTGGCCCGGCAGGCCCGGTACCGCTGTGGATACTGTCTGAGCTCGGAACGGATCGTGGGTCTCTCCATGGAGATCGATCATCTGATCCCCCAGGTTCTCGGAGGTCTCACCCTCGAAGAGAACCTGTGGCTGGCCTGCTCGGCCTGCAATGCCTTCAAGGGCCAGCGGATCTCTGCTCGCGACCCGGAAAGCGGTCAGCGGGTCCGGCTGTTCAATCCTCGCAAACAAAGCTGGAAGGAGCACTTCGGCTGGATGGACTCAGGGTCTCGCATCATCGGTCGAACCGCCGTCGGTCGGGCGACCATAAAGGCGCTTCGCCTCAATCGGCCGCTCCTGGTTGAAGCCAGACGACGCTGGGCCGAAGCCGGCTGGCACCCACCCCAGGACTGATCCAGTCGAGGAACTCGAGGAGTCAATATGTCCGAGCAATACATCTACGTCATGAAAGACCTGCGGAAGGTGTATCCGCCGAACCGCGAGGTGCTGCGGGAGATCTGGCTGTCCTTCCTGCCCGGCGCCAAGATCGGCGTGCTGGGCTTGAACGGCGCCGGCAAGAGCACGCTGCTCAGGATCATGGCCGGCGAGATCAAGGAGTTCGGCGGCGAGGCCTGGCCCGCCAAGGGCGTCAAGGTCGGGTATCTGTCGCAGGAGCCGCGGCTCGATCCGTCGAAGGACGTCCTGGGGAACGTCGAAGAGGGGGTCGCGGAGATCCGAGCCCTGATCAATCAGTACAACGACGTCAGCGGCCGCTTCGCCGATCCCGACGAGGATCAGGACAAGCTGATGGCTGAGCTGGGGAGGCTGCAGGACCAGATCGACACGATCAACGCCTGGGAGATCGACCGCACCCTGGAGATCGCCATGGATGCCCTGCGGCTGCCGCCGGCGGACGCCGAGGTGGCGACCCTCTCGGGCGGCGAGCGCCGGCGCGTGGCCCTCTGCCGCCTGCTGCTGCAGCGGCCCGATCTGCTGCTGCTCGACGAGCCCACGAACCATCTCGACGCCGAGTCGGTGGCCTGGCTGGAGCGCCACCTCCAGGAATACCCGGGCACCGTCGTCGCCGTCACGCACGACCGCTACTTCCTCGACAACGTCGCCGGCTGGATCCTCGAGCTCGACCGCGGCCACGGCATTCCGTGGAAGGGGAACTACTCTTCCTGGCTGGAGCAGAAACAGACGCGCCTGGCGCAGGAGGAGAAGAGCGAGTCGGCGCGGCGGCGCACGCTGGAGCGCGAGCTGGAATGGGTGCGCATGTCGCCGCGCGCCCGCCAGGCCAAGGGCAAGGCCCGCCTCACCGCCTACGAGAAGCTCATCGCCGAGGACCGCGAGTACGAGAAGCGGGCGGACCCCAACGAGATCCATATCCCCGCCGGCCCGCGCCTCGGCGACGTGGTGGTGGAGGCGAAGAAGCTCCGCAAAGGCTATGGCGACAACCTGCTGATCGAGGATCTCTCCTTCGCCCTGCCGCCGGGCGGTATCGTCGGGGTCATCGGCCCCAACGGCGCCGGCAAGACGACGCTGTTCCGCATGATCGTCGGTCAGGAGGAGCCGGACGCCGGCTCCATCCGCATCGGCGACACGGTCAAGATCGCCTACGTGGACCAGAGCCGCGAGAGCCTCGACGGCGAGAAGATGGCGTGGGAAGCCATCTCGGACGGCCGCGACGTGGTGACGCTCGGCAGCCGCGAGGTGCCCGCCCGCTCGTACGCCGCGGCGTTCAACTTCAAGGGTCCGGACCAGCAGAAGCGGGTCAAGGACCTCTCCGGCGGCGAGAGGAACCGCCTCCACCTCGCCCGCACCCTCAAGGCGGGCGGCAACCTCCTGCTGCTCGACGAGCCCACGAACGACCTCGACGTGGACACCCTGCGGGCGCTCGAAGAGGCGCTCCTCGCGTTCGCCGGCTGCGCCGTGATCATCAGCCACGACCGCTGGTTCCTCGACCGCATCGCCACCCACATCCTGGCGTTCGAAGGCGAGTCCCAGGTCGTCTGGTTCGAGGGCAACTACGAGGCCTACGAAGCGGACCGCCGGCGCCGTCTCGGCGCCGAGGCGGACCAGCCGCACCGGATCCGGTACAAGAAATTGACGGCGCGGTAGGCCCCTACGGGCACGTCGCGAACGCCGACGAATCCTGCACCGGCGCGAAGGCCCTGCCCTGCGGATTGAAGTACTGCCGGACGCGGCCGGTGTGGGTATCGGTGACGGTGATCAGGACCTCGACGTTCGTCAGGCCGCCGGCGAAGAACGAGAAGCTCCCGTTGTCGCTGCAGGTATTGAGCACCTTCACCGTGATCTCGATGTTGCCGGGGTCGGAGAAGTAGAAGACTCCGGAGTTGCCGGTCTGCGAGACGACCTGGGCGGCTCCCGATTGCGTGCCGGTGTTGAACTTCGCCTGCACCTTGAAGCGCCCGCCTTCCAGACAGACCGTCGTCGCGTCGGACGTGCAGGCGCCGGGCGAGGCGACCGGCGTCAGGAAGTTGAAGAAGACGTGCTCGGCGAGGGTGCGGCCGCTCGCCAGGCCCGCCTGGTTGTCGAACTGCCAGTGGATGCCGCCGTAGATACGGCTCTGCCCCGCCTCGTCGGCGGCCTCGGAGAAGCCGTCGAACGAGCGCGTGACGCCCGGCAGGCCGTCCGACGTGGTGCTGAAGTCGAAGTCGTCGGAGCCGAAGAACAGCGCCAGGATCCTGGAGGAGGAGCCGCTGAACGTGCTGTGGCCCGAGGTGTAGGAGGGGAACGGCGGCGTCGCGATGAGCGCCTGCCAGGTCCTGTCGGACCGCGTCTTGGGATTGCCGTCGAGGTTCGCCCCCTGGATGCCGGTCACCGGCCGCCAGTTGTTGTAGGCGTACTTGTTGTCCCAGGAGACGATCGCCGCGTCGGCCACGGTGATGCCCAACAGGGCGAACAGGCGGGCGTTCTGGACCAGCGAGAGGTGTTCCTGCTGCGAGATCCCCTGCGCGATGACGAGCCAGTGGCCGGGCGGCGTGGCGGTGCCGGCGCCGTCCGCCCAGAAGAGGGCGATCTGCGTCTGGTCGGCGGTGCGGTCGGCGCTGTTCACGCGGCCGAGACGCTTGACCTCGCGGAAGGCCGCCAGGTACTCGTCGCTGGTCGGAAAAGGCGGCGCGGCCTGGCGGAACTGCGAGCCGTGCGTCATGCACCATGGCGTCACCGTCGGCCAGTTGGGGAGCAGGGCCGAAGCGAAGGCGGGCGGCGTCGGAATCCACCAGAAGGAGCCCATGGCGGAGTTGTAGGGGGTGACGTCGGCGGAATGGTCGTTGGCCCGCAAGGCGAGGATCTGGTTCGCCACCGACTCGCCCCAAGCGATGCCGGCCGTCTTGGCCGAGCCGTTCGGGATGGCGGCGAGCGACGTCGCGAGCGCGGCGTCGAAGGTCGCCTGCTGGGCGGGGAAGAGCGCCATCAGGGCCCGGTGGGCGGCAGCCGCCGCGGCCGCCTCGGGCGAAGCGCCACCCGGAGCGGACGCCGTCACATGGTACGGCGTGAAGCCGCCCAGGATGCCGTTGACGGCGTCGAAGATGGACACGTTGACGATGGCCATGTCCCGGCTCGCCTTCGGCGGCGGCGTCTTGTCCACGCGGATGGCGGCGAGCAGCACGCCGTTCCAGTCGAGCACCACGTCGGCCCCGGCCGGCGCGGCCACGCACAGCGCCGCGGCACAGAGAGCGATTCCGATCCTTTTGTGAAGCATGGGCTCCTCCTTCTCCCTTGGCCTGACCTTTATTCAGACGCGGATCGCCGTTGACGTTCGGCTATCTCTTAAGGTACTTGGATTGTATCCGGAGGAGCTTGCTCTGAACAGGGTTCAGTACCGCGGCACCCGGGGGTCCACCTGCACGCTCCAAGCGTCGATGCCGCCGGCGAGGTTGACGGCTCGCGAGAAGCCCATCTGGCGCAGGAAGCTCACCGCCCGCGCCGAACGCATGCCGCCATGGCAGTGGGCCACGATAGTGGCCGCCGGGTCCAGCTCGCCGAGGCGGTCCGCCAGCTCGGGGAGCGGGATCAGCCTCGCGCCCTCGATGCGGCAGACGTCCCACTCCTGCGGATTGCGCACGTCGAGGATGGTGACCTCGCGCCCCTCGTCCAGCCACTGCTTGAGCTCCAGGACGGACATCTCGAAGGCCTTCTCCACCGCGTCGGCTTGGCGGTCGATGCCGCAGAACTGCTCGTAGTCGATCAGCTCCGTCTGCGTCGGGTGGTCCGAGCACACGGGGCAGTCCGAGTTCTTGCGCAGCTTGAGCTCGCGGAACTTGAGCTTCAGGGCGTCGAACAACACCAGCCGGCCGATCAGCGGCTCGCCGGCGCCGACGATCAGCTTGATCACCTCGTTGGCCTGCAGCGAGCCGATGATGCCGGGCAGCACGCCGAGCACGCCGCCCTCGGCGCACGAGGGGACGAGCCCCGGCGGCGGCGGCTCCGGGAACAGGCAGCGGTAGCAGGGACCCCGGGCGCCCCAGAACACCGAGACCTGGCCTTCGAAGCGGAAGATCGAGCCGTAGACGTTCGGCTTGCCGAGCAGCACGCAGGCGTCGTTGACCAGGTAGCGGGTGGGGAAGTTGTCCGTGCCGTCGACGACGATGTCGTAGTCCCGGAAGAGGTCGAGGGCGTTCGACGAGTCGAGCCGCGTCTCATGCGGCACGACGTGGATGTGGGGATTGACGTCGCGCAGCCGCTCGACGGCGGCCTGGATCTTCGGCCGGCCCACCGCCGAGCGGCCGAAGAGCACCTGCCGGTGGAGGTTGCTCTCGTCGACGACGTCGAAGTCCACCAGGCCGAGCGTGCCCACGCCCGCCGCGGCGAGGTAGAGCCCGAGCGGCGAGCCGAGGCCGCCGGCGCCGATGCACAGCACCCGCGCCGCCTTGAGCTTGCGCTGCCCCAGCATGCCCACCTCGGGCAGGATGAGGTGCCGGCTGTAGTGGCGGATCTCGGCGGGCGCGAGCTCCGGCAGCTCGTCCGTCTCACGCGGGGTCTCGAGAGCGCTCACGCCGCCGGCGATCGAAGGGATGATCGACAGCGTGTCGCCGCTCGCGAGAGGCGTGCCCTCGCGCTGGAGATGGCGCACGTCCTCGTCGTTCAAAAAGACGTTGACGAAGGTGCGCAGCGCGCCGTCGTCCGTGTAGAGGTGGCGCCGCAGCGCCGGATGGAGCTGGGTCAGCTCCTCCAGCGCCTCGCCGACCGTCGAGCCTTCGACCTGGATCTCGCCCGCCTCGCCGGTGAAGCGGCGCAGCGGTGTGGGGATGTGGATGATTACGCTCACTGGATTGACTCCTCTTCGAACCTTTCCCGGTCGTCGGCGAGGCGCCAGCTCCGGGTCTCCGTCACCTGGCCGCCGCGCACGGAGGCGATGACGTAGGAGAGCCCCGGCCAGGCGTGCTCGCGGTCGAATTCGCTCGGCCGCGCCGGATGGTCCGGATGCGAATGGTAATAGCCCACCACGTCGAGACCGAGCAGGCGGGCTTCCTTGTGCGCCGCGAGCACCGTCTCGGGATGGATGAGAAAACGGTTGTGGCGGCTCTCCTTCCGCTCGTTGCCGGCCGGCGACACGCGCTCGACGACGGTCGCGGCGCCCTCCGCCCGGCCGATGAGGAAGCCGCAGCACTCCTCGGGATACGTCGCCGCGGCGTGGCGGTGGATCGCCGCCAGGTCGCCGGGTCGGATGGAGAGGCGATCCATGCTTCAGGCTTCCTCCCAGAAGCGCTCGGAGAGGTACTTGTCCGCGCTGTCGCACAGGATGGTGACCACCACGCCCTGGCGCAGCCCGGAGACCACGTCCAGCGCCGCCGCCACGTTGGCGCCGGAGGAGACTCCCACCAGCAGGCCGGCCTCGCGGGCCAGCTGCTTGACCATGGCATAGGCGCGCTCCGTGGGCATTTCCCGCGCCTCGTCCGCCAGCGCCGGATCGTAGATCGGCGGCACGATGGCCGAGGCCATGTGCTTCATCCCCTCGAGCCCGTGGAACGGCGAGTCCGGCTCCACCGAGATCAGCCGCACCGCGGGAGCCTGCTCGCGCAGCCAGCGGCCGACACCCATGAAGGTGCCGCTGGTGCCGAGCCCGGTGACGAAGTGGGTGACGGCGCCCGCCGTCTGCTCCCAGATCTCGGGCCCGGTGGTGCGGTAGTGCGACCGCCAGTTCTCGGAATTCGAGTACTGATCGAGATAGGCCCAGCGTTCCGGCTCCGCGGCCGCCAGGCGCCGCGCCTCCAGGATGGCGCCGTCGCTGCCCTGCAGCGGATCGGTGATGCGCAGCTCGGCGCCGTAGGCCTTGAGGATGCGCTTGCGCTCGACGCTGGCGCTGTCCGGCAGGCACAGCGTCACGGGCACTCCCCGCGCCGCGCCGATCATGGCGTAGGCGATCCCCGTGTTGCCCGAGGTGGCGTCCAGCACCCTCCGGCCGGCCGCGAACAGCCCTCGCCGCTCGGCCTCCATCATTATGGCGAGCGCCGGCCGGTCCTTCACCGAGCCGCCGGGATTGGCGTACTCCGCCTTGCCGTAGAGCCTGACCTCCGCCCTGCCCGTGAGCGCCGAGAGATCGATCAGCGGCGTGTTGCCGATCAGCTCCAGCAGACTCGCGGGCCAGCTCCGCTCCAGTCCCGATGAGGGGCTCTCCACGGCGAGAGGCGTCGTCGCGCGCATCGTCGGATCACGTTAGCAGAGGGCACCGCGGGCGTAAAGGTGATGGGAGTGGTCACAATATAGGTGGCGGTCAGCATCTCTCCAGCACCAGCGCCGTCCAATCGTCCTCCAGAGCGGCACCGGTCCTCGCGCGTACACGCTCCAACATCCCGTCGAGCCAGGTCAGCAACGGTGCGGCGCCGCCGTCCATCGGCATCAACTCGGCGAGCGCCGCGTAGCCGAGCGGCTCGCCCGTCGGCGTGGGGGCTTCGGCGAGACCGTCGGTGAGCATCAGCAGGCGGTCGCCCGGCTGGAGGCTGATCTGGAGGACCTCGTAAGGCACCTCGCGGCGCACGCCGAGAGGGAGGCGCGGTCCGGGAACGGCGAGCGGCCGCGGCGGCTCGTCCCGCCGCAACAGATACGGATCGGGAAGGCCGGCGTTGGCGAGCGTCAAGGCTCCCGAGGAAGGATCGAAGCGGGCGAAGGCGAGGGCGACGAACTCGCGGGCGGAGAGCTCGGCGGCGAGCACGCGGTTGAGCTCGCGCAGGGTCTCCTCGGCCGGCCGGTCGGCGGCGAGGAGGGGAAGACGCGCCTTGGCGGAGGCCATGATGAGGCTCGCCGCCATGCCCTTGCCGGCGACGTCCGCCACCGTCAGGCCGACCGCGCCGTCGGCCAGCCGGAACACGTCGTAGAAATCGCCGGCCACCACCCGCGCCGCGAGGTTGCGCGCCGCCACGCGGTAGCCCTCCCCCGCGAGCTCGGCCGGCGGCAGCAGGCGGCTCTGCAGGTCACGGGCTAGCTGCAGCTCGCGCTCGGCGAACTCGACCTCCTTCAGGCGGGCGACGCTCGCCGCGAGACGCTTCTTCAGCCCTTCGAAGCTGACGAAGGCCAAGCCGATCACCAGCGCCAGGCCGCTCGTGATGCCGATGGAGACCAGAGCGTCGCTGGACAACACGCGAATGCCCGCGCCGGTGAGAGCGTTGACGAGGAAACCCGTGAGCACCCACGCGCCGCCGCCGCTCACTAAGAACAGAACCGAGAAGGCAGCGGTTCGAGAGGCACCCGCCAGACGGTCGAGCCGGGTCTGGAATATCCTGCCCAGCCCGCGCGAGATCAGCGAGATCCCCAAACCGACGAAGAGGCCGAACAGCATGGAGAGCCGGAGATCTTCGGGCTTATCGCCGAGACCGATCAGAAAACCCGCGCCCAGACCGATCGCGCCTGCCAGAATCAGATTCAGCAGCCGCTCATGCCAGGAGGTGGGGGGGAGGGTCGCCATGTATCCTTATACGCTGGGCGGCATCTTAGGTTGAGAAAGGGCACCCATGCACGACACCCCACACACCGGCACCGACCGCGTCCCGCCGGGCCAGTACGTCACCAACAAGTGGCCGGTGCTCACCTACGGCGATACGCCGCGCATCGAGCCCGAACGGTGGACGTTGCGCGTCTTCGGCCTGGTCGCCGGCGAGCGGACCTTCTCCTGGCGCGAATTCCAGGCCCTCCCCCGCGTCCGCGTCTCCGCCGACTTCCACTGCGTGACGCGTTTCTCCACCCTGGACAACGGCTGGGAGGGAGTCGCGACGCGCGAGGTGCTCCGCCACGTCCAGGTGGACCCCGAAGCCTCGCACGTCCTGGTCCACTGCTACGGCGGATATACGACGAATCTGCCCCTCGAAGATTTCCTCTCGGAGCGAGCCCTGTTCGCCTATATCCATAACGGCAGTCCTCTGGCCATCGATCACGGCGGCCCCGTGCGCCTGGTGGTGCCGCACCTCTACGCCTGGAAGAGCGCCAAGTGGGTGAACGGCGTCGAGTTCCTCTCCGAAGACCAGCGGGGCTTCTGGGAAGAGAACGGCTACCACACCTACGGCGATCCCTGGCGCGAAGAGCGCTTCAGCTCCCAGGAGACCCGCCAGGCCTACCAGGTCCGCAAGCGGGCGAAGGAGCTGGGGATCGTGCCGAGGGAGCCCGGGCGGGCACGGCCTGGAGATGCCGGCGACGGGCCTGCGTGAGCGGCCCCGTCCCTACGCTGGCCCCTTCCTGGCCGCGGTGCGCGAGGCTCGAACGAGCGTCGTCAGGGCGCGGTCGAATCCAGCCGGCCGCGCGGAGCTTGCCGCGGCCGGCTCGGCGGCGGCATGCGGCCCTCCCTTGCCGAGCGCCCGGACCGTGCGCACGCAGCCGAGGGCTGTCTCCAGGGCACCCGGCGGCAGGCTCATGCCGGAGAGGATCTTCGCCAGGGTGCGGGGCGAGGGGATGACCTTCCCGCGCTCGTAGTCGGAGACCGAGCTGGGCGGAATGCCGCCGGCGCGGGCCACCTCCGCCTGGTCCCAGCCCAGAATGGAGCGCAGCACGGCGAGCGCGGCGCCGAGGTGCTCCCGGTCCTCCGGTCTCATCCCATCCTCCTCAATCCCTCCTCAACGAGAGTTGCCGGAAGACGTGCCGGCAGGACACCGCTCCCTCGCCGGCCTATGCAGGATCGTGTTCAGGTGGAACTTTTCGGCCTGACAATAAGCAACTGAATCCTATGGAGGCCCCGCGCGGCCATGGCGACCGCGCTCCCGGGCGGCCTCCCGAGAGGAGCTGAAATGTCTGGCAAGACCCTCCGCCGCAAGATTGCCGTCCTCGCCGTCTTCGCCCTCCTTGCTGTCTCTGGGGCGGAGGCGGGTGTATGGGGCGGGTCCCCGAGCCACGCCGCCGCTCAACCAGTGACTACCTGGAATCTCCTCCTGGAACGGCTGTGGACCTTGTTGACCAGAAATTTCACCAAAGCGGGATGCACTATCGATCCCAGCGGTGCAAACTGCCCGCGTAGCCAGTCACCGAAGAACGGCTGCACGATTGACCCGGATGGCGTCTGCGGCTCGCCTTCTCCTGCGGCTGACGCAGGCTGTACGATCGATCCGGACGGGCATTGCTCGAAGTAATCGTCAGGCTCCAAACTGGCGCTCGTAGCCTTGAGCGCCAGCGAAACGCAGCGCAGGATCGTGCCGGGCGCGTTGCAGGAAATCCAGCACGCTCCGCGCCAGTTCGGCGGTGACGGCCTCCTCTTCCGCTTCCTTGCGGAACAGGGAGAGTGCGGCCAGGGCTTCTCTAGGAACGCCCTGAGCCTTGAAGATGAAAGCCATCTGCCGTGCGAGGTCTTTCACCTCCCCGGCGCGCCCCTGCTCGGCCAGCAGCGCCGCCAGCTCCAGGGTGGCGAGAGCGGTGTCGTAAGCGATGCCGCGGGCGGCAAAATCACCGCGCACCTGCCGCAGGGCCGCAATGGCTTCTTCGACTTGACCCATACTCGCCGAGACCCTCGCTTCCAGCCAGCGGAGGCGCACGAGATTCAAGTCGTTCCCGAGCCGTATCGCCAACTGCCGCACCTCCGGCAACAAGTGCGCGGCTTCGCCGTGGCGGCCCAGGACGATGAGGTAGGCCACCAGATTGTGCCGAATCGAGAAGAGAAGCGGCTCATCCTCTGGGTCGACGACCGATGCCGCACGCCGCAGCGCCTCTACGGCCGCGGGATAATCGTCCAGCTCTTCCGCCGTCTTCGCCATCTTGACCAGGATGCGCCCCTTCGCTGGTCCATTGCAGACTTTCCAGGCCCGGTCCAGCAGCGCCACGGCCTCGGGGAGAAGTCGCTGATCCCGGCGAAGGGAAGCCTCCAGGTCGAACAGACGCGACTCATCAAGGAATCCCGGATCGCCTGACGTTCCGGTCCCCCACAGCTCCCGCGAGTGGGCGAACGCTTCGTCGGCGGTCCGCAGATTGCCGCCGACCCGCCGGGCGTTGCCGACGAAAGCCCAGGCCCACCCCTGCGCGAGCTGGCCCTCGACGCCGGGGACCCGCTTTGCGATCCGCAAGGCCAACTCGGCCAACGCAAGAGCTTTTCCCGCATCGTCGGCCGCCGCCTTGACGCTCTCCTCGCAGACCAGCTCGCACAAGCCCCAGTTATGGAACTCCGGATTCTTCTCGACGATGCCAGGCCGTTCTTCGGCTTTGTACCGCCGCAGCCGCTCCCAGAGGAAGGGCGCCTGGCAGCGCGTTTCAAGGGCGGAGGCTTCGGCCAGGAAACGGGTCAGCCAGGTGCGGGCGAAGTCCTCGTACGACCGCCCGAAGTCCGCGGCGAAGGTGTCGATCTGCCGGCTGAGAGACTCCCCCGGCTGGATGGCCCCCGTCGTCGAGCGCGCTTCCTGGATGAAGGCGCGGGTGCGTTCGATCATCGGGGCCGGGTAACCCATGACGGCCGCGAGGCGCTCGAGGGTACGCAGCGGGAGCTTCTTCTTGCCACGCTCGTATTCAGAGATCGTTCCCGAGCGCATGCCGGCGGCCTGGGCCAGCTCCAGTTGACTCCAGCCGCGCACGATGCGCAGCACCGCAAGGATGGCGCCCAGAGGGAAGTCGTCGTTCGGCATTCGGCTAGTCTAGTCGCGGTTTCTGAAAATAGACAGCGCTCCCGGTGCTGTGGATTTGACATCGGAGTTACCGCATCCTGAAATTTCGCGCTTCGAAGCGATCCAACATCAGCTTGGCCACGGAGTTCTTGCCGCCCCCTGGACGGCCTTGCGCAAGGACTTTAACGTGTCCTCCGAGATGTCCGATTTCGGCAACGAGGACGTGCACGACGCCACCGGTCTGCTCCACCTGCTGACCTGCGCCACGTGCCGAAGCTGGGCGATCCGGCGCCTGCTCGACCGACGGCGCGCCGCGCAGCAGGAGGAGGAGACCTACGACGAGCTCTACGCCGGCATGTGGGCGCGGCTGGAGGAGAGCGCTCCGGAGCTGATCGAGGAGACCCGCAGGCGGACCGAGACGGTGGAGCGGCTGTTCGCGGAGCTGATGCAGGCGGCATCCGGCCGGCGGCTCGGCCTGGTGCGGCAGGCACGCTTCCGCAGTCTCGAGCTGTTGGAGCGGCTCCTGGAGGAGAGCTACGCCGCACAGCTCGCGGAGCCCGCAAAGGCGGCCGAGCTGGCCCGCCTCGCGGCGCGGCTGGCGGGCCTCTTCGGCGAAGGCGACGAGGAAGCGGCGGCGGCGCTGCCCCGCGCCTACTCGCTCGGCGCCAACGCCCGCCGGTTGGAAGGCCGGCTGCGCGCCGCGGATTCCTTGCTGGCGAAGGCGGTGCCCTTCCTCAACGGCGGCATCGAGCGCGCCTTCTATTGCCGCACCCTGGCGCTGCTGCGCTGGGAGCAGGGCCGTGCCGACGAGGCTCAGGCGCTCCTCCAGCACACGGCGTGTCTCTACGGACTGGACGGTATGGATTACGAGGTCGGAGCCTGCATGACGATCCTCGGGCTCGTCCTTCTGGAGGAGGGCGGGCGGGGAGATCCCCTCGCGGTGTTGGCCCGCGGCTGGGCCGAGATGGACCGCGATGGACGGCCGCACCTGGCGTTGCGAGCGGGTCTCGCGCTGGCGGCCCTGATGGCCGAGGCCGGCCAGGGGGAGCGAGCCCGCAGAGTGCTCAGGGAGTCGTGGCGGCTCTTCTCGCACGTGAACGATCCGGCGGAGATGCTGCGGGTCTATGCGTGGGAAGGAAGGGCCCTCGCAAGGCTGGGAGACCGTGAGGAAGCGATGAACGTGTTGGAGTCGGTACGCCGGCAGCTCATCGATGAGCCGAGCCCGGCCGAGGCGGCGCTGGTGTCCCTGGATCTCGCGCTAGTGTTGGCCGAGAGAGGCCGGGCGGACGAGATCGAACCGCTGGCGGAGGCTCTATGGAGCTCGTTTCCGGACATTCCCGCCATGCTCCTAGCGGCGCAACACCTGAGCGCGGTGGCCATCCTCGCCCGCGAAGGCGAGCCGCGTCTGCGGGAGGCGGCGTTCAAGACGGCGATCACCCTGCGGCGGATGTTCCAGGCCTGCGGGCTCCGCATCAAGCCGCTGCCGTTCGCATGAGCGATGCCCGACTCAGGGGCTGAGCAACACCGGCACCGGCACCACCAGCGACGCCACGATCGAAGCCAGGGTGAGCACCAGGCAGACCACCGCGACCGCCACTTGGTTGCCCGTCTCGGGCTGGCGCGGATCGACCAGCATGCCGCCGAGATAGCCGCCCGCGAAGCCGCCGATGTGGGCCCAGTTGTCCACGCGGCCGGGCATCAGGAACCCGAAGGCGAGCATGAAGACG
Organism: Acidobacteriota bacterium; assembly: GCA_046765915.1. GTDB lineage: Bacteria > Acidobacteriota > Thermoanaerobaculia > Multivoradales > UBA5704 > DATARR01. The sequence goes on along the minus strand of JBKPTH010000052.1, from coordinate 4,829 downwards.
GCGTAGTACCAGGCCTGGCGTCCTACGGTGCTGCTGCCGACGCGCCGGCCGTAGTAGACCATGGCGCCGAGCAGTCCCAGGATCGGCGCCGAGGCGCCCACCGTCAGGCCCGCTCCGCCGAGGAAAGGCAGGAGAAGCCCCACGACGCTGCTGAGGAGGAAGCCGGCGATCGAGGAGATCGTGTAGACGATCACCATCCGGCCGGCGCCGTAGAGCTCGGCCGTCTCCGGCGCGAGCATGCGGATCCAGTAGAGGTTGAAGCCGATGTGGAGGAGGCCGCCGTGCAGCCAGCCGGCGGAGAGCAGCGTCCACCAGCGGTGCAGGCCGAACACCGGATACGCCCCCGCCGCGCCGAAGCGCAGCAGGCTCTGCGTGCTGGGGGAGCCGATGGAGAACAGGCCGCCCATCCGGATGCCCCCGGGATCGACGACCAGCATGGCGACGTAGAGGAAGGCGGTGCCCACGATGACCGCCTGCACGAAGCCCATGTCCTTGCCGAGGTTGCGCAGGACGGCGGTGAGCCCCCACATCCCCGGCCGCTTCCGCCCGCAGTTGAGGCAGACCTCGTCGTTGACTCCCACCAGCTTGCCGCACGAGGGGCAGAGGGTCGAGCCGGTGCGCGGGCGGCGGAGCATGACGGCGTACTCTATCAGCGCGCCCGCCAGCGTGCGGACGTGCGTGCGGCGTCGCAGGCACCAAAATGCATGTCGCAGGGAGCTGAATGTCGGTCGCATTCTGGCCGCTGAGCGTCGCAGGGACCTAAATGCGGGTCGCAGGCTGCTCCCTGCGCGCTACATTTATATCAATGCGACCTGCCGCGGCGGCTCTTTCGGCTCCGGATCGCGCCGCGCGGGCTCGTCCTCCTCGGGAGAGCCCGGCGGGTCTTCGACGGGCGGCTCGTCCAGCGGCGACTCGTCCGGATCGTTCCAGGGCTCGTCCCGCTTCGGGTGATCGACCGGCTCGCGGGGATCGCGGTCGGGGCGGGGGTCGTGGGGGTCCCAGGTGAGCACGGTGTGATCTCCGCGGGTTTTCTGTGAGCAAGGATCGGGCCGAGCGGGGCGGGATCGGCGTCCTTCTTGCACAGCCCCCGCCGGCATGAACCCGCCCGACAGCTCCCATTGGCTCTTCCAGATCGTCTGGCTGCTGATACTCGCCGTGCCGATCGCCTGCGTCGCCTGGACGGTGACGCACGAGGAGGTCTTCCGCGAGCCCCGCGAGTACTTCTCCCGGCGGTCCCGGAGCTCCCGCGGCTGGTTCGGGCGGAAGTTCTTCTATCTGCTCACCTGCGAGTACTGCTTCAGCCATTACGTGACGATCTTCTTCCTCCTCCTCACCCGCTACCGGCTGCTGCTCGACGACTGGCGCGGGTACCTCATCTCCTTCTTCGCCCTGGTCGCCGTGGCGAACGTCTACATGAGCTCCTTCGGCCGCCTGCGGCAGGAGGTGAAGTCCGAGAAGCTGGATGCGGAGAGGAAGGAGATCGAGCTGGAAGCGGCGGAGAATGGGGCGCCCGCCAGCCCGCCGAAATAGGGTCGCCTGTCCCCGGATCCACCGAGCGCCACTCCGGAAGAAGAACGGCTTCTCCCAGCCACAGGCTCAGCATTTGTTCCAATAGTTGAAAAGACATATCGCTTCGCGTCAAGATTCTTGACGAATCGCCCGAACAGTGTCACAAAGGCTGTTCCACTTTGCCTCGCTTCAACCCCTGCTAGGAGGAACAATGAGAAAGAAGCTGCTCGGATGGTCTTTGGGAATCTTCGCCGTACTTGTCATTCCTCTCCTCTCTGCCTCGTGCGCGACACCGCGCGCCGCGGCGCCCCAGGCAAAAGCCGTTAGTGAAGGTGGCGACGAGGTCTCGCCCCTGTTGGCGCGCAAGATGGCTGCGATGGCGACGTTCTCACCCGGCGGGGCGGCCTCCCTGGAGGACAATCCGAGCGGCTTCGCCGAGCAGGACTGGCTCGAGCACAACACGGACGGCCAGGGGGACGGGCCGGCCCCCTTCTCAGCCTTCGCCACGGCGCGCAACGACTGGTTCGGCATGAAGGCGCGGCCGGCGGGAGGCACCGGAGCGTGGGAGCCGTTGGGCCCCACCAACGGAGTGAACGACCTCACGAACCCGTACCGCGACCGCACGGTGTACAACTCGGGCACGCAGAACTTCAGCGGCCGCACGGTACACGCGGTCATCTCGCCGAGTTGCACGCCAGGAGACTGCACCCTGTGGATCGCCAATGCCAACGGTGGCGTCTGGCGCACCGCGGACGCCCTCGCCGTGGACGACCCGTCCACCAGCGCCTACGAAGGGCCGGCGTGGGAGTACGTCTCCGGCACGTTCGAGTCGAACAGCGTCTCCTCGCTCGCGCTCGACCCGAACGACGCGAACCACAAGACGATCTGGGCGGGCACGGGCGAGCCGAACGCTTGCGGCAGCGGCTGCGAGGTGGGCGTCGGCGTGTACCTCTCGAAGAGCGGCGGCCAGTCCTGGAAGGGGCCGCTGGGCGCGGAGAGCTTCTTCGGCCGCGGCGTCGGCTCGATCGCGGTGAAGCCGGGCGACTCGCAGACGATCTTCGCCGCCTCCGGCCGCGCCGTCCGCGGCATCTCGAACACCTGCTGCGGCGGCACGGACTCGCTCGTCCCGGGCGCGCCGCACTTCGGCCTCTGGCGGTCGCAGGATGAAGGCAAGCATTGGGAGCTGGTGAACCAGGGCGCCACCGCTCTGTGCACGGCATCGACGCCGGACGTCGTCTCCGCCAACACGGCGCCGTGCTCGCCGCGCGGCGCCCGCCGGGTGAAGATCGATCCCGTGGATCCGAACACGGTCTACGCCTCGTTCCTCGCCCGCGGCATCTGGCGCTCGCGGTCGAACGGCGATCCCGGGACGTGGGAGCAGATCATGGCCGTCGTCGGCCCCACGGCGAGCGCCAACGAGCGCGACGAGTTCGACGTGGTGGCGCTGCCCAACGGCGAGACCCGTATGTACGTCGGCGCCGGCGGCGGCGGCGTGACGGCGCGGTTCCGCCGCAACGACTCCGTGCGCAGTCCGAGCGCCGCGGCCGTCGCGGCGAGCTGGATCAATCTGACGAACCTGACGGCGGACACGCCCGGCTTCTCGAGCGCCGGCTATTGCGACGGCCAGTGCACGTACGACAACTACGTCTACGCGCCGGCCGGCAACGGCGTGGCGGGCGCCAACGCCGACATCGTCTATCTTTCGGGGTGCAACCAGTACAACGATAACAACACCGGGACCGGCCGCTCCAACGGCCGCGCCGTCGTGGTGTCGACGAACGCCGGCGCGTCGTTCACGGACATGACGGAGGACGACTCGGACAGCGCCTTCCCGGGCGCCCTGCATCCGGATCACCATGCGCTGCTCACCAACCCCAACAACTGGCAGCAGTTCTTCGACTTCGGCGACGGCGGCGTGGTGCGTTCGAACGGCGTGTTCGTCGACGACTCCGGCGACTGCACGGCGCCGCCGCACTCGTTCGCGATCGCATCGCGGATCGCCTTCTGCAGGATGATGCTGTCGCGGGTGCCGCAGAAGCTGGAGGCGATCAACCGCGGCCTGCGGACGCTCCACTTCTATGAGATCGAGTACGACAAGAAGAATCCGGACCGCATCGCCGGTGGCACGCAGGACAACGGCTCGTGGGAGACGCTCGGCGACAAGGACACCTGGGTCAACGCCAACATCGCCGACGGCGGCCAGAACGCCTTCGACGCCGTGGGCGGCGATCCGAATTTCCGGCTGACCGGCTGGCAGCAGGGCCAGCTCGAGGTGAGCCATACGCCGCAGAACCAGGCCGATACGATCTGGATCTCCGACACGCTGATCGTCATCAACGGCGGCGAGGCCTCGCCGTTCATCGCCGCCGCGATCACGGATCCGGTGGTGCCGGGCTGGATCTGGACCGGGCGCGAGCACGTCTTCCGCTCGATGAACCACGGCTACAGCACGGTCTTCCCGCCGGCGGCCGTCGAGTTGCACTGCAACGTGTGGACCGGCGACGGCGACCTCGACGGGGACGGGACCTATGAGCCGGCGACGGACATCTGCGACGACTTCAAGGCATTGGGCAATCCGGGCGCCACGGGCCGGCTGACCAACGCGGTGTACGGCGACCGCGCCGGCGGCCACATCTCCGTCGTCGAGCGCGGCAAGAACGACACCAACACGCTGTGGTCGGCGACGAGCACGGGCCGCGTCTTCATCTCGAAGAACGCCGACAACCCGACCGCCGCGGCCGTCACCTTCACCCGTCTCGACAGCCTGGCGGCCAACGATCCGCCGCGCTTCCCGACGGCGATCTTCGTCGATCCCGAGGACGCGAACCACGCCTGGATCAGCTACAGCGGCTACAGCTCGAAGACGCCGGCGACGCCCGGGCACGTCTTCGAGATCCGCTACGATGCGGGGGCGGGGACGGTCGCGTTCACGCTGCTCGACGGGCAGAAGAACAACGGCTACGGCGACATCCCGGCCAACTCGATCGTCGTCTCCGAGGGGGGCACGATCTACGTCGGCAACGACTACGGCGTAGTGCAGAAGCAGAAGAGCTCAGGCGTCTGGCATCTGCCGGCGGCGGGACTGCCGAACGTCAACGTGGCCGACCTCGTCTACGTGCCGGAGAGGGGCGTCCTCTACGCCGCCACGCAGGGGCAGGGGGTGTGGCAGTTGAAGGTGCATTAGTCCCTTACGAGGGAGATCTTCGTCAAATTGGCACGAATTTGAGGTCACGTTTCAAACGAGCACCTCCTGGGCGAGGGCCGGGATGAGAAACAGACGCCTGAGCTTGAGGGCTGCGCAGACGACCCTCTGGCCGAGC
>JBKPTH010000051.1:0-18587 GCA_046765915.1 Acidobacteriota bacterium | reverse complement strand
ACCGGCGGAACTGCGCGACGCGATCGACCGCTTCATTGAGGCGCATAACGAGACCGCAGAACCGTTCGAATGGACCACGGCAGAAGTCCATCCGGTCTCGCCGAAGCGTTATATCGCTAACTTACGCCGCTAAGCACTAGCTGAGCGTATGTGCGCGGCCATTTCCCACGCTTGTAGCCCCTTTCGATAACTTTTTAGCCGAAAGCGTACCTCGCTGGGGGCGGTAACCAGGCGTTCGCAGAGGGCCTTGGACGCTTTCCGCGCTCCTACCGGAGACTCATGCGGATGTCCAAACCGGGCACCGCCGGCGTCCATGACGGCCGCCGGAATCGAGAAAGGAGTGAAGTATGGCCCGTCTACGCAGGTATCTGAACGTCCTCAACGGCTGGGATGAAGTGGCGGCGGCCCAGCAGGCCAACGCCGCGGAGGTCCCACACATGGAGGCGCCTCTCGCCAAGCTGAGAGCGCTGATCGAGCAGGCGCGGAGCCTGACTCAACAGCAGGGCGCCCTCACCGCCGCCAAGCAGGAGGCCTCCAAGACGCTGCGGAAGACCCTCCGCGAGGGGCAGAAGGTGGTGGATCTGATGCGGACCGCAGCCATCGAGCGCTTCGGAGCCGACAACGAGAAGCTGGTCGAGTGGGGGGTCCAGCCGTTCCGTGGACGGGTTCGCAAGGCGGTCACCAAGCCGCCTGAGAACCCGAACGCGAAGGCGCCGGACTCGCCGAGCCCGGCGCCTTCCCCTGAGACGACGAAGTAGTCCCTCGTCAGCGGGGGCGTGTTCGTGCACGCCCCCGCCTTTTTCCAGCTTCTCATCTTACGCGGTCCCCTGCAACCCGCCCTGTCTCGGTAGCAAGGTCCGAGGAACGCCTGCCGGCCGCCAGAGAAGGCCGTTCACTCGCCGTTGCACGCCTCGCGACCGGCATTGCACGCATGCAACGAGACGCTGCACGCGGACAATGGGCCGTTGTATGCGTGCAACGCGCCGTTGCACGCTTGCAATGAGACGTTGCATGCGTACAACGGTCCGCTGTACACACGCAATGAGGCGGTGCACGCATGCAGCAAGGCGTTGCACGGGTAAAAAAAGCCGTTGCACGCTTGCAACAGGCCGTTGCATGCGTGCAAGGGAACGTTGTATGCGAACAAGGGAGCGCTGCACGCGGACAACGGCCGGCCGCAGGCGTGCAGCGAGGCGTTGGACTCGTGCAGCGGCCCGTTACACGCGTACAACGGGGTGCTGCACGGCTAAAAAAGCCGTTGCACGCTTGCAACGCCGCTCGCTATCCGTACAACGGGACGATGCACGCGTGCAGCGTCATCGTTCGCCAGTTCGTCTTAGAGATGGACCCATGAAAATCGAGCCGTAACGTGAACAGGGCGGCCACATAGGGCCGCCCCTACAGGCCAGATGAATTGAAACCAACCCCGTCCGCATGACGCACCAGAATCAAGACGGCCGCAGAACGATCTGTAGGGGCGGCCCTATGTGGCCGCCCTACGTTGCATCCCATCGTCGCCAACGCCCCTCTCTCTTCCCTTGCAAGACTATGGGAAGGAGATGTATCCTCCCATGGAGACATAGGAGCTTGGGCATGGCAAGCAACAACGGAGACCTGCTGCAGGGCACGCTGGGCCTGTTGATCCTCAAGGCTCTCGCCATTGAGGAGCGGCATGGGTATGGGATCGCTCGCTGGATCCAGGAGATCACCGGCGACATCCTCCAGATCGAGGAGGGCTCGCTGTATCCGGCCCTGCGGCGGCTGGAGGACCGCGGGTTCGTGGAGTCGCGGTGGGGGCTCTCGGAGCACAACCGCCGCGCACGGTTCTATGCGATCAGCCAGGACGGCCGGCGGCATCTGCACGCCGACGCCTCGGTGTGGATGCGCTTCGCCCGCGCCGTCATGGTGGTGCTCGAAGCCGAGCCGTCCGTCGTCTGAGGGCTGCCGGCGGTGCGCGAGCAGCCACGCTGGCGCCGGTATCTCCGCTTCTGGGGCCCGAACATCGAGGCGGACATCGACGACGAGCTGCGCTTCCACCTGGAGATGCGGGAGCGCGACTTCCTGGACGCCGGCCGGTCTCCCGCGGCGGCGCACGAGGAGGCGGTGGCGCGCTTCGGCGACCCGGAGAAGGTCCGGCGCTGGCTGCGCCGGCACGACACCCGCCGCCTACGCATGGAGAGGAGGACCGAGATCTTGAGCGAGCTGGCGCAGGACATCCGCTACGGCATCCGCAGGCTGCGGCTGAGCCCCGGCTTCACCGCCGCCGTCGTGCTGGTGCTCGCGCTGGGCATCGGCGCGACGACGGCGATCTTCAGCGTGCTCGACACCGCGCTGCTGCGGCCCCTCCCCTATCCCGAGCCCGAACGGCTCGTCGCGGTCGCCGATCTGCAGAGGCAGGACGAGTCACCGGCATCCTTTCCCGAGTACGCGGATTGGCAGCAGGCCACGGACGTCTTCGCCGACCTCGGAGCCTACTTCACCACCACCCTGACGCTCACCGGCGCGGGCGAGCCGGAGACGCTCCCCGCCGTGCAGATGTCGGCCGTCCTGCCGCGGCTGCTGGGCGTCGCCCCCCTTGCTGGACGCACTTTCGCGCCGGGCGAGGACGCGCGCAGCGCGCCGCGGGTGGCGATGCTGAGCGAAGGTCTCTGGCGGCGCCGCTTCGGCGGCGAGCCGGGCGTCGTGGGGCGTGCGATCACGCTGGAAGGCGTGCCCTTTACGGTGATCGGCGTCTTTTCCGGCGGGCCGCGCTCGATCGTTCCCACCCACCTGGCGGCGGCGCGGCGGGCGGACCTCTGGGTCCCCCTGCGTCTCAACGAGGAGGTCACTCCCCGCGCGATGCACTTTCTCGACGTCGTCGGCCGGCTGCGGTCCGGATTGCCCATGGCCCAGGCCGCGGAGCGCGTCGCGGCGCTCGCCCGCCGGCTGCAGCAGGCGGGGATCACCCAACACGGCATCCGCATCAAGCCTCTGGAACGGATCGTGATCGGCGACTCCCGGCCGCTCCTCATCGCTCTCGCGGGGGCCGCGGGCATGGTGCTCCTCATCGCCTGCACGAACGTGGCGAACCTGCTGCTGGCGCGCTCGGCCGGCCGGCGGCGGGAGATCGCCATCCGCGCCGCCCTCGGCGCCGCTCGCGGGCGCATCGTGCGGCAGCTTCTCGCCGAAAGCCTGTTGCTGGCGCTGCTGGCCGGAGCCGTCGGGGCGTTCGTGGCCTGGGCAGGCGTCGCCGGTCTGCGCGCCCTCGGACCCATGGTGCCGCGGCTCGCCGAAGCCGCCGTCGACGCGCGCCTGCTGGGCTTCGCGCTCCTTCTCTCCCTGCTCACCGGCCTGCTCTTCGGGCTGCTGCCGGCGCTGCGCGTCTCGCGCCCCGTCCTCGGCGAGGTGATGAAGGTCGGCGCCCAGGGCTCCCTCGGCGGCCCGGCCCGCGACCGTCTCCGCGCGGTGCTGGTCGTGGCCGAGGTGGCGCTCTCGTTCGCGCTGCTCATCGGCGCCGGCCTGCTCATCCGCAGCCTCGACCGCCTGCTCGCCGTCGACAAGGGTTTCGACGCCGAGCATGTGATGAGCGCCTATCTCAATCTGCCGTACAGCCGCTATCCCGAAGGGCACCAGCAAGCCGAGTTCTTCCGCGAGTTGCGCCAGCGCCTCGCCGCCCTACCGGGAGTGCGCAGCGTGGCCTTCGCCACCAATCCACCGCTGGCGGGCGACGCCAACGGCCCCTTCGCCATCGAGGGCCGCACATTCCCTCCAGACGCGGCGCCGGTCGCCAGCAAGCGGATCGTCACCCTCGGCTACTTCGACGTGCTGGGCACACGGCTCCTCGACGGCCGCGCCTTCGACGAGCGGGACGTGGCGGGCGCTCCGGCGGTGGTCATGATCAACCAGGCGCTCGCCCGCCGCTACTTCCCCGGCGAGAATCCGCTCGGCCGGCGGGTCGACTTCGGGTGGGGTACGACCGGCCTGCAGGAGATCGTCGGCGTCGTGGCGGACGTGCGGGAACGGGCGCTCAGCGAGCCGGCCGCGCCGACGATCTACATTCCGCACGCGCAGCGACCGGACACCTCGGACACCGGGATGTTCCTCCTCCTGCGCGCGGCGGGTGATGATCCGCTGGCCCTGGTGCCGCGGGTGCGGGAGGTGGTCTACTCGCTCGATCGGGACCAGCCGATCGCCGAGGTCCAGACCCTGGAGGACATCGTCGGCTCCCGGCTGGCGGACCGCCGGCTCGCCATGGCGCTCTTCGGCGCCTTCTCCGCGCTGGCGCTGGTGCTCGCGGCGGTCGGCCTCTACGCCGTCATCAGCTACTCGGTGATGCAGCGGCGCCAGGAGATCGGCCTGCGCATGGCGCTCGGCGCGCGGGCGCAACAGGTGAGCCGCGCGGTGCTCGGGCAGGGGATCGGATTGATCGCGGCCGGCGCGGTGCTCGGCGCTCTCGCCGCGCTATGGCTCGGAAAGTTCCTCGCCGGGCTCGTCTTCGGCGTCGGCACGTCCGATCCGGCGACCTTCGCGGGCGTGGCCTTGCTGCTCGTGACGACGGCGGTCCTGGCGAGCCTCATACCGGCCCTGCGCGCCTCGCGCGTCGATCCGGCGCGGGTGCTGCGCAGCGAGTAGGGTCCCGTGGCGTAAAATCCGGCCGCTATCGGTACAACCAGACGCTGCGCGCGTTGCTAAAGGAGCAGGACATGGCCGCGACCACCTCGATCCTCGTGCGGGTGCAGGCGAAGGGAGGCAAGTTCCTGGCGGATGACATCGGCGGCTCGGAGGTGACGATCCGCGATGCTCAGACCGGCGAGCGGCTGGCGGGCGGACTCGCTCTGGGGACGGACTCCGGCAATCTGTCGAACGAGTACTCGGCCGGCGCCTCGCTCAACACGATCGTGACGCCGCCGTCCTCGCCCAACGGACCGTACTTGGTCTCGTGGCTCTCCGCGGACGGCACCACCTCGGGGCTGACCGCCGATCTCGCGATCTCCCGGCCGACGCTGCTGGAGATCACCGCCTACGGTCCGCTCGGCGGGCTGCAGTCGGCCCACCGGGTGACCACGACGCAGTGGATCGTGCCCGGCCAGAGCCTCGACGAGCCGCCGGGTTTCGTCGTCGAGATCCCGGGTCTCCTGGTGCAGGTGATGGAGCCGGCCACGCACCTGGCGATCACCTCTCTCCCCTACACCGTTCCCCTCCAGGCGAACGTGACGATGATGTGCGGCTGCCCGATCGCCGACGGCGAGCCCTGGATTCCCTCCGATTTCGCGGTTACGGCGGCGATCGGGCCCGTAGGCCAGCCTCCCCTGGAGATCGTCAAGTTGGAGCTCCCCGGCGCGGTTCCCAGCCTTTACTTTGGCTCGTACACCGTGCCCGCCGGCGCCACCGGTTTTTACCAGGCGGTCTTCACGGCTGTGCAACTCAGCACGGGCAATACGGGGACGGGCACGGCGACGTTCTTCATCAAGGAAGGGTGAGGCATGTATGGCAGAGGAAACGAAGACAGGGCGGCCACATAGGGCCGCCCCTACAGGTCGCATCGAGTAAATCGACCTCTCACCCGCAACGCACCAAACCCAAATCGACCACAGAACGATCTGTAGGGGCGGCCCTATGTGGCCGCCCTGCCTTTCAGGATCGACCAGGATCGACACCCCGCCGACTCATTCCACTCGCCGCAGCGCCAGCAGCGTCAGATCATCCACGCGCGGCGCGCCGTTCAGGAACTCCTCCATGTCCTTCCGGCAGGCGGCGAGGATCTCGTCCAGCGGTCGGTTTTTCACCCGTCGCAGGACGGCGGCGGCGCGGCCGATGCCGTACTCTTCTTCGTCCGTCGTCGCCTCGGTCCAGCCGTCGGTGTAGAAGAGGAGGGTGTCGCCGGGCGCGAGCTCGATGTCGCGGGCGGTGTACTCGGCCTCGCAGAAGAGCCCGAGCGGCAGACCGGCGCCTTCGACGGGACGCACGCCGCGGCGGTCGGCGAGGAGCGGCCGCGGATGTCCGGCGCTCGCCAGCTCCAGGCGGCCGCCGGGGTAGAGCCGGGCCGCCAGCAGCGTCGCGTAGGCGGCCGGGAGGGTGACCTCGCACAACAGGCGGTTGGCGCGGGAGAGCAGCCCGGCGAGGGACAGCTCGGGAGCCGCCAGGACGCGCAACAGCGCGTGCAGGTGCGACTGGATCAGCGAAGCGGAGACGCCCTTGCCGGCCACGTCGCCCACCACCAGGTGCAGCGGCTCGTCCTCGCGGCGCGGACGCAGCAGGTCGTAGTGATCTCCGGAGACGGGTCCGAGCGGCTCCCAGAGCAGCGACACTTCCCAGCCGTCGTACTGGAGCCGGCGCGGCGGCAGGAGAGCGGCCTGCACGCGCGCCGCCGCCTCCAGGTCCCGCTCCAGGGCCTTCCGTTCGGCGGGGGAAAGACATTCGATGCAGACGGTCACCAGCGGATCCGCCTCCAGCCGGCCCTCCTCGACCTTCCCCAGACAGACGGCGCACTGCCCCCAGGTGCCGCCGTCGAGGCGCTCGAGGGCGCTGTCGACCTGCTGCAGCAGCTCGACGAGCTGGTTCTCGCGCACCGTCACCGCCATGTGGGCCAGGTGCTCGCGGCGATCGAGAAGCTCGTCGCGAACGGCTTCGAGCGTGGTCATGTCCTTTCTCCCGGCGCCTTGCACAACAGCGCGATCTGGCCGGCGTGATAGCCGTTGTGCTGCAGGACGCCGAAGATCGTACCCCGCACCGTGGACTCGCTGCCGGTCACCGGATCGTCGAGCTGCTCGTCGGCGGCCTCCAGGACGCGGGCATGGAACGCGGCGTGGGCCTCCTCCAGCGCCGCGAGCGCCGCCCGCCAGGCCTCGGCGGAGGTGTCGTGGACCGGCGGCCAGTCGCGCTCCGGCGGCAGGTTCTGCAGCCGCTCGCCATCCAGGCGGCGGCGCGGTACGTCGTTCCACACGGTCAGGTGGTGGACGATCTCCCAGATGGTATGCGCTCCCGGGAGCGGCCGCGCCGCGGCGGCCGTCTCATCGATCCCGGCCAGCGTCTCGGCCACCGCCGGCCCATGCCAGGCTCCCCCACGAAACGCGCGCTCCAGTTGATCGGCGAGGCTCTCGACTTGGCTCATCACGGCTCCTTTCTAACTCCCTATCCTGTTCATACCGGTTAATCTAATCCAGAGAATCTCACCTGTCAAGCCCTTTTTATAGGTTAGAATGGAGCCGTGGAGGAGCAGCACAGCCATACGTTCGAGCTCTCGGGCGGCGCCCTCTGTCTCGACTTCGCCAACACCTGGAGCGACCGGGGACGGCCGGAGAGCGATCATCTGCGGACGTACGAGGATCTCCTGGCCTTCGCGCGGCAGACGGGATTGCTCAGCGCCGGCGAGGAGACGGGCCTCTCCAGCCGCGCGGCGGAGGCTCCGCGGGCGGCCGAGACCGCGCTGGCGCGGAGCCGCGGCGTGCGGGAGAGCCTCTACGCCGTTTTCTCGGCCCTCGCGGCCGAGCGGGCGCCGGCGGATTCCGATCTGGAGCGCCTGAACGCCGAGCTGCCGGAGGCGTTTTCCCATCTCCGTCTCGAGCGGCGGGGGGGCGATCTCGTCTGGGCGTGGGCCGCGCGGGACGCTTCGCTGGCGGCGCCGCTGTGGCCGGTCCTGCGCTCGGCGGCCGAGCTGCTCACCTCCGAGGATCGCCAACAGGTGCGCGAGTGCGCCGGCACGTCCTGCACCTGGCTCTTCCTCGACCGCAGCCGCAACCGCTCGCGCCGCTGGTGCTCGATGGAGAGCTGCGGCAACCGCGCCAAGGCGCGGCGTCATTACCGGCGGCGGAGCGAGACGGGGTAAGACGGAGACGAGCGGTGAACCTTCCGCAGACAGGGCGGCCACATAGGGCCGCCCCTACAGGTTTCGCAGAGAAAATCGATCCCGGATCCGATAACGCACCAGACCAGGACGGCCGCAGGAGGATCTGTAGGGGCGGCCCTATGTGGCCGCCCTGGTCTTGCCGCCCTGTCAAACCAGATCGTCCGCGGGCGGCGACAGGTCGGTCTCGCCGTCACGAGGCGAGCACGCTGCGGTTGCGCCCCGCCTGCTTGGCCGCGTAGAGCGCCTGATCCGCGCGCTGGATGAGCCGGTCCAGGGTGTCCTCCCCGGGCAGCACGTCCGCGATGCCGGCGCTGATGGTCATCCCCACCTCTCCCTGGCTCGTCTGCATGCGCTCCGCGGCGATGTTGAGGCGAATGCGCTCGGCGACGACGGCGGCCTGCCCGGCGGCGCTCTCGGGGAGCAGGACGATGAACTCCTCGCCGCCATAACGCGCCAGCAGGTCGGCCTCGCGCAAGTGGCGCTGCGCGATGCCGGCGATCCTCTTCAACACCTCGTCACCGCATTGGTGCCCCCGCGTGTCGTTGATCTGCTTGAAATGATCGGCGTCGAAGAGGATGACGGAGAGCGGGTGATGGTACCGTCTGGCGACGGCGAATTCGTGCTCGGCGAGATCGAAGAAATAACGGCGGTTGAGCGCGCCGGTCAAGGCATCCACGCGGGCCCAGACCTGCTCGCGCGAGAGCGCCTCCTGAAGCTCCCGGTTGGCCTGCTCGATGGCCTGCTTGGCGCGCAGCAGCTCGTCCTCCACCCGCTTGCGCGCGGTGATGTTCTCGTGCGCGACGACGAAGCTGGCGGCGGCTTCCCGCGAGAAGCGCGTCACCCGGAGAAGGAACCAGCGTTCCTCAGTCGGCGAATGACAGGGGTATTCGAGGGTGAAGTCGTCGCGCTCGCCCCGCATCACCTCCTGGATGCCGCGCAGCGCCGCCGCCGCCGTTTCCTCACCCTCGCAGACCGTCAGGTAGTTCGCGCCGACATAGAACGCCCCACCGTCGCCGTGGTTCTCCCGGGCGAAGCGCCGCCACGCCTCGTTCACGGCGATGATGACGCCGCGCGAATCCAGGACGGCGATGTTGGCCGTCAGCGAGTTGAGGACGTCGTCGGCAAAATTCTCGCTCATCGGCGATCAGGCCAGATCGTCCGCGGGCGGCGGTACGTCCGGATAAGGCTCGATCGATTCGCCGAGAGCGCCCATGGCGGCGATGAACAGGTGCGGGAACGAAAGAGGAACGGTCTGGCAAAGGCGCAGGATGCGGTGTCGGAGCCGTGCGGCATCATCGTCAGTTCCGGAGGCCAGCCGATAGATCTCGCGCCAAGCCTCCAACTCGCCGCGATCGAGGATCTGGGCCAGCACCTCGTCGCTCTCCAGATCCAGATGGCTGCGGTTCCAGAGCGCCTGCGATTGGGCCAGATCGAAACGGCTCATTCCTTCTCCTCGCGCTTGAAGAGTAATCGGGCCAGCACCTGCGCCCAATATCGGCCGCGCTCGGCGAGGTAGGACCAGTCATTCCAGGGCGGCTGCAGACCTCGGTAGGCTGTCAGGTCGATCTCCGCCGAATCGGCGGGTTTGGCCTCTCCCAATCGTTCGGTCACCTCGGACAGCACCGAGGCGCCGTTGGACTGAGGATAGATCTCGTCGAGCGTGGAGAGCGCTTCTCGCACCTTGTCCTCCCCAAGGCGCTCGAACAACACCACGGTGTCGAGATAATCGCGGGTCGTGTCGCGAGTCGCGAGCAGCCACGCTTTGATGCGCGCCATCTCCGCGAGCGTCGGCACCTGCAGCCCGGCGATCTCCTCGGTTTCCAGAGGCCGAACCCGGCGGAGTTGACGGATCCCGGTGAGGACGCCCTGGAGGCGGCCCAGGATGAGAACCGGTCGGCGAACGCGCGAAGTCTCCCAACCCGCGGCAGCCTCGAGGTCGGCCAGCACCTGATCGAACCGGTCTGCCAGATCTGACACGACGTGATCGCCGTCGAAGCTGACGCGATGCCGGGCGTGAAGAGCCGCGGCCGTACCCCCAACGAGCACGGTGCCCGGCACCAGCGCCTGAAGATGACGTTCGGCGCTGAGCAGGCGTTCCCAGTCCGGCAGCGCGTCCTCGGCCATGGACAGAGCATAACGCGGGCCATCCTGTAATGAACGCTGGACCTTGGCGGCGCGTGCAGGGCCGGTGAGGAGCACCCTTCCTTATGGAAGCGGGCAATATCCTGCTCCGCCCGGAAGGAGGACGAAAATGAAGGTGAAGCTCTGTAAGCTCGCGCTGGTGCTCGCGGTCCTGCTGTCCCTGACGGCGGCCTTCAGCCAGGATCAGGCTGCCGCTTCGAGCCCGTGCGATGGGATCCCAGGGTTGTGCAAACCGACGTACAATCCCATCACGAACTGCTGCATCTCGGACCCGCGGTTCGACTGCGTCGACGTCTGCTTCTAGGCGCAGCTACCAGCTGCACTTCCGGCCCTTGTTCTGCTCGTCGAGCCAGGTCTTCAAGGGCGCGAAGTAGTCGAGGATGGCGGTGGCGTCCATCTGCCTCTGGCCGGTGACCACCTCGAGGGCATCCGGCCACGGACGGCTGGCGCCCATCTCCAGCATCTTGGCGAGGCGCGCTCCCGCTGCCTTGTTGCCGTAGATCGAGCAGCGGTTGAGGGGTCCCTGGAAGCCGGCCGCCTGGCAGAGCCCGCGGTGGAGCTGGAACTGCAGGATGTCGGCGAGGAAGTAGCGCATGTACGGCACGCTCGCCGGCACGTGGTACTTGGCGCCGGGATCGAAGTCCTTCTCCGTGCGCGGCACGGGCGGCATGATGCCGCCGTACTTGAGGCGCAGCTCCCACCACGCCTGGTTGTAGTCCTCGGGCTTGATCTCTCCGGAGAACACCTTCCAGCGCCATTGATCGATGACCAGGCCGAAGGGCAGGAAGGCCACCTTGTCCAGGGCTTTCTTCATCAGCAGACCCACGTCCTTCGACGGATCGGGCACCTGGTCGAGGAGGCCGATCTGCTTCAGGTACTCGGGCGTGATGGAGAGGGCGATGGTATCCCCCACCGCTTCGTGGAAGCCGTCGTTGGCGCTGTCCTGGTAGAGGAAGGGCAGCGTGTTGTAGGCCCGCTGATAGAAGTTGTGCCCCTCCTCGTGGTGGATGGTGTTGAAGTCCTCGTCGTTGATCTGGATGCACATCTTGATGCGCAGGTCGTCCTTGTAGTCGAGGTCCCACGCGCTGGCGTGGCAGACGACGTCGCGGTCGCGCGGCTTGGTGAACAGCGAGCGCTCCCAGAAAGTCTCCGGCAGGGGCGGAAAGCCGAGCGAGATGAAGAAGTTCTCGGCGTATTTGGCCATCCCCTTGGAATCGACCTTCTTGGCCTGCAGGAGCTTCGTCAGGTCGAAGCCGGGATCGGCATTGGGCGGCGCCAGCTCGTCGTAGATGTGCTCCCAGTCCTGGGCCCACGGATTGCCGAGCAGGTGCGCCGGGATCGGCTTGTCCGGCGGGACGATGGCGTCGCCGTACTTCTCGTTCAGCTTCGCCCGCACGTAGCAATGGAGCGAGTCGTAGAGCGGCTTGACCTGGCCCCAGAGCCGGTCGAGCTCGGCGGCGAAGGCGTCGGGCGGCATGTCGTACTTGTCGCGCCAGAGCGCGCCGGTGTCCTTGTAGCCCTGCTCGCGGGCGCCCTCGTTGGCGACCTCCACCAGCCGGCGGAAGTCGTCGCGCAGCGGCGCGCCGATGGCGTGCCAGCCGACCCAGACGTCCAGCAGCTCCTTCGCGTCGCGGTGCGTGCGCATGAACTCCTCGACCTCGGACTGGCCCATGCACTCGCCGCCGCCGGGCGGGCAGTACTTGCCCGAGCCGTAGTCGGCTTCGAGCGACGCGGCGAGGCGCGCCAGCTCCGCCGTCTTGGCGGGATCGCTGGGCGACGCCAGCACCAGGGTGCGCTTGAGCAGGTCCATCTGCCGCCGCTGGTCCGCCGGCAGCTTGACGCCGTCATACCGCGTTGCCTGCTTGGCCAGATCGACGCTGGCGGTGAGCAGGGCCTCGTTGGTCCGCGCGGCGATGGCCTCGGTGTCGAGAGTGATGAAGTTGGACTGCACCCATTGCGCCCGTTGCGAATCGATGGCGAGAACGAGCAGGCGCTTCTGCGCGTCGTCGAGGAACTTCCCGGCCGCCGCCGCGGTCGGCGGCGCGGCGGCCGTTTTCTTGGCGGTTTTCTGGGCGGACGCCGGAGATGGAATCAGCGCAAGGACGAGGAGCAAGACGACCAAGCAGAACGATTCAAGAGGCTTCTTCATGATTCCTCCGTAAAAAGGAGTCGTCTCAACGGGGCGAGTATACCCGCGAGCCGTCCCCCGCCCAGGGCGGCCACATAGGGCCGCCCCTACAGATCGTTCTGTGGCCTTCCTGATTCCGGTGCGTCATGCGTACAAGGTTGATTTCAATCCATGGGGTCTGTAGGGGCGGCCCTATGTGGCCGCCCTGGGTGGGGGCCCCGGCTGCGAGAACTCGCTACTTCAGCACCGCCGCCATGCGCTGCAATCCCTCGGCCAGCTCCGCGCGCGAGCAGGCGAAGGAGAGGCGGATGTGCTCGTCCGCACCGAAGGCGGCGCCGGGGACCACGATGACGCCCGCCTGCTCGAGCAGGAACTCGGTGAATTCGACGGAGCCCTGCCGGCCCGGCCCGTAGCAGGCGGCGACGTGGGGAAAGGCATAGAACGCGCCGTCCGGCGGACGGCAGCGGAACCCCGGCAGCTCGTTGAGGCGGGGGATGAGCATCTCGCGCCGCGCCTGGTACTCGGCGATCATCGTCTCCACGTAGGACTCGGCGCAGCGCAGCGCCTTGAGGGCGCCCACCATGGCGAAGGAGGTGGGATTCGAGGTGGCGTGGCTCTGGATGATCTCGACGGCGCGCACGATAGCCGGCGGGCCGAGCAGATAGCCGATCCGCCAGCCGGTCATCGAGTAGGTCTTGGAGAACGAGCCCACGAGGACGACCGTCTCCGGAAACTCGGCGGCGAGGGCCGCGGCGCTGGCGTGCGGCACGCCGTCGTAGACGAAGCGGGCGTAGGTCTCGTCCGAGATCACCAGCAGGCCGCGCTCGGCGGCGAAGGTCACGATCCGGCGCAGGTCCTCGGCCGCCACCACGCCGCCGGTGGGATTGCAGGGGGCGTTGAGGAGGATGGCGCGCGTGCGCTCGCCGACGGCGTCGAGGAGCGGCCCGGCGTGGATGCGGAAGCCGTCGTCCACCGAGGTCGGGACCTCGACGGGACGGGCGCCGGCGAAGCGCACCTGTTCGGGCAGGCTGACCCAGCAGGGGGAGGGGATCACCACCTCCTGCCCCTCCTCGAAGACGGCCAGCGCGAGCTCGAAGAGCGCCGCCTTGCCGCCGACGGTGATCACCGACTGCGCGCCCGTCCACGGCGAGCCATAGCGCCGCCGGTATTCCTCGGCCACCTCGGCGCGCAGCTCGGGGATGCCGCTGCCCGGCGTGTACTTGGTGAAGCCCTCGGTGAGAGCGCAGCAGGCGGCGTCCACGGCCACCGCCGGCGAGGGGAAATCAGGCTCGCCGGCGCCGAAATCGACGATCGACTCCCCCCGGGCCTTGAGCTCGGAGGCGAGCCGCGAGACCCGCAGCGTGGCGGACTCGCCGATCGAGGAAGCGCGATGGGAGAGCTTCACGGCGGCGGATGGTATCACTGGACCCTCCCGATGCCGATCCCGCTGTCTTCGCCGATACGAGCGGTGGCCGCGCCGCCTGGCCCCTCACCTCCCCGGCCCTCCTCTCCCGCCTCACGCCCACCCTCCCGGGCGAGGAGGGAGACTGAAAAAAACCGCTTTTTCCAACCCCCTCTCTCCCGGGGGCTGGGTGTGCGGCGGGAGAGAGGGGGAAGGGGGAGTGAGGGGCCCGGCGGCGCGGACGAGGCTCGTTCCAGCAGGACAGGCGGGATCGGGCGTCCCCCAGCGAATAAAATACCCCCACCGCCTGTTTCCGCGCAGGGGGAGATCCCATCATGAAACCGACCCGTTGGCTGACGCCCTTTCTCTGCCTGCTCGCCTTTGCCGGGGGGGCGGCGCAGCTCAAGCCGGAGCAGAAGGCGTCGCTCGTCCTCAACGCCGACCGTACCGCGTATGACGCGGGATCCGCCGCTCGCGTCGCCGCCCTGGTGACCATCGAGGCGGAGTGGCACGTCAACAGCAACAAGCCCACCTACGACTACCTGATCCCCACCGTCCTCACGCTCGAGCTGCCCGAGGGGTGGACACAGGAGAAGGTCCACTACCCGCCGGCCGAGATGCAGCGCTTCGCCTTCGCCGACCAGCCGCTGGCCGTCTACGACGGCGACGTGGTGATCGTGGCGGACCTCAAGGTGCCGGCCGGCGCGGCGGCGGGGACGCATGCCGTCCATGGCTCGCTGCGCTACCAGGCGTGCAACGACTCGCAGTGCCTGCCGCCGGTGAGCACCAAGGCGGAGATCCAGCTCACCGTGGGACCGGGAGGCCGGCCGCAGCACGGCGACCTCTTCGCCAAGGCAGAAGGCCGCAAGAGCGCCGCCGCGGTGAAGCCCGGACCTCCGAAGACGGGCGGCGGCTTGTTCGTGATGCTGCTCCTCGGCGCGCTCGGCGGGCTGCTCCTCAACGTCATGCCGTGCGTGCTGCCGATCCTCTCGCTCAAGATCTTCGGCCTCGTGCGCAGCGCCGCCCACGGCCACGCCGAGGTGGCGCGCGGCGCGCTGGCGACGGCGGCGGGCATCCTGGCCTCGTTCTGGGCCTTGGCGCTGACGGCCATCGCGGCGCACGCGGCGGGCGCGGCGGTGGGCTGGGGAATCCAGTTCCAGCGGCCGGGCTTCGTGGCGTTCCTCGCCGTCGTGGTGGTGCTCTTCTGCCTCAATCTCTGGGGGCTCTTCGAGATCCCCCTGCCGCAGCGGCTGGCGCGCGTCGGCGCCGGCGGACCGCGCGAGGGCCTGGCAGGCCACTTCGTCTCCGGCCTGTTCGCGACGCTGATGGCCACGCCGTGCTCGGCGCCTTTCCTCGGCACGGCGATCGGCTTCGCTCTCGCGCAGCCGCCGGCGGTGGTGCTGGCGGTGTTCACGGCGCTCGGCGCCGGCATGGCGCTGCCCTACCTGCTGGTGGCCGCGGCGCCCGGCATCGCGCGGCTGCTGCCGAAGCCCGGCGACTGGATGGACACCGTGCGCGGCGTCATGGGCTTCCTGCTCGCGGGCTCGGCGGTGTGGCTGTTCTACGTCCTCTCGCTGCAGGTGTCGCCGGAGCAGCTCGCCGCGATCCAGCTCGGGCTCCTCGGCATCGCCCTCTTCACCTGGATGCAGCGCCGGCTCGGCGCCGGCAGGGTGCTGCGGAGCGCGGCCGCGGTGGGCGTCCTCGCCGCGGTGGCCGTCACCCTGGTGGCCGCCTCCCGGGAGCCGGGCGCGATGGCCCGGCGCACGGGCGCCGAACCGGCCGGCCTGATTTCCTGGGTGGACTGGGACCGCGCCAAGGCCGAATCGCTCGCCGCCAGCGGCCAGCTCGTCTTCGTCGACGTCACCGCGGCCTGGTGCTTCACCTGCAAGGCGAACGAACGGCTGGTGTTGAACACGCCCGAGGTGGCGGAGGCCTTCAAGGAGAATGACGTGGTGCCGATGAAGGCCGACTGGACGAACAAGAACGACGAGATCGCCGCCTTCCTCGCCGAGCACGGCCGCTACGGCATTCCCTTCTATCTGCTCTACCGCCCAGGCCGGGAGCCGCACGTCTTCAGCGAGCTGCCGAGCAAGGACGGGCTGGTGCAGACCGTGCGCGAGGCGGCGGGCGGGCGGCCGATCGCGCAGCGCTAGCCCCATGCGAGACGACGATTTCGAGGATTTCTCGCAGAGCTTGCCGGCCAAGCTGCCGATCACCGACGTGCTGGACCTGCACAGCTTCCGGCCGGCGGACGTGCCGGACGTGGTGCGCGAATGGCTCGACGCCGCTTATGAGAAAGGATTCCACGTCGTACGCATCATCCATGGCAAGGGCATCGGCGTGCAGCGGAAGATGGTGCGCACCCTGCTGGCGCGCGATCCGCGGGTGGAGGATTTCGGCGATGCTCCCATGGAAGCGGGAGGCTGGGGCGCCACCTGGGTAAGGCTGCGCTGAGACCGCCGCGTGCCCTCGCTCCCGCAAGCGCTGCGCACCGCCTTCCGCCGGGGCCGCGGCCGGCTCGCCCGCTTCGCCGGTCGCCCGCGCGTGTGCTTCGTCTACAGCCAGCGCTACCAGATCGAGCTGCCGGGCGCGATCTACGATCCCCAGCGCGGCGAGCGCATCCTCGCCTTCCTCGACTCCGCCGGCCTGCTGGCCCGCGCTGAGGTCCACGCCGCCGAGCCGGCCGCCTTCCGCCACCTGCGGCGGATCCATACCGATCCCTACCTCGATTCGCTGAGCCGGCCGGAGACCCTCGTCCGCATCGTCGGCCTGGAGCTCTCCGAGGATCTGCTCGAAAGGGTGCTGGAGGCGCAGCGCACCATGGCCGGCGGCACGTTGGCCGCCACCCGCCTGGCTCTCGAATCGCACGGCATCGCCGTCAATCTCGGCGGCGGGCTGCATCACGCCTTCGCCGACCGCGGCGAGCGCTTCTGCGCCTACAACGACGTGGCCGCCGCCATCGCCGAGCTGCGCTCGCGGGACATCGGCTGCCGGATCCTCGTCGTGGACCTCGACCTCCACGACGGCGACGGCACGCGCTCGCTCTGCGCCGGCGATCCCGCCGTCCATACGTTCTCGATCCACAACCAGACGTCGGCGCCGGTGGACCCGGCCGTCTCCACGGCGATCGAGCTGGGGCACGGCGTCGGCGACGAGGCGTACCTGGAAGCGGTGCGCGCGCATCTGCCGCCGGTCCTCGGGCGGTTCCACCCGGAGCTGGTCTTCTATCTCGCGGGCTCCGATCCGGCCGCCGACGACCACATCGGCGACTGGAAGATCACCGCCGGGGCGATGCTGGAGCGCGACCGCTTCGTCCTCTCCCGCGTCCGCGCGGAGGGCCGGCAGATCCCCCTGGTCATCGCGCTCGCGGGAGGCTACGGCCCCGCCGCCTGGCGCTACAGCGCGCGCTTCTTCTCCACCCTGCTCAACCGCGGCCGGGCGATCGAGCCGCCGAGCACGGAGGAGCTGCTGCTCGCCCGCTACCGCGCCATGGCCCGCGAGCTCGCGGAACACGAGCTGACGGGCGAGGCGAAGCGGGACGACTGGGGGCTCTCCGAGGAGGACATCGCCTTCTCCCTCGGCGGGCTGCGCGGGCCGCGGCGCTTCCTCGGCTTCTACTCCCGCCCCGGCCTCGAGCTGGCCGTGGAGCGGGCCGGCCTCCTCGACCGGGTGCGCAACCTCGGCTTCGACCGCCCGACGCTGGAGATGGACCTCGACAATCCGGCGGGAGACACGGTGCGCATGTATGGCGACGCGAGGAAGCGGGAGCTGCTGATCGAGCTGCGGGTGCGCGTCGACCGGCACGCCGTGCCGGGCCTGGCGCTGCTGCGCATCGAGTGGCTGCTGCTGCAGAATCCCCGCGCCCGGTTCACCGGCGACCGTCCCCGCCTGCCGGGGCAGAACCATCCCGGCCTCGGCATCCTGCGCGAGATCATCGCCCTGCTGGTGCTCGCCTGCGACCGCCTGCAGCTCGACGGGCTCGTCGTCGTGCCCTCGCACTACCACGTCACGGTGAAGAGCCGCAAAGCCCTGCGCTTCCTGCGGCCCGCCGACGAGGGGCTCTTCCGGGCGCTCCAGCAGACGCTGGGGGATCTGCCGCTGGCGGCGGCGACGGAGGCTCTCGCCGCCGGCCGCGTGGTGGACGCCCGCAGCGGCGAGCCGTTCGCGTGGTCTCCCGTTCCCATGGTGCTGCCGGTCAGCGAGCGGTTCCGCGGGCAGCTCGAGGACGAGGCCTACGAGCGCGAAGCGGCGGCTGCCGCGGAGCGGTACGAGTTCAGAGTCCTGGCCTGATCCGGCCCAGCCGGGTCCTCAGCGCGGCGAGCCGCGCCCGTTCCTCCCAGTCCCCGGTTCCCTGGCTCAGGTGCGCCTCCGCGGCGCGGAAGGCGCGCTCGGCACCCCGCGGGTCGGCGGCGAGCCGCCGCGCGTTGCCGATCTGCATCCAGCAGCGCGCCCGCGCGTCCGCCAGCGCCCAATCGCCGTACCAGTCCGCGTCGAGCGAGTCGGCGAGGAGGAGGGCGAGCGCCGCCAGCCTCTCCCCTTGCCAGGGAGAGTCGGCGCTCTCGTGATGGCTTCTGGCGAGGAGCAGACCGCAGAGGGCGAGGCTCTGGAAGCGCCGGCTGTTACGCACCAGCAGCTCCCGCCGCGCCAGCGTGTGCCGCAGCAGCTCGTCGAGCAGCACGGGCGCCTCGGCCCACTCCTCCTCGGCGGACTGGATGCGCGGCCGGATCTCCGCCAGCACGGCGTCGACCGCCGGCCCGTTCCCGGCCTCCGGGGCGCGCCAGGGCAGGACCCGGCCCCCCTCTTCCGCCGCCGGCGGCAGATCCTCGGCTCGGGCATGAAGTCTCAGCATCGACGGCTCTCGCTTGCTTCTCTCTTCCTGTTCGTTGAAAAGACCCTCTACTAGAGGAGTTGCCGCAGCGGGCCCGCGGATGACAAGAAATCGCGGGATCGGCAGACGGGGTCGCCGCCCCCACCCAGGGCGGCCACGCAGGGCCGCCCCTACAGATCGTCCTGTGGTCTCTGTGGGTTCGGTGCGTTACTGGTAGGAGGGTGAAGTTACCTCCGGACGACCTGTAGGGGCGGCCCTGCGT
>JBKPTH010000050.1:0-74184 GCA_046765915.1 Acidobacteriota bacterium | reverse complement strand
CGCCGTAGGTGAGGGTGCGGCTCCCAGCCGCCACCGCGAGCGCCCGCGGCGCCTGCCGCGCCCGTGCGGCGAACAGGAGGTGGACCGGCGCGGCCGGGATCTCCGCCGCCGTGCGGTTGCAGCCGGCGACGACCTGCTCGCGCTCCTCCTCGCCGAGCAGCGGCAGCTCCGAGACGCGGCTCCCGGGATCGGCGGCGATGCCCGCCAGCAGCACGCGGAAGTGGCCGAGCAGGCGCCGCACGGTGGCGCCGTCGAAGAGGTCCGTCGCATGCTCGGCGATGGCTTCGAGGCCGTCCGGTCCGCGCTCCAGGAACAGCGCGAGATCGAACTTGGCGGTGCCGGAGTGGACCGGCGCGGCGGCCGCGGCGATCCCGGGACCGAGGTCCGGACGGGCCGGCGCGTCCTGCACGACGAACACGACCTGGAAGATCGCCGGGCGCGACAGATCACGGTCCGGCGACAGCTCCTCGACCAGGCGGTCGAAGGGGAGGTCCTGGTGCGCGTAAGCGCCGAGCGCCGTCTCACGCACGCCGGCCAGCAGCGCCTGGAAGCTCGGATCGCCCGCGAGGTCCGTGCGCAAAGGCAGCATGTTGACGAAGAAGCCGATCAGCCGCTCCAGCTCCAGGCGGCCGCGTCCGGCGACGGGCGAGCCGACCACCAGGTCCTCCTGACCGGTGTAGCGGTGGAGGAGGGCCTGGAAGGCGGCGAGCGCCGTCATGAAGAGGGTGGCGCCGCAGCGCCGGCTGAGCGCGGCGAGCTCTGCCGTCAGGCCGGCGCCGACCGCCAGCCGCTCGACCTCGCCGGCGAGCGACGGCACGGCCGGCCGCGGCCGGTCCGCCGGCAGCTCGAGCGCCTCCGGGGCACCCGCCAGCCGCTCGCGCCACCAGGCGAGCTGCCGGTCGAGGATCTCGCCGACGAGCCAGCGCCGCTGCCAGAGCGCGAAGTCCGGATACTGCACGGCGAGCGGCGCGAGCGGCGACGGCCGTCCGGCTTGGGCCGCGGGATAGAGCGCGGAGACCTCCTGCAGCAGCACGCCGAAGGACCAGGCGTCCGCCACGATGTGGTGCAGCCCGAGCAGCAGCCGGTGCTCGCCGCCGCCCTCCGCCAGGAGTGCCGTGCGCAGCAGCGGACCCCGCTCCAGGTCGTAGGGCCGCCGTGCCGCCGCCGCGGCCAAGCGCGCGGCTTCGGCATGCCGCGCCGCCGCCGGCAGGGCCGCGAGATCGATCACCGGCAGGGACGGCGGATCGTCGTCGGCGGGCGCGACGACCTGCCGCGGCTCGCCCTGCGGCGAGGCGGCGAAGGTGGTGCGCAGCGCCTCGTGCCGGCGCACCACCTCGGCGAGCGCGGCGCCGAGCGCCGGCACCGAGAGCTCGCCGCGCAGCTCGTAGGCCTGCGTCAGGTTGTAGAGGGCCGTCCCGGGCCGCAGGGTGTCGAGAAACCAGAGGCGCTGCTGGGCGAAGGAGAGCGGCAGGCCGCCGCCGCGCGGCACCGGCGCCAGGGCCGGCATCTCGGCATGGTGCGCTCCGGCGGCGAGGCGCTCGGCCAGCCGCGCCACGGTCGGCGCCTCGAAGATGCCGCGCACGCCGGGGTCCGCGCCGCAGGCTTCGCGCACCCGCGAGGCCAGCCGCGTCGCCAGCAGGGAATGCCCGCCGAGATGGAAGAAATCCTCGTGCACGCCGACGCCGCGGTCGAGCCCGAGCACCTGGGCGAAGAGGCCGGCGAGCAGCTCCTCCATCGGCGTGCGCGGCGCCACGGCGGCCTCCGGCTCGACCGCCGGCTCGCGGCGCGCCAGGGCGCGGCGGTCCACCTTGCCGTTCGGGGTGAGCGGCAGCGCCTCCAGGAAGGCCCAGGAGGTGGGGATCATGTACTCGGGCAGGCTCGCGGCGAGAAAGCCGCGGAGAAGGTCCCGGCTGCCCGCGGCGGCCGGCTGGCGCAGCACGACGTAGGCGCACAGGCCGCTGCCGTCGGCGCGCGCCAGCACCACCGCGTCGCGCACCTCCGGATGGCGGTCCAGCGCGGCCTGCACCTCCCCGAGCTCGATGCGGAAGCCGCGGATCTTGACCTGGAAGTCCATGCGGCCGAGGAACTCGATGCCGCCGTGGGGCAGCCAGCGCGCCAGATCGCCCGTGCGGTAGAGGCGCGCGCCGGGCTCGCCGAAGGGGTCCGGCACGAAGCGCTCCGCCGTCAGCTCCGGCCGCCGCCGGTAGCCGCGCGCCAGCCAGTCGCCGGCGACGCACAGCTCCCCCGGCACGCCGGTGGGCAGCGGCTGCAGGCCGCGGTCCACGATGTAGATCCGCGTGTTGTCCAGCGGCGAGCCGATCTCCGGCAGCCGCTCGCCGTGCGGCGACACCCGGCCGGCGGTGGCGAGCACCGTGCTCTCCGTCGGACCGTAGGCGTTGATCAGCGCGAACGGCGTCTCCGGGTGCGGCCGGCGGTTGAGCCGGTCGGCGCCGGTGGACACCGCGCGCAACGCGAGGTCCGGCGGCAGGGGTTCGGCGAGGATCGACTCCGCCAGCACCGCCGGCAGCCAGGCGACCGTGATCCGCCGCTCGGCCAGCCAGGCGAGCAGGGCGGGCGGCGAGAGCACGAGCTCGGCCGGCGTCACGTGGAGCGAGGCCCCGGCGGCCAACGTCGACCAGGTCTCCCAGACCGAGGCGTCGAAGCCGGAGCCGGCCACCATCAGGCAGCGGTCCGCCGGGCCGCGGCCGATGTACCGTTGGTCCCAGGCCACCAGGTTGGCGAGCCCGCGATGGGTCAGCTCGGTGCCTTTCGGCGCGCCCGTCGAGCCGGACGTGTAGATGACGTAGGCCAGTCCGTCGAGCCCCAGCGAGGGCGCCTGCGGATCGTCCTCGCTCTCCCCTGCGAGGTCCACGCCGTCCAGAGCGAGCACCGGCACCGACATCCCGGGGAGCGCCAGCCGCTGGACCGTCAGCAGGAGCGCCGCGCCCGAGTCGCGCAGCATGTAGGCCAGCCGCTCGGGCGGATGCACCGGATCGATCGGCAGGTAGGCGGCGCCCGTCTTCAGCGCCGCGGCCGCCGCCACCACCAGCTCCGGCGAACGCTCGTAGCGCAGCGCCACGGTGTCGCCGGCGCCGATGCCCAGACGGAGGAGGCCGTGCGCCAGGCGGTTGGCCCAGCGGTTGAGCTCGCCGTAGGTGAGCCGGCCGCCCTCCCACACCACGGCCAGCGCTTGCGGCGCCTGCCGGGCCCGCTCCTCGAATTGCTCGTAGACCGTCGCGGCCGGAATCGCCGCAGCCGTCCGGTTCCACTCCACCAGCACCTGCGCCCTCTCCGCCGCGTCGAGCAGCGGCAGCTCGGAGACGCGGGTGGCGGGCGTCGCGACCGCTCCTTCCAGCAGCACCTTGAAGCAGCGCAGCAGCCGCGCCGCCGTCGCCGCCTCGAAGAGGTCGGTGGCGTACTCGGCCTTGACCGTGAGGCCGCCCGCATGACGGACGGTCTGCAGCCAGAGGTCGAACTTGGCGGTGCCGCTGTGGATCTCCCGCACCTCCGCGCGCAGATCCGCACCCAGATCCAGGGCACCGCTCGGCGCCTCCTGCAGCGAGAACATCACCTGGAAGAGCGGCGCGTGGTCGAGGCTGCGCTCCGGCGCCAGGTCGGCGACGAGCCGCTCGAAAGGCAGGTCCTGATGGGCGTAGGCGAACAGCGCCGCCTCGCGCGCGCGGCCGAGCGCCTCGGCGAAGGCGTGATCCCCCGCGAAGTCCGCGCGCAGCACGAGGCTGTTGACGAAGAAGCCGATCAGACCCTCGAGCTCCGGCCTGTTGCGGTTCGCCGCCGGCACGCCGACGGTCAGATCCGCGCTGCCAGTGAGGCGGTGGAGCAGGGTCTCGAAAGCGGCGAGGAGCGCCATGAAGACCGTCGCTCCGCCGCGGCGGGCGAGGGTTTCGGCGCCCGCGGCGGCGGCGGGCGCCAGCTCCAGCCGCTCGACGGCGCCGCGAAAGCTCTGCGCCGCCGGGCGTGCATGGTCCGCCGGCAGCTCCAGCATCTCCGGCAGGTCGGCCAGCCGCCGGTGCCAGGCGGCGAGCTGCGCCGTCGGCTCCTCGCCCGCCAGCCACGAGCGCTGCCAGGCGACGTAATCGCGATATTGCAGGGTCTGCGTCGGCAGCGGCGGGCCGCCCGCGGCGAACCGGCGATAGAGCGCCTGCAGCTCGCGGCCCAGCACGTCCATCGACCAGCCATCGGCGGCGATGTGATGGAGCACGAGGAGCAGCGCGTGCTCGCGGGAGCCGAGGCGCAGCAGCGTGCCGCGCAGCAGCGGGTCCTGCGCCAGATCGAAAGGCCGCCGCGCCGCTGCCGCCGCCAGGCGCTCCGCCTCGGCCGCCCTCGCCGGCGCCGGCAGAGCCGCGAGATCGACGAGCGCCGGCCGCACCCCGGCGGCGGGCTGGACGGATTGCACCGGCACGCCGTCCCGATCGCCGAAGACGGTGCGCAGCGTCTCGTGGCGGCGCACGATCTCGTCCAGGGCCGCGCCGAGCGCGGCGGCGTCCAGCCGGCCGAGCAGGCGGAGCTCGCGCGCGATGTTGTAGGCCGCCGAGCCGGGCGCGAGACGGTCGAGGAACCAGAGCCGTTCCTGCGCCGGGGAGAGCGGCAGCGGCTCGCCCGCCCAGGGGCCCGCCTGCGGCGAGGCCGGCGGCGCTCCCGCCGGTGTCTCACAGCCCAGGCTCGCGGCCATCTCCCACGTGGGCTCGCCGAGGAAATCCTCGCCGTGGGCCAGCCGCCAGCGGTCCGCCGCGTCCGCCTCCACCACGCGGTGCTGGTGGAACTTCATGTCCCCGAGCATGCCGCCCTCGGCGTGGACGCCGTCCGTCATCCGCGTGCGGCGGTCCTTGTAGGGATCCGCCATGTCGGGGTGGTAGAAGAGCCCGAGGGCGGAGCACAGCCGCCGTAGCTCGGCTTCGGGATCCCGCACCAGGTCCTCGAAGCTCACCTGGAGCCGCCGGCCGGCGGGGACCGCGGCGAGGTGCGCCGCGATGTTGCGGTGGCTCACCACCCAGAGCAGCTCGGCCAGCTCGCGCCGCGAGAAGGCATGCGGGCGGCGGAAGAAGACCTGCTCGATCCTCGCCTCCTCGAAGGAGCGGATCATGCCGTAGGGATGGCGGACGAGATGGATGTAGAAGGGGGAGTCGAAGACCTCCTCGGCCCGCCGCAGGATCGCGGGATCGAGCGGATACGACGTGGTCTTGTCCACCAGCGTGCGGTCATCCGTCCACTCCTGGAGTTGGGCGTAGGCCCGCTGCGTCGTCCAGCCCTGCCGTTCCCATCCGGCGACCAGCGCCTGGGCCTCCTCGAGGCTCCGCCCGCGCAGCTCCATCACGGCCCGCAGCAGGCCCTGCAGCCAGAAAGCGTCGCGGCCGCCGAACGCCGCCCGCCGCTCGGCGAGCGTGTGGAAGGAGAGCAGCTCCAGCTCGGGAGGCGCGAAGAGATGAGGATGCCCGGCCAGCATGACGCGCAGCAGCGTCGTGCCCGAGCGCGGCGGCGCCAGGATGAAGACCGCCGGTGGATTCTTCGCCGCCGCGGCCGGGGCCGGCGGCAGCGGCTCGACGAGGCGCCGCAGCTCCGCGATCTCCGCCTCGCCGATCCGGCGGAACGCCGCCGGCCGGTCCGCCGCGCTCCCCGCCGACTCGGCGCCCCAGATGCGCACCACCGCCTGCGGGTGCTCGCGGCCCAGATAGGCCGCCAGCTCGGCCACCGTGGGCGCGTCGAAGAGCACCACCGCGTGGACGATCTCGCCCAGCTCCCGCTGCAGCCGGTTGGTCACCACGGCGGCGCTGATCGAGGTGCCGCCCAGCGCGAAGAAGGAGTCGTGGCGGCCGGCCCGCGCGACGCCGAGCGCTTCCTGCCAAAGGCCGGCGAGGAAGCGCTCCAGCGCCGTCGCCGGCGGCACGTGCTCGCGCTCCTCGCGCACCGGCTCGGGCAGAGCCCGGCGATCCAGCTTGCCGCTGGGCGTCAAGGGCAGGGCCTCCAGGGAGACGAAGTCCGCCGGCACCATGTAGTGGGGCAGGCGGGCCGCGAGGAAGGAGCGCAGCCCGGAGGCGTCGTCGCCCGCGGCGGACACCACGTAGGCGACCAGCCGCGGCTCGCCGTTACGCTCGCGGGCCGCCACCACCGCGGCGCGTACCGCCGGATGCTCCGCCAGCCGCGCCTCGATCTCGCCCAGCTCGATGCGGAAGCCGCGGATCTTGACCTGGTGGTCCAGCCGGCCGAGGAACTCGACGGCCCCGTCCGCCCGGAACCGCGCCAGATCCCCCGTCCTGTACAGGCGGCCGCCCCGCTGCCGCGAGAACGGATCGGGGATGAACCGCTCCGCCGTCAGCTCCGGCCGGCCGAGATAGCCGCGCGCCGGCGCCGCGCCGCCGATGTGCAGCTCGCCCGCCTCGCCGGTCGCCACCGGCCGCAGGTCCTCGCCGAGGATGCGGAGCGAGACGTTGCCGATCGGCTGCCCGATCGGCACGCCGGCCACGGCGTCGCCGGGCGCGCAGGGCCAGCACGTCACCTCGATCGCCGCCTCGGTGGGGCCGTAGAGGTTGTAGAGCCGCGGCCCCGCCGTGCCGAAGCGCGCGAAGAACTGGCGCACCACCTCGGGCGCCAGCGCCTCCCCGCCCTGCACCACGTAACGCAGCGAGGCCAGATGCTCCAGCCCGGGGGCGGTGAGGAAGGCCCGCATCATGGAGGTAACGAAATGGACGACCGTGATCCCCTCGCGCTTGATCACGTCCACGAGGTACGCCGGATCCCGGTGGCCGCCGGGCCGCGCCATCACCAGCCGCGCGCCGGAGATCAGCGTCGCCAGCAGCTCCCAGGCCGAGATGTCGAAGCTGAACGGGGTCTTCTGCAGCACCCGGTCGCCGGCTCCCAGCCCCAGCCCCAGCTCCTGCCGCTGCCAGAGCAGCCGGTTGCGCACCGCCCGATGGGTATTCATCACCCCTTTCGGCCGGCCGGTCGAGCCGGAGGTGTAGATGACGTAGGCGAGGGAATCCGGGAGCGAGGGCGGGGGAACGAACGGCGCGTCGAAAGCTCCGGGCTTCGCGCTGTCGTCGAGGAGGACCACGCGCGCGGAGTGGGGCGGCAGGATGGCGGTCAGCTTCTCCTGCGCCAGCAGCACCGCCACCCCGGCGTCCTCCAGCATGAGGGCCAGACGCTCGGCGGGATAGGTGGGATCGAGCGGCACGTAGGCCGCGCCGGCCGTCAGGGTGCCGAGCAGGCCGACGACCAGCTCGAGCGAGCGCTCGGCGCAGATGCCGACCCGCGTCTCCGGCCCCACCCCCAGCGCTTGCAGGTGGCCCGCCAGGCCGCGCGCCCGGTCGAGCAGCTCGCCATAGGTGAGCACCGCGTCCTCGCAGGAGACCGCGATGCGGTCCGGTGTCCGCGCCGCCTGCGCCGCCACGAGCTCGTGCAGGCAGTCCTCGCCCGCATAGCGCCGCCGGGGGGCGTCGCCGTGCCGGGGCTTGCGCCCGCGGACGGAGACCTCCCCGCTGACTCGTTCTCCTTTGCTCACCCCTTTGGGGAGAGCTATGTCGTGACGCTGCTTCATCTTGGGGTCCTGCGGCTCCTCGGGAACTCGCCTGGCTCGCTACCCCTAAGAGTGCATCTCCGGGCCAGTTCGGGACATCTGATCGAAGAAACGCAAAATCCGCCTAAGCGGATGAACGTTCGTTGAAAAAGCGAATCTCGGGTAGAACCGTCCTTCGCCGCAGGCGGCGCTGCAGCCGTAGGGCTCGGCCATACTCGGACAATTCTCAAATCCGAGGCCATGGTGGAGCAGAGAAGCTTCCCCGGCTGACCATCTTCGAGATCATCGTCCACGGACTATTTTCGGCGGGGGTAATCGCGACGCCGGAGGTACGCGCAGAGCGCAACGGCCTTGCCGCCTCGGAGACGACCCGCCGTTGTGCGCCTTCGAACCGTTGTTGTACACCGACTGGGTCGTCTCTACGGACCCTCGAAGACACCGCCAGAGTTAGAGGTTACGGAGGCGTTGGAAGGGTTCCGCGATGCCTCCACAATCGCCATCCTTGGCCATCGCGAGGCTTGGCCCGCACCGACGCGGCCGGAGCTCCCCTCGACGACTCGACGACAGCCTCTGTTGACAGCCTTGCGAATGAATCTTAAACTCGCTAACGCCGAAGCATTGGTGCGAACGGCAGGCTGCAGGAGGTCTCAACCATGGCGAAATCTCTCCGGGGAATCCTCTTCCTCCGTCTCCTCATCGCGATGTTCCTCTTGGCGGGTGCGCTCATGTTGCCGGCGCGCGACTCCTTCGCGTGCCCGCCGACCGACATCGAGTACACCTACTACACGGATGCCAGCAAGACGGTGGTATGCGGCTGGAAGTACATCACCTGCTACTGCTCGGTCACGTCGGACGGCTGCCAGACGCCTTACTACGACATCCAGTGGTGGGACTGCTGACGAGCCTCTGATCCGCCCC
Organism: Acidobacteriota bacterium; assembly: GCA_046765915.1. GTDB lineage: Bacteria > Acidobacteriota > Thermoanaerobaculia > Multivoradales > UBA5704 > DATARR01. Next base: position 65,738 of record JBKPTH010000050.1, on the reverse strand, counting down.
GAAGGGGCACAGGCATGTAGCCTGGCGCTTTAGCGCCAGGAACGCGCCATCCCTCCATCCAGAAAGCCCTGAAAGGGCGCCGGACGCATCCAGAATCGCCCCCTGCTCTGCGACCGGTATTGACCGAGAGGTTGCCTGCGTCCCCTCGGGGCTCCGGTAGATCTTTGGTATCGCCTACCTGGCGCTGAAGCGCCAGGCTTTATGCCGGTGCCCCTTCGGGGCGGGTCCCCGCGCTGCTCCCAAGCACCCTCAATCTCCGAACGCGTCCCCGAGTTAGCGGCTCAAAGATCTGATGGCAGCCGATCTGGAAAAGTCACCTTCTGTCCGTCCAATCTCTCGAACTGATAATCAGAAAGAGAGGTGGCTCATGCAATGTGGAGGCGACTCAGTTGGAAAGGCGGGCGATCGCTGGGGTTTCCTTCTTGTGGATGGATCGAATCTGCTTGCCTGTACCGCCAAGCTGGTGGTGATCGATCTCCAGACAGGAGCGAAGGTCGGCAGCCGGACGTACAACCAGGCGGAGCTCGAGGCCGGGGTGGGTGACACTATGCAGCCACACAGGATTTACAGGATCGATCTCCTCAGGACCCCCTCGGATGTCCCATTTATCGTGGAGTTGACGGTGGGGGCGGATGTATTTCGTGATGAGTGCCCGGGCGGCTCTACGCTCCCGTGGACCATTTTCGTCGAGTGAGGGGCCGACCATGACCAGATCTTGGAAAGTACTGTTACGTCCAACCTTCGCCTTCGTCCTTCTTGCTGGGCTGGTTCCTCCGCTGCCTGCCCAGGCACCGCCCGGCGACGCTGAGACTTGGAACGATTACAAGTTGAGGCTTTTGCGGGAGGTAGCTTCACAGAAAGCCGGGGAGATCGCGACCGAGCGTACATCTGTAGCGGTGGAGGCGAAACCCACATCCGCGACCCCGCCGGAAGGCGTTGCGGGGAGGGTCAATGACACTTTTGCCGACTTCCTGCCGTTTTTCCAGTTCGCTGTGGATAGCGTGAGTACTAGTGATGATCAGACCGCGGTAACGGTGAAGTTCAACCCGCTGAAGCTCAACTTCGGCGCTTTCTCAGGGTCCGCCACGGTCACCGAGCCGCAGGTCTTTTCGAAGCTCGACGAGGGGATCGTCGAGTCCGCCAGGGCAAGCCAACGTGAGGCTCTTCTCAAGAGCGTCGGTGACTACAGCGATGTCACTGCCGCGGTCAGCTTCGGTTACCGCAGAAAAGGGGGGAACTGGTCGACGACGGGCAAGCTCTTTGGTCGAGAAGCAAACCTCTACAAGAGCCTTATCGAGGATCTCCTCAAAGCAGCCTTTGAAGTGGTGCCCCAGTCGTTAGACGATATGCGCAACAAGGCAGACCTGGCGCTTGCTCCTTTGATCTTCGAGCTTCAGAAAAAGTTGCCTACGGGACAGCAGCCGGGTGACACGAATTTCGGAAGCATCCGAAATCTTATACAAGCCGGTACTCTTGATAACGATTTTGAAACTCGTCTGCTGCCAGTCCTGCGCGCTTCCGTAGAGGCGCAGGCTGCATTCAACGCTGCCATAGGGAGGCTTGAGTTGGACGCCCTACCTGTACTCATCGATAACCAGCCTCAGATCGTGTTGAACGCATCCCGTCGCTTCAGCAACGACGTGGTAGGTCCCGACACGATGACATATTCTTTCAGCTACGAAATGGGGTCCAAGAACTTTAACGCGATGCTCAGCCGTTATCGGAATCGCCTGCGCGAGAGATCTGATACGGCCGGGACCCTCACTTCCATGGAGCAGAGCCAGCTCAAGCTGGACTCTCTGTCCGATGTCGTGAAGGAGAAGGGGTTCGGAAAGGAACAACGCTTCGTCTTCAGTGCCATATACAAGGACGTTTCCGAGTACTCCTTCCGCCACGACTACAACCTCGTGGCAACGGACGGAGCGGAAGTCCCACAGATGGTTGACCTACGTCTTCCCGGCTCGCGGGAGTGGCGCGCCAAGTTCCTCTGGACTCGCCTGATGCCGAAGGTCGTTCCCTCATCGACAAGTCCCGCATTCGGGTCGGGAGCGCTTAAGAAAACCGTATCTGGAGAAGTTGCAGAGGAGCAGCCACCCAGGTTCAGCTTTTCGGTGGAAGGCGTCTGGCCGGGTGGACGAAATGCGGCCAAGGACCAGATCATTGGGCGGCTTTCCTACCTTTTGCCCGTCGCCCGAGGAGTTACCATACCGGTGACAGTAACGTATGCGAACCGCGACGAGCTTTTGGGCGAGCAGGACCACGTATTTAGCGGTCATTTGGGGATTAGCTACAAGCTGGGAAAGGGGAGTACCAAGCAATCCACCCAGTAGGAGCAGAACGGCCGATCGAACTGCATCAGCAAGAGGGCAGGCTGTGCATTAGCTTTCGAGTGACTGTCTGAACGAACCGGGGGCGCGCCCCGCCGCGCCCCCTGAAGTCCCTCCGCTTTCTCCGTCGAGCCTCCGCCTAATCTTCTCACTTCCATACGCTGGAAAAGCAGCCATGAGGTCGTCTATTCGGAGGGCGGAGAATTCTCTTCCGCCGCTCTCAAGGAGGAGGTATGACGAATAGGGTTCTTCTTGTAATCGCAGGGCTCTTTGCTCTCCTGACGCTCGGCGCTTCGATCGTTGTGCCATACCTGGTCCTCAACGCCGCGACAAGCAAGACCCCCAACCTTGCGGTCCCGTTGCTTGCGCTTTCCGGTTTCTTGGGCATATTCGCATGCGTGGCCCTGCTGGTCCTCGCATTCAAGGCTATGGACCTGACAGATTCGAAGCAGGCTCTCGGGATGCCGGAAGGAAGCGTCCGAGCACTCATCGCGATCTTTTTGATCGTGACCCTCGGTATGGCCGCCCTCTTTCTCCTGGGTTCGCCGAAGTCCGCACAAGCGGCCAACCCGCCGGGACAGAGTGAGAAACCTGCTGGCAAGTCGCCGGCTCCTGAGGGCGGAAAAGGTTCCTCAGGGGACCCGGCGTCAGCTTTGAATCAAACTACTGCCGGAACCAGCGGAGCGGCGCCGCAAGCCACTGGAGGAGCCAGGCCGGGCGTGTCTAACTCTACTAATTCTGCGCCGACTAACAAAGCCGGGACAAGCAGCCCACCAGCCCCGAATACAGCAGAAAACACTCGGAATCGGGCGGATTCCGGGCCGAGTGGATCGCAGGCTACGGCGAACGAGAACGCGAAGCAGGCAGGTACAAGCCGGGATGACTCTGACCTCGCAAAGCAGTTCTTTACTTTAGTGGGCGGTCTTGTGACCACAGTCATCGGCTTCTACTTTGGCTCGCAGACGGCGAACAGCGCTGCGACAAAAGGAGCTAACGCAGCGACAGCGGCGGCTACCGAGTCGATCAAAGCTTTTCAGGCGGGGAGATAGGCGTCTTGCAGGATCGGGCGGGCATTCTGGTGCTTCTGGGCTACCGCTATGAATCCACCCCACACCGTCTGCTCGCCCACAAGCTGCCCCGCAGTCGCAGGCACTCTGCTGGGCGGGGGAGGCGCGCCTAGAACGGAATCGGGTCCGTGGGACGGGAGGGAGCTGGCGTCAGTCGTCCGATAGGGTGATGGAGATAGACGCCGGCCGGTCGTCGCCCCCCGGCGTGCTCAACAACCGATCTCTATACTCCTCCTGCAGCCGCAGGTAATGCTCGTAGAGGCGCTCAGGGTCGTGGCCGAAGCGCGCCGAGATCTGGTGCCGAATCTCTCGAATCTCCTCGATTACGGGATCACGCGGGGGTGATGTCATCGCTGCCTCCATTGGCCACCTGGGGGAGTCTATCGCCGAATCCAAGCGTTCGCGGCCCCTTCAAGGCAGCGGCCGCCGCCCGCCCAGCAACTGCTGGATCGTAATCACCACGAACTCCGCCGGTCGCACCGGCGCTACCTGGACATGAATGTTCAGGATGCCGTTGTCGATGTCTTCCTGCGTCGCCGTGGTGGTGACGCGGTAGGCTTGGACGGGAGTAATTCCCTGTAGCCCTCCCTGGGTCCAGAGGCCGTGCAGGAAGTCGGAGACGCTCGACTCCACCGCGCGCCGGGTCGTGTCGTCGTTCGCTGCGGGGGCGAGCTGGTCCAGCCAATTCTTGATCGACTGTTCGATGTAGATGATCGTGCGGCGGATCTGGATGTAGCGGTAGTCGGGGTTGTCGCTGAGCGTCCTGGCGCCCCAGATTGTGGTGCCGCGGCCGGGGAAGTCGCGGATGGGGTTCACCGCCTTGCCTTCCGGCGTCGCGGCGAAGTCGTCCTGCTGCCCCTTATCGATCCGGATCGTCGGACGGACGACGCCGGTCAAGGCGACGTTCGCCGGAGCGTGCCAGACCCCTTTCGCACCGTCGACCTGAGAGAGGACGCCGGCCACTGCGCCGCTCGCTGGCACCACGACCTCTTCCACGGTACTCGCAGCCATGCGGAGGAAGGGGAAGTAGGCGGCGCCGAAGCTCTCCTCGTCGCCGCGGGGCTCGCCGAGATCGCTGCGGAAATCCGCCAGGAGCCGCCGCCCCCCGTCCTCGCCGAGGTCCGTGGCGTCGCCGCCTTGAACGTCGAGGATCGCGAAGCGGTCCCGCAGCTTGGCGCAGTGAGCCAATACGTCGCGAAGGAAGGTTGCGTAGTCGGCGCGGGGGAGAAGAACGGCGTCCGGTACGGCGAGCAGCGTCGGTCCCGACGGTCCCTCCAGGATAGCCAGGCCCTGTTGGAGGTCTTCGAGGCGCGGTCCCGCGGCGAAGTCTCCCACCGAGACCACGAAAGCCGCGCCGCCGCCGTTGGCGAAGAAGAGCCGCAGCGAGTTGTGGAGATGGAACGAGACGGAGCTCGCACCGCCGAAGATGCCTTCGAAGTCGGCCAGCGATCGGATCTCGATGGGCCGCAGGAAAGCGGGCTCGCCGTCCATCTCCGCCTTCTCCGAATAGCCGACGAAGGCGGGGACGGCCGTAGGGACTCCCGTGATCGGACCAAGGCTGGTTGCTCGCATATGCCTTTCATCATGCCACGCCTCCGTCCGCGGGGAGAGCTTGGAGGGCCGGTGGACGCGGGCTGAAACGTTTTGCCGCATAGCTCGCCCGCGAGATACCGTAGACGAGGTACTCCCGCCCACCCATCTCGTGGCGGCCTTGCAGGCTCTCGCCGAGCCGCTCGGCTACGCGGATGGAGGCGCGGTTCTCCGGGTTGACGAGGCTTATGACGCGGTCCTTCTTCCAGACGGTGAAGGCGTGGTCCAGGGCGGCCCGGGCGCCCTCGGTGGCGTAGCCATGCCCCCACCAGCGCCGCGCCAGCTTCCAGGCGAGCTCGAAACCCGGCCAGCCTGCCGGCCCGGCAAAGCCGACCACGCCGAGGAACGCGCCGGACTCCTTCAGCTCGAGGGCCCACATGCCGACCCCTCCGAGCTGCCAGTGCCCCATGAGAAAGGCCAGGTGCCGCCAGGACCGGTCCCGGTCCCACGGCTCCGGCCCTCCTGAAAGGTAACGCAGGACTTCGCGGTCCCCGTTCATCGCCGCATAGTCGTCGAGATCGCTGCGGCGGAACGGCCGCAGCCGCAGGCGCTCCGTTTCCAGGGTCGGGATGCCGAGACGATCCATGACTTCCTCCTTTCCCGCCGCTTGTTCCGACTCTGGCAAACCGGCACACTGACCCGGGGGTGCTCTTTTTCTGACCTCTGGTCAAGGGCTGACCAGACGCCCGTCTCCACCCCCGGAAAGGACGGTTCCATGGTGCGTACAGCTCTTCTGGCGCTGGCTCTCGCTCTCGGCGGCGGAGGGCCCTATTTCGGCGTTCTCCTGGACCTGGTTTCGGCCGGCGGCCACTTCGGCCCCGGCGCCACGGCCAAGGCCGGCAACGCTAATGACCCCGACGGCGCAACGGCCACGAGCGACGCCGGCAACGTTTTGGATCCCGACGGTTAACGGCCCGCGGTACCGGAGCTCGAGCACTTCTTCTTTCAGGGGGCGATTTCCGCCCCCTCTTTCCGTTACACTGAAAAGCGAGATTGATGGAGAACGGGATGAGCCGGCACTTCAGCCGGGAAGCTCTGGCTTCGCTTTTGCGCGGGGCGGCGAGCGAGGCCGAGATGGCGCGCGCCCTCCGGCACGTGGTGCGGTGCCGCCGCTGCCGGGAGAGCGCGGCCGGGTGCCTGGCCGTAGAGCAGACGGGCGGGAGCCCGCCGCCGCGTGCCGCGGAGGCCCGCAACGCCCTCGTGACGCTGCTCGCGGCGGAGGTCGCCGGCTGGATCGAGGACCTGAAGGCCGCGAGCTGGTGGGCCGAGATCCGGGATCTCAGCCCGGCGGAGCAGAGCAAAAAGATCCGCTCCACCGCCGCCCTGCAAAGCCTGGCGGTGTTCGAGACCATCCTGGCCGAGGCGAGGACCGCCGGGCGCGCGGACCCATACCTCGGGGAGAGCATGGTGCGCGCCGCCTGGACGGTGGCGGACCTCCTCCCCGAGCCCCGCTATCCGCGGCGCCTCAAGAACGACCTCCGCGGGCAGGCCCTGACGGTCGCCGCGAACTGCCGGCGGCTCGCGGCGGATTTCCCGGGCGCGGCCGCGGCCATCGAAGAGGCGCGGCGCTCTCTCGCCCAGGGCATGGGAGACGCGGGCCTGGAAGCCGGGCTCCTCTCCATCCACGGCTCGTTGTGCTCCGACCTCGGCGAGTTCGAGAAGGCGCTGGACCACGTCCGCCGGGCGGTGGAGATCTTCCGCGAGCTGGAGGATTGGCAGGCCGTGGCGCACAATACGGTCAAGGAAGCAGGCTGCCTGCTCGCCGCCTGCCGGGCGGCGGAAGCGATGGAGAGGGCCCGCCTCGCCCTCGAGCGCATGCCGCCGCGGGAGATCCGGCTTCGGGTGCTGGCGAAGCTCATCCTCGTCGAGAGCCTGGTCGTTCTGGAGCGCCCCCTGGAGGCGCTTCCCCATTTCCTGGAAGCGAAATCGCTCTGCGGGCAGGCCAACCCCGGGACGCGATTACAAGCCGTCTATGTCGAGGCGCGGCTGCTGGACAGTCTCGGCTGCGTGAGGGAGTCCGAGAAGCTCTTCCGCCACGCCATCAAAGCCTTCTTCGACCACGAGATCTACAAGCAAGCCTTCCTCACCCTGCTGACGCTCTTCGAGTGCCTCTGCCGGAGAGGCGCGCTCGGCAAGGCCGCGGCCCTATGCGAGGAGGCTATCGCCGCGACGTCCCAGATGGGAGAAGCCTGCAACGAGCCGATCCGGCGCGCCTGGGAGGAGCTGCTGGCCGCCGTGCGCGTCCGCCAGCTCAGCGACGCCGAGCTGATGCAGGCCCGCCAGTATCTCGTCCGCAACTGGAGCCTGCCCGCGGCCGGCGCTTTCGCGCTCCCCCGGCTTGAGGCGGCCTCCGCCGTCACCGGCCCGCCCCCCGAGCTGCCGCCGCCACCGCCGTTGCCCAAGGCCGGCCGGGCGGACCCGGACAGCTTCCAGGCGGCGCGCGAGGAGTACGACCGGAGGCTCCTCGCGGCGGCCCTGCAACAGGCCGGCGGCAACCTCAGCGAGGCCAGCCGCCTGCTGCGCATCTCCCGCAATACCTTGAAGGCGAGGTTGCGCCGCTACGGGCTGGAAAGCTGAGGGTCAGCCGTCCGATAACTGGCGTCTCCATGCTGCCAGGGAATAAACCGCGCCGGAATCCGCGTTCGCCCCTGAAACAGCGGTAGCAGGATCTCTCCAAATCAGGAGGCAGACATGCGGAAAGTCGCGCTTGCGGACACGTTGAAGGAGTGGGATTCCATCCTCGCCCATATGGACGAGCGCCCGGAGCTTCAGACGCCGCATTTCCGGGAGCTGCGGGACGCGCTGGCCGCCACGGCCGAGATGACGCGGCTGCTGGCTCAGAAGCAGGAGAGCCTCGCGGGGCTCCGGCAGGCGGTGACGCAGCAATTGCGGATCACCCGGAGCGAGGGCCAGGACCAGGCGATCAAGATCCAGGCGGCGGTGAAGAGTTGCTTCGGCCACCGCTGGGCGGGGCTGTCGCTCTTCAACGTCAAGCCGACCCGCGGGCGTTCGGTGTCGTTGTCCCAGGTGTTCGGCGACGGCCAGCTCCCGGTGGAGGACATCCGGAGAGAAGCCACGCCAGCGCCCGAAGCGGCCGGGGACGTGCAAGAGGCCGAGCCGGCCGTCGCGAGCGCGGAATCCGCTCTCCGCGAAGAGGCCTGAGCTCTCCGCTGACGCCGCTGCGTCCTCCGCGGCCGCTGGGCGACGATGGCCCCGCCGGGGGCGGTCGCAGCCCCCATTCGGGCTGCGACCGCTCTCATGAGGGCCCCGGACGCCCAGGTCAGGGCGATGAGTGCCCTCATGCGGGCCGCGACGGCTCAAGCAGGGGCTGCTCTGGCCCTCTCCGGGGCCTCCAAGGCCCCTTCCGGGGCGCTCCCGGCCCTCTCATGGGCCTTCAGAGCCCGCATGAGGGCATCGACAGCCCGCGCGGGGGCGGACGCGGCCCGCTCCGAGGCAATCGCAGCCCGCTCCTGCTATTGCGTGCAGGATCCTCCGTTGCAGGCGATGTACTGGCACTCGCAGTTGAGGAAGCACTCCGTCTTTTCCGGACCGCTCGGCGGACAGCCGTTGAAACAGGCGGTTCTTTCGGAGGAGCAACTGCGGTATTCGAAGCCAAAGCCGGGGGTCAGGTCGGGTTGCCCGGAGGGAGCGGGTGCGGGCTGAAGCTGCGCGGCCGCGGTGTCCGGTGCCGCGGCCGGCTGAACGGGCGTCGCGGTCTGTCCGTAAAGAGCGCCGGCGAGGAGGAGCAGGGTGAAGAGGACGGCGGAGAAGCGCATGAGACCTCCTTTGGTAGTATCCAAAAGTAGGAGTGCCTCTCCGCGATCCAGACGAGACGAAACCAAGGAATCGCTGCCCCTCCTCCCGCTGCATCAGTGGTGCTTGAGCACCGACTTGTTGCTCACCACCTCCAGCAGTTGCATCATGCCGCGATCCTCGTGGGCGAGGATGTGGCAGTGCTGCACGTACTGGCCGGTGAAGTCGACGAAGCGGCTGCGCATCTTGAAGTAGCCCGGGCAGACGGTGAAGCCATCGATCGTCACCACCGGGACGTAGCATTGGTTGTCCGTCACCACCTTGCCCGCCGGGATCGCGAAGGTGTCCCACCAGACGTACGGGTCCGCGAACACCTGAGGCTTCTGCGCGTCCTTGCTGGGATCGAAGACCTCGACGATCTGGAACGGGTTGACGTGGATGTGGAAGGGGTGGGCCACCCCGGCCCCGGGGAGCTTGGTGGTACTTCCCGAAGGCGTAGGGGCGTCGGTGTTGTAGATCGTCCACTCCTCCGCGCTGTCGAGCAGCATGACCTGATTGATGATCTGGTCCTCGAACTGCTTGCCGTCGATCTTGAACTGCGGCAGCGTGCGGGTGAGAGGAGGCTGCACGGCCGCCTTGGAGACGCTGAAGGTGACGTCCCGCCGGAGGTGGATCGTGGCCGGATCGATTTTCTTCAGGAACGGAGGCAACGGCGGATAATCGCCTTCCGCCGCCGGGAATCCCATCGCGGGGTTGGCCGCGCCGCCGGAGACTTTGATGTTCAGGTACACCACCGGGGTCGTCGCCGAGGACTGCAGCGTGTAGCAGCCCTCCGTGGTCGGCGCCTGGACGAGCAGGTCGACGCGGTTCGCGGGCGCCAGGTTGATCGGCTGCGTGCCGTTCCCCGCATTGCTGTAGTTCTCCCACGCGAGCTGGACGCCGTCCTGCGCGGTCTGCCGGAAGTTGATGCCCGCCGGGCTGAACGTGCCGTTGACGGTCTTCGCCACCGTGGCGTTGATCATGCGCCACAACTGCACCTCGCCAGGACGCATGGTGATGGCGGGCGCCAGCGCGCCGTTGACCAGCACGGGCGGCGAAGGCCCTCCCGTCGCGCTCTCCAGGTTCAGCGTCGGCGTGATCTGCTGGAAGACGATGACTTGTTCTTTCAGCTCGGCCTGGTAGTTGTCTTTATAGAAGGACTTCAGCTTGCCGTCGTAGCCGGTGGGGCTGTTGTCGGCGATGATGAACGCGCCGGCCAGGCCGTTGAACAGGTTGATGGACGTCGAGCCGTGCTTGTGCGAGTGGTACCAGTGCGTTCCCGGGGCCTGTCCCATCCGCACGTTGGCCTTGCCGTCCTTGTCCTCCGTGTACTTCGGGATCTGGAAGCAGTAGGGATAGGAGCCGCTATACCACTGCGGCCACACGCCCTGGTCGATCGCCTGCCGGTTCTGCGGCCAGAGCTGCAACTCGGGCGGCAATCCATGTCCGTCCGGATTGCGGCCCGGCCCGACGTACGGGGCCGTGACGTCGTACTCCTGAAGGAGCTTCTGCTGGGACTCGCGCCAGTCCTTCGGCAGGTCCTCCCACTTCTGCGGCTGCTGGCCCAGGGCGCAATGCTGGAAGATCTGGTTGAACGGCTCGCGGACGTACGCCTCCGTTACTTTCGGGTTGGGCCGCACGTTGATCAGGACGTTGTCGCCGGTGGTCGAGGGCGTGACGTGAGTGCCGTGGAAATGAATGTTCGCCGAGCTCGAGCCGTGGAAGCAGTTCGGGAATTTGTCGTCCGCCGGATAGAAGTTCTTGTCCGTGCCCTGTGAAGTGACTTTCGTCGTCTGGTCGCAACCGTTGTTGCGTCCCTCCTCGCCCGAATCGAGCGTGCCGGCGAAGTCCTGGACCTTGACCTGGTTGAGCAGCGTGATGTTGACGACGTCGCCGATCTCGGCGCGCAGCGTCGGACCGGGACCGGCGGCGCTCGGGTCGGTGGGCCACTTCTGCTTCGGGTCGGCCGGGTTGTAGCCTTCGAAGTAGCGCAGCATGGAGGACATGGAAGCACCTGACGCGGTGGGCACGTTGCGGTTGCCGTTCACCACCTTCATCACCGCCTGCAGCGTATGGTCCGTGCTCGTGATCTCGCCCACGCGCGTGAAGTCCGCTCCCGGACAGGTCAGGTTGCTCTGGGCCGCCAGAGAGGCCGGGAGAAGCGCCGGAAGGAAGATGCCGGCGAGGAGCAGCACCCGGCGTGAAAGGGCTTGAACGTTCCGCCTGGTCGTGTTCATGAGAGCCTCCCTAGCCGATGTTGATGCTGCCGGTCATGGATTCATCGAAGGCGCAGACGTAGTCGAACGTCACGCTCGTCTCGCCCGTCGCCAGCGCGAAGGTGACCTGCCGCGAGGTCGGCGCCGGCTGGTCGGGCAGCTTTCCCGGGATCTCCTCCATCCAGGCATCGTCGTCTCCGCCCGCCGGTTTGGGCTGGTGCGGCTGGCTGGTGTTGTTGCGCCAGAACACGCAGTCCCCGTTCGCGATGGCGAGGCTCTGGGGATTGAACTGCGCCTGCGCCTGGCCCGGCTGTTCGTCGATGCTGATCATCCAGGTTTGCGCCATCTGTCACCCCTTTCCATGGAAAAGGCCCGTTTCCACGTGTCGACCGCGGAAAATCGTCCCGCCGGCGGGCTTTTAGACAGGCCGGAGCCGAGACAACTATGAAAGAATGAAACCGCTTTTAAAACATGGTAGCACACGGAGAGGCTGCGATGAGGACGAGACGCTGGCTGTGGCGGACGGTCAAAGCGGTGGCCGTGGTGGCGGTCACGGTCGTCGGGGTGCGCGCTTTCGACGCGCGCAGCCTGCCGGCGCTGAAGGTCTGGCACCGGGAGGCGCCGCGGTCCGAGCCGCGGGCCGGCGAGATCGACGGCATGACGCTGGCGCAGTACCTCCAGCGGGAGGCGGCGGTCTTCCGCGAGACGCGCGAGATCGAGTCGCGCATCGCGCCGGCGGACCGCACGCCGGCCAACCGTTACTTCGCCGGCAGCGTGGTGAATCCCGGCCGCTTCGCGCGGGACTGGAACCGCACGTTCGAGGTGGTGCCCGAGCAGATCCGCGGCGGCGCCCTGCTCGTCCACGGCCTGACGGACGGGCCCTACAGCGTGCGGCCGCTCGCCGAGGTGCTCCGCCGGCAGGGGTTCTACGGTCTGTGCCTGCGCATGCCTGGGCACGGCACGGTGCCGGCGGGGCTGGCGCGGGCGGACTGGCAGGACTGGCTCGCCGCCGTCCGCCTCGGCGTGCGGCACGTGCGCGGTCGCATCGGGGCGGGGAAGCCGCTCGTCCTCGTCGGCTACTCGAACGGCGGCGCGCTCGTCGTCAAGTACTCGCTCGACGCCCTCGCCGACGGCCGACAGCCGCGGGCGGACCGTCTCGTCCTCCTGTCGCCGATGATCGGAGTCACCCGCTTCGCCAAGCTGGGACGGCTGGCCAGCTTCCTCGGCACGCTCCCCGGCCTTGAGAGAGCGCGCTGGACCGACGTCGTGCCGGAGTACAACCCCTTCAAGTACAACTCGTTTCCGGCCCACGCGGCGCGGCAGAGCTATGAGCTGACGAGCGTTCTCGACGAAGGGCTGGAAGAGGCGGCGCGGACGGGCCGCATCGGCGCGCTGCCGCCCATTCTGGCCTTTCAATCGCTGGCCGATGCGACGGTGATCACTCCGGCCCTCACCGAGCGGCTCTACGACCGCCTGTCGGCCGGCGGCTCCGAGCTGGTGTTGTTCGACCTCAACCGGCGGGACTACCTGCGCCCGCTCCTCAGTCCTGCGCAGGACGCCTGGCTCGCGCAGCGCTTCCAGGGACCGGCGAAGCGCTACACGCTGTCGCTGATCACCAACGCCGGGGCCGCTACGGAGAACGTGGTGGTGCGGTCGCGTGCCGCCGGGACGGGGCAGGTGTCGGCGCGTCCGCTGAATCTTGCCTGGCCGAAGGATATCTACTCGCTGTCGCACGTGGCGCTGCCCTTCCCGCCAACCGATCCGCTCTACGGCATCGCGCCGGAGCCGCGCGAGATCTACAGTCTGGGAGCGCTGGCGCCGCGCGGCGAGCGGGGCGTGCTCACCCTCCCCGTCGAGGGTCTGATGCGGATGAGCTGCAATCCGTTCTTCCCTTACATGGAAGCGCGGGTGGTGGAGTGGGTGGGAGGATCGAAGTCAGCCCCACCACCTCCATGACGCATCGTCACAAATGCATCGATCCCCGCCTCACCTTGCAGTGGCTCTGGACTCGCCCCACCGTCGCCGGCGCCGGCATGCTGAACCAGGTGTCGTCGCCCTGATCGCGCCGCGCGGCCATGATGGCCTGCTTGATGGCGAAGAACGCGGAGGTCGACAGCACCAGCGGCGGCTCGCCGATGCCGCGCGAGGACATCACCGCCGAATCGGTCTGATTCGGGTCACCCCCCTTGTCGATGGTCACCCGGAGATCGACCGGGATCGACTTGGAGCACGGCGGCTTGTACTCCCACGTGCCGTTCGAGTAAAGCCGGCCGTCGGGCTCGTACATCATCTGCTCGGTGGTCATCAGCCCGAGGCCTTGCACGAAGGCGCCTTCGACCTGCCCGATATCGAGACACGGATTGAGGCTGTGGCCGATGTCGATGAGGATGTCGGAGCGCAGCACCGTCGTCTCGCCGGTAAGCACGTCGATCTCGACTTCGCTCGCCGCCGCGGCGTAGACGAAGTAGAGGAAGGCGCGTCCGTACTGGTGCGTCCCCTCCACGTCGCCGATCAGCGGCGTCTTGTAGAGCGCCTCGGCGGCGAGGTTCACGCGCGCCGCGTACGCGCCGCCGACGATCGAGGGCCACAGTTTCTTCCAGCCGGTCTTCCACCCCTTGACTTTGTATTCCCGGCAGTACTTCTCGAGCCGCGCGCGCAGCTCGCGGCAGGCGTTGCGCACGGCGCCGCCGAACAGGTCGGAGCCTGACGAGGCCGCGGTCGCCGTGGCGTTGGGCATCGTGTCGGTCGAAGTCTGCGCGACGTGGATGAGCTTCATGCCGATGCCGAGGGTCTCCGCGGCGATCTGCATCATCTTCGTGTCGATGCCCTGCCCCGATTCCGCGCCGCCGTGCTGCAGCATCACGCTGCCGTCCGTCGCGTACGCGGCGACGTAGGCGACTCCTTGATCGAGCAGGCGCGGCTGATAGCCGACGCCGTACTTGAGCGGGATCATGGTGAGCCCGCGCTTGCGCCAGCGATTTTTCGCGTTGAATTTGTCGACGGCCTCTCGGCGCCTCGCGAAGTCGGACGACTTCATCAGCCGCTTCCACAGGTCACGGATGTTGCACTGATCGAGCTTCTCTGCGTACGGCGTCGTCTGATACGAGCGTTTCGATCCGTTCTGGTACATGTTCTTCCAGCGCACGTCCTCGGCGCGCATGCCGCAGGCGTGCGCGACCTTCTCGATCGCTTCCTCGCAGACCAGCGTCGCCTGCACCACGCCGAAGCTGCGGAACGCGGTGTTGCTCGCGTTGTTGGTGCGCGCGACCTCGCCCTGGCTGTGCCAGGTCGGCACGAAGTACGCGCCGTCGGAGTGTTGTTGCGAGAGGTCCATCACCGGGAAGCTCAAGTCGTACGTCGAGCCGCCGTTCGAGTAGAGCTGAACCTTGTAGCCCTTGATCTCGCCCTTTTTGGTGAAGGTGGCGTGGAAGCGCCCTTGCAACGGATGCCGCTTGCCGGTGACGTTCATATCGGTGTTGCGGTCGAGGATCAACCGCACCGGACGGTTGAGGATCCACGCCGCGATGGCCGGCGCCGGATCGATCACCAGCGGGCGGGCCTGTTTGCCGCCGAAGCCGCCGCCGAGCGGGCGCTGGAAGACGGTGACGGCGCTGTTCTCGATATTCAGGAGCTGGGCGACCGACGCCTGGACCGCCGATCCCTGCTGCGTTCCCGCGTAGAGGGTCATCGTCCCCTGCGCGTCGGGAAGCGCCAGCGCCCCTTGCGTCTCCATGTAGAAATGCTCCTGCGCCTCGTTGCCCATTTCGCCTGCGATGACCAGGCATCCCTTCATCGGCCTGGCCGGATCCTGGAGCCACTTCCCGTCGCTGCCTTGGCGCGTGATGAACGGGATATGCTGGTTGTTCGGCTGTTGGGGGAAAAAGTCTTTGCGCGCCACCGCCTCGTCGATGGTCAGCACGGGCGCGGTGGGCGCCAGCTCGATCATCTCCGTCTGGATGAAGTAGGCGGCGCGCTGTGCGGTCCAGCGATCCCGCGCCACCACGAGACCGATCGGCTGGCCCCAGCAGATGATCGTCTGATCGACGGCGAAGACGACGTCGTCGCCGCCGAGGCCGACGTACGGGTTCTTCTGGTTCGGCACGTCCTCGGCGGTGACGTAGGCGACCACGCCGTCGTACTTCGCCTGCGCGGCACGCAGCGCCGCCTTCGCGCCGTCTTTGCCCTTGTAGCGGAACGTGCCGCGGGCGATCTCGCTGATGACAAAGGCGGAGTCGTAGCCGTGCGGCGGCAGCGGCAGGTCCTGCGTGTACTTCTGCTCGCCGGAGGCCTGCACGAACGCGGTGGTCTTGAGGATCGGCTCGCCCACCGGCCGCTCCCGGTGATAGACGCTCACCGTCTGGGTGCCGCCGGAGAGCGGCCGCACGTAGATCTCGCCGCCCGATCGATTCTTCGGCTGCACTTCCTTGGGGAATCGCGCGTCGGCGACGTGCAGGAAGAACTTGTATAGCAGCGTCTCGGCCAGCGACTCGCGGTAGCCCGCCGGGAGGAAGTGAGCCCCCGGCATCGGACGGATCACCTGCGCCACTTCGCCGGCCAGCGCATCGAGCGCCTTCTGCAGCGTCTCGTCGTTCCATTTCGCGCCGCGGATCACCGCCTCGGTCCTGGTCATGCGCGACGGCAGCGGCGCCAGTCCGCCGTACAGGATCGTCACGCTCTGCGCGGCGCCTTTCTTGTCGAGGCGTGCCACGAAGCCGGCGTTGACGATGGCGTGCGAGTTCTGGTCGCGATAGGCGATCTTGAAGGTCTCGATCTCGTCGCCTGCTTGCGAGTAGGGGAGGTGAAACGACTGCGCGACGGAGTCCGCGGGAAGCGCCGACACCGCCGGCAGCTCGGCCATGGGGAAGCTCTTGCTGCCGCTCGCGTATTCGCGCGAGGCGATGGTGATCGAGGCGCCGAGGGTCTGGAGCACCAGGTAGACGTCGGAGGGGAACGGCGAGTCGGTCTCCGCCTGCGCCCGGGTCATCATCACGTTGCCGCCGATCGAGCCGATGTTGCGCACTTGCAAGTTGGCCACGTCGAGCAGGTGACGGCGGAACGCGGCGAAGCCGCGCGTTTTCTCCCTCGGTCTGCTGGCGATGACGCGCTGCAGCTCGTCGATGACGTTCTGCAGCGGCTCCGCGGCGCCGATGCCGAGGCCGTGGTCCGACTCGCGGCAGCCGAGGAGGTCGGGGATGGCGTGGATGTCGATGAGGATGTGCGGATCGTCGACGTCGAACTTGTAGATGCCGATGGAAGTGTTGCCGACGACGAGCTTCACGTTGCGCGAGTTGCCGCCGTGCGCGGCCTTGATCCGCTGCGCCTCTTGCAGCGTGGCCGGGCGGAACCAGCGGTAGCCCCGGCCCGCGGTCTCCAGCGGCGGCATCCTCTCGGCGTACTCGATCAGCTCGTGCGGGAGCTCCAGCGACGGGCGCGGTCCCGGAAGATGCTGCTCGATCGCCACGTCGGCAAAGCAGGAATGGTTGGTCGAGTAGGTGTCGTGCTGCTTGAAATCGACGGCGAAGCTCTTCATCCCCTCCAGGATGGGCCGGTAGCCGGTGCAGCGGCAGAGATGGCCGTCGAAGAGGTCCTCGACCTGCTGCTGCCGGGGCCTGGGGTGATTGCGGAGGAACGTGAACATATTCATCACGAACCCGGGCGTGCAGAAGCCGCACTGCGATCCGTTGTTGGCCGCGACCCGGTACTGCACCGGATCGAGCTTCTCGCGCGTGCTGCCGATGCCCTCGGTGGTGGTGATCATGGCCCCGTCGATCGAGCACAGCGGGCGGAGACACGCATTGATGGCCGTCTCCACCGCGCGGCGCCGCTTCGCGTCCCAGCGGGAGAGCATCACCGTGCAGGCGCCGCAGCCTCCCTCGCCGCAGGAGAGCTTCGTGCCGGTCAGGCCGACGGCATCGCTGCGCAGCCAGTCGACCAGCAGCGTCGTCGGATCGGGAGCGGCGATCTCGAAGCGGGTTCCGTTGACATAGAAGAGGATGGCGTGCGAAGCGGCCATGCGTTCCCTCCGTTGAAAATCGATCGTGAAGTGGCTGCCAGTTTTACGTAGTGAGCGCCTCCTGGTCAAGCTCGACGTTGCCTTTCGCGTTCTCTTCGTGACACGCTTCCCGCAAAAGGAGCAGCCATGGACGTCATCTTCATCCACGACGCCGCGATCGACGAGTACATGTCGCAGGTCCTTCTCACCACCATGCCCGGCATCAATCTGCTCGGCGCGGTGGTCGTCAACGCCGACTGCATCGACTCCGCGGCGATGCAGACCGCGTGGCAGATCATGAGCTATATCGGGCGCACCGACATCCCGATGGGGCTGAGCGGCGCGCGAGGATGGAATCCCTTTCCGTGGCAGTACCGCAGCGACTGCGTCCGCGAATCGGAAATCACCTGCCTGAAGAATTTCCCGCCGAATCCGAGCTGGCCGCCGTTCCCCGATGGCGACGCGCTGCTGCGGTCGCTGATGGACAACGCCGCCGGGCCGGTGACGCTGCTGGTCACCTGCCCCTTCACGCCGATCGTGACGCTGCTACAGCAGGCGCCCGCTTTGGCATCGAAGATCGAGCAGATCGTCTGGATGGGCGGCGCCATCAACGTGCCCGGCAATCTCGATCCCACCACCGTCCCGACGCCGCCCTGGAACAACTGCGCGGAGTGGAACGCCTTCTGGGACGCGATGGCGGTCGAATGGGTGTTCAAGAACACCACCTGCCCGATCGTCGAGTTCCCCCTGGACATGACCAATCAGGCGGTGATCACCACCGGCTTCCTGGAGACTCTGGCGGTGCAGGCGAGCAACGGCTCGCGCTACTCCGAGCTGGCGTTCGAGAGCTACATGCTGGTGAGCTACGAGACGTTCTACGACATGTGGGACGTGGTCACCACCTGCTGGCTGGCGAACCGGGGCTTCTTCCAGCCGCCGGCGACGATGAACCTGGCCATCGACGCGACGCTCAGCAATACGCAGGGCTGCATCAAGCAGGCCGCGGGCGGGCGGGGGGTGCAGGTGGTGCAGAACTTCTCGGCCACCGGGCAACAGGCGTTCTACGATTACGTGGCGGCGCAGCTCAATCGCTAGCGCCTACACCAGCCCCACCACGTCCATCGCCCGCGGAAACTCGACGCTGAGCTCGAACTGGACGGTCTGCTTGGCTGCGGGAGCCAGCGTCAGCTTCCATTCGAGCTGATTGAGATCGCTGTGCTTCGCCGGCTGCGGCGTCGCGCCGTCGAGCTTGACCTTGACCTGCTCGTGGCGCGAGACGGGGAGCTGATCGCGGACGAAGATCACCTGCTGCACGTCGCGCAGGTTCTCCACTTCGATCCTGTACTTGTAGCGGATGCGTCGGCGGTCGGCGAGGAGGGTCTTGTCGACGTCGCGGGCCATCAGCTTGCGCTCGACGCGCAGCCGCTCGTCGGCGCCGAGGGCCAGCTCGAATTCCCGGCCGGGCGCGGCGAGCTCGAGCGGTGTGGTGCCCAGATAGTCGTCGTTCTCGAAGAGCTGAGCCCTGCCAGGCAAGAACGTGTAGGGGCTCTCGTTCTTCACCCGGGCGCGGCGGTAGCAGACCGGCTCGAGCCGCGGCGCGGTGACGGCGTCGAGCTCGGGCCGCAGCTTGAAGCTCCCGACCGTCACCTTGCGCGGCTCGTTGCCGCTGGGCACGTCGGCGCGGTTTGGGATCTGGTAGGTGAGCGCGGCGCTGGACTCCGCGACGGTAGCGGAGGGCAGCTCCAGGAACGCCTCCTCTTCCATCGTCACGTCCAGCTCTTCCATGGCCTGCGACCGCGCCATGGAGAGGGCGAACTTTTCCGACCCGCCACGGCCAGGGGATGCGGCCTGGGGCGGCGCGGGCCGCGGGCCGACGTACCAGGGCTTCAGATCGGGGATGACCAGCGCCAGCGACGGCCGCGCGGTGGAGAGCGTCAGCGCGACGCCGGCCCAGTCCTCGCCGGTGCTCTGCGACACCTCGGCGAGATAGGTCACCTCCAGCTCTCCGCCGCTCAGACGCAGGTCGTAGAGCGGCTGCCAGCGGGCCGGCTGGACGGCGTAGGTCAGCTCGATCTCCAGCTCGCCGGCGGCGGCCACCTCCACCTCGACGACGGCGGTGTGGCGCTTGCGGGGGAAGGGCTGCTGGATCTGCAGCAGCTCGCGCTTGAGGCGCTCGATCTCCTTGGCGAGCTCGCGGCGTTTGCGGACGACGGCGAGCCGGTCCGTCTGCAGGGCGCGGCCGCGTTCGGCGAGGAAATCGAAGATGGCGGCCTGCTCGGCGGTCGAGCGGTTGCGCAGGGCGAGCCCGCGCGCGAAGACGTCGCTCTGCGCGGCGAGGCCGTCCAGGGATTGCTGGGCCTTTTCGAGACCCTCGGCCTCGGCCGCCAGCTCGGCGTCGGCGTCCGTGGCGGCCTGGATCTTCTCCTCCAGCTCGCGCTCGGTGTGGGCCGGCGGCGCCACGAAATGCTTGACCTGCAGGCTGACGCCCAGCAGCCGGGCCCGCGCCGTGCCCCGGCCGGCGGCCCGCACGCTGTCGGCGAGCAGGGACATGGGCAGCTCGGAGATCTCCAGCCGATGCTGGCCGGGCTCCAGGCTCATCCGTCCGCGGCGCGTCACCCGCGCCCGGTCGGGAAAGACGGTGACGGCATCGATGACGGATGGTAGGTCCGGCATGGGGTGGCTCTCTTTATGAAGGCGGCCCCTCGACAGGCCAACGGTCCACCGTCAGGAGGCCGCTATCGAGGATGATATCCATGTCGCGGTCGCGGGCGAGCACCGCGCACTCCTGTTCCTCGGCCAGAACGGCGATTATGCAGTCGATCGTGGAACGGATGGTTTTCCCTCGCTTGCGCAGGGCTCTATAGAGATCAGCGGCGCGGAAATAGAGGCCAATCTCTGCGGGCTCGAGAAACGCGAGGTCCCGAAACAGGTCGGAGAGCCGTCCTCGGCCCTCGTCTCGGCGCAAGCCTTGAAACACTTCTGTGACCACGATGCCGCAGGTGCAAATCTCGTGTTCGCTCTTGAAGAGGTTTGCAAGAGCCTGCTGCTCGAGAGAGGGAAATCCGTTGAAGAAATCAGCCCACGCAGAAGTATCGACCAGGACTCTCAAGCCCTCTTTCTCCGCCCCCGCAGCTCATCCAAATCTCCTTGCCAAGGGGCCTTCCCTTGGAACTGTAAGAATCCTTGTAAACGGCGGCGGCGGGCGTACTCCTTGAGCGCTTCATTGATGATGTCGGTCTTCGTCTTGCCGGGCGAGACCTTCATGGCCTCTGCGAGGGCTTCGTCGTCCACATTGAGAGTCGTCCTCATCTTCCACCTCCGATGCAGATGATAGCTGATATTCATCTGCATCGCAATCCAACCCTGGATCCGCCTTTGAAGCCGTCCTACCCCGCCTTCTCCGCCGTCAACACCGCGCGGTCGCGCAGCTTCTCGGCGGCGGGGGAGAGGGGGGCGTGGGTGAGGATCTTGTTGATGCGCTCCATCGCCTTCACGGTGTCGCCGACGCTCTGGTAGAGCACCACCTCGCCGTAGAGGTTGTCGGCGAGGACGTTCAGCCGTTCGATGACCGGCACGACGTAGGGACCTTCGGGATAGCGGCGCAGGTACTCGGCGCCGTTGGTCAGGTCGTCGTAGCTCTTGACGATGGCGGCCAGCCGCTCGTTGGCGATCCTCTTGAGCTCCGGATCCTTGTCCTGCTCGCCCATCTGTTGCAGGGCCGCCAGCTCCTTCAGGTTGGGCGCGAGGTTGCGCAGGCCGGTGCGGGCGCGCTTACCCTCGCTGCTCTCCGGGGCGGCCTCCCAGGCCTTGAGATACTGGGTCACCGCTTCCGTGCGGCTGCCGAGGCGGCTGTAGGCATCGCCCAGGGCGAGGGCCACCTCGGGCACCTGCTGCGCCTCCGGGAAGTTGCTGAGGAAGGCGGTGAGGAAGGAGGTCTCGTAGATGCCGCCGCCGAGCACCTCGACGGTGCGCGGGTAGAGCTCCTTGCGCTTGGCGTCGAGGTCCGCGATCTCCCCTTCCAGCGCGGTTACGAGATCGCTCTTCGCATCCAGAGTGCGCACCTCCGCCAGCTCCCCGCGGTAGAGCCTCAGCACGGCGCCGTAATCGCGCGAGAGGAGCGGCCGGGCCAGCTCGTCGTCCCGCCGCTTGTGGAGCTTCTCCAGGCGCAGGCCGTCGGAGACCTTGCCCTGCGGCCAGGCGGCGAGGATGGCCTTCTTGAGGAAAACAGTCACGTCCTCGTCCGGCTTCTTGCGGTCGAGATAGCCGCTCAGCGTCCCTTGCGTGCGCTTGCGGTAGTCGTCCGCGGTTTTCTTCGAGTCGACCTTCCACAGCTCCTTGCGGATCTCGGCGGCACGCATGCGCTCTTCGCCGAAGGGGTGGGTCTGCCAATAACCGTACTCCCTGAGCTGGGGAGCGCGGCTGTTCATCTTCTCCCACAGCTTGCGGGCGCCGTCCGGATCGTAGCCGGCCGACGCCGCCAGGCGCTGCCCTTCCTTGTCCGCCTCGTCCTCGTGCTCTCGGCTGTAGCTGCGCAAGAGTAGCTCGCTGATCACCAGGCTGGCCGCCGCGGCGCCCTGCACTAGGTCGCCGCCGGGATCGGTGCCGACACGCGGATCGTAGGGGGCCTGCGCTCCCTGCGGGCGATTGCTGTTCTTCTCGCCGATGACGACGCCCGCCACCAGCAGCGTGCCGAGGACGTTCATCAGCGTCGCCTTGCGCTGCATGCGGGCGAAGTGCTCGAGCACCACGTGGCCGATCTCGTGGCCGAGGACGTTGGCCAGCATGTCGTCGTCGAGCCCGAGGTCGAGCATGCCGGTGGTGATGAAGATCTGGCCGCCCGGCAGCGCGAAGGCGTTGGGCACCGGCATCTCGACGATGCCGAAGGTGAAGGGGAACTTCTGGTACTCGGAATGCTGCGCCAGCTCGTAGCCGATGCGGTTGACGCGCGCGAGCTGCTCCGGGTTGTCCGGCGAGCCGTACTGGGCGACGGCCTCGGCGGCGGCCTTGAGGCTCTTGTCGAAGAGGTCGGGATTGGCGATGCCCTGCGCCCATGTAGGCCCGGCGGTGGAGAACACCAGCAGGAGAACCAGGGCGGAGGCGAGAATGCGTCGGATACTCATAGGCCGTTCCCTCGAATCGTCTCCGAGCTTACCGCATCGGGCGGAGATCCTCTTGTGAGAACAGCGGGACGGCAGGACAAAACTCCCGGAGACGTTCCGCCGTCCCCGCGGCCTGCGATGGGTTGTCGTGGGCGGGTTGGAACGTCTTCTACGGTCCGCCCTGTGGTAGCTTTCCCCGCCATGAGTGACCTGACCATCGAGGTGGAGACCGCGAAGCCGTCCATGGAGGAGATCCGGCCGGCGCTCGACGCCGGTCTACAGTCAGAATTCCCGGGCGGCATGCTGAAGTGGCGCTGGGAGGGAGACGTGATGCACCTCTCCGGCCCAGGCGCCGAGGCCACCATCGTCCTGGAGGACGGCCATCTCGTCGGACGGGCTCATCTCAAGCCTCCCGCCAGCCTGATGAAACCGGTCATCGAGAAGAAGATCGCTCAGGTGATGAAGAAAGCCGCCGCCTGACGGGGACCTCCCCTCGTCGACCGAAGGCGCGAACCATGCCCGCGCCGAACCTCCCCGCCGCGCTGTTCCGCCACGCCGCCGCGCATCCACAGGAGCCCTGGCTCTTCCAAGCCGAGGGATGGGACTGGCGCTGGCGCACCTGGGGTGAAGTCGCGCGCGAGGTGATGGCGCGGGCGGAAGGCCTTGCGGAGATCGCCGCCGGATCCCTTTACGCCTTTCCTTATTCAGCTCGGCCCGAGGACGTCGTTCTCGATCTGGCGGTTCAGGCGGCGGGGTTGATTTCCCAGCCGATGTCGAGCCCCCCTCCCCCCTCACCTCCCCGGCCCTCCTCTCCCGCCCCCTCCCTCCCCCCCACACCGGGAGAGGAGGGAGAAAAGCAAGAAGAAGCCGTCTTTTTCCCCTCTCCCGGTGTGGGGGGGAGGGAGGGGGCGGGAGAGGGGCCAGGGGTGAGGGCTCGGGTGGGGGGAGCGTTGGTGATCCTAGACGGCCAGCCCGTCGAGCTCTCAGCAGCGGAGTTGATCACGATAGCCGAGCGAATCCAGGATCATATAGAGCCAGCAAAAAGGCGCGACATCGTAGCCCTCGGCGGCCCCCTCGAGATCCCCGAAGAGCGAGCCATGCTCTCCTGGGCAACGCTCACGGGGGCAGCCGTGGTCCTGGAGCCGAATCCGGCGCTGCGGGTGGCGACCGCGGCCTGGGTGCGGCCGACGGTCTTCCACGGCACCGCCGCCGAGCTGGCCGCTTTGCGGAGTTGGGCGGAGAAGGAAAGAAAAGGCTGGCTCCGGCGCCGTCCGCGCCTGCCGTTCCGGCGGCTGCGGAGCGTCCTGGCGACGGGGTCCGAGGTGCTGCGGGCGGAGGAGGAGGCGTTCTGGACGGAGCGCGGGGTGCGGGTGGAGCGGCTGTCCGGTGAAGCTAGAGGACTCCATCCGGCAAGTTGAAGCGGCGGATGATGGCAGAGATAACGCCCTTCCGAAGCTCCGTTCCCTCACCGTGGCACTTGATCGGCATGGAGGCGGGACGGCCGTTGATATCCGGATGGTGAATGATCCGTTCGCTCCCTTTGCCGCGGTTTTCCCAGAACTCGAAACGGGGATCGTACCGGCGGAGGATCTTGACGACTTCACGGTACTTCCGAGGCTTGCCCATATTGGGCTAGACCCTGGCGCGGACGAACTCAGGCCTCGGGCCAGTCACAGCAGGCGGAATCACCAAGCTGGCAACGTCGTACGAGGGATCCGAAGGCTGGCGGTCCTGCACCAGCGCGTTGAGACGCTCCCGCCGGGCATCAGCGAAGCGTTCGAACCAGACAGGCTCGGCGGATTTCCAGACGAGATCGGACTGGCCTTTGAACTGGGCAAAACGGATCTGCGTCCCAACGAGATCCGTGAGCTCTGCCAATGCTTCTCCAAAGGTGTGGCCGTAACCCCTGAGGTCCATTTCCAAGGCCAAGGCGACCCACTCATCGTCTTCACGATATCCGAGCACGTTCAGGGTCACGGCTCCTGGGGTGGTCCAGGAAGACTCGTCCTCGGGTCTGGTTTTTGGCGCTGTCCGTGGTGACATGGCTTAACTCTGCCCTCAATCCCGATTCTATTCGATACAGCCGCCGTCCGGCACTTCCGCACCGAGCGTGGTATATAACCCCCGGAGAGGAGACACCCCAATGCCCGAGAACGCCGCCCTCGAAGCTCCGCCGCCTGCGCCGCTGCGGCCGCCGAACGATGCCTCGGCCCGCGAGGAGGTCACCGAGCGGGCCGATACCGTGTGGACCCGCAACGGCGGCGCGCCGGTGAAGACCCAGACGACGGCTCGCCGCGACCTGCGGGGGCCGCACGGCCGCGTCGCCATCATCGACGGCTGCCGGACGCCGTTCATCAGGTCGGGCACGGATTTCATGAACATGGACGTCGTCGATCTGGCGAGCGTGGCGGCGGCGGAGCTTGTCGCGCGCACGGCCATCGATCCGGCGGAGATCGGCCTCTCGATCTTCGGCGTGGTGGTGCCGGCGCTGCACGCTCCGAACCTCGGCCGCGAGGTGGTCTTCCGCACCTCGCTGCCGATGCGCATCCCTGGCGTGACGGTGAATCTGGCGTGCGCTTCCTCGACCCGGGCCATGACGTTCGGTGCCGGCGCCATCCTCTCCGGCGAGGCCGACGTGGTGCTGGCCGGCGGCGCCGAGTCGCTCTCCAACGTCCCGATCCAGTTCTCGCGCAAGGCGGCGCGCACCTTCATGGAGGCGAACCGCGCCAAGACCCTGCCGCAGAAGGTGGGAGCCTTCAGCAAGCTCAGGCCGGCGGACCTCGCGCCGGTGGCTCCCGCCATCGCCGAGTACACGACCGGCCAGACCATGGGAGAATCGGCGGAGAAGATGGCGAAGGAGAACGACATCTCCCGGCGCGCCCAGGACGAGATCGCCCTCCTCTCGCACCAGCGGTCCGCCGCCGCCACCGAGGACGGCCGCTTCGCGGCGCAGATCGCGCCCGCCTTCCCGCCGCCCGGCTACGACAAGGCTGTCACTCGCGACAACGGCATCCGCGCCGACAGCTCGCTGGAGGCCCTCGCCAAGCTGAAGCCGGTCTTCGACAAGCGCTACGGCTCGCTGACCGCCGGCAACTCCAGCCCGCTCACCGACGGCGGCTCGGCCGCGCTGCTGATGAGCGAGGAGAAGGCCAAGGCGCTCGGCTACACGCCGCTCGGCTACATCCGTTCCTACGCCTTCGCCGCGCTCAATCCCGGCGACCAGCTCCTCCAGGGGCCGGCCTACGCGGCGCCGGCGGCGCTCGACGCGGCCGGCGTGAAGCTGGCGGACATCGATCTCGTCGAGATGCACGAGGCCTTCGCGGCGCAGATCCTCTCCAACATGAAGGCCTTCGCTTCGAAGAAGTTCGCCGAACGCGAGCTGGGCCGCAGCGAGCCCGTGGGCGTCGTCGACTTCGAGCGCTTCAACGTCACCGGCGGCTCGATCGCCATCGGCCATCCCTTCGGCGCCACCGGGGCCCGCGTCGTCACCCAGCTCCTCTACGAGCTGCGCCGCCGCGGCGAGAACCTCGGCCTGGTGACGGTGTGCGCGGCGGGCGGGGTGGGGTTCGCCATGGTGGTCGAGCGCGAGTAGGGGATTGGCCGCTCCGCTTTCCGGTTTCCTCGTCGTCGATCTCTCCCGCCTTCTTCCAGGTCCGCTCGCCTCGCGCCTGCTGGCGGACCTGGGCGCGCGAGTGATCAAGGTGGAGGAGCCGGCTCTCGGCGATCCGGTGCGAGAGTCGCCGCCGGTGCGCGAGAGCGTCGGCGCGCTCGCCGCCATCCTGCTCGCGGGCGTCGAGAGCCTCGCGCTCGATCTCAAGCAGCCGGCGGGACAGGAGGTGCTGGCGCGGCTCCTCGAGCGGGCGGACGTGCTGCTTGAGAGCTTCCGCCCCGGCACGCTGGCGCGGTTGGGATTTCCGCCGGAGGAGCTGCGGCGGCGCTATCCACGCCTGATCGTCTGCTCGCTGACGGGTTGGGGCCAGGACGGACCGTACGCGCCGCGCGCCGGCCATGACTTGACCTATCTCGCTGTGGCCGGAGCGCTGGCCTCGACGGCATCCATGCCGCCTGTGCAGGCGGCGGACCAGATCGGCGCCTGGAGCGCCGTGACGTCCATCCTCGCCGCGCTGCTGGAGCGGCAGCGGACAGGCGAGGGCCGGCACATCGACGCCGCGCTCCTCGACGCCGGCGTGCACGCCAACGTCGTCGGCTGGGCCTTGGAAGCGGACAGGAAGAAAGCGGTGGGGCAGCGTCTCCCGCTCACCGGAGCGCTGCCCTGCTACAACCTCTACGAGACCGCGGACGGCCGCCTGCTGGCGCTCGCCGCGCTGGAGCCTCACTTCTGGCGCCGTTTCTGCACCGCCGCCGGCCGCGAGGACCTGATCCGCCGCCAGTACAGCAGATCGCGGCGGGTGCGCCGAGAGGTGGAGGAGCTCATCCACGGCCGGACACTCGCCGAATGGATGGATCTCGCCGGCCGCGAAGACATTCCCGCCGAGCCGGTGCTCTCTGCCGCCGAGGCGCGAGTCCATCCACAAGTGGCGGCGCGGGCGCTCCTCGACGGCAGCGCGGATCGCCCTCGCCTCGCCTTCCCGGCACGGCTGGACGGCGAGCGGCCGAGGTCCGGGACCCAAGTTCCGAAGCTCGGTGAACAGACGAAGGCCTTGCTCGCCGAGTTGGGATACCCGCGAGAGGTGGCGAAGGCTGAGGGCGTGGGACCGCGGTTCAGCTTCAGGCGGTGGCTACGGCGGTTTCTCTGACGTGGTCCGGCCTATTTCGAGACCCGAAGGGGTGAAGGCAGCCCGGGGATCTGCCCTTCGAAGCCTCCCCCCCTTTCCCCTCTCCCTGACGGGCGAGGGGGGACGATGCCGCGGAATGTCTTTCGTAGGGGGGCTTGTCCCCGCCTTGAATCGCTGCCGGCGGGGACAAGCCCCGCCCCTACTTTTTAGGCAAGGTTCCTTCGCCTGCGTCCCCCCTCGCCCGTTAGGGAGAGGGGGAAAGGGGGTGAGGCTTCGCAGCGTACGCCGCTTCGTCCTCCAAGACGCGACTGAATTGAGGCACCGGCGGCAGCCGCGCGATGACCACCACCGTCAGGTCGTCGAGCAGCGGCTCCTCGCCGACGTGGCGGTCGAAGCTGCGCAGGATGCCGTCATGGACGTCTTGGGGCGAGCCGCCGGGCGCGAGCGCGGTGCGGACCCTCTCGAAGCCGAAGGCGGTCTTCCCCTGCGGGTCCACGGCTTCCGGGAGCCCGTCGGTGTAGAGCACGAGGAGATCCCCCGCCTCCAGGGTGACGGTGCGGCGCACCACCTCCAGCGGCTCGCGGATGCCGAGCGGAAAGCCGCCGCAGCCGAGCTCCTCGACGGCGCCGTTCGCCCGCCGCAGCAGCGGGAAGGGATGGCCGGCGCAGACGTACTCCAGCTCGCCGGTCTCCGGCGTCAGCACGGCGTAGAAGACGCTCATGAACGTCCGCTTCGTGCCGGTGCGGCAGAGCGTGCGGTTGAGCAGGGCCAGCACCCGCTCCGGACTGGGATCGAGATCGAGCGCCGTCTGCAGCGTGGCGTTGGCGATGGCCATCACCAGGCCGGCTGCCATGCCGTGACCGCTGGCGTCGCCCATCATCAGCGAGAAGCGGCCGTCGGGCAGCAGGGTCAGATCGTAGTAGTCGCCTCCCACCTCGTTGGCCGTGCGGTACGAATGGGCGAAGAGATAGCCGGGGAGCATGGGAACGTCGTGCGGCAGCAGGTCGTCCTGCAGCTCGCGGGCCACCTCCAGCTCGTCGCGCACGCGGATGCGGTCCACCAGCTCCAGGGCGAGCAGGAAGATGAGGCAGCCGACGCTGATGCCGAACCACAGCGGCGTGAATTGGATGACGACTCTCGTCCCCTTGCTGGAATAGCTGAAGCCGGAATCGCTGAACAGGCCGATGAAGAAGGCGATCAACGAGACGGCGAAGAGCAGCCGGCGCGGCGGCGTGAGCTTGTAGGAGAGGCCGAGGAAGGCGAGCTTGGCGCGGAAGATCAGGCGTCCGAGGCCCCTCTTCGGCTCGGGCTCGGCGCTGTGCTCGCGGGTGAGCACGGCGTAGGCGCGGGCGGCGTCGCGGTCGAACAGGCGCCGCACGTCCCGCGGGTTCAGGCCGTCCGTATACTCCCGGACGAACTCGTGGAGGCGCCCGACGGCGCCCGAGGATCGCTTCATGGTGCTGTGATACGGAGTGTAACCCCAGAGTTTAACCTGTAGAGGCGGCCTGTGGGCCCGCCGCGGCCGGTTGCCCACCCGTCGAGCTCGGGAAACGCACGACAGCGACCGCGGTCTGCCTCGTGCAGGATGCGATATAAGGACGATGCATGTAACGATCCGCTACCCAGGCGCGCCTGCTACAGGGACGACGAGTGGGCCCGAGGGCGGCAGCGGGCCCGGGAGCACGCCATGAGCTTGGAGCCTGAAGGCTCGCCGCGAGCCGCGAATATTTTCATCAATTACCGCCGCGAAGACACTGCGGGATACGCGGGGCGGCTGTTCGACCGGCTGAGCCAGCATTTTCCAGGCCGGTTGTTCATGGACATCGATACCATCGAGCCCGGCGTCGACTTTGCCGAGGTCATCGACCAGGCGGTGAGTTGCTGCGAGGTACTGATCGTGATGATCGGCCGAGAGTGGCTGAACATCACGGACGCCGCCGGGCGCCGGCGCCTGGAGAATCCGGCGGATTTCGTGCGTCTTGAAGTCGCCGCGGCGCTCGAACGCGACATCCGCGTCATTCCGGTGCTGGTGGAGGGCGCGTCCATGCCGCAGCCGGAGCAACTGCCACCGGATCTCGCCAAGCTGGCGCGGCGCAACGCACTCGAGCTGAGCGATGGCCGCTGGGCCTTCGACGTGGACCGTCTGATCCAGACGATTGAAAGAGTCCTCCGGGAGAAGGCACCTGTTGCGCCCCTGCCGGCGCCGGCGGCTGCGAGTCTGCCGGCGCCGGCTGGGAAGGCGAGGAGGCCAGGGGCCTGGATGGCGCTCGCAGCCGTCGTGGCGCTGATCGTGGCCGGGTGGATCGGGTGGAGGTTGACCGCGGGCGGCGAGAAGCCGGGGGCTCCGCTGCCGGGGGCCATCGTGGACACCGAGCCACCGGCGCCGGACACCGAGCCACCGCCGCCGGACACCTGCAAACAGGGCTTCGTCTGGCGCGAGGCTCGACCGGACGATCACGTCTGCGTCACGCCGGAAACGCGACAGCAGGCCGCCGAGGACAACCTCCAGGCCGCCGCCCGCCGCGAACCCGAGGGCGGACCCTGGGGGCCCGATACGTGTCTTGCGGGCTACGTCTGGCGCGAAGCCTACAAAGACGATCACGTCTGCGTGACGCCGGAGACCCGGGAGCAGACTCGCCTCGACAACTCCCAGGCGGACGAGCGCCTGGCTGCCGGATGAGCGGCTCATCGCCGAGCTGGCGGAGCTGAAGCGAGAGGAGCCAGCATGGCACAAGGCTCAGGTAGTGATGGGGTAAACTAGGCAGGATCCAAGAGCCGGTTGTCTGGCGCTTGGAGAGGAGGAGTGGAATGAGCCGCATCACAATGGAGATTCCCGACGAGTCCTTAGCGGCTCTGAAGATTTCGGAAGAGCAGGCCGGCGAAGCTCTCCGCATGGCGGCGGCCGTCAAGCTCTTCGAGATGGGTCGTCTCTCTTCAGGAGCTGCGGCGCACCTCGCCGGCGTTCCTCGAGTTGTTTTCCTCTCCAGACTCTCGGATTACGGGGCGGACACGTTTCGCCTGACGGCCGAGGATCTCGAGAAGGAAGCACGACTTGCCTGAAATTGTCAGCGACACCTCGCCTCTTCAGTACCTGCACCAGATCGGCCTTCCAAGCTCCAGTCCCTGGGTTTCCGATTGGCGCCTCATACCCGACTGACGATCTTGAAATTGGCTGGAGAGGCGGCAGATGCGTAGGCTATGCCGCCCGCCGCCTGCTGACTCACGACCGGCCTTCGAACGCTGCTTGGAGATCCTCGGGCACAGGCGCATCGAAATCGCCGCCTTGAGGGTGCTGGACATAATCGACCAGGACCGCCACATCGCCCCTCCTTAGCTCATACGCCGGAAGGTCGCGCTTGAGGGCGACGCGCTGGTAGAGAGGGAGGTTCATGTGCATTGATCCTATACCTCCAGCATAATCCCCGGGCCATGCCGCCCGCCGTCCTGCTGAGCTGCGAATCCATCGGCAAGGGGTATGGTGCCCGGCCGTTGTTCGAGAAGCTTTCCTTCGGCCTGTTCGAAGGAGACCGCGTAGGGCTCGTCGGTCCGAACGGCTCCGGGAAGACCACTTTGCTGCGCATCCTGGCGGGGGTCGAGGAGCCGGATTCCGGCATCCTTGCTCTTCGCCGGGGGATTCGACTCGGTTACGTTCCCCAGGATCCTTCGTTCCCTTCGGGGCGGACCGCCGAGGAGATCCTCGCCGAGGCCTTGGCGGACGATCCCAGCGAGGATTTCGAGAGGGCCGGACGGATTGCCGTCAGCCTCGGCAAGGCCGGCTTCGACAGCCCGTCTCAGTCCGTGGATGTGCTCTCCGGCGGTTGGAGGAAGCGGCTGGCGATCGCTCGCGAGCTGGTCAAGGCTCCTGACGTCCTGCTCATGGACGAGCCCACGAACCATCTGGACGTGGAAGGCATCCTCTGGCTGGAGGCGCTGCTGCGCGGCGAGCCGTTGGCCTACCTAGTGGTGAGCCACGACCGCTGGTTTCTGGAGAACGTCGCCAACCGCGTGCTGGAGCTCGACCGGCGGTATCCCGAGGGTCTCTTTCAAGCCGCCGGGAGCTACAGCGACTTCCTGGAGAAGCGCGACGAGGTGCTGCGCAATCAGGCCGAGTATCAGGCTTCCCTCGCCAATCGGGTCCGCCGCGAGGTGGAGTGGCTGAAGCGCGGCGCCAAGGCGCGCACGACGAAGGCGAAGGGCCGCATCCAGGAGGCCGAGCGGCTCATCGCCGAGCTCGCGGAGATGAAGGAGCGCACCGGACCGGCCGCCAACGCGCGGGCGGGCATCGACTTCAACGCCTCGGACCGCAAGACGAAGAAGCTCCTCGTGGCCCGCGGCCTCGCCAAGTCGTTCGACGGGCGGAAGATCGTCGCCGGTCTCGACCTCAAGCTGACGCCGGGCACGAAGCTCGGCCTCCTCGGACCGAACGGCAGCGGCAAGACGACTCTGCTCTCCCTGCTCGACGGCAGCCTCCAGCCGGACGCCGGCACGATCGAGCGGGCGGCGTGGCTGAAGACCGTCCGTTTCGAGCAGAGCCGGGAGACGCTGGACCGCTCGCTCTCACTGCGCCGGGCCCTGGCGCCGGAAGGGGATTCGGTCCTCTACCAGGGCCGCCCCGTCCACGTGGCCTCGTGGGCCAGGCGCTTCCTTTTCCACTCCGAGCAGCTCGACACTCCGGTCTCCCGGCTCTCCGGCGGCGAGCAGGCGCGCATCCTCATCGCCCGGCTCATGCTGCAGCCGGCCGATCTCCTCCTGCTCGACGAGCCGACGAACGATCTCGACATCCCGACGCTGGAGGTCCTGGAGGAGAGCCTCCTGGAGTTCCCGGGCGCCATCGTCCTCGTCACCCACGACCGGTATCTCCTGGAGAGCGTCTCGACCTACATCCTGGCCCTGGACGGCCGGGGCAGCGCCGAGTACTTCGCCGATTACCCGCAGTGGGAAGCGCGCCGCGCTGCCGTTCAGTCAGCTCCGAAGGCAGCGCCTCCCAGGCCGGCGCCCTCCCAAGAGGCGAAGCCCGCGAAACGGCTCACCTATAAAGAGAAGCTCGAATGGGAGCAGATGGAGGCGAAGATCCTCGCCGCCGAAACGGCGCTGTCGGAGGCACAACGGGCGGTCGAGGACCCGACCGTGGCCACCGATTCAGCCGCGCTCCACGCCCGCTGCGCAACGCTGGAGGAGGCGCAGCGGGAGGTCGAGCGGCTGTATGCGCGGTGGGCGGAGTTGGAGGAGAAGCAAGCCGCTACTCCCTCACCAGCAGATACTCCTGAATCCCATGCTGAAGAAGGAACGAGCGGTCCACGCGGAAGCCCTTGAGCAGGCCGGTGACCTCGTACGGTACGAACCGCGGTGAGGGCCGCTCGGCCGTGGTCCGCCGGTCGTAGATCAGGTGCTCCTCGTCCTGGATCTTGAAGCGGAACGGCTGCGCCGGGATCTGCTTGTGGTACGACATCAGGGCGAAGGTCATCGCGCCCGGCTCGGTATAGCGCCGGAGCTGCTCGCCGAAATACGCCAGTTCCTTGCGGCGGAGGTAGTTGAAGAGGTCCCAGGCGAGGACGACGTCGAAGCGGGTGTCCTCCGGAACCGGCAGGAACTCGGCGAAGAACTCCGGACCGGCGATGTCGTCCTCCTCCGTAGAGACGCGGGAGGCGAGGGCGGCATAGAGATCCTCGATGTAGAGCTTGCAGCCGTAGTGGGAGAGGAACTCGACGTTCGAGCCCACGGCCGAACCGAGGTCCAGGACGGTCACCTTGCGCCCGCGGATCTCGTCGAAGAGCGCCGCGAGCGCCAGGGACCGCCGGACGACGGGCTCGGCGGCGGTGGGAACCCGGGGTGGCTCCTTGCGGACGGCCGCGCTGCGCGCGGAGGAAAACCAGGCCATCAGGCGCTAGCCTTCACTCCCGCCGTCTCGGACCGCACCGGTTCTACCACCGGCCGGGCCGGCTCTCGCGGGGGCTCCACCGGCCGGACGTTCTCGCGATGGGACTCCGCGGACCGCACCGGCGCCGGCGAGCTACCCGTCTCCCGCGGCGGCTCCATGTCGATGCTGCCCTTGAAGCGCGAGCCGTCTTCCAACACCACGCGGGGCGCCGTGATGTTGCCCCGGATCGCTCCCGACTGGCGCAGGATGGCCTGCTCCCGCGCGAAGACGTTGCCGTCCACCTCGCCCTCGATCGTGACCACCCGCCCGAAGAGGTCGGCCTTCACCCGGCCGTTCTTGCCGATGGTGACGTTGTTCTGCTTCAGGTCCACCTTGCCTTCGACCCGGCCTTCGATGACGAGGTCCTCTTCGCCGGAGAGGTCGCCCTTGATGAAGATCGAGGGACCGATGGTGGCGCGTTCGGTGCGCCGCGGCGGCTCGCTGCTCACCGGCGACGGATTGGGGGCTGCCGCGGGGCGCGGCGGGGTGACGGGCGTGGGTTCGGTTTGGGAAGAGGTCGGCTGATCGTCACGCTTCCAGGCCATCAAACTTCTCCTTCTAAACGGTTTGAAGTTGCATCAGCGAGGGTACGAGCGCGGCGGGAGGATGTCAAGAAGTAAATAGGGGTTTAGCTATATTTCCTGGCCCCCTCTCCACAAAAATGGAGAGGGGGAAGAAGATTCTTGCGCTCAGGAGACCAGCCGCGCGTTGAGCGTGATCTCGACGCCGCCGAGGGCCTGGGAGACGGGGCAGCCTTCCTTGGCCTTGCGGGCGGCTTCCTGGAAAGTGGCTTCGTCGATGCCCGGCACCTCGGACTCGTTGTCGAGCTCGATGCGGGTGATCTTGAAGCCCTCGCCTACCTTCTCGATGTGCACCTTGGCCGAAGTGGCGACGCGCTTGGGCGTGAAGCCGGCGCGGCCGAGGCCGGCCGCGAAGGCCATCGAGAAGCAGCCGGCGTGCGCGGCGCCGATCAGCTCCTCGGGATTGGTGCCTCCCGCCTCCTCGAAGCGCGAGCCGAACGAGTAGCGGCCCTCGAAGGCGCCGCTCCCCAGTCTCATCGTTCCTTGTCCCTCTTTGAGGGTCCCTTCCCAGACCGCGTTGGCTTTGCGTACGGGCATGATTTTCTCCTCAATTGGATCAGCTGGATCAGCGCTAGGAGCTCCGCGGCGGCTTGGCGGCGCGGAATGTGAGCTTGGTGTCCGGCGGCAGCTCGCGGACGCGGGTGATCTCGACCGGCGCTTCGGCTTCCCAGTCGACGTGCAGCGTCACCTCGACCTTGTCGTTGGCCTGGATTCCCGCCAGCGGCACGCCCTGGGCTACCGGGAAGGGCATGGCCATGGGATCCATGCCGTCCATCTTGCCGTCGCGGCTGACCCAGTCGTCGATCGCCTCATGGTAGATGTACAGGCCGGTGGCGGCATCGGGAGGCTGCACGACCTGGGCGCGGACGGTGTAATCCCGCCCGGCCGTTGGTTTTTCGCCGCACCCGGCGGCCAGCAGCAGGACGGCGCCGCCGGCCAGAGCGAGGCACTGTTTCAGCGCTCTCCGCATCGCTTCCTCCGTCGAGGGCGGATCGTAGCATGGCCTCCCAACCGGCGTGGTGGAGGCACTGATAAGGTAGGCGCGGGAAGGAGCACGCATGAGTGACAAAGGGGATCTCCGTCTGGGACGGTACGAGGCGGCTGTCGAGGCGCGGCTGGCGAAGTGGCAGGAGGAGGACTTCGGCCGGCGCCTCTGGGAGAAGGACCACCGCCTGTGGTCCGCCGAGCCGGTGCCCGAGCTCACCGACCGCCTCGGCTGGCTGGAGCTGCCCGACACCATGTCGGCGGAGGCGGGGAGGCTGGCGCGGTTCGGCCGCGAGGTGGGGGAGGAGGGGTTCCGCGACGCGGTGGTGCTCGGCATGGGCGGCTCGAGCCTCGCGCCCGAGGTCTACTCCCGGACCTTCGGCCACGCCTTCGGCCGTCCGGCGGTGAGCGTCCTCGACAGCACGCATCCCGACGCCGTGCGGGAGCTGGCCGGCCGGCTCGATGCGGAGACGAGCCTGTTCGTGGTGTCGAGCAAGTCGGGCACCACCACCGAGATGCTCTCCTTCTTCCGCTACTTCTGGCAATTCTCGAGGGAGCGGGGCCGGAGCTTCGTGGCGGTGACCGATCCTGGAACGCCGCTGCAGCAACTGGCCCGCGAGCGCGGCTTCCGCGAGGTGTTCAACGCTCCCGAGGAGGTCGGCGGACGCTACAGCGCCTTGACGCCGTTCGGCCTGGTGCCGGCGGCGCTCCTGGGGGTGGACGTCGGCCGGCTGCTCTCGCACGCGCGGGCCATGGCGCAGGCCTGCCGGCCCGGCGTCGAGGCGGCGAACCATCCCGGTCTTCGCCTGGGAGCCGCGATGGGCGAGCTGGCCCTCGCCGGCCGCGACAAGCTGACCTTCGTCACCTCCCACTCGCTGGAGTCGTTCCCCGACTGGCTGGAGCAGCTCGTCGCCGAGAGCACCGGCAAGACCGTGCTCGCGGGCGGCGAGCGGGGCGGCATCGTGCCGGTGGCGGGCGAGCCTCTGGGACCGCCGGAGGCCTATGGCGACGACCGTTTCTTCGCCGCGCTCCTGCTCACCGGAGACGACGTCACCGCCATCGAGCCGCGACTCGAGGCGCTGGAGCGGGCGGGCCATCCCGTGGCCCGTTTCCGGCTGGCCGACCGCTACGGCCTCGGCGCCGAGATCTTCCGTTGGGAGATGGCCACCGCCGCGGCCGGCGCCGTGCTCGGGCTCAATCCCTTCGACCAGCCGGACGTGCAGCTCGCCAAGGAGCTGGCCAACGCGGCGATGAAGAAAGGCGCGGGCAAGCGCCGGAAGGCGGGAGATGCCGTCCCGGCCGCCGACGTCCAGGCCCTGGGCTCGGCGTTGGCCGGCTGGCTGGAGGGCGCCCGGCCGGGGGACTACCTCGGCATCCACGCCTATCTGCCGCCGCGGCCGCCGACGACGGAAGCGTTGCGCGCCCTGCAGGCCGGCCTGCACGCCAGGACCCGCCTCGCCGTCACGCTGGGCTACGGCCCGCGCTTCCTTCACTCCACGGGCCAGCTCCACAAGGGCGGCCCGGACCGCTGCCGCTTCCTCCAGCTCGTGGACGAGCCGGCGGAGGACCTGGCCGTGCCGGAGACCGACTACACCTTCGGCCAGCTCATCCGCGCCCAGGCCGACGGCGACCGCCAGGCGCTGGAGCAGCGGGGGCGGACGGTGCTGCGGGTGGGGCTTGGCAGGGAGGATGCAGAGGGGCTGCGGAGTCTAGGCTCGATGTTGCCATGAGCGGACCGATTCGCACCGATTCCTCCGTCGTCGAATACTCCAGCGCCATCCGTGCCGCCGGGCCCCTCACTCCCCCTTCCCCCTCTCTCCCGCCTCACACCCGCCCGCCGGGAGAGAGGGGGTTGGAAAAAGCAAAAACTAATTTCTTCTTCTGCAGTTCTCCCTCCTCTCCCCGGGTGGGTGGGCGTGAGGTGGGAGAGGAGGGCCGGGGAGGTGAGGGGCCCTGGCGGCGCGGACCACGGTCCGATCATCGATACCGGCCGGATCGGTCGAGGGATGGGCGTCCATGATCCTCGCCGGCGACATCGGTGGCACCAAGAGCGATCTCGGCCTCTTCGAGATCGTGGACGGCGAGCTGCGGCTGGTGCGCTCCCACCGCTATCGCAGCCGGGAGTTCGCGGGGCTCGCGGCGGTGATCGAGGCCTTCCTGGCGGCGGGCCCGGTCGAGGGACCGATCGAGATCTCATGCTTCGGCATCCCGGGTCCGGTCATCGATAACCGGGCGAGCACGGCCAATCTCGCCTGGGTGGTGGACGGCGCCGAAGTGGCCGCGGAATCGCGGGTGCCGCGGGTGGTGCTGATCAACGATCTCGTGGCCACGGCGGAGGGGCTGCCCATGCTGGCCCCGGACGAGGTCGCGGTTCTCCAGGAGGGAGCCGCGGAGCGCGACGGCAACCGCGCGCTCATCGCCGCCGGTACCGGTCTCGGCATGGCGCTGATTCCATGCGTCGGCGATCGCTGGGTGCCGGTGCCTTCCGAGGGCGGGCACATGGACTTCGCCCCGCGCACCGAGGAGGAGATCGGCCTGATGCGCTACCTGCGCGAGCGGTTCGGCCGGGTGAGCGCCGAGCGCGTGGTCTCGGGTCTCGGCCTCTTTAACATCTACCAGTACCTGCGGGACATCGGCCACCTGCCGGAAACCCCGCGGGTGCGCGAGGCGCTGGCCGCCGGCGACGATCCGGCGCGGGTCATCGGCGAGGCGGCGCTCGCGGGCTCGGCGAGCTGTGGGTTGTGCGCGCGGGCGCTGAAGATGTTCGTCGCCGCCTACGGCGCGGCGGCGGGAAACCTGGCGCTGCTGGGCACGGCGACCGGCGGCGTCTGGCTCGGCGGCGGCATCTCGCCCAAGATCCTGCCGCGCCTCCGGGACGGGCTCTTCATCCAGACCTTCCTCGCCAAGGGTCGCTTCGTGCCCTTCCTGGAGAAGATCCCGGTGCGCGTCATCCTGAACGATCGGGCGGCGCTGCTCGGCGCCGCGCGCTATGCGTCGACGCTCGCCGCCGGCTGACGCCGCGCCCGCGCCGTTTTGGCCAGGGGCGGCCGATTGGCATGCCAGAAAAGCCGGGCCGCGGGCCGCGTCGCGGCGCATTGTCAAAAAACCTTTCTAAAAATTACGCTTTTGGAAAGTTTTTCTGCTGGCATCGCCGATGCAGAGTCGGAGGTTCCGGCGGAGCGGAGATGATCTCCGTTTCCTTCAAGGAGGCGCTACCCATGCGTAAGGTGTCGATTCCTGCACTGATCGTCTGTCTCGTGCTCGGCACTGCGGTCGTCGCGATGGCCAAGGACACGATGCACACGGCGAAGGGTTCGATCACGGCGATCAACACAGCCGGCAACAGCTTCTCGGTGAAGGAGAAGACCGGCGACGAAACCTTCATGGTCACCGCCAGCACCAAGATCGAAGAGCACGGCAAGACCGTGAAGCTGGCCGACCTGAAGAGCGGCGAGGAAGTCTCGGTCTGGTATACCACCAACGCCGGCAACAACGAAGCTTCCAAGGTCATCGTCCATACCATGAAGGCGAAGCCCGCCAAGAGCGGAGCGCGCCGCTAGGTAAAACGTCGACCGATCCGTTGCGTAGGGGGCGGGGCTTTGTCCCCGCCCCTTGGAAAAACCTTACTATTCTCCGCTCATCGCCCGCCGCCGCCCTTGAGGTGCCGCGCGAAGAACGCCACCGTGCGCTGCCAGGAATCCTTCGCCGCCTCGGGCCGGTAGTTGCCCCCCGAAGCATTGGCGAAGGCGTGGCCGGCGCCTTCGTAGATGTGGATCTCCACCGGCTTGCCGAGCTTCTTCAGGGCGCTCTCGAACTCCTTCACTGTGGCCACCGGAATGCTCTGATCCTGGGCGCCGAAGAAGCCGAGGATGGGGGACTTGATCGTCGCGAGCTTCGCCGGGTCCGTCTCCAGATGGCCGTAGTAGATGACCGTGGCGTTGATCTTGTCCGGCGCCAGCAAGGTGGTGGCGAGCGACCAGCCGCCGCCGAAGCACCAGCCGATGACGCCCAGCTTCCTCGTGCCCTTGCCCTCCATATAGGCGACGGCCCGTCGAAGGTTCTCCTCGCCCGCCGGCATGTTCTGCAGGACGGCGTTCATCAGCTTCGTCGCCGCCTCGGGAGTGTCCGCCTTCTGACCGCCGTAGAGATCGACGGCCAGCGCCTGGTAACCCTCGCCGGCGAGCCGCCGGGTCATGGACTTGATGTTGTCGTTGAGCCCCCACCACTCTTGGATGACGATCAGTCCGGGCAGCGGGCCCTGTGCCGCCCTCGGCCGGGCGAGATAGCCGTGCAGAGGCTTGCCGCCCACCTCGCCGTAGGTCACCTCCTCGGCGCTGACCGGCTGCGCCGGTTCCTCCTTGGCGGCCTGGGTGGCGGTTGGCTTGTCATGCTGGTGCTCCTGGGCCATGCGGTCCATGGTGGAGCGCTCGTCGGCACGGGCCATGGCGGGCAGGAGGAGCAGGACGAGGGAAAGGGGAAGGATGTTTGGATTCATGGAGCCTCCTTTCTTGACGAAACGCATGCAAAGGGTGTGTCCGAGGGGCTATTCAATGCGGAAATGGCATATACTCGGGTCGCAGCACCAACCTGCCGATAAGGAAGACCAACTCATGAAGATCTTCCTCAAAGCCTTCGCCGCCCTGATCCTGCTGGTGCTCGCCGTATGGGCCATCCGTTCCGACACGGACGGGGAGAAAGGAAGC
This sequence comes from Acidobacteriota bacterium, assembly GCA_046765915.1. Lineage (GTDB taxonomy): Bacteria > Acidobacteriota > Thermoanaerobaculia > Multivoradales > UBA5704 > DATARR01. Next base: position 26,734 of record JBKPTH010000050.1, on the reverse strand, counting down.
GTCAGCGCCGCGCCGCGCCCAGCTCAGACGGCGGACCCGGGCGCGGACTCCTCCTGGCGGCACGCTCCGCTGTGGGACGACGGCAAGGCCGAATTCTGCGCCTACGAGGTGACGTGGGCCCATTATGGCCATCGCTTCGACGGCCGCGCCCTGCTGGTCCTGGTCAAGGAGCCCTGGGCGCCGGATCTCGACGTCAAGGCCGACACGCCGCGCCCGGACGGCTTCGACGTGCTGAAGCTGAACCACGTGCGCGACGTGCCCACCGGCATCTACACCTACCACCAGATGGCGAGCGTCTTCACGCGCCGCGACTCGGGAGCCCTGCAGAAGATCGCCGCCACCAGCTCCGAGGCCTGCGGCGTCTCCACGGCGGAGATGGTCGGCGGCCGCCTCGCGACCCGCTCCTACTTCGACGGCCAGGGGGACCGCTCCACGGCGTACCCGGAAGGCGCGCTGCCGGAGGACGGTCTGCCGGCTTCCCTGCGCGACTACGTGGCCGGCCGGGCGCCGGCGACGCTGACAGTTTTTCCCTCGTTGTTGATGGGGCGGTTCTCGAAGCTCGAGCCGGCGACGTATCGCGTCGCGAAGAAGGAGACGAGCGACGGCGTCGAGATCCGCCTGACGAGCGGCCAGTCCGTCCTCACCTACACCTTCCAGAAGGAAGCGCCGCACCTGCTGCTCCGCTTCGAGCGCGAGGACGGCACGGTGTACCGCATGGCGAAGTGCGACCGCCTCGCCTACTGGGAGAAGCACGGTCCCGGCGACGAGGCGTGGCTGCCGGCGAAGGTGCGGTAGGGCTTACAGCGTCGTCAGCACCTTCTCCAGCCGCTCGACGGCCCAGTCGATCTCCTCCTTCTTGATCACCAGCGGCGGCGCGATGCGGATGACGTGGTCGTGGGTCTCCTTGCAGAGCAGCCCCTCGTGCTGCAGGGCCTCGCAGAAGCGGCGGGCGCCGCCGGCTTCGCGGTGCAGCTCGATGCCGATCCACAGGCCCTTGCCGCGCACCTCCTTGACGTGCTGCGAAGAGATCCCCTGCAGCCGTTCGATGAAGTAGGGGCCGAGCTCGGCGGAATTCTCCACCATCTTCTCGTCCACCAGCGCGCGCAGGGCGGCGCGCGCCACGGCGGCGGCCATCGGGTTGCCGCCGTAGGTCGAGCCGTGCTCGCCGGGCTGGAAGACTCCCATCACGGCGTCGTCGGCGAGGATGCCGGAGACCGGGTAGAAGCCTCCCGAGAGCGCCTTGCCGACGATCACCACGTCGGGCTTGATCCCCTCGTGCTCGTAGGCGAAGAGCTTGCCGGTGCGGCCGAGGCCGGACTGGATCTCGTCGGCGATGAGCAGGCAGTCGTGCTGGCGGGTGATCTCGCGCAGCCGGCGGAGGTAGCCCTCGGGCGGCACGACGATGCCCGCCTCGCCCTGGATCGGCTCGACGAGGACGGCGGCGACGTTGGGGTGCATGGCCCGCTCCACGGCCTCGGCGTCGCCGTAAGGGAGGACGCGGAAGCCGGGGGTGAAGGGACCGAAGCCGGCGCGGTAGAGCTCCTCCGTCGAGAAGCTGACGATGGAGATGGTGCGGCCGTGGAAGTTGTTGCTGAAGGCGAGGATCTCGGCCTGGCCGTCCGGCACGCCCTTGACCTTGTAGGCCCACTTGCGGGCGGTCTTCAAGGCCGTCTCGACCGCCTCGGCGCCGGTGTTCATGGGCAGGAACTTGTCGAAGCCGGAGAGCTCGCACAGCTCGCGGTAGAAGGGGCCGAGCTGGTCGTTGCGGAAGGCGCGCGAGGTGAGGGTCACCTGCCGCGCCTGGCCTATGGCGGCGTTGAGGATCTCGGGATGGCAATGCCCCTGATTCACCGCCGAGTAGGCGGCCAGGAAGTCGAGGTACTTGCGGCCTTCGACGTCCCACACCCAGACGCCTTCGCCACGGCTGATGACGACGTCGAGCGGGTGGTAGTTGTGGGCGCCGTAGCGCTCCTCGAGCGCGATGTAGTCGGCGGTGCGGAGCGCGGCCTTTTTCTCTTCAAGCACGCTGGTGCTCATGATTCCTCCGTGGAAGGGCAGGCAAGGGATGGTGAAGCTGGGGGTCAGACCGGCCTGAGCTGGCGCCGACCCGCTCGATTCTGCCATAAACGGGGATGAGCCCCAAGCGCACTGCCTGACGGAGAGGTTCTGCCCTTCGAGACCTCACCCCCTGGCCCCCTCTCCACAAAAGTGGAGAGGGGGAAAGAAAAAGCAAGACCTTCGCAGGCGTTCCCCCTCTCCATCTCCGATGGAGAGGGGGCCAGGGGGTGAGGTCTCGAAGCGCACGCCGCCTGAGTCACCTCCAAACGCATGGATCCGGACGGCCCCACGTTTCGGCTTCGCCTTCCTTACTGATATGATGGGAGCCGCCACCCCTCATCTCGATGATCGATTACAACAACATTCCCCGCGACTCGCGGCGCGTGCCTCTGGAGACGCGCGTCCAGTTCAAGTTCGATCGCTTCAGCGGCTTCATCAGCGAGTACTCGGCCAACATCTCGCCGGGCGGCCTGTTCCTGCGCACGCAGGAGCCGCAGCCGCCGGGCACCGTGCTCGATCTGGAGTTCCGGCTCGGCGACGGCTACGAGCTGATCCGCGGGCGGGGCGAGGTGATCTGGGTGCGCGCCGAGGACGAGGGGACGGCGCGGCCGGCGGGCATGGGCATCCGTTTCCTGGAGCTGAGCGAGGGGAGCCGCGAGCTCATCTACCGCATCGTCGACGAGCACGTCCTGCAGGGAGGCACGCCCTTCGACGTCACCCAGCAGCCTCCGGACCCCGTGCCTCCGGTTTCGGAGGTCCCGGAGGCCGGGCCGCCGCCGTTTCCGGAGCTCTTCGACCGTCCGGCCGCGCCTGGACCCGGCGAGCCCGAGCCGGTGCCGGACGCCGCTTCCTGGCTGCCGGCGCTCGACGAGCCCGCCCCCGGACCGCCGCCGTCCGCGGAGCCGTTCCCCGAGCTCCTGGCCAAACCTGCGCCGCCGGCGCCTTCCCCGATGTTCGCCACGAGCTTCGGCAGCGCCTCGGTGCAGCGGCCGCCGCGCCGCCTCTGGCCCTGGGCCCTGCTGGCGGTCGTGCTGGCGCTCGCGGGGTCGGCCTTCCTGCTGCGGGGGCGCATCGCGGAGTGGACGGGACTCGGCGCCGCGGAAGAGCCACCGCCGGTCCGGTCGTCGACGGCCAGGCCCGCTCCGGCTCCGGTTTCGCCTCCGGCGACCCGGCTGCCGCCGGCGGCAGGCGCGGGTCCGCGCGAGACCTCCCCGCCGGTTTCCCCTCCGCCGGCGCCTCCGCCAGCTTCAGCTCCACAGGGGCCGGTGCTCACCCGGCTGGACCGGGTCACCTCGGAGCGCACCGCCGGCGGCACGGACGTCCTTCTCTGGGGCAACGGAGAGATCCCGCCGGAAAGCTACAAGCGGTCGCGGCTCGAAGGCAATCCGCCGCGCGAGCTGATCCGTCTCGCCGGCGTGCGCGGAACCCAGCCGCAGACGCGCGTCGTCGTCGGCACGCCGGAGGTCCTGCAGGTCCGCACCGGGTATCACCCGGAAGCCGGCAACGGCGAGCTCCACGTCGTCCTGGACCTGGCCAACCCCACCGTGACGGTCACCGGCATCGAGCAGGAGCCGCATCGGCTGCGGATTCACCTGCGGCGGCGGTAGCCTACGATCCCACCACCAGCTCCAGCAGCTCTTTGACCGTGCGGTGCCGCTCGATCGAATGGCGGAGCGGCGCGTCGGGGTGAACCTGGTAGCGGTTGCGCCGTCCCTCCTTGGAGACCGTCAGGTAGCCGGCTCCCTCCAGATCGGTGACGATGCGCTGCACCGCGCGCTCGGTGATGCCCACCTGGGCCGCCACGTCGCGCAGCCGCACCTCCGGGTCCTTGGCGATGCAGAAGAGGACGTGCGCGTGATTGGTCAGGAAGGTCCAGCCGGAGGGGGGAGGGGGAGGGCTGTCCATGGGCCGGTTCGAAGCGCCCGGAGGCGCCGCAGACGAAAAGCGTGTCGCGTTACTGTAGTCGCTTTTCGGCGGCTTTGTCCAGCCCTAAACATTCCGCGGGCCCGATCCGTATATGGAACTGGAGACGGAAGAGACAGCCAGACAATCTCCTCTCCAACCTCCCTCCTCCAAAACCCCGCCGCAGGGCGGGGTCTTTTTTTGCGGGCCGCCGGCGCAGGGGCGCAGCAGGCTGCGCCCCTACCGTGGCTTCGCGGCTACTCTGGAGGCTCCGGCGGCCGGGTCGTTCCGTGATGCGGGAGCGTACCCGCCGGAGAAACGCCGTGCCTGGCGATCTCGGCCAAGGTCGTCTTAGCCATCACACTGTGGTGGCGGCCATAGAAGTAGTAGATCACCAGCCCGATCAGCAGCCAGACGAGAAGCCGCAACCAGTTGTCCGCCGGCAGCGAGAACATCAGCAGCAGACAGCAGAGGACCCCGAGGATCGGCACGACCGGTACCCACGGGCAACGGAAGGGACGCTCGGCGTCGGGGTACTTCCGGCGCATGATGAGCACCGCGGCGCAGACGATGACGAAAGCGAGCAGGGTGCCGATGTTGGTCAGGTGGAGGAGGAAGCCGAGGGGCAGGAATCCCGTGAGCAGGCAGACGAAGACGCCGACCAGGATCGTCGACCGCCAGGGGGTGCGGAATCTCGGATGGACGTCCCCGAAGAACCCCTTGGGCACCAGGCCGTCGCGTGCCATCGCCAGGAACACCCTGGGGCCGGAGAGCATCATCACCAGGAGCACCGAGGTGATGCCGGCGACGCCGGCGATGGCGATGATCACCTCGGCGACACCGAGCCCCTGCTGCTTGAACGCGTCGCTGACCCCTGCCGCGGTGTCGATCTGGTTGTACTTGACCATGCCGGTGAGCACGGCGACGACGGCGATATAGAGGAACGTGCAGAGGAGCAGCGAGGCGATGATGCCGATCGGTACGTCGCGCTGCGGGTTCCTGGCTTCCTCGGTGTGCGTCGACACGGAGTCGAAACCGATATAGGCGAAGAAGATGATCGCCGCGCCGGCGAGCATCCCGAGGGGATTGCCGCCCGCATCGGTCTGGCCGGCCACGTGCTTGCCGAAGAAGCTGAAGCCGGTCCAGCCGTACGGCGCGAACGGATGCCAGTTCGCCGAGTTGATGTAGAAGGCGCCGACCCCGATGACGAACAGCACGGCGGCCACCTTGATCCCGACCATCGCGGCGTTGAAGGAGGCGCTCTCGGAGATCCCCTTGACGAGGATCGCCGTGACGATGGTGACGATGATGATCGCCGTCAGGTTGACGTAGGAGCCGGTCGATTCGAAGACGCCGGTCGCCGCGTTGTAGCGGATCGGCGCCTCCCGCAAGACGGCCGGCAGAGCGATCCCGGTCTTCGCCAGGACACTCTGAAAATAACCGGACCAGCCGTTGGCGACGGTCGCGCTCCCCACCGCGTACTCCAGGACCAAGTCCCAGCCGATGATCCAGGCGAACAGCTCGCCCAGAGTGGCGTAGGCGTAGGTATAAGCCGAGCCGGCGACGGGCACCATCGAGGCGAATTCCGCATAACAGAGCGCCGCGAAGATGCAGGTGATGCCGGCGGCCATGTAGGAAACCATCAGCGCCGGGCCGGCGACGTTGTGGGCCGCTTCGCCGGTGGCGACGAAGATACCCGCGCCGATGATCGCGCCCACCCCCAGGGCGGAGAGCTGGACCGGGCCGAGCACCCGGCGCAGCCGGTTCTCTCCCTTCATCTCCTCCAGCAGCATCTCGAGGGGTTTTCTGGCAAAAAGGCGGTTTGCCATGGACTCTAGACCTCCAAAAGCTAGATCGACCGTGAAACCGAGATCGTTTCTCGCCGCCGCGAGGCGTCCCCGATGGACGTCCGCCCGGCTTCCGTCAAGCCCTCGTTTTCCCCGCCGGAGCGGGGACCTTGGAATCCAGCTTGCGCCAGAGGAAATAGACGGGGATGCCCGTCAGCACGATACCCAGGCCGGGACCCGCGGTCCGCGTCTGGTAGATGAGCAGCACGAGCGCGATCACCGCCGCGGCCACGATGTAGAGGGCCGGCACCACCGGGTAGCCGAAGGCGCGGTAAGGCCGCTCCGCGTCCGGCCGCTTGCGCCGCAGCACGAAGAGGCCGGCGATGGTCAGGATGTAGAAGATGAGCACCGCGAAGATGACGTAGTTGAGCAGCTCGCCGTAGAGGTTGCCGTAGGTCACCTGGCCGGCGGCGTCGGTCACCCGCGTGCGCGGCAGCACCAGGAAGGCGGTCCAGATGCCCTGCAGGACGAGCCCGAAGGCCGGCACGTGACGGGCGTTGAGCCGGCCGGTGCGGCGGAAGAACAGGCCGTCGCAGGCCATGGCGTAATACACCCGCGCGCCCGCCAGCGTCAGCCCGTTGTTGCAGCCGAAGGTCGAGATGACGATGGCGATGGCCATCAGCACGACTCCCACGTCGCCGAAGATCACCTGCAGGGCGGCCGTCGCCACCCGGTCGTCCGGCGCGTTCTGAATCTGGGAGAGGGAAAGGGTGCATAGGTAAGCGACGTTGGCCAGGATGTAGAGCCCGATCACCAGGATGGTGCCGGCGGCGAGCGAAAGCGGGATGTTGCGCCGCGGATCCTTCACCTCGCCGGCGGTGAACGTGATGTTGTTCCAGGCGTCGGCCGAGAAGAGCGAGCCCACCTGGGCGACGCAGAAAGCGATGAGCAGGCCGAAGGCTCCCATCGTGGCGGCCACCGGCGCGGCGATCGGCAACTGCGGGGTGATGGTGACCGTGTCGTGCGGCGTCCAGGCATTCGTGAAGTTGGCCGAGATCGCCCCGGCGTTGCGGCCGACGAGGATGCCCAGCACGATGAGCGCGACGAGAGACAGCGTCTTCGCCGAGGTGAAGGTGTTCTGGATGATCTTGCCGAGGTGGATGCCGCGGGTGTTGAGCCAGGTGAGGAAGGCGATCATGAGGATGGCGACGAGCTGCTGCACGGAGAGGCTGATCGCGTAGCCTTGGGAAAGGTCGATCGGCGGGATGATCCAGGAGGTGGGGGAGATCGCCGGAACGAGCACGCCCAGGTAGCGGGCGAAGCCCACGGCCACGGCGGCGATGGTGCCGGTCTGGATCACCAGGAAGAGCGTCCAGCCGTAGAGGAAGCCCCAGAGCGGCGAGAACGCCTCGCGCAGGTAGACGTACTGCCCGCCGGCCCGCGGCATCATGGCGGCCAGCTCGCCATAGGAGAGGGCGGCGGCCACGGTGAGCAGGCCCGTCACCACCCACACCATGATCAGCCAGCCGGCCGAGCCCACCTGGCGCGCGATTTCCGCCGGCACGATGAAGATGCCGGAGCCGATCATCGAGCCGGCCACGATCATCGTCGAGTCGAGCAGCCCGAGCTCGCGGACGAACCCCGTCGTCTCCCCTTCGGTGCGGTGCGGCGCCGTGGCGATGCTGTCCGGCATAAGGTCTCCTGTTTAGAGCCGGGACATCCTACAAGGAGAAGGGCGTCGTGTCACGAGGGGGAAGTTACTCCAGCCCCGCCTCCCGGTATTCACCGTAGACCTCGCGCAAAGCATCCGAGATTTCCCCGAGCGTCACCTCGGCGCGGACGCAGTCGAGGATGGCGGGCATGAGGTTGCGGTCCTCGCCGGCGGCGGCGGCGAGCTCGCGGAGGGCCGTGGCGACGCGGCCGGCGTCGCGGCGCTGGCGCAGGGCGCGCAGGCGCTCCACCTGATCGCGCTCGGCCGCCGGATCGATGCGCAGCACCTCGGTCGGCAGCTCCTCCTCGGCCGCGAAGGCGTTGACTCCCACCACGGTCTCCCGCCGCTCCTCGACGGCCATCTGGTAGCGGTAGGCGGCCTCGGCGATCTCCCGTTGCTGGAAGCCCCGCTCCAGGGCCTTCAGGGCGCCGCCCATCTCGTCGATGCGGCGGATGTAGTCCCGCGCCCTTTGGACGATCTCCTCCGTCCAGGCCTCGACGACGTAAGAGCCGCCCAGGGGATCGGCCACCTCGGCGACGCCGCTCTCGTGGGCGATCACCTGCTGCGTGCGCAGGGCCAGCCGCGCCGCTTCCTCGGTGGGCAGGCCGAGGGCCTCGTCGAGCGAGTTGGTGTGCAGCGACTGCGTGCCGCCGCACACCGCCGCCAGCGCCTGCAGGGCCACCCGCACGACGTTGTTCATCGGCTGCTGGGCGGTGAGCGTGGAGCCCGCCGTCTGGGTGTGGAAGCGCAGCCAGAGCGAGCGCGGATCGCGGGGGGAGAAGCGCTCCCGGACCAGCTCCGCCCACAGCCGCCGGGCGGCGCGGAATTTCGCCACCTCCTCGAGGAAATTGTTGTGGGCGTTGAAGAAGAAGGAGATACGCGGCGCGAAGGCGTCGATCGAGAGGCCGCGATCGAGCGCCGCCTGGACATAGGCGAGGCCGTTGGCGAGCGTGAAGGCCACCTCCTGCACGGCGGTGGAGCCCGCCTCGCGCATGTGGTAGCCGGAGATCGAGATCGTGTTCCACTTCGGCACCCGCTCGGCGCAGAAGGCGATGATGTCCGTCACCAGCTTGAGCGACGGCGCGGGTGGATAGATGTAGGTGCCGCGGGCGGCGTATTCCTTGAGGATGTCGTTCTGCACCGTGCCGCCCACCTTCTCCCACGAGACTCCCTGCTCCTCGGCCACTACGAGGTAGAGGGAGAGGAGGATGGCCGCCGTGGCGTTGATCGTCATCGAGGTGGTCACCCGGTCGAGAGGGATGCCGTCGAAGAGGCGGCGCATGTCCTCGATGGAGTCGATGGCCACGCCGACGCGGCCCACCTCGCCGCGGGCCAGCGGTGAGTCCGAGTCGTAGCCGATCTGGGTCGGCAGGTCGAAGGCTACGGAGAGGCCGGTCGTCCCCTGCGAGAGGAGGTAGCGGTAGCGCCGGTTCGACTCGCCGGCGGAGGAATAGCCGGCGTACTGGCGCATCGTCCAGTGGCGCCGGCGGTACATCTCCGGGTAGAGGCCGCGGGTATAGGGATACTGGCCCGGATCGCCGATCCGCTGCTCGTACGGGATGGTTGCCACGTCGTCCGGCCGGTAGAACGGCTGGATGGGGATCTCGGAGGAGGTCTGCCGCTCGGCCTGCTCCTCCTCGCCGGCGGCGGGCCGGTCGGTCTTCGTCTCGGCGGCCATGCGGGGGATTCTATGCCGTCGGAGCCGCCGTGACTGCCTACCGCGAAGCCGCGTCGCCGGTCTTCTGGAACACCAGCGCCTGCTTCGTCCCCGCGTCGATGAAGCGGAGCGCTCCCCGCAGGACTTCCACCTGCCACTGGCCCGCCGCTCCGGTCACCGCCTGAACGCAGCTGCCGGGTCCCAGGGTCGCGCCGACCCATTTGCCCTCATCCCGCGTAAGCACGACGCTGCAGGCCGCCCGCAGCTCGGTTTCCGAGAATCGGTTGACGTCCGGCGAGAGCTCGGTGACGGGAGCGAAGTGCGGCACGATGGTCACCCGCACGTCGGGCCCTTCGGAAGCCAACTGGATGACTCCCTGTTGGCGCACGTCCTTACCATGGTACGTCCCCGACCCGGTCACCAGCAGGTTGACGGTGCTGCCGCCGCCGCTGAGGCTGCTGATCTGGAGCCGCACGTCCGAGTTTGCGTCCTTGAGGTGGTGAACGCCCGAGATCATCGAGGCGACTTCGGATGCCGGACCCTGGGCCGCCGCCGGGAGGGCGGAGAGGACCAGGAGGATCGTTGCGAGGACCCAGGAATGCTTGATGAGGCTGTTGTGCTTCATGACTACACCTCCGGCAGGAAAGGCTGCGAGATCCGTTCCAGGGAGGGGCCACCAGGCTGTTTTTCGTAGGGGCGGGGCTTGTCACCGCCCCTCCTGGTTGACGGCGAGAAAAGGGCGGGGACAAGCCCCGCCCCTACGTCTGGAAAACTACGGGAACCTACCTTATCGCTTGATCGCCAGCGCCGGGTCGCCCAACAGCGTGTAGACCCGCAGGGTCTGGCGGTCGCCGCCGGCCGCCGCGTAGCCGGCGAGGCCGCGCAGCACGCGGTCGCCGAGCCGTCCGCCGCCGGTCGCCGAGAGCTGCGGCAGCAGGTAACGCCCGAGATCGCCCGCCGAGCTGTTGTACGAGAGCCACGTCGGGCCGAAGAGGGCCGCCGTGCCGCCGTCGCGCTGCAGCACCAGCTCCTCGCCGAGCGAGCTGTAGTCCGGATAGGCGAACTGCGAGATCAGGCAGGTGAGCGCCGTCATCACCGGCAGCCTGGGCGCGTTGCCGAGCAGCGGCACGTCCTCGGTCAGCAACACTCCTTCGGTCTCCAAGCGATCGAGCCCGCCATGGCCGATGTAGTTCATCAGCACCTGGCCGCCGCGCAGGGCGTCCTGCAGCTCGGCGCGGCTCGTCTGGACCTGCTCGGAGCCCGCCCCGGGCGGCAGGTAGACGCGGGAGAGCGCGAGGCCGGAGCCGAGCCCCTGCGCCAGCCCCTCGCTGACCTCCGGGAAGTTGCCGGCGCCGTCCGGGTTGTCGGCGACGAACAACGCCTTGCCCGTCCAGCTCCCGCCGGCGCCGCTCTCGTAGGCCGCCAGCTTGTCCACGTAGCCGCGCATCTCCTCGGCCGTCACCGCCGGAATCCGGCCGATGGCCACCTCCGGCACTCCGTTGCCGTCGAAGTCCGCGAACTGGGCGTCGGCCGGCGCCAGCCCGTCGTCCGTCGTCACCAACAGCGTCGGCAGCAGGTTCGAGGAGAGACCCAGCAGGTTGCGATAGTCGTACGTTCCCTTACCGGCGAGCGCCACGTAACGCGGCCGCGTCGGCCAGGACGCGGTGGCATGGGCGAGGAAACTCCGGATGGCCAGCGGACTGTAAATACCGTCGTTGAAGAGGTCCATGACGTCGTCGAGGTCGACGACCATGGTGCTGAGCCCCTGGGCGGCGCGCAGGCCGGCCAGCCGTTGCGACTCGCCGTTCAGCGCATCCGGGGTGATCACGAGGTACTCGGCGCCACGGCTGGGGTTGCGCAGATCGGCCGGGGCGCTGGCGCGCACGGCCGCGCCGCCGAGCGCGCTCGGGGTGAGCGCTACGAAGGGGCCGGAGCCGGGAGCGAAGAAGGAGACCCCCCAACTGCCGTCCGGCTGCGGTTGCGCGGCAAGACCGCTCAGGCGCCGCGGCGCCAGCGGCTGGGCCACGTCGTAGACCGCGATAGCCGAGGATTGGAAGCCGCTCAGGGCAACGGCGCTATCCGCTTCGGCGCGGAAAGTCAGCCGGTCGGAAACGGCCCGGTAGCGGTGTGAGTAGCTGAGGTCGAAGGAGTCGAACCAGAAGCCGAAGCCGCCCGTGAGCGCCTGGATTTCGATCTGGTTGTTACCGTCGAGCAGGAGTCCCGCCGGTACCGACGCCGTCGCCGTCCGGGGGCCGGTGCCCTCCCAGACGACCTCGCCGATGGCGCTGCCGTTCACCTTCAGGCTGGCGCTCTGCACGGGGGAGAAGCCATAGATCTGGACCGCCAGTGTGGCCCCGCCGGTACCCGGCGCCGGCACGTTGGCGGCGAAGTTCCCGTAGTCGAAGCCGGGGAAGCCGGGGAAGAAGTTCTTCCAGATCCAGAAGTCTTCCACCGGCAGAGGAGCGGTCACCGCCGGAATGGCGTCGGTCTCGAGGTGCAGGACGTCGGCGAACTCTCCGGCGGCGGGTCCCGAGGCAGGCCGGGCCGTGAGCGCCGTCACGAGCTGTCCCTTGCCGCCCTCCAGCCAGTAGACGTTGGTATTGGTATAGGGGCTCTGAATCGCTTCCGCGTAGAAGAGGAGCCCGGCGCCGTCAGCAGCGGCTTCCCAGGCGACGTTCTGGCCGCCGTGGGTGAGCTGGAGTTTCCCGGTGCGGATCTGGGTCGCCGCCTCCCCGGTCGACAAGCCGAGTGCGGTGGCGAGGGCCTGAGTCGTCACCCGGACCATGCCGCTGCCGGACACCTCGATCTTGGCGCGGCTCGCTGCTGTCGGCGTGCCGGCGCGTGCTGCTTTCTCCGCCGCGCCCTTGATCATGAGGAGCCGCGGCGAGACGGCCTTGGCCTGAGCCGTGAAGTCGCGATCGTCCTTGCTTGGACGACGCCCCTCGGCCTGCACGCTCACCCGGTATGGACCGAAGATCTCGCGCTTGCCGTGCTGATCGATCTCGATCAGCCGATAAGTGAGCTTCTGGCCGCGCGGCGCCATCGCGTCCACCAAGCGGTAGCGGCCGCCGGGGAGCTGCGCCACCGCGGGCACCGCCTGCTCCGAGATTTTCACGAAGCGGCCGCTGGCCGGATCCTTGCGCTCCACCTCGAAGGCCACGGTGCCGACCTCGCCCGCCGTCTCCCATTCGGCGACGACGCGGCCGTTGTCCTCCCGCGCCGTGAACGAGGAGACGTGCGCCCAGGTGGCGTTGACGTCGGTGGTGACGCTGCAACTGGCCGTCAGCGCCGACTGCGCGGTGCGCGAGCTGAAGATGTCATTGGTGCCCAGCGTGTTGGTGTTCGACCAGTAGGCAGTGGTGTTGAAAGTTATGGTCCTGTTCGAGGGTACGGTAGGATCGACGAAATACTGAAACGTCATCGACCCGGTCTCGTTGTGGCCGATCACACCAAGCTCGGTGCCGCCGCCGGTGGCAACCGTGTCGCGCGGGGTCCAGCGCACGAGGTTGACACCGCTCTCCGTCGCCACGTCGGTCCTCCCGCCCGTCGTCTCCGTCGGCGTCACGTTGGGGCTGTCGAGGAATTGCGAGGTGCCTAGCGAGCCGCTGCCGCCCGACAACGCGGCCGTGGTGTCGAACTGCAGGTAGCTCGCCGCGCCGCAGCGGAAGCGCTCGGCGGTGGTCGAGCTGGGTGTGCAGGAGACGTTGTTGGTGAGGTTCACCGTGCAGGTGGTCGAGGCGCCGTTGCTGGCTCCGACCCGCACCGGGTTCGGCGAGCAGCTGCACGACATCGACAGGTTGGGAGCCGGCACTGTGGAGTTGACGGTTTGGCAGTTGCACTTGGAAGGCGTGCCCGGCAGGACGTCGGTCTCGCTGCTGCAAACGCCGCCCGTGCCGATATCGTTGGCGTTCTGTCCCCACGTGGCGCAGGTCGGGATGTCGACGAAGCCGTCTGCAGTCCCGTTCGTGCCGTCGAAGCATTTCAAGGTGATCGGGTCACTGAAGACCATGAAGGAGTCATCCCACTTACCGTCCGCATTGGCGTCGCACGTCGTGCTGGTCTGCACCTTGCGCAGATCGCTGCAACTGTCGCTATCCGCATTGTAGTAGCGGCCGCTGCCGCCCAGCAGATTCAGCGAACCCGCGGGAGAGTCGAAGGTGCAGCGCAAATCATTGAGCGTACCCGCCGGTTTCAGCATCTCGCGGGCGCAGCTCGTGCCGTTGTAGGCATACCCCTGACTGACCGCAGGCTGCGTTTCCGTGCCTAGGAAGTTGTAGATGTACATCCCGATGTCATAGCGCGTATCCGCGGCGGTGTTCTGCAACTGCCCACCGAGTAAGATGTTCAAGGTGTCGGTGGTATTGTTCACGCAGCCGTCATTCTGCGTACCGAGACCTACGAGGATGAACGTGACGTCGCCGGCCGTGCAGCTATTGCCGCCGCGGGCCTGCACGCACTGTCCGGACACGACGCCGTGGGCTGCCCCTGCCGTCAGGAGTAAGCTGCCGATGACGAGCGCCAAGAAGTTGCGAAACTGGGTCTCGTGATTCATGTCGGATACCCTCGCGTCTTTCGCCGGTTTCTGAGCCGGTGAGGAAGTCGTTGCCCTGTAGCTAGACTCGGTTATGGTATCACAGCAGGGTCATTACGCCACCCTGCCTAATACATTGAAGATAAAGCATTTGTATAATCCACGATGACTGCGGGGGATCTGTCCATGAAAGTCCTCTCCTTCGATGGCGATGCCGCCACCGTGCGCCTGACCGCCCTGGAGATCCGTACCCTGCGCAACGCCCTGCGCGAGGTCCTGCGCAAGCCAGGTCTGTCTTCGGGAACCCTGGAGGAGCGCCTCGGCGCCGAGCGCGAGCAGATCGCCGGCCTGGCGGACATGCTGAACGCCGTGTTCGATCAGGTGGATCCGGGGGATCTCTAGGGTACGAGACACCACCCGTGCTCCGGACCGTTTAAAGGACCTAAGGACCTAAAGGATGACAAGGACATCAAGGACAACAGAACCCGACATCCTTGGCGTCCTTGTTGTCCTTTAGGTCCTTCTACTTGGTCCGCACCCACAGCGATCCGTGGTGCGTATCGAAATCCTCAGCCTCCAGCGGCTGGTATCCCGGCAGCAATCGCCGCAGGAAATCCTCGTGAGAGTGCCGCAGCAGGGGCGTGGAGAGCAGGATCTCGACGCGCGGGTTGTGGCAGAGCCAGGCCTGCACCAGCATCGCCTCGGTGAACAGCATCGGCCAGCGGCGGTTGGAGATGTAGGCGGCGGGATGGCAGGGGACGTTGTAGGGGAAGTGGACGTCGTGGATGTGCACCAGCACGCCGGGCGCGAGGGTCGGCAGCACCTCCAGCACCAGGTGCGGCACCTCGCCGTCGATGCGCACGACGTGGGTCGAGTCGATGAACAGGATGTCGCCGGCCGCGAGGCGCCCGGCGTACCAGTCGGCCGGCAGGTCCTGCGCCTCCCGGGCGTGCGCCTCGAGGCCCGGGAGAGCGCGCGTCGCCGCGGAGACGTAGGGGTCCACCACGGCCATCGCCATCGGCCGGCCCTCGGCGGCGTTCTTCGCCCCGGCGAGGCTGGCATACCAGGTGGAGAGCCCGGAGCCGACCTCTAGATAGCGCGCCGGCCGGTGGCGGCGCAGCATCATGTAGAGGACCATGGCGTCCACGGTGGTGAACCCGGGGCCGCGCCGCTGCCGCTTGATCTCTTCGTAGGAGGGGAGCTGCGAGTACTCGGGGAGGTAGGCGGCGGCCATCCCTTCCAGCTCCGCCATCATGGCCGGCAGGTCGAAGCTCACCCCGGCCAGGCGGCTGGGGCGATGCCAGCGCGAGGCGTGGCGCTCCAGCTCGGCGACGGGCCGCAGGGCATGGTAGTAGTCGGCGACGGGGGCCACGACCCAGCCCAGGCGGTTGAGGGTGCCGACGAGGGCGCGGTGGGCCCGGCGGAAGATCCCCATGGCAGGCATTCTCGTTAGGTTAACGCTTGGATTGTCCTAGGGTAGGGGCGGGTCTGGACGGTGGGCTGGGGGCTCGACCCGCCCTGGAACACGCGTAGATTCCATCAGACGAGCTGCCGGTGGAAGTCCAGAGGCAGCCGGTGGTAGTGGTGCCAGCGCACCGGCCGGCCGAGGCGCAGCAGCTCGGGCACGGTGACGAAGCGGTAGGTCCCGGCGAGCCGGCCCAGCAGCTCCTCCAGCGCCTGGCGCATGGGGCCGCGGTCGCGGAAGCGCTCCTCCGTGGTGGTGTAGAGCGTGTCGTGGAAGACCACGATGCTGCCGCGGCGCAGCCGCCGCATCACCCGGCCCACCAGGAGCTCCGCCGGATCGTCCCGCCAATCCTCGGCGACGACGTCCCACAGCACCACGCGATAGCCGCAGCGCAGGGCGTCCAGCCGCGAGCCCAGGCTCTGCTCGCCGAAGGGCGGCCGGAACAGCCGCGCGCCCTGCGGCCCCAGGGCCTCGCCGCACCAGCGGATCTGTGCCCGCCGGTAGCGGCCCCGGATGCGGCGGAAGGAGGGGTGGTCCCAGGAATGGTTGGCCACGGCGTGGCCGCCGGCGGCGGCCCGGGCTACGACCTCCGGATGGCGGCGCGCCCGCTTGCCGACCATGAAGAAGGTGCCGCGCGCGCCGTGGCGCTCCAGCAGCTCGAGCACGGCCGGCGTCTCCTCGGGGTGCGGCCCGTCGTCGAAGGTGAGGGCGATGGCCGGCTCCCGGGTGGCGACCCGGACGATGCTCCCCAGCGCCAGGGCGCTCCAGGAGATCAGCCCCTTGACCGCCTCCTTGGCCCGCGGCACGCCGGCGGCGAGCTGGGCTTCGTAGGGGAGCTCGGGCTGGTCCATGCGGCGGGTACGGTAGCACGGCCATGTCCTGCCCCGGAGGGGTGTTGCTTTCCAGAGCGGCATACCCTCCGAGACCTCGCCCCCTGGCCCCCTCTCCATCGAAGATGGAGAGGGGGAACGATACCGAGTCCGCTTTGTCGCGATCTTGGCAATGATCCTTCGCAGGCGTCCCCCTCTCCAGCTCCGCTGGAGAGGGGGCCAGGGGGTGAGGTCTCGAAGGGGAAACCGCTTCCACCACCCCAAACCCCCCTGTAGGCTCTCCCTTCCCCCCTTGTAATCCCGAAATCCGCAGCCCTCCCTCCGGAGACGGGTAAATCCGGCTGTGAAAATCCTGCGCAGAAAATGTGGATTGTAAAACCTTCCCCGAGGGCCTCCAGAGAGCTCACCAGTTGTGGGGGAGAGCCGTGTGACAACCCACAATATCTTGTGGTTTAACCTCTTGACAGGGAGCTTGACCGGGCGTAGGGTTGGAGATGCTTTTCTAATGATCGTGGCGATGCGCGAGAGAGTCCAATCCTATGGCAGGCCTGCCGGGCCCGTTCCTTCCGCCGGGAGGGATGGCCGGGCCGGCCTGATTCGCAGTCCTCAGCCGGGACGCGGTCGTACAAGGCAGTAAACGGGTCCGTCGCTGGAGCGGCGTGACCCCCGGTCGCGCCGTTCCCTGGGTCAACGAGAGCGAACTTCAAGGAGAGGGAGACATGGAGCCTCATTCCACCCTGCATTCCGACGAGATGATCGGCAGAGCGGCGCGCAGCCGGGCCCCGAAGAGCGGCGTGGGATCTGCGAAGACGGAAGCCGCCGCGGAGGCTCCGGCCAGGGGCCTCCACTTCGAGCGCTACTACACCACGCCCGGGGTGGATCCCTTCGACGCCGTCGAGTGGGAGCTGCGCGATGCCGTGATCTCGAACGAGAAGGGGGAGAAGGTCTTCGAGCAGAAGGGCGTCGAGATGCCCAAGTTCTGGTCGCAGACGGCGACGAACGTGGTGGTCTCCAAGTACTTCCGGGGCCAGCTCGGCTCGCCGGACCGCGAGCGCAGCGTGCGGCAGCTCATCGGCCGGGTGTCGGACACCCTGGCCGCCTGGGGCCGCGGCGGCGGCTATTTCGCCACCGAGGCCGACGCCCAGACCTTCCGCGACGAGCTGACCTACATCCTGCTCCACCAGTACGCCTGCTTCAATTCGCCGGTGTGGTTCAACGTCGGCATCGAGGCCAAGCCCCAGTGCTCGGCCTGCTTCATCAACTCGGTCGACGACACCATGGACTCGATCCTCACCCTGGCGAAGACCGAGGGCATGCTGTTCAAGTTCGGCTCCGGCACGGGGAGCAACCTCTCGAAGCTGCGCTCCTCGCGCGAGCCCCTGGCCGGCGGCGGCACGGCGTCCGGTCCGGTCTCCTTCATGAAGGGCTTCGACGCCTTCGCCGGCGTCATCAAGAGCGGCGGCAAGACCCGGCGGGCGGCGAAGATGGTGATCCTCGACGCCGACCATCCGGACATCACCGATTTCATCCGCTGCAAGGAGATCGAGGAGCGCAAGGCCTGGGCGCTCATCGACGCGGGCTACGAGGGCGGCTTCAACGTACAGGGCGGCGCCTATGATTCGATCGCCTACCAGAACGCCAACCACTCGGTGCGGGTGACGGACGATTTCATGCAGGCCGTGCTCGCCGACGCCGACTGGACCACTCGCGCCCGCCGCGGCAACGAGCCAATGGGCACTTACAAGGCCCGCGGGCTGATGAAGATGATCTCCGACGCCGCCTGGGTGTGCGGCGACCCCGGCATGCAGTACGACACCACGGTCAACGATTGGCACACCTGCGCCAACACCGACCGCATCTACGCCAGCAATCCCTGCAGCGAGTACATGTTCCTCGACGACACGGCCTGCAACCTGGCGTCGCTCAACCTGATGCGCTTCTACGACGCCGACTCCGGCTTCGACGTCGAGAGCTTCCGCCACGCCTGCGAGGTGGTGATCTCGGGCATGGAGATCATCGTCGGCAACGCCAGCTATCCGACGCCGAGGATCGAGCAGAATTCGCACAAGTTCCGCCCGCTGGGCATCGGCTACGCCAACCTCGGCGCCCTGCTGATGGCGCGCGGCGTACCCTATGACTCCGACGCCGGCCGCGACTACTCGGCGGCCATCACGGCGCTGATGTCCGGCGCCTCCTACGCCCAGTCGGCGCGCATCGCCGAGACCATGGGGCCGTTCGACGAGTTCGAGCCCAACCGCGAGCCGATGCTGCGCGTGATGCGCAAGCACCGCGAGGCCGTCAAGCACATCGACGCCGCGCACGTGCCGCTCGATCTTCTGCAGGCCGCCAAGCGGTCGTGGGAGGAAGTCGTGCAGCTCGGCGACGAGCACGGCCTGCGCAACAGCCAGATCTCGGTGCTCGCGCCCACCGGCACCATCGCCTTCATGATGGATTGCGACACCACGGGCGTCGAGCCGGACATCGCCCTGGTGAAGTACAAGAAGCTCGTCGGCGGCGGCATGATCAAGATCGTCAACAACACCGTGCCGATCGCTTTGAAGCGGCTCGGCTACGACAAGGAGGAGATCCGCGCCATCGTCGAGTTCATCGACGAGAACGACACCATCGAAGGCGCGCCGTACCTCAAGGAAGAGCACCTGCCGGTCTTCGACTGCGCCTTCAAGCCGGCGCAGGGCTCGCGCTCCATCCATTACATGGGGCACCTCAAGATGCTCGCCGCCGCGCAGCCGTACATCTCGGGCGCCATCAGCAAGACGATCAACATGCCCGAGGAGTCGACCTCCGAGGACATCATGCAGGCCTACATCGAGGGCTGGCAGATGGGTCTCAAGGCGGTCGCCATCTACCGCGACGGCTGCAAGCGCAGCCAGCCGCTCTCCACCAAGAAGGACGAGCCGGTGCAGGCCATCCAGGTGGTCCAGGAGCGCCGGGCCGTGCGCCGCAAGCTGTCGGACGAGCGCCGCGCCATCACCCACAAGTTCTCGATCAACGAGCACGAGGGCTACCTGACCGTCGGTCTCTACGAGGACGGCCAGCCGGGCGAGATCTTCCTGGTGATGGCGAAGGAAGGCTCGACGATCTCCGGCCTCATGGACTCGCTCGCCACCTCGATCTCGATCGCGCTGCAGTATGGAGTACCGCTGCAGACGCTGGTCGACAAGTTCAGCCACACGCGCTTCGAGCCCTCGGGCTTCACCAAGAACCCGGAGATCCCGATCGCCAAGTCGATCACCGACTACATCTTCCGCTGGCTGGCCTCGAAGTTCCTCTCGCGGGACGACAAGGTAGCCGCCGGAGTCATCCTGCGCGACGAGATCCCGGCCGACCCGCCGGCCTCCGTGCCCCTCCTCGGAGGCGGCCGTCTCGAGTCCATAGCCCAGGCCGTGAGCTCCGATATCGTAGGCCCGCCGAGATCCACCTTCCTGTATCAACAGGACGCCCCGCCCTGCCACGAGTGCGGCGCGATCATGGTGCGGAACGGGAGCTGCTACAAGTGCTTGAATTGCGGGTCGACTAGCGGGTGCAGCTAGGGAATTAAACGCAGAAGGGGTATAAATGCAATTCTCGTTGGGCGATGAAAGGAGAAAGTTGCCATGGCAAAGCCAACAGCCGTAGCTGGTCTGTATACTGATGAGGGTGCTAGGGGCGGGCCAGACCAGGAAGGAGTTCTTCAGGACTGCTCCCACCGGCGGGAAATATGGATCTTTGAGAACGAGGAAGTTTTCGCAAGTCAGCCGCAGCGACTCAGCGATCTTGCGCAGAACCGACTTTCGCCGAGACTCGAAAGGCTAACTGTGCGCAGTTTCGACTCCACCGGAGAAGTTACTCCTCCATGGGATCACCTAGGCTGGCATAGTTACGGAACAGAACCCTTGAGAGAGGTGCGGCCCAAAAATATTCCGGACTCCAACTAGGATCCTCCGGATATGCTCCGTACAGCGTGGGAAGCAAGTCGCAGATAGGCGTTTTGCTGCACAGCTCCTCAGCTCTCCGTCCAGTAATGCGAAGACAACGCGGGCGCCGGAGGCGCCAAGGCATGTAGCCTGGGGCGCAAGCCCCAGGAAGGCGAAAGAAAAAACCCTCCGAGCCCCGTAGGGGCGACGGCAGCCGTCGGTGGCAGGCGCGTATCAGTTTGATTTGTCTCTTTCGGTCCTCTGTTCGGGCGTTTTTCCAATCTCAGCCGCCGAACTGCCGTCGCCCCTTCGGGGCTTTTGGGATTCATCGGATTCGGTTCCTGGGGCTCGCGCCCCAGGCTACATGCCTTGGCGCCTTCGGCGCCGGCTCCTCCGGAGCCCAAACCCTCTTGACGAGCTATTTTTGAGACGGCCTTGGCGCCCTCGATGTCGGTTCGCGTGGAGCTTCTCTCATGCGCGTTCTCCCAATCCCACCTGTCTCTCAGTCTTCTGTTTGAATCGCAGACACCTGAACAGACGGGCGCCGGAGGCGCCAAGGCATGTAGCCTGGGGCGCGAGCCCCAGGAAGCCGAGCAACAACATCCCATCCGCCCTGAAAGGGCGGCGGCGTCAGTCGAAGATGTAGCGTTCGTCGTATTCGATATGGTGTTTCTTGAGCAGGGCGATCAGCTCCTCCTTGAAGGAGACCTTCTTGTGGTGGCTCTCCTGAGTCTGGATGTACTGCCGCACCTTCGCCGCCTGGGATTCGCTGACGGAGAAGGCGGCGTAGCCGGTCTGCCAGCCGAAGCGGCCCTGGACGAGGCGCTCTTCGTTGACCCACTTGGAGGAGTTCGATTTGAGGAGGCGGAGCATCACCGCGACCGCGGTATCCGCCTTGAGCTTCGCCAGGAGATGGACGTGGTCGGGCACGCCGCCGATCTCGAGGAGGACGCCGCCTTCGCCTCGGATGATGCCTCCCATGTATTCGTAGAGGCGCTCCTGGAGGTCCCGTTGGATCAAGGGGATACGGTCCTTGGTGCTGAAGACGATGTGGTAGAGGAGATTGGTGTACGTGCTCGCCATGATGGCTGCCTCCGCCCTTTCAGGGCTCGGGAGTTGCTGAATCGCCGGTTCCTGGGGCTGGCCCCAGGCTACATGCCTTGGCGCCTCCGGCGCCGGCTCCTTCGGCGCCGGGCAGACCGTGCCCTGGCCGCACTGTGCTCTCGGCGCTTGAATCTTGCTCTTCGTACATTATGGTGGAAACTACGCGGCGTTCCGCTGGCCGGGCTCGGCTGGCGATTCGAATGCTCCCGC
This sequence comes from Acidobacteriota bacterium, assembly GCA_046765915.1. GTDB lineage: Bacteria > Acidobacteriota > Thermoanaerobaculia > Multivoradales > UBA5704 > DATARR01. The sequence goes on along the minus strand of JBKPTH010000050.1, from coordinate 5,565 downwards.
GAATCCGAAGAGCCCTCCGGCGCGTGATCGCCGGCGCGGCTCCTCTGCTCCGAGGCTGCGGAAGCACGACCTGCGGCCTCTGCGACGTGACCGGCGGTTCCTGTGGCGCGGCCCGTCGTCCTGCCGCGTGCTAAGCGGGGCACGGCTGGTGACCTCTGATCTCTGGCTGCTGACCCGCGGGTCGCGCCGCGTGCGCCGCGGGTCACCTGGCGTGACCTTCGGGTCTCGTGCCGGAGCCTTGCTCCCCTGCGGCAGGACCCGTCGGGCACGGTCCGCGACCCCCGGGTCCTGACCCGTGCTGAGCGGGTCGCGGGGGGTGCGCCGCGGGTCCTGCGGCGTGCCCCAGCGGTCTTGTGCCATTCCCGGAGGTCGCGCGGCGTGCGCCGGAGGTCGCGCGGCGTGCCCCGGAGGTCGCGGGAGAGGCGCCGCTCGGCATCCGCGCCGGGGACGGGATTACCCGCCGCCCCTTTCTTGTTCTCGGCGGTGAACCGGCTTTCCTGAGCCTGGATACATCCCTTATGCTTGTGAGGTCATGAAGATGACGAGCCCTTCCCGTCCGCTACGCTCCCGGCGCTCCGTTCTGGTGGCCGCCGCCGTCGCCTCGTTCCTGCTGCTGAGCTGCCAGGAGGGCGCCACGGCGGCCGGCCCCAAGGCCGGCAAGAAGATCGACTTCCAGTTGAAGACGGTGGACGGCCGCGCCCTGGGCCCGAAGGACTTTCCGGGCCAGGTGGTCGTCGTCGACTTCTGGGCCACCTGGTGCGGGCCCTGCCATCTGCAGGCGGAGATCCTCGAGCCGATCTACCGCGACTTCAAGGGCCGCGGCGTGCAGTTCCTCGCCGCCAACGTCGGCGAGGAGCCGGAGACGGTGAAGAGCTTCCTCAAGAACAAGCCGTTCCCGTATCCCGTCCTGCTCGACCCCAAGGACTCGGTGGCCAGCAACCTCGGCGTGGTCGCCTTGCCCACGCTGCTCGTCGTGGACACCCAGGGGCGCCTCGCCTTCTTCCAGCCCGGCATCGCCGACGCCGACACCCTGCGGCAGGTCATCAGGAAGGCCGGCGCGCCTCCGGCCGCGGCACCTTCCACCCGGTAGGCTGTTCCCGCCCTGAAACGTTCAGGGCGGGGACAAGCCCCGCCCGTACGAAAACCTCTCTCGCGACGGGGTGTTACTGCAGCACCACCAGCGCGACGCGGCGGTTCTGGGACCGGCCGTCGCGGTTGCTGTTGTCCGCGATGGCGGCGGTCTCGCCGTAGGAGATGACGTTGATGCGGTGCAGCGGGAAGCCGTGCTTCTGGTTCAGGTAGCGGCGCACGGCCTCGGCCCGTAGCAGCCCGAGCTCCTCGTTGTACTTCTCCGAGCCGACGTTGTCGGTGTGGCCCTGGATCTCGATGTAGACGTTCTTGTTCTCGGACTTGAGCTGCTCGGCGAACTGGTCGAGGGCCGCCTGGGCCTCCGGCGAGAGGTCCGAGGTGTCGAAGCCGAACTTCACCTTCTCGTCGGTGAGCACGGTCTCATAGAGGAACTTGCCCTCGGCGAGCTTGCCGGCCGCCTGGGCCCGCTCCAGCGCCTGCTGCGCGGTGGCGGAGATCTCGCCGATCCGCTGCTCGTGGGTGTTGAGGCGGGTCTGCGCCTGCTCGACCTGGCCTTGGACATCGTCGACGCGGGTGTTGACCGCGCCGGTCTCCTGCTTGACGTATTTCTTGGTCGCGCAGCCGGTCGTGCCGACGAGGACGGCGGCCAACGCGAGGGCGACGATCCACAGTTTTGATCTCATCATCGGAATCTCCCTTGGATAGCGGCTCGTTCGCTGGAACGAGCCCCGGTTGATTTAGCCTCCCGCTCGGGATGCCGCGGGGGGTGTCCCCTTGTAACCACGGCGGAAAACGATGGTACGAAGATTCTTCTCCTGGTCCTTCACCTCGACCTTCAGCGTGCGGAACTTCACGGCCCCGTCTCCGGTGTCGAAGCCCAGCACGTACTGGTGCCGGACGTCGTCGAGGATGGCCGTCAGGGCGGCCTGCAGATCCTCGGCACCGGAGATCGAGTAGTAGCGGCCGCCGGTGCCCAAGGCGAGCATGTTCAACACGTCCGCGTAGCGGTAGACCCGCTTGCCTTCGGTCGACAGCTCGTAGGGATGGCCGGAGCCCATCCCCAGCACGTAGGTGGGGAGCTGGGCCTGCTGGACGACGAGGCGCGCCTGCTCCGGGGTGAGGCGGCTGGCGTTATCCACCCCGTCGGTGACGAGGACGGCGAACCGCTTCGGGTTGCGGCCTTCGAGCGAGATCTGCGGCACGTGGGCCACCGCGTCGTGGAGCGCCGTGGTGCCGTACGCCTCCCAGCGGTCGCTGGCCTCGCGCAACGTCCCGAGATTGGTAGTGAAGGGCACGTCCACCTGGAGCTGATCGCCGGCGAAGGTGGCGATCGAGAACTCGTCCCCGGGAAGCGCCTTGTCGAGGAAGAAGCGCACCGCCTCGCGGCTCTGCTCGAGCTTGCCGCCGGTCGCCATGCTCCCCGAGAGATCCTGCAGCAGGACGACGCTCGCCGGCGCGTCGCTCCGCCGCTCGAAGCTCTCGATGGCCACCGGCCGGCCTTCCACCAGCAGGCGGAAGTCCTCGCGGTCGAGATCCTTCACGTAGCCTTCGCCGGAGCGCACGACGACCGGGACGAGCACCAGGCCCACCGAGACCTCGTCCTGGAACGACGAGACCGGCGGCTCCTGGGGCGCGGCCGGGACCGACCCCGCCATAGGCAACGCCACGAGGACGGGGAGCAACGCCCCGAGGGCACGAAAGACGGGTGCTGCTCGCATTCCGCCGCCAACTGGTGCAAGAGCCGGGCCATCGTGGGAAGATATCCGCGAGAAGGAGGTCCTTATGACCGAAGAGATCGACATCCGGAACATTTCAGTCAAGTGCGGCAACTGCAACACTTATCAGACCCTCTCGGGCTTCGGCCAGCGCGAGGGGTGGAACGTCTATACCTACGAGTGCGAGAACGACACCTGCGATCCCAACGTGACCCGCACCTTCGTCGAGGTGCCGAGGGAGATGGACGTCTTTGCCCGCCGCGATCCGGAATGGCGCGGCGGCGGCAAGCACGGGGAGATCGGGGATGGTAAGCCGGTGGATTGAGAGGGCGTCCATATAGAGACTTTACAATATGTGGGGTACAGGGATACAAGGCCGGCGAAGCGTCCTGCCCTTCGAAACCTCACCCCCTGACCCCCTCTCCAGCAAGCTGGAGAGGGGAAAGAAGAGAGAAGAAAAGGAAGACCCGCCGCCCGCGTCCCCCCTCTCCATCTTCGATGGAGAGGGGCCGGGGGTGAGGTTTCGCAGCGCAGGACGCCGGAATCACCACGGCCCCGCTGTGCTACTCTCCGCCCCGTCACCGGGTTTCCGCTGCTTCGCTCCGTCCATCCAATAACGTTCTTGAGAGGGAATCATGAAAAAGATCGTCCACGTCGTGGGCACGGGCACGATCGGCGAGCCCTTGCTCGGTCTCTTCACCGACTTCCACGACCGCATGGGAATCGATGAGGTCACCTTCCACAAGCGGACGCCGCTCGCGTCCGATCGGGCCAAGCTCAACCACCTGATCCAGCGCGGCGCCAAGCTGGCGGTGGACGACGACGTCCGCTCGGAGTTCGAGAAGCTGGGCCATCAAGTGAGCCTCGAGTCGCGGGAGGCCCTGGAGCGGGCCACCGTGGTCGTCGACTGCACGCCGGCGGGCAATGAGAACAAGGAGAGGTTCTACGAGAACCTCAGGGGTCCCAAGGGCTTCCTCGCCCAGGGCAGCGAGTTCGGCTTCGGCAAGCCCTACGCCCGCGGCATCAACGAAGAGGTGCTGGTGCCGGGCGAGGACCGCTTCATCCAGATCGTCTCCTGCAACACGCACAACATCTCCACCCTGATCAAGACGATCTGCCACGAGGACGGCCGGGAGTACTGCTTGTCGAAAGGCACCTTCGTCTGCATGCGGCGGTCGAACGACATCTCGCAGTGCGACAGCTTCGTGCCGGCGCCCAACGTCGGCAAGCACGACGATCCCGACTTCGGCACCCATCACGCCCGCGACGCCCACCACGTCTTCGAGACGCTCGACCTGGACCTCAATCTGTTCTCGAGCGCGGTCAAGCTCAATACCCAGTACATGCACTCGATCTGGTTCAACCTGGAGCTCAACCGCAACACTACGGTCGACGAGGTCAAGAAGCGCTTTCGCGACAATCCCCTCGTGTCCAGCACGGACAAGCGCTACGCCAACCAGATCTTCAGCTTCGGCCGCGATCACGGCTACTACGGCCGCATCCTCTCGCAGACCGTGATGGTGATACCGACGCTGGCGGTGCGCCGGCATCGCGAGGTCTATGGCTTCTGCTTCACGCCGCAGGACGGCAACTCGCTGCTCTCGTCCGTGGCGGCGGCGCTGTGGCTCATCGAGCCGGATTGGGAGAGCGTCGAGAACCGCTTGTCACCCTTCCGCCGCTGGCTGTACCGGGAGATTTGAGGCGTACCCGTGCCGCTTTGCCCGCTCGACCTCACCCCAACCCCTCTCCTAAAGGAGAGGGGCTTTATATGCTCCCTTTCCCCCTCTCCTTTAGGAGAGGGGGCCAGGGGGTGAGGTGCGAACCGTCGAGCTGCGTTTCGGGGATCTCCGCATCGAGGGGTGGTCCCGCGCCGGCGACGAGAACTGGTTCCGCGTCCATCCGCCGGGATTCGCCCTGGACGTCGGGCGGGGAGCTCTGCAGCTCGCCGGCTCGCGGGACGTGTTCCTGAGCCACGGCCATCTCGATCATGCGCTGGGGCTGCCGTTCGTCCTCTCCCAGCGCTCGCTTCACCAGCTCGCCCACACCCGCGTCTTCTGCCCGGCGGAGATCGCGGAGCCGCTCGCCGCGTTCGTCGCCGCGGCGGAGCGCCTGGAGAGGGCGGCGTACCGCTACGAGCTGGTGCCGCTGGCGCCGGGGGACCGGGTGGAGACCGCCAGGGGGCTCACCGTCGAGGCGTTCGCCACGGATCACGTGGTGCCCAGCCTCGGCTTCCACCTCTGGCGCGGCCGCCGGCGCCTGGCGGCGGACTATGCGGAGCTGCCCCGAGAAGAGCTGATCGCGCTGCGCGAGCGGGGCGTGGAGACGACCCAGGTGATCGAGGATCTCTGGCTCACCTACTGCGGCGATACGGGGCCGGCGGTCTTCGAGATGGAACCACGGCTCTTCGACGCCAAGGTGCTGATGCTGGAGTGCACCTTCCTGGGCGAGGAGCAGCGGGAGCATGGGCGCCGGTTCAAGCACCTCCACCTGGACGACATCGCGCGCCGGGCCGGCGAGCTGCGCAACGAGGCCATCGTCCTGCATCACCTCTCACGCCGCTACCGCGTGGAAGACCTGCGCGCCGAGGTCGAGCGGCGGCTGCCGGAGCTGGCGCCGCGCATCCACATTCTCGTCGAAGGGAGGGCCGGATGAGGGGACGGCAGGGTGGCAGGGGACCGGGCCGCGATGCGCGGGATCGCAGCCGCGGCCGGGACCGCGGTCCGGCCCGGAAAGCGCCGCCGCGCCAGGAACGGCGCCGGAT
>JBKPTH010000049.1:0-18109 GCA_046765915.1 Acidobacteriota bacterium | reverse complement strand
GGGGTGGGCTGGAACATCGACTCCCGCGAGGCGCTGCCGACCACGATGGGCGCCCGCTACCTCAACGGCGGCCTGTTCAACGGCGGTACGGACTTCATCATCTGGCGCGAGGGTGGCGGCCCGGCTTCCGCGGGGAGCTACTCCTGCGCCAACGATGGCCCCGCCTGGTATCCGCTGGGCTCGACGCAGATCGTCGTCTTCGACGAGGAGGAGCAGGTGGTCACTCCCGAGACCTGTCCCTCCGGCTTCCCCTGTAACACCGAGATCCTGATCCCCAACGAGGCGCAGCGGGTTAGCGTCGGCGTCGACATCGGTACACCGTTCAACTTCGGTTGGGTGTACCTGAACCTGCAGGATACGACCGTGGCGACCAGCCCGTATTCCGATGGCCACATCCAGATGTGGCTCACCACGGTGATGGACGCCAGCGGCCGGTTCAGCGTCGGCTACCAGGGTGTGGCGTTCGACAACGCCAACGCGCCGGTCACAACCTTGATTCCCTAGGGCTAGGCGCGTCAACCTCCTCTTGACGTCGCCCTCGCTGACGAGACGGGTTCTTTGCCAAGGCTGCTGAACGCACGCCATGCGCAGCCCTGGGTGATTGCTTCCATGGCGCCGAGCGCCTCGCTCGCCGAAGCGCCGAAGCGCAGGGGCTTGCCTTGACATTCACGTTCCTGTATATTCCCGCCCGGCTATCCTGGATTTCAAGGTAATTGCCTTAGACAAACGCATTAATGGCTGTTTCATAACTTCTTACTGGAGGATCTATGAGATTCAAAGTCGCGCTGTATCTCGCCCTGTTGGGCCTGCTGGGGCTGGGGGGCCAGGCGTTCGCGGTCATCAACGCCAGCGATCCCGTGCCGGCCGCCACTCTGTTGCTCCCCTACTTCGAGGTGAACCTCACCAACTGCGATAACCCGGCTGGTGGGCTTAATACCCTGTTCTCAGTCAATAACGCGTCGGCGACGGCCGTCCTGGCCCATGTCGCCGTGTGGAGCGATCAGTCGATCCCGGTGCTCGACTTCGACATCTACCTGACCGGCTTCGACGTGCAGACGGTGAACCTGTGCGACGTGTTGAAGAAGGGCAACCTGCCGGTGACGGCGAGCGCCGGCCAGGATCCCACTCCTCCGGACGCCATCAGCCCGCATGGGCCGATCTCGCAGGACATCAACTTCGCGAGCTGTAACGGCCTCCTGCCTTACAACAATCCGGCGATCAACCCGGCTTTCCGGGCCCACCTGCAGGCGGTCCTTCAGGGCAACCCGTCGCCAACCGTCACCACCTGTTCCGGCGGCTCGTGCTGCTACGGCTCGAAGACGAAGGACGGCATCCTGCGCGGCTACGTGACCGTGGACACGGTCAACTCCTGCAACGTGTTCTTCCCGACCCAGATGCTCACCGGCTACGGCGCCTCCATCACCTTCCAGAACGTGCTGTGGGGCGACGTGTTCTACGTCAACTCGGCGGAGAACTTCGCCCAGGGCGAGACGCTGGTGCACATTGAAGCCTGCCTAACCTGCTTCGTGCCGGGCGACCACACCTTCTATGGCCGTTATGACAACGCGACGGCGATCGACCGCCGCGAAGCGCTGCCGACGACGATGGTGGCCCGCTACCTCAACGGCGGCGGCTTCACCGGCGGCACGGACTTCCTGGTCTGGCGCGAGGGCGGCACCCAGACCTCGGCGGTGGCCTATAGCTGCAACCTGAATGGTCCGTCGCAGTGGTATCCGCTGGACGCCACGCAGGTCGTCGTCTTCGACGAGCAAGAGAACCCGGTCACTACCGAGACCTGCCCGTCAGGCTTCGACTGCGGCACTGATATCGTAATCCCGAACGAGGCGCAGCGGGTCGACATCGGCACCGGCATCCCGACGCCGTTCAACTTCGGCTGGGTGTGGCTGAACCTGCAGAACCCCGACTTTGCGACATTCGGTCCGTATGGCGACGACGATAGTCAGATGTGGATGTTCACGGTGATGGACGCCAGCGGCCGATTCAGCGTCGGCTTCAACGGCATCGCGATCGACAACGCCAACACGCCGAATCCCATCATCCTGCCGGTCAACTAAGCCGGTAACCTGTCTGCAAGTGGGCTGCGGGCGCTGTCTCCGGACGGCGCCCGCGCGCCGTTTTCAGCTCGCGATCGATCAGCCCGCGATACAATCAGCCTGATGGGCAACGCCGTCGAAGCCGCCGGTCTGACCAAGGTCTACCGGATGTACGCCTCGCCCTGGAGCCGGTTGGCCGAGCTCGTCACGCGCCGGCAGCGCCACCGGGCGTTCCCGGCGCTGGAGAACGTGACCTTCTCGCTGCCCCGCGGCGAAGGGTTGGCCCTCATCGGCGAGAACGGCGCCGGCAAGAGCACGCTGCTCAAGATCCTCGCCGGCATCACGGCGCCGACGTCCGGCTCTTTCGCGGTGCGGGGCAAGATCGCCTCCATCCTGGAGCTCGGCTCGGGGTTCCATCCCGAGTTCACCGGCCGCCAGAACATCGTGCTCAACGCCGCCATGCTCGGCCTCTCGCAGGAGGAGCTGCGGCGCAAGATGCCGGAGATCGTCGCCTTCAGCGAGCTGGGGGACTTCATCGACCAGCCGGTGAAGACCTACTCGACCGGCATGGCGATGCGGCTGGGTTTTTCGATCGCCACCCAGGTCGAGCCCGATGTCTTGATCATCGACGAGGCCCTGTCGGTGGGGGACGGCTACTTCCAGAAGAAGTGCATGGACCGCCTGCGCCTCTTCGTCGAGGCGGGAGGCACGCTGCTCTTCTGCTCCCACGCCATGTACTACGTCTCGGCGTTCTGCCGGCGGGCGCTCTGGCTGCGCCAGGGGCGCCCGGAGGCGCTCGGCCCCGTGGCCGAGGTGGTGCGCGAGTACGAGAACTTCCTGGTGACCAAGAGCGCACGCGCGGCCGAGGCGGCGGCGACGGAGCCGGCCGCCGCGGCCGAGGCGAGGGCCCTGCCGGCGCGCATCCTCTCGGCCCGGCTGGTCGAGCCGCAGCGGGATTTCCTCTACAGCCATGGCGATCCCTGGGAGGTGGAGGTAGAGTGGCAGGCGGAGGATCCCGGGCTCGCCTTCCACCTGGGCATCGGCATCAACCGCGTCGACGAGCTCGAGGTCTGCTCCTTCGCCACCCACCTCGACGGGCTGCCGCCGCGGACGGGCCAGCGGAGCTACACGGCGCGGCTCCGCGTTCCCAGCCTGCCGCTGGTGAAGGGGGAGTTCACCCTCTATGTCTTTCTGCTGGACGAGGAGGGCCTTCACGTCTACGACCAGCAGCGGCTCGCCAACGCCTTCACCGTCCACAGCCCCACCTATGCCTTCGGCCTGATCCGGGCCGGCCACACCTGGGAGTTCGACGCGGCGCAAGGCACGACCCGGCCCAGGAGCCTGGCGCGGGCCTGAACGGCGCATGCGCGTCGCCGTGATCCTCGTCCACTACCGCACGCCGGAGCTGGCGGCGGCGGCGGTGGCGGCGCTGCACGCCGATGCCCGGCAGAGCAGCCTCGAGATCGAGGGCATCCTCGTCGACAACGGCAGCGACGAAGCGGACCGGGCGCGGCTTGAGAGCCTCGGCTTCGAACGCGTCGATCCCGGCGCCAACCTCGGTTTCGCCGGCGGCGTCAATCTGGGGGTCGGCCGCTCGCGGGCGGAACGGATCGTGGTGATGAATCCAGACGTGCGGGTCCTCCCCGGCTGCCTGGGCGCCTTGATGGACGCCATGGATGCCGGCGCGGCGATCGCCGGTCCACGGTTCTATTGGGACGAGGCCCGCAGGATGCTGCTGCCGCCGGCCGAGGAGCGCAGCCGTGCCGCCGAGCTCCTGTCGCTGCTCGCGGCGCGCGACGAGCGGTGGGCCGTGTGCGCCCGCCGGCGTTGGCGCCGGCACGCCCGCCGCCACTGGCAGGCGGTACGGCCGCTGGCCAGCTACGCCTTGAGCGGCAGCCTGCTGGCCTTCACGCGCGCCGCCTGGGATCGGGTCGGACCCTTCGACGAAGCCTACCGCCTCTTCTTCGAAGAGACCGATTGGCTGCGGCGGGCCGAAAGCATGGGCCTGCCGGCCCGCTACGTCCCGGCGGCCGAGGCGATCCATCTCCACGGCCGCAGCGCCGTCCAAGAGCCGCGGTCGAGCGGTTGGTTCGAGGAGTCGGCCCGGCGGTTTCGCCGGCGGCATTACGGCCGCGGGTTCACGGCGCTCCTGGAGAGGCTGGCGGGCTGGCTGCGGCCACGTCCGCCGGTCCGCTCCGTTTCCTGCGAGCAGGTGGACTTGACCGGCCTTTCGTTTCCTCTCTGGGTTGAGGTCTCACCCAACCCGGCTGGATTTCCGGCTGCAGCGGAGAGGCTCACCGCACCTCTGGCGGTCCCCTGGAAGCTTCCCGTGGAGGTCGCGGAGCGGCTCGCGGGCGCCGAGCTGGCGCTGCAGGTGGTGGACGAGGCGGGCCGCGAGCTGCAAGCGTGCCGCTTGATATAGTCTCTTCGGCGACGGCGCGGGCCGGAGATCCGTATATTGGCAACTGAGATGATCGAACAGCTCATCGGGAGAACGGAGACCCGCGAACCCGCGGCGGACCGGCTGGTCGTCGAGCCGTTCCTTCATTTCGGCCCCGACCGCATCTACAACACCCTGACGGATCTGTTTCTCACCAGCGTCGAACCAGGGTTCCGGGAGCTCCACGAGCTGCACGGCGGCCGCCTGGGGGCCGGCGATCTGCCCGCCGAGCTTCTCGCCGAGCTGTTCGCCGCCGGCTGGCTGGTCGAATCCGCGTCCGGCCTGGACGCCCGTTTCCGGCTCAAGTACGTATCGCTCGAAGCGAGCACGGTGTGCAATCAGGCCTGCTACTTCTGCCCGGTCTCGATCGCTCCCCGCGAGGACTACTTCATGCCCACCGAGCTCTACGAGCGCATCGTGGGCGAGCTCGCGGCCTGGCGGGAGACGATCGAGGCGGTGTTCATGATCAATTACAACGAGCCCACCGTGGATCCCCGGTTCGTCGATCAGGTGCGGACGATCAAGGCGGCCGGACTGCCGCCGGCGGTGCTCACCAACGCCTCCGGCCTCACCCCCGAGCGCATCGACGCTCTCGTGGCGGCGGGGGGATTGCGCTATCTCTCGATCAATCTTTCGACGCTCGACCGCGAGCGGTACCGGCGCGAGCGCGGCGCCGATCATCTCGGGGTCGTGCTGCGCAACCTCGACCATGCGATGGACAAGCCGCTCGCCGACCAGATGGACATGGTCGTGCTCGGCACCGGCAACGACGATCACCGGCGCGACTTCGAAGAGATCTCGCGCCGCTTCGCGGGCAGCCGCTTCGAGGTGAAGTATTACGAGGTGATGGATCGCGCCGGCTACCTGCAGATCGGCCACAAGCCGGCCTCCCGGGACCGCCGCCTCTGCGGCTGCGACAACGTCGGCTCGCGCCCCCTGCAGCACATCCACATCACGCCCCGCGCCACCTGCGTGCTCTGCTGCGAGGACTATGACGGCAAGTACGTCGTCGGCGACCTCACCCGCGAGAGCGTCCACGAGGTGCTGACGGGACCGGCCATGGCCATGATGCGGCGCTGGGTCTACGGCTTCGAGGAGGCGCCCAACGACTTCATCTGCCACGGCTGTACGTTCGCCCTCACCCGTTCCGCGTAGCGGGCCCGAGCCGTGCGCATCGCCTACGTCCTGCCACGGCCCGAGCTGGGCGGCGGCAACAAAGTCATCTTCCAGCACGTGCGGCTGCTGCAGGAGAACGGCGACGACGTCACCGTCCTGTGCGAAGGCCCGAAGCCGGACTGGGCGGATCTCGACGCCGCGTATGTGGACTACACGGCCGGCACGCCGAAGCTGCCGGAGCAGGACCTGGTCGTCGCCACCTACTGGACGACGCTCGCCCTGGCGCGGGACCTCGGGCTCGGTCCGCTGGCGCACTTCTGCCAGGGCTATGAAGGCGGGCTCGTGCATCTGCGGCCGGCGCTGCGGCAGATCGAGTCCGTCTACTCCTGGCCGCTGCCGACGCTGACGGTTTCGCCTCATCTCGGAGACTTCCTGGCGGCGCGGTTCGGCCGCGAGAGCCGGGTGGTGCCCCCGCCCCTCGATCCGAGCTTCCGGCCGGCTTGGCGCCTCGGGCCGCGGCGCCGGCCGTGGATCGCCATCCCCGGGATCTTCGAGGCCGAGGTGAAGGGAGTTCGCACCGCCCTCGCCGCCGTGCGCAGGCTGCGCGAGAGCGGCGTCCGCTGCCGGGTGCTGCGTTTCTCGATGCTGCCGCTGAGCGGCGAGGAGAGGGCCCTGCTGGAGCCGGACCGCTATCTCTGCCACGTGCCGCCGCACGTCATCGCGCGGGTCCTCCCTGGCTACGACCTGCTGCTCTTCCCCTCCCAGCCCGAAGAAGGATTCGGCCTGCCGCTGCTGGAGGCCATGGCCTCGAAGGTGCCTGCCGTGGCGTCGCGCATTCCCTCGACGGTGTACATCGCGGACGGCGCGGTGCGCCTGGTGCCACCGGGCGAGGCTGAGGGCTTCGCTGTCGCCGCTGCGGAGATCCTCTCTTCGCGCAGCGCCTGGCGCCAGGCCCGGGAGCGCGGATTTGCGGCCTCCCGCCGTTTCCAGCCGGAGGTGGTGGCCCCGCTGCTCGCCGCGGCGATACGATGGGCCCGCGAGCGAGCGCAAGAATCACCGCTGTCCCTCGCCTCCATCGCTACGGAGAACGAGACGTGAAGCTGAACATCGATCCGGGTCCGCTGCTCGAACGGTACGTGAACGCGCGGCCGTTTCCCCATATCGTCCTCGACGATCTGTTCCCCGACGATGTCCTGGAAGGAGTCCTCACCGAGTTCCCGCGTCCAGACGAGATCGAATGGGCGACGTTCGATAACCCCACCGAGAAGAAGCTCGGATACCGTTATACCTCGCCGCTGAAGAGGAATCTGCGCGACTTCCTCTACGAGATGAGCTCGCCGCCGGTCCTGCGGTTTCTCGAGGCCATGACCGGGATCGAAGGTCTCATCCCCGACCCCTACTACGGCGGCGCGGGGCCGCACCAGATCCTTCCCGGCGGGTTTCTCAAGGTTCACGTGGATTTCAACTGGCACCCGCTCCTCAAGCTCGACCGCCGGCTCAACCTGCTCGTCTACCTGAACCAGGACTGGAAGGAGGAGTACGGCGGGCACCTCGAGCTGTGGAACCGCGACATGACCCGTTGCGAGCAGAAGATCCTGCCGGTGTTCAACCGCACGGTGGTCTTCAGCACCACGGACTTCTCCTACCACGGCCACCCCGCGCCGCTCGCCTGCCCCGAGGGGATGAGCCGCAAGTCGGTCTCCTTCTACTACTACACGAACGGCCGGCCCGACGAGGAGCGGTCGGCGCCGCACGACACCATCTTCAGGAAGACGCACGAGCAGGACTGGTGAGGAGATCAGCCCTCGATCAGGACGTAGAAGCCTTTGGTGGCGAGGCTCTCGAGATCGGCGTCGAAGCCGCCGCGCAGCGCCAGCAGCCGCTCGGGCAGCTCGGTCTTCTGCGGCACGATCTCGAACCTCTCGATCCCTGAGCGGCGCAGCCAGTCGGCGAGAGTCCGCCGGGTGAAGAACCGGTAGTGCGTGTAGCAGAGGATGCCGATCGGCAGGTAATCCCACCGGCCGGCGATCAGGTCCTCGACGGTCGAATAGTGGCCGACGTTGGGGATGGAGAGGATGGCGCGGCCGCCGGGAGCGAGCAGCCGCCGGAGGCGGGCGAGAAATCCCTCGACGGCCACCAGGTGCTCGACCACTTCCAGCGCCAGCACGGCGTCGTAGCCGCCGGCGATCTCCAGCTCCTGGACGTCCCCTTGAATGACCCGGTGAAGGTGCCGGGCCGCCTCGCGCGCCACCACCGGATTGAGTTCGACGCCGGTGACGCGGCAGCCGAAAGTCTCCTGGAGCAGCCTGCCCGTGACGCCGCGGCCGCAGCCGACCTCGAGCACCTCCCGAGCGCCCTCGGGGATGAATTGCAGGACGTCCGAGCGGACCTCGCCGTAATAGTCGATGAACTCGTGAAAGAGGCCGGCGTAACCGATTCCGGACTGGCCCGCAGACTCCTGCTGAAAACGATCGAAGCTCAGCAGGGCCACCGGCTGGCGCGACGGGTTCTCGGGCGCGCCGGCGGGCCCCCTCTCCAGGAAGGAGCGCTCGGCGAGCTCGTAGCCGCGCAAGGTGTAGATGGGCGCGGCGAGGTTGGTGTCGGCCAGGCGGTAGGGCCGCACCTCCTGCGCTCCGGCAGACAGCAGGTCGCGCATCGCCGCCAGGCTCCGTCGGCAGAGCAGGACGTTGCTGGAGTTCAGCAGGAGGACGGCGTCGAACCGCCGTTCCGCCGGCGGCGGCTCTTCTCCTGCCATCACCGTCTCGACGGAGTCGAAGACCTCCCGCGCCTCCAGTAGGCAGTGCGACAGGAGGTACTGGAGCTCCGGCGACTCGGCGCTTTCCGAGGCGAGCGTCTTCACGACGAGGAGATCGGCCATGGCCGCATCGTACAATCCCCGCCATGTCCGCGCGAACCGCTCCCGCCGGAGGCCGCTTCCAGACCGGCAGCAGGTGGCAGAGGCTCCTGCCGCCGCTGGTCCTGTTCGCTGCGGTGCTGGCCTTCTACGCGCCCGCGCTGGACCGGCCGTTCACCAGCGAGGACTTCCTCCTCATCCGTTTCCTCGGCGAGAACCCGCCGTGGCGAGACCTCCATGCCCAGTTCGCCGCCCCCTGGCTGGGCATCTCGGTGGTCAAGTTCTACCGGCCCGTGGCCACCGTTCTCTACGGGCTCGAGATCGCGGCTTTCGGGGGCCGTCCCTTCGGTTACAACGCCGTGCACCTGCTTGTCCATATGGCGAACGCCGCGCTGCTCTGGGCGATCGTCCGCGGGCTCGGTCCGGCGCGCGATGGAACCGGGGGAACGCTGACCCCGTTCGCCGCCGCCCTCCTCTTCGCTATCTATCCTCTCCATCCCAACGCGGTGGTGTTCAGTGCCAGCTTCGCGACGCTCTTCGGCGCGGCCTTCCTGTTGGCTTCGCTGCTCGCCTACCAGCGGTTCCGGGAGAGCGGCTCCCTGGGCGCCTGGGGAGCTTCGCTCTCGCTCTTCGTCCTCGCTCTCGGCTCTTACGAGGAGGCCGCCGTGCTTCCTGCGCTGCTTGTTGCGTATGACCATCTGGCGCCCATCCGCGGGGTCCCCGGCCGCCGTCGTCATGACCGCCTTGCATGGGGTTATCTACCGTTCTTCATCCTGCTGGGAATCTACCTCCTGCTGAGGCGGGTGATCTTCGGGGTGTTTGTCGGCGGCTATAACGAATACAGCCAGCGGCTCCTCGCGCCGCAGCTCCGGCGGACGGCCGAGGATCTCGCGACCTCGATCCACCAGCTCCATCTGCCGATATACGACGGCTGGCCCGGGCCTTGGAGCATCGCCCTCTCCTGCGCCGCTCTGGTCGCGGCGCCGTTCGCCTTCTGGCTCTTCAGGAGCCGCTCTCTCGAGAGCGGCCACGCGCGTCTCTGGTCGTTCTCCTGGGTTTGGATCCTCGTCACACAAGCGCCGTTCGCGTTCCGCCCGTCGGTGCCGGGGAACGGGCGGTATTGGTACCTCACCGCCGCCGGCGTGGCGATGAGCGTGGTCTTCCTGGCTCGCGGCCTCTTCGTCGCGACCCGTCCGCCCTGGCGGAGCCTGGCGCCAGCGGCGGCGGGGCTCCTCGCCGCCGCATGGGGCATCCTCCTCACCGGCTACCTCGACGCCTACATCGCGGCCGGCCGGACCGCGCGCACCCTTCAGAGCGAGCTCGTTCGCCTTGGACGAACATCCGGGCCGTCTGCGGAGATGTTCGTCACCGGTTATCCCTACTTCCTGCTGAACGCGGCCCAGGTTCCTATCGCGCAGGTCTATCACTACGGCGTTTGGGATTCCGTCCATCCGCCGTTCGTCCGCGCGCGTATCCCGCTCTATCCTCTTCCCCCCCTTGCGGGGCCGGAGCTCCTGCCGGTGGTCCTGGGAGCGGCCGGGGGTCCGGTCTACGAGTGGCAGAATGGAACGCTCCGGCGCTTCGTCCCGCCGCCGGCCCTGCCGGAATTCGACATCCTTCGTCCGTCGGAGGGAGCCGCCGTGAAGCCGGGCCGAGATGCCGCCGAGGTGGCGATCCCGCCCGGCAATCACGTACGCTTCCGGCTGATCCTCGTCACCAGGATCAACGGCGCGGTTTTCGATCTCGACGCCGGAGCCGTTCGGCGAGGCGTTCTAAGGGCGAGCTTTCCGGAAGAGATCCTCACGACTTCGGACCGCCTGTACGGCCGGGACGACCATTTCTGGTGGATCGAGGCGCGCAATGCCGCCGGCGCGGTCTCTGGGTTCAGCCGCATGCGCCGCTTCCACCTCGCCGATTGAGGATCACCGAGGTCAGAAGAGATCGCTGTCGCCCATGGTGTAGTAGAGATGAGCGCGGAAGTCCTCCTCCGGATCGATCGTGAAAGGCACGAACACGAACCCCAGACCGTCCGGCTCCGGACGGCTCTCGAAACCGAGGCCGCGGACCTGCTCCTCCCACCAAGCGGGCCGGCTCGAAATCCAGGCCTCGACCGTCTTCACGTCGCGGTGCTCCGGGGTAGCGAGAACCGCGGCGAGAAGTTGCTGCACCGCGGCCGGATGGCGGGGATCGAACAGCGCATCGCCCCACAGCAGGCGGTCTCCCTTGCGCCGGAAGACGCTCCAGCCGGAGAGGCTGCCGCAGCGGAAGACGGCGTAGATGAAGTACTCCGTGTCGGGGCAGCGGACGTAGCGCCATTCGAGGTAGCGGGTGTCGCGCTCGATCAGCAGCCGATAGGCGCCGCTCACCCGATGGAAGAACCGATCCCAGCGTTCGTCGAAGCGCCTCATCCGCCCGACCCGGTATCCGGCGAGCCGCGAGAGGAACGCGTTGGGGGCGGGAAGAGACCGCTGCTCGAGGTCCAGCACGTGGAAAGGCAGGGACTCCAGCCGGCGGGCGCCGACGAAGCTCATGGAGAAGCGCTGGATGTTGCCGGTGTTGAAACCGTAATTGAAGTCGACCTGGCCTTCGCAGAACCGCGCGTAGTAATGGCGGACGGTCCGGCCGAGGAGGCTCGTCGGTCCGCGCCCCACGTGGCGAAAGGACGGCTCGGTCATGGTGTCGCCGATCTGCAGGGCCTGGAGCGTGCGGCGCTCGCCGCCGGCCTGGCGGTGAAAGCGCACCGGATAACCGGCGTAGTGAGCGGCCAGCCGGCCGTCCTCGGTGAACGCCTCGCTGATCCTGAACCCGCCGTAGGGGTTATCGCGATACTCCCAGCCCCAACGCGCAAGGCTGCGCTCGACGTAGAAGCTGCGATGGAACATCGGCAGGATCTGCGCTTCATCCCCCGGCCGGTACTCGCGGACGAAGAAGCTGTCGCGGCGCGCTACGAACCCACCCCCGGGAGCCGCTCCCCGCTCGGGCTTCAGAATGACGAATCCGGCCGCGGAGAGAGCGGTCACGAGCTGTCGTGGATCGAGCAGGGCGGCCGGTCCCGCGATCAGCCGGCCGCGGTCGCGCAGCAGCCGGCGCGCGGCAGCGAGAGTTTCGGCCAGTCGGTCCGGCTCGCTGCCGGCGAGGAGCACCACGTCCTGGCTCGCGACGGGAGGGCAATCGTCGGCGAGAAGGCTCCGCGCCAGGGTCACGGTGTAACCTGCCGCGGCAAGCTCCCGCGCGAGATCGCCATCTTCGCTGGCGAGAAGAAGGTTTCCCGGTGGGGTAGGGAGAAGGTCCGTCAGGCTTTTCGAGTCGGGAATGCTCGGCACCGCCCGTATTCTATTGAGTCGGCAGAGCCGCAGGGTACCCATATAATCCGCTTCGCCCGCCATGGACCTATCGGTTGTCATTCCCGCGTTCAACGAAGCCCGGCGCCTCGATCCCACACTGCGGCAGGTCGTGGACTATCTGCGGCGTGACGGCACTGCGTTCGAGGTGCTAGTGGTCGATGACGGAAGCACCGACGCAACGGCGGACATAGCGGGGGAGTTTGCCCGGGAGGGAGTCCGCGTCCTGCGCCAAGAGGTCAACCGCGGCAAGGGCGCTGTGCTCAAGGTGGGCGTCCTCGCCAGCCGAGGCCGGGAGGTCCTGCTCGTCGATGCCGATCTCTCCACGCCCATCGAGGATCTCGAGAAGCTGCGGCCCCGGCTGGCGGAAGCCGAGCTGGTATTCGGCAGCCGCTCCGTCACCGGTTCCGAGATCGTGAAGCGCCAACCCTTCTACCGCGAGATGATGGGGCGGATCTTCAACCTCATCGTCCGGATCGCCGGCGTGCGCGGCCTGCGCGACACCCAATGTGGCTTCAAGCTGCTGGACGGGGAGGTAGCCCGCCGCCTCTTCTCCGAGCTCACGATTGAGCGCTTCGCCTACGACGTCGAGCTGGTCTGGCTCGCGCGCCGGCGCGGGTACCGTGTGGTAGAGGTCGGAGTTCGTTGGGCCGATTCGCCCTCCTCGAAGGTCCATCCGTTGACCGATTCCTTTCGCATGCTTCGGGACGTAGTAGCCCTGCGCCTGCGGCACTGGAAGCACGGCCGCTGGCATTCCGGCAATGGAGGCCAAGGTTGACGCATCGTCTGCGGCTGCGTCTCGCGGCCTTCGGCTGTCTGGCCCTGAACGGTCTGGGATTTCCCGGCTGCTCCAGCCGCGCGCTTCCCCGGCAGCTCTCGCTGCTCGATACCGTTACAGCCCGGCGCTTCTCCTCCGGTGAGAGGCCGGCGGATGCCGGCCTCTGGTTCCGGCGGCCTCCGGAGGTCGTGCCTTTCACCTTCGACGGCGAGCGTCGGACGGCGGTGCTCACCGCTGTGGATCCTTGGCGTTGGAGCGGACGCATTCCGGCCGGAGCGGAGCTGCACGCCGGCGTGCAGCTCCTCCCCGAGGCTTGGGAGGTCATCCGCAGCCTGCGGGCCTGGGTGGAAGTGAAGAGCGACGGCGAGCGCGAGGTGCTCGACGTGGCGCGGTCGGATGCGCGGCAGCCTCTGCGATGGCTCGATTTCACGGCCGATCTCTCCCGCTGGGCGGAGCACGAAATCACTCTAGAGTTCCATGCGACGCTGGAGGGGCTTCCCCCGGAGCACCGGCACTCGAACCTGGTGGCTTGGGGACCGGTGATGGTGTCGGCCGCCGCCGAGCAGGAACGGCCGAGCGTCATCTTTATCCTCGTCGATACCCTGCGCTTCGACCACCTCACTCCTTACGGTTATCGTCGCGAGACCTCGCCTAACATCGCGCGGACGTTGGCGCGGCCCGGGGTAGTTCTGGAGGAGGCCTACTCGCAGGCGCCGTGGACTCTGCCCTCGGTCGTTTCCTTCATGACCAGCCGCTATCCGGGCGAGATCCTGGGCCACGATTCGAGGACCTACGGCATTCCCGAGGGCATACCGGCGCTGCCGGAGGCGATGGCGAAGCTCGGCTATGAGACCGGCGGCTTCTTCGCCAACAAGATCCTGCACGCGGACAACGGATTCGCCCGCGGGTTTGCGACCTTCTACAGCCCTCCTTCTCTCGCCTCCCGGCAGGGCGTTGGGCAGCCGGACGCGGCGGACCTGACGGCGCGGGTGCTGCCGTGGCTGGAGGCGCACCGCAACGCGCCGTTCTTCCTCTACGTCCATTACGTCGATCCTCACGATCCGTACGACAATCCGGAGATCGTGAACGGGCGCTCTCCTTTCCTGCCGGACTACCGGGGCCAGATCACCGGCGGCCACGTGCACGGAATCTACGCCGGGAGGGTCCCACTCGCACACCCGCTGCGGGACACGGAGCAGCTCAAGGCCCTCTATGACAGCGAGATCCATTATGCCGACCGCTTTATCGGCAGGCTGCTCGACGCGATCCCGCCGCGGGTGATGGCCAACACCCTGGTGGTGCTCACGGCGGATCACGGTGAGGAGCTGGGCGATCATGGCGGATGGAAGCACGGCTTCACTCTCTACGAGGAGCAGATCCATGTGCCGCTCCTGGTGCGCTGGGACGGCCGCGTTCCCGCCGGCTCGCGGCTGCGCGGCACCGTACGGCTGCTCGACCTCGCGCCCACTCTCGTGCGGGCGGCGGGCGGTGAGAAGGACCCGTCGTGGGAGGGCATCGATCTGATGCCGGCGCTGACCGGCGGTGCTCCCCTGCCGCGCCTGGCCGCTTTCGCCCAGCACATGATGATCGGCCCCCTTCGGGCCGCCGCCGTGCTCGACCGCCGCAAGCTCATCCTGTTCAATCCCCGCACTCCCTATGCGCCGGCGGATCCGCTTCAGGCCCATCTCTGGAGCCTCGATCTCGGCAGGCTGCGGCGCGTCGAGCTGTATGAGCTCGCGCTTGACGCCGCCGAGAGGAGCAACCGGGCCGCCGCCGCGCCCGGGGAGATCGAGCGCCTCCAGCCGATCATCGACCGCCAGCTCGACCGCCAGTTGCCGGGGCTGCGCGTCATCGCCTCCGGCCTGCCGCCCAGTTCCCGTTTGCAGGGCTCAATCGTGCTCGACCGGCCGCCGTCCGGCTGGGTCTCGTACTTCCTGGCCGACGACGACCGCATCGAGCTCGGCGGCGCCCGTGTGCGCTTCGATCTTGGCGCGGAGGCGCTGGAGAAGGGTTTCCTTCTCGAAGGGGAAGTCTCCGGTGTGCGGTCAGTCGAGGCGCGGCTTGACGACGGTCGGCCGCTCGCCATCCGCCTGGGCCGAGGCGTGGTCTATGCTGGAGGTGCCGCTGGCACAGCCGTCCTCACCGCCACAGCCGCCGCCGCTCCTCCCGGCCCGGTGCTGCGCCTATGGCTACCCGGAGACCGCCGCGCGCCCGCGGCCGAGGGGGCGGCCCAGCCGGAAACCGAGCGGGGCTTGCGCGCTCTCGGATACATCCAATGAACGGAACGCTCCAACCGCCCGGCTGGACCGAGCGCGTGCGCGCCGGCAGCGCCCTCGTGCTGGCGCCCCACTATGACGACGAGGTCCTCGGCTGCGGCGGCCTGCTGGCGCAGCTCGCGGCGGCGGGAGCGGCGGTGCGCGTCCTCTTCCTGACCGACGGCAGCGGCGGCGGTGAGGAGATCGCCGACCGCGAGGCGTATGGCCGGCGGCGGCGCGAGGAGGCGGTTCAGGTCTGCCAGCTCCTCGGCCTCGCCGGCTGCGACCACCTGGGCCTGCCCGACGGCGCGCTCGACCGCCGCCTCGACGAAGCGGCGCGGGGCATCCGCCGGGCCCTCCTCAGCCAGCGGCCCGAGCTGTTGCTGGCGCCTTCGCCGCTGGAGGCCTCGCGCGATCATCGCGCCGCTTTCGCCGCCCTCCACCGGCTGTTGGCGCCGCTGCGCGAGGGCGATGCGGACGAGGAGCTGCTGCGCGGCCTGCGCATCCTTCTCTACGAGGTGAACCATCCCGCGCATCCCGATCTGCTGGTGGACGTCTCCGCCGAGGCGCCGCTGCTCGCCGAGGCGATGGCCGTCTACCGCAGCCAGGAGGAGCGCCATCCTTATTGGAACGCGGGGTCGGGCCTGCGCCGGTTCCGCACCTTGAGCCTGGCGCCTGCGGTGGAGCTGGCCGAAGCGTACCGGCGCCTGCGGGTCGAGGACTTCATCACCCGCAGCCCGGCCCAGCTCGTGCACCATCTCGGCGGCCAGCCCGAGATCCACGAGGTGCGGGAGGGACCGCGCATCTCCGTCATCGTCCGCACGCGCGATCGCCCGGCCCTCCTCGCCGAAGCTCTCGCCAGCCTCGCCGCCGGGGAGTACCGCCGCGCCGAGGTCGTGCTGGTCAACGACGGCGGCGAGCCGCCGGCCGTTCCGGACGGCTATCCGCTGCCCGTGGTGCGCATCGATCTCGCCGGGAACCGCGGCCGCGCCGCCGCCGCCGAGGCGGGCATCGCCGCGGCGACCGGCGACTACGTGGCGTTTCTCGACGACGACGACCTGGCGGCGCCCGAGCATCTCGCCACCCTCGCCGGACTGGTCTCCGCCGCCGGGGTGCGCGTCGCCTACACCGACGCCGCGGTGGCCGTCTACGAGCTGGAGGGCGAGGGCTGGACCTGCCGCGAGCGGCGTCTGCCGTACAGCCGCGACTTCGATCCGGACGTCCTCCTGGTCGACAACTACATCCCCTTCAACACGCTGCTCATCGAGCGCTCGCTGTTCGCCGAAGCCGGCCCCTTCGATCCGTCGCTGCCGTTCTTCGAGGACTGGGACTTCCTGATCCGCCTCGCCGCCGTCACCCCGTTCCACCACCTCGCCCGCGTCACCTGCGAATACCGGCACTTCCGCGGCGGCGGCCATCACGTCTTCGGCGAGCGGCCGCGCGAGCGGGCCGACTTCCTGGCGGTGAAGGCGCGGGTCCTCGCCAAGCACGCCGGCCGTCTCCAGCCGGAGGCCCTGGCGCGGGCGGTGGACACGCTGCGCGCCGAGCTGGTGGCCGAGCGCGAGGGTCAGGCCGGGGCCCGCCGCGAGCTCGACAAGGTGCGCGCCGATCTCGCCGGCCTCGCCCAGGACCACCAGGCCCTCTCCCGCGAGCGCTTCCTGTGGGAGGAGCGTTACCACGCGGCCGGCGGCGAGGCAGCGGCCCTGCGCGGCGATCTGGAGCGCTACAAGGAGGACCGCGGACGTCTCGAGCTGGAGATCCAACGCCTCTACGAAGAGGAGAGGAAGCTCCGCGCCGCCGTCGAGGACCAGACGGCGCACCTCGGCCGCACGTATGCGGAGATCGAACGGCTCAACAGCCTGATCCGAGAGATGGAATCGACGCGTGCGTGGCGGATGCACCAGTGGTGGCAGAAGCGGTGACCCGCATCGCCCTCCTCTCCAGCGAGCCGGTGCGGCCCCGCATGGCGGGGATCGGCATCCGCTACCTCGAATTCGCCCGGCGGTTGCCGCGCGAAGGGATCGACGTGGTTCTGGTCTCGCCCGCGCCGCCGGAGGAGACGGCGGCGCTGGGCGGGCTCGGCGAGGTGGCGATCCGCCGCTGCGAACGCGGCCGGCTCGCCGCCCTGCTCGCGGATTGCGACGGCGCCGTGGCCCAGGGCCAGCTCGCCAACGACCTCATCCTGGAGATGCCGGACCTGCCGCTGGCCATCGACCTGTACGATCCCTGGCTGATCGAGAACTTCGCCTATGTCGAGACGCTCGGGCTCGATCCCTACCGCAACGATCACGCGACCTGGACGCTGCAGATGTCGCGCGGCGACTTCTTCCTCTGCTCCTCGGAGGAGCAGCGGAGCTTCTACCTGGGCTTTCTCGCCGCGCTGGGCCGGGTCAATCCGGAGCGCATCGCCGAGGACCCGGATCTCGCCTCGCTGATCGCGCCCGTTCCCTTCGGCGTGCCGGACGAGCTGCCTCCCCATCGGCCCCTGCTGCCGCCCCGCGCGGCGGGGGAGAAGCGGCTGCTCTTCGGCGGCCTCTACGACTGGTACGACCCGTGGACGCTGCTCGACGCCCTCGCCGCCCTGGACCGGCCGGGCTGGACGCTGCTGCTGATCCGCAATCCCAATCCGCAGAGCACGCCGCAGCGCCTGTTCGCCGAGGTCGAGGCCCGTTGCCGCGCGCTCGGCTGGTGGGGGAGCCGCGTCCAGGCGCTCGACTGGGTGCCAGCCGAGCGGCGGTACGACCTGCTGCGCGACGTGGACCTCCTCGCCGCGCCCCACCGGCCGAGCCTGGAGACGCGCCTCTCGCTGCGCACCCGGTTCCTCGATGCCCTCGCCGCCGGCTGCCCGGTGGTGACCAGCGAGGGCGGCGCCATGAGCCGCCTGCTCGCCGAGCACCGCGCCGGCTGGGTGGCGCCGCCCGGCGATGCCGCGGCGCTGGCGCGGGCCCTCGAGGAGGCGCTCGCGGATCCGGACTCCCGCCTCGCCGGTGCCCGCGAGCTCGCCGCCGCCTTCCGTTGGGACCGCGTCCTCGCGCCCCTCGTCCGCTTCTGCCGCGCGCCGCGCGCCGACGCCACCAAGGAGCGCTTCGCGGCGCGGCCGGCCACCGTGGCGCCGCCGGACCGCTTCGCCTTCCGGCTGCGCCGCAAGCTCCGCGTCTGGCGGGACCACCGGCGGGGGATCGCTTGAGCTTCATCCGCAAGGTGTCGGTCGCCGTCCTCTCCTGGAACGGCCGCCACCACTTGGAGACCTGCCTCGAGGCTCTCGCCGGGC
>JBKPTH010000048.1:0-39985 GCA_046765915.1 Acidobacteriota bacterium | reverse complement strand
AGGTCAGGGATCCAGGAAGCGGCGGGCGAGCCGGTTGAAGTTGGTGTCCACCGAGCGGATGAAGTCGGCGTCCAGGTCCTTGAGGTAGCGCTCCCAGGCGACCTCCTCCCAGAGGTGCACGCAGTAGGCTTCCGCGAAGCTCGCTCCGGTTCCCCGGTAGAGGAGATGGAGGTCGTCGTCGACCCAGGTGGGCCAGAAGAAGGCGCGGTGGCCGGCGACGTGGACGCGGTCGGGGTAGAGGCCCGCCAGGTGGGCGGGGTACTTGACGGCGAATTCGTTCCAGTAGGCGTCGCGCCCGGACGAGCGGAACCCCTGCCAGAGCGAGGTGGCGGGATCGAACCCCTCCAGCCACTTGCCCGCGAACCAGGAGCCGCGCGCCGAGAGGATCACCGCGTTGCAGAGCCCGTGCACCCCCTCCTTCCCCTCCTCGCCGAGCACGAATTCGTGGCGGCGCAGCGGCGCGAAGGAGCGCAGGCAGAGCACGTCCATGTCGAGATAGATGCCGCCGTGCTCGCGCAGCACGGCGAGGCGGAGATAGTCGGCGTGGTGCGCGTGATGGCGGACCGGCGCGCCGTAGAGCTCCGCCGGCGGCTCGACGCGGACGAGCTCGAGGTACGGCCGGGCGCGTTCCCACCACTCGCCGGCGGGCTCGTAGCGGTAGTAGAGGCGCGCGGAGTCGGGCCGGTTGGTCTCCACCGCCGAGCGCACGGCCAGGTAGTGGACGAGAGAGAAGGGCTTGCCGCCGTAGTCCGGCGACAAGCCGAAACAGAAATGGATCACGTTGGGGATCAGCGCCCGGTCTCCCGCTCCCCCTTGGTCGCGATCACGCCGAGGTTGCGGATCGGCACGCCCCAGTAGCGCCGGGTCTCCTCGGGCAGCAGCTCGTCGAGCTGGTCGTACGGCCAGGAGCCGGCGTCGAACGTCTCGGCGGCGAAGCCGACGGCGCGGAAATCGTCGGCCAGGTCCTCCGCCGTCCACATGTTGTGGTGCATGTTGAAGGCGTTCGCCCGCATCGGTTCCGGCGGCGAGAACAGGGTGGTGCGCATGGCGCGGAACGACAGCCGGCCGGCGAACCAGGCGCGCAGCACCTCTCCGGCGTCGGTCTGGATGACGACGACCTGGCCGCCGGCGCGCAGCTTGCGGTGAAGGTCGCGCAAAAACTTGCCGTAGTCCACCACGGGAATGTGCTCGAGGGTGTGGCAGAGGTAGAACTCGTCGACGACGCCGTCCTCGGGGATGAAGGCGTCCAGCTCGCGGATGTCCTGGCGGATGTCGCTCTCGCCCGCCAGGTTCACCGTGATCCGTCCGTTGGCGATCGGCTTGTAGCCGCCGAGGTCGTAGCGCAGCGGCGGGTCCTGGCTCACGTCATTTCCCCCCTTTCCTGTGTTGCTCGAGCTCCGCGAAGAAGGGCCGGAGGTCGTCTCCGGAGACCGTCGCGGCGCCGCGGATCACCATGGCTTCGTGGGTGCGGAACCGCTCCTTGTCGGGCCGCGCCGGAGCCGCGATGTAGACGGCGCGCGCCGCCAGCGGCTTCTTGCGCCCATAGCCGGCGACCTTGAGGAAGTCGCGCAGCTTGGCGCGCAGCCACACCTCGGTGGCTTTGCCGTAATAGATGATGGCGGCGTCGCAGAGGGAGAGGTTCTCCTGGTGGTCCTGGCGCACCGTGGCCTCGTCGCCTTCGAAGAGCGAGGGGATCACCTCGTATCCCTGGGAGAAGAGGTAGTCGTCCAGGGCGCGGGCGTCCTCCTGGTCGTCGCGGTCGCAGATCAGATAGATGCGCGCGACCTCGCCCGCTCCGGTCTCTTCCTGGGCTTCTTCCTCCTCCGGCGCGCGCAGCCGCGTCTCGATCAACGCCTTGAGGTCCTCGAGCGTCGTCTGCAGGAGCTCGGCTCCCGCGAGCGCCGCGGGATCCTGGAGCAGCTTGTCGAGGAACGCCGCCTGCCGCGCGTCGCGCGGCTGGTTCTCCCGCGACAGCCAGACGATGCGGCGCAGGCCTCTCTCCCGGCTCTGCCGCGCCGCCTGCTGGTTCTGCAGGTCGACCATGGAGACCTCAGCGCCGTCGGGGACGACGCCGTAGCGTTCGCCCATCAGGTGGACGGACAGGGCGCACGGCTCGAGGTCTTTCCGCAGGGCCTCCTCCAGCTCCTCGGCGGCGAGCGGCAGCGGGCTCTCGGGAAGCACGCGATACCCCCGCTCCAGCAGCTCGCGGCGCAGGGCGTCGCGCTCGGCCGCGAGGTCGAAGGTCGTCTCGGCGAGGAAGACCACGGGGCCGGCGGCGGCCGGCGCCGCCGCGCCGCCCGCGGGCGCCTTCAGGCTCTCCAGGAGCTGGTAGACGTCATAGGCCAGATCGTCCATCTTGGCCCAGTACTTGCGGGTCTCGCCGGTGTCCGGGTAGGGCCGGAACTCGATCGGCCGGCTCGTCTCCGGGTCGAGCTGGAAGAACTCGTAGCCCAGCATCCGCTGCAGCAGCTCGGGGGTCTGCGCGATCGGCACGGGCGTCTTCACGACCTTGAAGATCCGCGATTTCTTTCCCGCGATCGGGCCATGACGCTCGCTCAGTTGGCTGAACTCCGCCAGCTCCTTGCGGCACCATTCCGACTTGAGGTACCGGGGGGTGATGACGGAGATCAGCAGCGCCGTCCTGGGGAGCTGCGAGACGATCGCCGTGTCGAAGTAGTCGTTGCCCTGGATCTTCGGGTCCCGCCAGATCTTCGGCTCCTCGCCGAGGAGCTGCGCCAGGCGGATCTCCAGCGCATGATGGAGGCCCGTGATCCACCCCTCGTCCCCGGACGTGAGGGGTTGGTTGTCGATGTGGGCGTAGCTGATGAAGATGTCGCTGTCGAAGCTCACCGTTTCGCCTCCAAGCCCGGGGAGGATAGCGCGTGGGTCTGCCGCGAGTAGAAGGGGGTTCCGAACACGGAGTGGCGGATGCTGAGTGTCTCGCCGCGAGCCAGCTTGAGCGCATCCAGCAGGGATTTCTCGCCGAGCTGGTCCGGCGTCTGGGCGGTGACGGCCTGGAGGACGCCGTCCGGGTCGGCGAGCATCGCCGCCAGGGTGGGCCCGTAATCGCTGCCGAAGACGAAGACGCGCCCCTGGCGGCCCATCGCGCGGACGGCGGTCACCGCGGCCTCCGTCCCTCCCTCGTTGGCCGCCCACAGGATCTGGACGCCGGGGTATTCCGTCATGATCCCCCGGGCTACCGGCACGGCGGGCCCGGCGATGTAGCCCTCGCGGTCGGCGACCGCCTCCCAGCGCAGGCCGGCATCGGCGAGAGCGGCATGGAAGCCCTCGCTGCGTGCCCGGCCGGCGGGGAAGCGGTCGCAGTTGAGGATGCCGATGCGGACCGGTCCTGCGAGGTGCTCGGTGGCCCACTGCGCGAGGTAGGTGCCGGTGCGGTAGCCCATCAGCGTGGGATCGCTCTCGTCGAAGGCGCCGATGGAGTCGGCGGCGTCCTGTTCGTTGAGGCACGAGCCGACGCAGACGACAGGGATCCCGGCCTGGCGGACGGCGCGCACCGCGGGGACCGAGGCGTCGGGATGCTGGACGCTGATCACCACCGCGTCCACCCGGAGCCGCGTGAGCTCGCGCAGCAGCCGGGCCTCCTCGGCCACATCGAAATCGTGCTGGCGCAGCAGCAATCTGACGCCCTGGGCCGCGGCCGTCTTACGCATCGCGGCCCGTATGCCCCGGGACCAGTTTTGATCGCCGTAGATGATCCCGCCGATGGTGAGAGGACGCTCCGCGGCCGGGGGGCGGGCGGGGCCGCATCCGGCCGAGATCAGCAGCGCCGCCGCGATGGCCAGCGCCGCCGCGCGGCGCCGCTGCCTCGTCTCCGGCGCGGGCAGGGTTCCCTCGCTCACGGCGCACCTCGGCTGCCACAGGTGGCACGATAGGATCCGGTCAGAAACCGCTGCCATTCCTCGGCGGAGAGATCCCGCACGGCACGTTGGCAGGCGATCCTCGCCAGGTCGTCCACACCGCGGAAGAAGACGCGGACCGTGCCGTCGTAGCTGCCGGTGGCGATGCGCTGGCCGTCGGGCCGCCAGGCGGCCTGCTCGACGCGTCCGGCGTGTCCCTGCAGCGCCGCGCGGAGCTCTCCGTTCGCGGCGTCCCACAGGAGCACCTCGCCGTTGTCCGAGGCGGTCGCGAGGCGTTCCCCGTCCGGGCTCCAACTGACGTGCCGCAAGCGGCCGGAATGTCCGGCGAGGAGGTGTTCCTGCGTCCCGCTCGCGGCGTCCCAGATCCGCGCCGTGCGGTCGGCTCCGGCGGTGGCGACCTGCCGGCCGTCGGGGCTCCAGGCGGCTTGGGTCACCCAGCCCTCGTGCCCGACCAGCAGGGCCGTCTGGGCACCTGTCGCGGCATTCCAGATGCGCGCGGTGCGATCTGCGCTACCGGTGAGCACGCGCTCGCCGTCGGGGCTCCACGCGACCAGCAGGACGGGCGAGATATGGCCGGAGAGGACGACGGGCGGTCCGCCGCGGTCGACATCCCAGAGGCGCACCGTCTGGTCGAAGCTGGCGGTGGCGAGCCGGCGGTCGTCGGGGCTCCAGGCCAGGTCCCGCACCCAATCGTCGTGCCCGGCAAAGACGCGCAGCATGCGCCCGGAAGCCGCATCCCAGACGCGCGCCGTGCGGTCCAGGCTGGCAGTGGCGATCCGGCGGCCGTCGCCGGACCAGACGGCCCGGAGGACGCCTGAGTGGTGGCCCCGCAGCACGGCCAGCAGGCGGCCGTCCGTCCTCCAGAGACGAGCTGTCCCGTCGCGGTCGGCGGTGACGATCCGCCGGCCGGCCGGGTCCCAGGCGGCGTCGAGAGTGCCCAGGCGGCTGCCGGGCAGACGGGCCAGCTCCCGGCCGGTCTCGGCGTCCCAGACGCGGGCGGTGCCGTCGAAGCTGGCGGCGGCGATCCGCCGGCCGGCCGGATCCCAGGAGACTCTGGAGATGCCTGCCGCGGGTCCGCGGAGGACCGCGACCTCCGGGCCGGCGTCGACGTCCCACACGCGCGCGGTGCCGTCCTGGCCTGCGGTGGCCACGCGCCCGGAGGCCGGGTCCCAGGCCGCGTGCGTCACCGCGCCCGAGTGCCCCGCCATGACGGCGAGAGAGTTGCCGGTCGCGACGTTCCAGACCCGTGCCGTGCCGTCGAGGCTCGCCGTGAGCAGACGGCCGCCGGCCTTGTCCCAGGAGACGCCCGTCAGCGCGGAGGCGTGGCCGGCGAGGGTCTGGCGCAGGCTCTGGCCGCGCCAGTCCCAGAGGTTGGCGAGTCCGCCCTTGTCCGCGGTGGCGAGGAGCTGACCGTCCGGGCTCCAGGCCACCTGGACCAGCCCCCCTTTGTGGCCCTCCCCGACGCTCACCTCCCGGCCGGATTGCGGGTCCCACACGCGCCAGTGCATGTCGAGGCTGCCCGTGGCGAGCCACCGGCCGTCGGGCGACCAGGCCACGGAGGTCACTTCATCGGTATGGCCGGAGAGGACGGTGGCGGTCCCCGGCGCGCGAACGTTCCAGACCCGCGCCATGCCGTCCTGGCCGGCGCTGGCCAGCCAGGCGCCGTCGGGGCTCCAGGCCACGTCCAGGACGTTGCCGGCATGCCCGCGGAAGACACCCAGGGGGGCACCGCGCGCGGCGTCCCAGACGCGCACGGTGCCGTCGAGGCCGGCGGTGGCGACCCGCCCGCCCGCGGCATCCCAGACCGCCCGGTTGACCGCCGACGCATGCCCGCGCAGCACGATCGGCCGCGCTTTCTGCGCCGGGTCCCAGATCTTCGCGGTGCCGTCGAAGCTGGCGGTCAGGACCCGCCGCCCCGCGAGGTCCCAGGCCGCCATGAGAACGCCGCCCCGATGAGTCCCGAGAGTCACCTCTCCCTTCTTTCCGTAGAGGTCCCAGAGGCGGACCACGCCGTCGCGGCCGGTGGTGACGAGGCGCCGCCCGTCCGGGCTCCAGGCGACGTGCCACATCTCTTTTTGCGCCCCGGGAGCGGCGAGCAGGCGCCACATCCGGCCCGGATGGAGGAGCGCGGCGCGGAGAGCGCCCTCCGCTTCGCGCGAGCCTTTCGCCCGCGCCGCCTCGACGGCCAGCAGCAGCGAGAGCTCAGGGTCGGCGTCGAGCTGCCGCGTCGACTCGAGCGCCAGTTGCCGCGACCGGGCCAGCCGCGCCTGGTTCAGCGCGTAGCCGAGGAAGACGAGCGAGAGGAGGAACGCTGCGCCCAGCGTCACCGCGGAGATCTGGATACGCCGGAGCTCCCGGCGGCGCCGCGCCTCCTCGGCCGCCGTTTCGGCTTCGGCCGCCTCGCGGCTCGCCTCGAGGAAGCTCATGGCACGCTCGAAGCCGGGAGCGTAGCGTGCGGCCCACGTCGGGTTCGGCCGGTCGTTCTCCCGCCAGCTCAGGGCGACGGACAGGTCGGGATCGCGCCACAGCCCGGCCCGCCCTTGCTCATGGAGCGCCGCCGTCTCCGCCACCCGGCGGTAGGTCTCCGCCGAGCGGGCCTCCTCGTCCACCCAGCCGCGGAGCCGGGTCCAGACGCGCATGAGGCTCTCATGCGAGATGTCGATCATGGTGTCCGGCGTGAGGGGCCGATCGGCCGGCGGCATCATGAACGAGCGGTCGTGACGCCGGAACCGGTCGATGACTGCGCTGGCGTCCTCCTCCGACGCCCAGACCGCGGCGGACAGGTCGGCGAGCCGCATCGGCCGGCGGATCTCACGGTTGTCGGACCCTTTTTCGGTCAGGCTGCGGAAGAGCCTCTCGGCGAGAGCGCGCTCGGCGTCGGAGCCGAGCTCGTTAAAGGCTTCGTCGGCGTGGCGCGACAGCGCCTCGCGCATGCCGCCGATCGCCTCGTAGTGGCGGAGCTGGATCGGCTCTCCCGCGGCGTGGTCGCGGACCCAGAAGTCCCAGGTCCGCATGAGGGCGTGCTGCAGCACCGGCAGGTGGTCCGGATTATCGCCCACGTCGTTGAGCAGCAGCTCGACGACGTGGGGCGCGATCTCGCCGCCGCCGACGGCGATGGGGCCCAGGATGGCCTGGCGGATCTGGTCGCGGGTCAGGCGCGGAATCAGGTACTGCCCCGCGTTGATCATCTCCGGGAGATCCTGGAATTGGGCGCAGTCGCCGAGGAAGTCGGAGCGCATCGTCAGGACGATGTAGATCGGCACGTCCTCACGCCGCGACGCTTCGATGAGCAGACGGACGAACGCGGTCGCCTCGTCGAAGCTCCGGTTATGGAGAGCGCTGCGATAGCGGAAGAGCTCCTCGAACTGGTCCACGACGACCAGCAGGTTCTCGCCGGCCGGCAGGTGGGATTGGCGGACCGCCTCGATGAGGCCCAGGGAGCTCCGGGAGAGCGTCGCCTCGATCAACGACCGGTACATCCCCGCCCTGCCGGCGCCGTCGCTGCCGAAGACGTCGGGGTGATTCAGGGCCGCCGCCAGGTGGCCGATGGGATCGCTCCCGGGCCGGAGGACCGCGACCCGCCACCGCGACCCCGCCTGTGCCATGAAGCCGCCGTAGAGAGCCGTCAGCAGGCCGGCGCGCACCAGCGAGGACTTGCCGCTGCCGGAAGCGCCGACGACGCTGAGGAACCGGCGCTCGCGCAGCCGGCGCAGGAGCTCGTCGACGTGCGTCTCCCGGCCGAAGAAGAGGTAGTCTTCCTGAGGCTCGAAGGGCCTCAGGCCGGGAAAGGGATTGAAGGGCGCGGACCTCTCGTCCAAGCCTTGGCTCACCCCTATGGACAGACTTGGGTCTGTAGCCGCAGCATGCTCCATTGGCGAATTCGAGGAGTCTAGGGCACTCCTCCGTGGCGGGCAAGGTCCCGCGATCCCGCGCCGGGGGGATCGGATATACTTCGTCCGTGACCGCCGAGACTTCCTCCGCCATCGCTCCCGAGAGGTTCCCCGCGCCCCTGCGCGGCATCGCCGCCAAGGTGCGGGACGGCGTCCGCCTCGACGCCGCGGACGCCCTGACGTGCCTGACGACGCCGCACATCCTGCCGCTCGGCCGGCTGGCCGACGCCGTCCGCCGGCGGCTGCACGGCAACGTCACCTACTTCAACATCAACCGCCACATCAACCCGACGAACGTCTGCGTCTACACCTACAACTGCAAGTTCTGCAGCTTCGCCGCGCTGCCCGGCGAGGACCACGCCTGGGAGATGAGCCACGAGGACGTCTACGCCCACGCGGCCGACCAGGGCGGCAACCGGGTCACCGAGTTCCACATCGTCGGCGGCCTGCACCCGGACCTCTCGCTCGACTGGTACCTGGAGATGCTGCGCGGCTTGAAGCAACGCTTCCCCAATGCGCACCTCAAGGCCTTCACCGCCATCGAGATCGGCTGGTTCGCCAGGCGCGAGAAGCTCTCCATCGAGGAGGTGCTCACCCGCCTGCGCGACGCCGGCCTGGGGTCGCTCCCCGGCGGCGGCGCCGAGATCTTCCACCCGGAGGTGCGCGAGGTCATCTGCGACGGCAAGCTCGACGCCGGCGAGTGGATCGAGGTCCACCGCACCGCCCACCGCATGGGCATCAAGAGCAACTGCACCATGCTCTACGGCCACGTCGAGCGGCCGGAGCACAAGGTGGACCACCTGCTGCGCCTACGCGGCCTGCAGGACGAGACCGGCGGCTTCAACGCCTTCATCCCGCTCGCCTACCATCCCGAGAACAACTACATGGGGCTCAAGTACCACACCACGGGGATGGACGACCTGCGCCACATCGCCGCCTCCCGCCTGGTGCTGGACAACATCCCGCACATCAAGGCCTACTGGGTGATGGTGACGCCCAAGCTGGCCCAGGTGGCCCTGCGCTTCGGCGCCGACGACATGGACGGCACGGTGGTGGAGGAGAAGATCTACCACATGGCCGGCGCCGACACCTCGCAGCAGCTCACCCGCGCCGAGTTGGAGCGCATCGTCCGCGAGGCGGGCTTCGAGCCGGTGGAGCGCGACACGCTCTACAATCCCATCGGGCCCATCGTTCCCAGCCCCGTAGTCGACACCGCCGCGGCGCTCGCCCATTGAAGCCCGAAGAGCTCGGTTTCCACTACGTGGCGGTCGACGGTCCCATCGGCGTCGGCAAGACCACCTTGGTGGACATGTTGGCCCGGCGCTTTGAAGGCGTGAAGATCCTCGAGGACGCCGAGAACCCCTTCCTCGGCGACTTCTACCAGGACCGCCCCGGCGCCGCCTTCCAGACCGAGCTCTACTTCCTCCTCTCGCGCTACAAGCAGCAGCAGGACATCGCCCAGCGCGAGCTGTTCGACCGCGTGCTGGTCTCGGACTACACCTTCTGGAAGAACCGCATCTTCGCCTACCTGAACCTCTCCGACGACGAGCTGATGCTGTTCGACAAGCTCTACGCCCTGCTGGAGCCCCAGGTGCCGGTGCCGGATCTGGTCATCCACCTGGTGGCCGACGTCGACACCTGCATGGAGCGCATCCGCAAGCGCGCCCGCTCCTACGAGAAGACTCTGGCCGAGGAATACATGACGGAGTTGATTGACGCCTACAATCACTACTATCATTACTACAGCCGGTCTCCGCTGCTGGTGGTGGACACGAGGCATCTCGACTTCCCCCAGCGGCCCGAGGACTTCGACGAGCTGTTGCACCGGCTGTCGAAGCCCATCAAGGGGACCGAATACTTCCAGCCGCTTGGATCCCGCTGAGCGGGACCGAGACGGATTGCACAGCGCCCCCTGCGGCGCGGCGCCGGCGAGCGAGGACCTGATCCCCCGGCGGGGACAGCCACCTCGCACCTGATCGCACGGCGAGCCGCGAACCCGCGGGCCCGCCCAAGGCCCTTCCGTCCGAAGCGCGCGGAAGGGCTTTTTGCATCTGAACCGAAAGGAGCTTGGCATGGCTCAAGAGCCGAAGAGCGTCACGGTTCCCTGGGTGGCGGCGGCACCCGGGCGTGGCGGCCGTCTGGTGATGGTCACCGCTTACGACTTTCCCCAAGGGCGCGCGGCCGACGCGGCCGGAGTGGACATCGTCCTGGTGGGCGACTCGCTCGCCATGGTGGTGCTCGGACATCCGGACACGCTGTCGGTCACCCTGGACGAGATGATCCACCACACGCGGGCGGTGCGGCGGGGCGTCAAGCACGCCCTGCTGGTGGCCGACATGCCGTACGGCTCGTTCCATCTCGGGACGGACCAGGCGGTCGCCAACGCCATCCGCTTCGTCAAGGAGGCCGGGGCGCAGGCGGTGAAGATCGAAGGCGCCCGCCCCGCGCTGATCGCCGCCCTGACGGCGGCCGAGGTGCCGGTGATGGCCCACCTCGGCCTCACGCCGCAGTCGGTCCACCGCCTGGGCGGCTTCAAGGTGCAGGGACGGGACGAGGCGGCACGCAATTTCATCCTGGAAGCGGCCGAAGAGGCCGAGGCCGCCGGCGCCTTCTCGCTGGTGCTCGAGTGCGTGCCGTCCGCCCTGGCGGCCGAGGTTACGCGGCGCCTGACCATCCCCACCATCGGCATCGGCGCCGGCGCGGAGTGCACCGGCCAGGTGCTGGTCTACCACGATCTCCTGGGGATGGAGGAGCGCATCGCGCCGCGCTTCGTGCGGCGCTACGCCGAGCTGGGCATGCTCTCCCGCGAGGCCATCGCCCGCTTCGCGGAAGACGTGCGCGAGGGCCGTTTCCCCGCGCCCGAAGAGAGCTACGGCGGCCTGGCGCCAAAGCCGGAGGAGCCGGCGAAGCTGTACGGGTGAAGCGAAAATGCCGGCGTCCTTGCCCTCTCGACCTCACCCCAACCCCTCTCCTAAAGGAGAGGGGCTTCAGGATCTCTATCTTGTTTTTCTCTCCCTCTCCTTTAGGAGAGGGAGCCGGAGGGTGAGGTCGATAGGCCAACACGGGTGCGCACCATGCTGACCGCCACCACCCCCTCCGACCTCCGCCGCCACGTCGCCCCCTGGCGCGCCGCCGGCGAGCGGATCGGCTTCGTGCCCACCATGGGCGCGCTGCACGAGGGTCACCTCTCGCTCGTGCGCCTCGCCCGCGGGCACGCCGATCGCGTGGTGGCCTCCGTGTTCGTCAATCCGGCGCAGTTCGGCCCCCACGAGGACTTCAACCGCTATCCCCGCCAGCCGGAGAAGGACGCGGCGATGCTCGCCGGGGCCGGCTGCGATCTGCTCTTCCTGCCGGACGTGGCCACGATCTACCCGCCCGGGCACGCCACCTTCGTCGAGCCGGCCGGCGCCGCCGAAGGGCTCGAAGGCGAATGCCGGCCCGGCCATTTCCGCGGCGTCGCCACCGTCGTCTGCGCGCTGTTCAACCTGGTACGGGCCGACGTCGCGGTGTTCGGCGAGAAGGACGCGCAGCAGCTCGCGGTGGTGCGCCAGATGGTGCGCGACCTCCATCTGCCGGTCGAGATCGTACCGGGCCCGACCGTCCGTGAGGCGGACGGGCTCGCCATGTCCTCGCGCAACGCCTATCTCGCGCCGGACGAACGCCGGGCCGCGGCGGTGCTCCACCGCGCCCTGCGCGTCGCCGAAGAGGCGGTCGCGGCCGGCGAGCGTTGCGCCAAGGCCGTGCGGCGGCGCCTGCGCGACGTGCTGGGCGCCGAGCCCCTCGCGCGCGTCGAGTACGCCGAGGTGGTGGACGCCGAAACCTTCCAGCCGGTCGAGCGTCTCAAGGGCCGGCTGGTGCTCCCCCTGGCCGTGCGGGTCGGGGGGACGCGACTGATCGACAACCTTCGACTGACCGTCGAGGAGAACCCATAGCCATGAAGCGGACGTTGCTCAAATCGAAGATTCACCGCGCCACGGTGACGGACGCCAACCTCCACTACCAGGGATCGGTCACCGTCGATCCCCTGCTCATGGAGGCGGCGGACCTCGTCCCCTGGGAGCGGGTCGAGATCTACAACTGCACCAACGGCGAGCGCTTCGCCACCTACGCCATCCCCGGCACGCCGGGCCAGGGCGAGATCGTCATCAACGGCGCCGCCGCTCACAAGGCGGGGACGGGGGACGTCGTCATCCTCGCCACCTACGCCGACTACGAGGACGCGGACTGCCGGTCCCATCAGCCATCCCTGGTCTTCGTGGACGAGCGGAACCGGATTCTCGTTCAGAGCCATGAAAGAGTGGAGGAGGCCGTGCTGGCTGGCGCGCGATGAGGACCTTTCTCGTCGTTTTGGGATTCCTGGCGCTGGCCTGCAACGGTTCCACGCGCGCGGAGTCGAATTCGCCCACGGCTCCGGGGCCTGGAAACGTCGCCTTCGAGACGATCCTCCAGCGGTCCATCCCGGCGCAATCGGGCGGCGAGATCCGCGAGGTGGCGCGCGACGAGGCCGCGTGGAAAGCGCTCTGGAGCCGCCTGCGGCAGGGCGGCGGAGAAGGATTCCTGCCCGCCGAGCCGCCGGCGGTCGACTTCAGCCGCGACATGGTGATCGCGGCGGCGCTGGAAACCCAGAGCTGCGTCTCCAAAGTCACCATCCGCGGCATCGCCGAGGGCCACGGCGAGCTGGTGGTGGACCTCCTCGAAGCGCCGCCCGCGTCCAACTGCGTCTGCATCACCGCCGAGCGGCCCCTCCACGTCGTGCGCCTGCCCCGGAGCGCGGAGCCGGTGCGGTTCGAGGCCGAGCGGGGAGTGACGAGCTGCGGGTAGGACGCCGATCCCGTCATCTTCGATTCAACAAGCACGGTCCGCGCCGTCGGGCCCTCACCACCCCAACCCCTCCTCTCCCACCGCACGCCCGACCGCCGGGAGAGGAGGGGCTTTCTAAAAACAAATTCAAAGCAGTCTCCCTCCTCTCCCCGGGTGGGCGGGTGTGAGGTGGGAGAGGAGGGCCGGGGAGGTGAGGGGCCTCGGCGGCGCGGATCTCGGTCGTGTTCAGGAATCCTTGGGATCGGGGATGGACTGACAGGAACTACACTTTGGCTCCGTGAACCGTCTCCGCCCCGCTCTCCTCGCCGCCCTCATCCTCCCCCTGGCCCTCTGGGCGCGCTGGCACGCCGCCCCCGAGCCGAAGGGCGCGCGGTTCCATCCCTGGCCCGACGCCGCCGAGTACGCGGCCGAGGCGCAGGCGCTGGCCCGCTCCGGCGAGGTCTACCTGCAGATCGGTCCCCACCGCGTGCGGCCGCGCTATCCGCCCGGCTGGCCGATGCTCATCGCGCCCGCCATCCGGCTGGGCGTCGCGGGACAGAACCTCTGGCGCGTCACGGCGCTCTTCGGCGCCGCGCTCGCCTGGCTCCTGGCTCTTCTCGCGGCGCGCACCACCGAGGCGCTCTCCGCTCCGGAGGGACGCTCCGGCGCCGCGCCTTTCATCGCCGGCCTGCTCGCCGGAGGCGTCTGGGCCCTGACTCCCATCGCCGTGGACCTCGGCGCGACGTTGATGAGCGACGAGCCGACCGCCCTGGTGTGCGCCGCCGGGCTCGTCTTCACCGGCGCCGGTCTCCTGCGGCGGGAAGGGCGCGTCTCCTGGCGGATGGCCGCGGGCGGCCTCGCCTTCGGCCTCGCCGCGGCCATGCGCTCCATCGCGGCGGCGCTGATGGTGCCGCCCCTCCTCGTCTTTCTGCTGGGCTGCGTCCGCCGCTTCGGCGTGCGGACCGCGCTGCGGCGGAGTCTGCCCTGGATTGCGGGGGCGGCGGTCTTCGCGGCGCTCACGGCGGTGGTGATGCTGCGCTCCGGTCAGCCGGCGTGGGAGTGGTCGGGATACCGCTTCTGGATTCCGCAGCGCTTCGACCGCCTGTCGCACGCCTTCAATCTCCGGTTCGCTCTCGAGCCGGATCGGGATTTTCGCCAGTTCATCAACGGCAAGCCGGTGTCTCACCTCGACATGGCGCTCCGCATCCTCCTCGGGGTGCCCGGCCTGGGCCGGCACCACTACGTCGGTCTCTTCTGGCCGAGCCTGGGCTGGCTCGCCGCGATCCCTCTGTACCGGGCCGCGAAGCGCAGCGGCGGCGCCCCGGCCGAGATCGCGACGTGGACGGCGCCGGCCCTCCTCCTCTGGACGCTGGGGCACGTCGCCGTCTTCTCCCTCTACTTCTTCCCTGCCTCCCGCTTCTATCTGGCTCCTCTGGCGCTCTGCGTCCTCCTGCTCGCCGCCGCCTGCGGCCTCGGCCTCGCGCAGCCGCGGCGCCGCGCGCGGCTCCTCGCCGCCGCGACGGCCGCGATCGTCCTCTTCTTCACCTTGCAGAGCTTCCTGGCGCTGCGCGACGAACCGCTGCCGCGGCTGAAGAAGGAGCGCACCCGCGCGAGCTTCACCCGCTGGCTGGCGCGAGGCGATGCGGGCCGCGCCGGCCGCGTCATGCCGTTCGATCCCGTCCACGCCCAGGCGCTCGGCCTGCTGACCCCCGAGGTCGCCGCCGGCATCCGCGAATGGGGAGAGCTGCCGCCGACCGTGCACGTCCGCCGCCTCCGTGCCAACGGATTCCTGGCGCCGCAAGGTCGCTGATTCATCGCGCCTTCGACGGTGTTCCATTGAATTTGCCGCCTGCTATGATGCGGCAGGGGGTTTGCGATGAAACTCCAAGTCAACGGGAAGGAACACGAAGTCGCCGTGCCGGCCGACATGCCGCTGCTCTGGGTGCTGCGCGACGTGCTCGGCCTGACGGGGACCAAGTACGGCTGCGGCATGGCGCTGTGCGGCGCCTGCACCGTCCATCTCGACGGCCGCGCGCAGCGCTCCTGCGTGCTGCCGGTGTCGCGGGCGGCGGGCCACAGGATCACCACCATCGAAGGGCTCGACGCCAAGGGCGAGCATCCGGTGCAGCGGGCCTGGGCCGAAGGCGACGTGGTGCAATGCGGCTATTGCCAGCCCGGCCAGATCATGGCCGCGGCGGCGCTGCTCAAGGAGGTGCCGCGGCCGAGCGACGCCGAGATCGACGCGGCGTTGAGCGGCAATCTCTGCCGTTGCGGCACCTACCAGCGCATCCGCGCGGCGGTGCACCGGGCGTCCGAGCTCGCGGCGGGAGAGCGCTCATGAGCGCCTCCGGCCTTTCCCGACGTACCTTTCTCGCCACCTCGGCGGTCGCGGGAGGCGGCCTCCTCATCGGCCTCTCGCTGCCGGGCAGCATGCGCCGCGTCTTCGCGCAGGAAGCCGCACCGGCGCCGAAGATCGTCCCCAACGCCTTCATCCGCATCGCGCCGGACGACACCGTCACTATCCTGCTCAAGCACTCGGAGATGGGCCAAGGCGTCTTCACCTCGCTGCCGATGGTGATCGCCGAGGAACTCGAGTGCGACTGGCGGCACGTGCGCTGCGAGCACGCGCCGGCGGACATCGTCTACGCCCACACGGTGTTCCGCGCCCAGATGACCGGCGGCTCGACGAGCACCTGGGAATCGTTCGATCAGCTCCGCACGGCCGGCGCGGCGGCGCGCGAGATGCTGATCGCCGCCGCGGCCGCGAAGTGGGAGGTCCCCGCCGGCGAGTGCCGGGCGGAGAACGGCTTCGTCCTTCACGGCCAGCGGCGGTTGCGCTTCGGCGAGCTCGCCGCGGACGCCGCGAAGCTCCGCGTGCCGGCGGCGCCGAAGCTCAAGGATCCGAAGGACTGGAAGATCATCGGCCGCGCCACGCACCGCCTCGACAGCCCCGTCAAGGTCACCGGCCAAGCGGAATTCGGCATGGACGTCCGCCGCCCCGGCATGCTGACGGCGCTCGTCGCGCGCTCGCCCTGGTTCGGCGGCAAGGTGCGGAGCTTCCGCGCCGAGAAGGCGAAGGCGGTGCCCGGGGTGGTCGACGTGATGCAGATCCCCTCCGGCGTCGCCGTGCTGGCGGAGAATTTCTGGGCCGCCCGCCAGGGCCGCAACGCGCTCGAGGTCGATTGGGACCCGGGGAGCATGGCGGGCCACTCGACCGCCGCGCAGCTCGACGATTACCGCAAGAAGGTGCGCACGCCGGGCGCCGTCGCCGCGAAGAAGGGCGACTTCGAGGCGGCCTTCGCCAAGGCGGCGAAGACCGTGGAAGCCGAGTACGAGGTGCCCTACCTCGCGCACGCCATGATGGAGCCGCTCAACTGCACCGCCGAGGTCAAGCCCGATTCCTGCGAGATCTGGATCGGCACGCAGTTCCAGACCGGCGATCAGGCCGCGGCGGCGAAGATCGCGGGGCTCAAGCCGGAGCAGGTCCAGATCCACACCGTGTTCCTCGGCGGCGGTTTCGGCCGCCGCGCCAATCCGCGCTCGGACTTCGTCGCCGAGGCCGTCCATCTCGCCAAGGCGTCGCGCCGGCCGGTCAAGGTCGTGTGGACACGCGAGGACGACCTGCACGGCGGTTACTACCGGCCGCTGTGGGTGAGCCGCCTGCGCGCCGGCCTCGACGCGCAGGGGAAGCCCGTCGCCTGGGCGCACACGCTCGCCGGGCAGTCGATCCTCGTCGGCACGCCGTTCTCCGGCATGATCCAGAACGGCATCGACGAGACCTCGATCGAAGGCGCCGCCGACGCGCCGTATCTGGAATCGATCGCCGACCATCAGGTGGAGCTGCACAGCCCGGAGCATCCGATTCCGGTCCTCTGGTGGCGCTCGGTCGGCCACTCGCACACCGCGTTCGTCGTCGAGAGCTTCGTCGACGAGCTGGCCCACGCCGCCGGCAAGGACCCGGTGGCCTTCCGGCGCGAGCTGCTGCCGGCGGGCTCGCGGCGCCGCCGCGTGCTCGACAGCGCCGCCGAGGCCTTCGGCTGGGGCAAGCCGCTGCCCGCCGGCCGCGCCGCCGGCATCGCCGTCCACGAGTCGTTCGGCAGCGCCGTGGCGCAGGCGGCCGAGGTCTCGGTCGACCAGGGGCGCATCCGCGTTCACCGCGTCGTCTGCGCCATCGATTGCGGTCCGGTGGTCAATCCGGACGGCGTCGAGGCGCAGATGCAGTCCGGCATCGTCTACGGCCTCTCGGCGGCGCTCTACGGCGAGATCACCTTCCGCGACGGCCAAGTTCAGCAATCCAACTTCCACGATTACCCGGTGCTGCGCCTGCACGAGATGCCGCGCATCGAGGTGGTGATCGCCAGGAGCGACGAGAAGATGGGCGGCGCCGGCGAGCCCGGCACGCCGCCCATCGCGCCGGCGGTGGCCAACGCCGTCTTCGCCTTGACCGGCAAGAGGCTGCGGACCCTGCCCTTGCGCCTGGCCTGAAGGAGCCTCGAACGATGCGCGAAGCCACTCGAAACGTCCTTCTGCTCGTCGTTGTGTCCGTGCTCGTCCTTGCGTTGTCCGCCTCCGGCCAGGACAGCTCACCCACCGAGGCCCTGCAGGCCTTCGGCACCGTGCAGAAGGTGCTCCAGCATCCGCGCTGCCAGAACTGCCATATCCCGGGCGACGCGCCGCTGCAGTTCGACGACCGGCGCGTACACGGCCAGAACGTCAAGCGGGGAAAAAACGGGATGGGATCGGCGGGCCTGCACTGCAACACCTGCCATGGGACCGAGAATCCGCCGGCGAGCTATGGGCCGCACATGCCGCCCGGAGCGCACGGCTGGCGCCTGCCCTCGGCGCAGCACAAGATGGTCTTCATCGGCGTCTCGGGAGGCGAGCTCTGCCGTCAATTGAAGGACAAGGCGGAGAACGGCGGCCGCGACCTCGCCGCCCTGCGCCACCATCTCGACGACGAGCTCGTGGTCTGGGGCTGGCAACCCGGAGTCGGCCGCGCCCCGGTCGACATCCCGCAC
Organism: Acidobacteriota bacterium; assembly: GCA_046765915.1. Lineage (GTDB taxonomy): Bacteria > Acidobacteriota > Thermoanaerobaculia > Multivoradales > UBA5704 > DATARR01. The sequence goes on along the minus strand of JBKPTH010000048.1, from coordinate 22,399 downwards.
GACCAGTTCATCGCCGCCTTCGAGCAATGGGCGAAGGCCGGCGCGCCCTGCCCGGCGCCGTGAGAGGGCGCCAAATGGCCAGACGAAGGCGGGCGCTGTCCTCATGGGAGGACGTTTTCTGCTGTTTTGCACCGAAAAACTCGCTCCGATTCACTGAAACATTGTTTTTTCCGTTCAAACAATGTTTTTTCGGCTCACACATTGTTTGAAGCCAAAAAACAATGTGTTGGCCGTTTCAAACAATGTTTTTTCCCAAGAAACAATGTTTAAACGGAAAAAACAATGTTTGACGGGAAAAAACATTAGAAAAATCCGCCGGAGCGTGTTTCAGCGGACCGGAGCGTGTTCGAAGGAGCAGTGCATGGGAAAGCCGGTTTCCGGAAAAACAAGACGGGTTTTCAGGAGGATGGGCCGTCGCTGAGTGGGTAGGCGAACGAAGCCTACGCAGCCGACAGCCGCTGGACTCGGAGCGATGGGCGCTTCTTTTCCGCCCGCCAGAGATCGTACTGGACCTGCTGGTTGAGCCAGCGCTCGGCCGTGGTGTCGAACGCCAGCGAGAGGCGCACGGCCATCTCAGGGCTGATTCCCACCCGCCCGTTGACGATTCCCGACAGCGTCTTGCGGCTTACGCCCAGCGCCTTGGCCGCATCGCTGATCGTCAAGCCGAGCGGCTCCAAGCACAGAGACCTCAGACCCTCACCTGGATGGGGTGGATTGTGCATTCTCATCGGCGATCACTCCCTGGCGGCTCCCTTGCGAATGGCCTCTTCCATGTCCTCAAGCGTTACCCCTCGGACGGAAGGCCTCAGAATGCCATAGAGAGATGTCACGTCCAAGGCTTCCGGGCGCATCTCAACCACACTATCCTCTCGCAGTAGGAAAGAGACCCGATGTCCATCCTTCAAACCGAGGGCATCGCGTATTTCCTTTGGGATCGTAATTTGCCCTTTGCTGGTGACTGTTGCGGTCGGCACCTATTTCCTCCTCGAGGCCTACCTGAGCGTAAGGAGCCTCCTGACGGACGTCAAGTCTGAGGCGCCGCGCCGTAAGCCCGGAGGCCTTCTCGCCCTGAGTATGTCTTATGGGCCCAAGCCATCTGCAGGTCAGATCGGGTGGCGCTCTCCAGGGCGGGCGCTTGCATTTCGCAATCGGTGCCGTCATTCTGCAGCCATGAAGGTCCAGATCACCTTTCGTGACGTTCCCGTTGCCGTGAGGCGTGAATCGGCTGGACCAAACTCCCGTTGTGGCCGGCCAACTGGAGCTTAGAGAGCTTACTTGAACGCGCCGGCTAACTCCGAAATGCCCAACCCGCCCCCCTGCAGCGGACGGCTGCACCGCCGCTGAGGGGCAGGACCGTTGATCAATGCCCGCTGATAGCAGCCCTCCAGCCCCTGCGTCTCAAGCGGACGAGTGGGATCTTTTCATCTCCTACCGACACCGTGACAAAGTTGACGAAGTTGTGGTCGCGCTCCACGAAGAACTTGAGTCCGAGTTCCGGGAGAGATTCGGTCACAGCCTTCGTGTCTTTCTCGACCGGAGCGATATCCGGGGTTTCGACGACTGGATGGTGCGGTCCTACCGCGCCCTGCGCTCCTCCCGCTTCTTCCTCGCCTGCATTTCTACGCTCTATCTCAAGAGTGACGCCTGCCGCTGGGAGTGGGAGGAGTGGCAGAAGCGTGAACTGGAAAGCGGTCGTTCGGGCAGTGCGGCTGCGTGCGTATGGTTCGTCGAGGCGCCCGAACTTGAAGCCGGCCCCCCGGACGAACGCGCCCGCTTGTGGATCCAAGAAATCCGCCAACGACACGGCGTCAGCCTCTCTAACAGGTTGGAGAGCACTCCCAACATTCCAAGGGGTGAAGCCGCCAGTGCTCGTGTGCGGGAACTTGCCGACCACATCGCCCAGCGCCTGCGCCTCTTCTCTCTCAACGGCGTCCAAGGCGGAAACATCAGGCTCCCCAGTGAACACTTCGTGGGAAGGAAGGAAGAACTCGCCCGCCTCGCGGTGCTGCTATCCGCCGCCTCACCGTCCGCCACCGCCGGCCTTTCGGGGGTTGGCGGGGTAGGGAAGTCCGCCCTCGCGTTCCGCTACGCGTTCGATCACGCCAGCGAGTACCCGGGTGGCCGGTGGCTTTTACCGGCCACCGAGCGTGATTCACTTGTGGCCGTTATCCGCTCCCTCCATTTCGACCTTCAGATCGAGTTTTCCGCCCCGGAAAGACAAGATAACGTCCTCGCCGCCGGTCGCATCCTTGCGGAACTCCGCCATCGCGGACGCGCCCTGCTCGTCTTCGACGATGTGGACAAGCCTGCCCTCCTCGCGGGCAGCTCGACCTCCCTCCTCCCGCGGGACGACAGCCTGCGCGTCCTTTTCACGACGCGCCATGGGCCGGATTCCTTCCCAGACCTCCCTCTCGATTCCGCGGTCCTTACCCTGGACAGGCTCGCCGGGGCCGATGCCCGCGACCTGATCCGGCGTCATCAGCCCAAGGTCCGGTTCGCCACGCCGGACGACGAGTCCGCGGCCGATGAAGTCGTCCGCGTCCTCGACGGCCTCGCGATTGCTGTCGAAACCGCCGCTGTCTATCTCGGCAGGTACGCCCCTGACGTCGCCCCCGCCGATAAGGCCGTGACGATCCAGGAGTACGCGGCACGTCTCCGGGGGGACGTCGCCCCAACGTTCATGGAGCGGCTCCATGCAACCGCCGCGAACGGTGCCGCGAAGGAAGCTATGTCGCAGTTATCCGAAGTCACAGCAGTGATTGAGCCCACCTTCAGGAGACTCAGCTACGAGTCGGGAACGGTCGTCGGTCTGGCGTCGTTGCTTCCGCCGGAGGGTATCGTCCTCGAGTGGCTGCGCGCCGGTGCCGCCGAGTTCCACCCTGACCTCGGAGCGGAGGTTGGCCCAGGCGAGGCTAGCCCTTGGCACGGCCTGCTACGGCAGTTGATAAGCCTGCGTCTCCTCTCGTCGGCGGGACAGCCGGGCGTTCTCGTGATGCACCCCCTACTGCAGGGGGCGTTTCGCCGGCTGCTGGAGAACGATCTCGACGCCTTGGAAAGCAAGTTGGCCGAGACCGTCCTGTCGGTCTTCAGGTCGACAATGAGCGACTGGCGGAATCCTGCAGTCCGCTGGCAATTCGATCTCTTCGCCTGGATCGCCAAGCGGTGGGTGCGCGAGTTGATCGTGCCCGGGTTGGAGTTCGCGGCTCACGTTGGGGCCGCGTACAGGGCCTTGGGCGAGTACGGCAAGGCTGAGGACTTACTGCGCTACGCACTCCGGTTCGCCTACCCGGGTGGCGACCGACCCGACCCAGCAGCCTTCTCGGTCGCCAAAGTTCTCGCCTCGATCCTACGCGACACTAGCCGTGCCCACGAAGCCGCTGAATTGTTGATTGGCTCTCCGCGAGCGGGCACTTCTGAAGGAGACCGGCCGACCATGACTTCGATGCAGCTTCTTGAGCCGATCCTGGAGACGTTATCTGACTTGGATAATCCGGAGGAAGCGGCCAAGTTCGGAGCCGCTTTTCTAGGAACCATCTCGACGCGGAACGACCCGGCGTTGTTGGACAGGGTGATCAGCCACTTCGCGGTCAGCGGGCCGACTCTGGGGCAGCAAGGTCGCGAGCGGGACGCCGAGGCACTGATGTGGCTGACCCTGGGCACGGCCGAAGCCGCCTACGGCCCTGACGACATCAAGACAGCCCTCCCGCGGAACAACCTCGGCCAGTACCTCCATTCTGCGGGAAAACTCGGCAAGGCTGAGCAGTTGTTGCGGAAGAACGTCGAGCTATGGGACCGTCATCAGCCGGAGTCACACCTGGGGGCCGCGGTCGCCCTCCACAATCTCGCCTTGGTCCTCAATACTTCGGGAATGTCTGCCGAAGCCGAGGCTCAGGACAGGCGAGCCCTCGACCTGTTCGAGCGAGAGCTAGGGAACACGCATCCCGACCTCGCCCCAGTCCTAGCCGGCATCGCCTCGGCCCTTGGCGCGCAGGGCAAACACAAGGAAGCATTGCCGTACCTCCGCAGGGAATTTGTGCTCCTCGCCAAATTGATGAGTGATACCGGCCAGCAACACACTTACCTGAAAAGGGCGTTCGACGATTACGCTGCCTGTCTGTTACTTGCTGGCCATCCCCCTGATGAATTAGCCAAGTGGCTCGAAGATGCTGCGACAGAAGGAGGATTTGTTGACCTGAAGCTGCGTTCGCAGTAGGGTCACCGGGATTCTCTGAGTACACTTTCCGCGCGAGCTTTTCCAACTCCTGGGTGGAGCTGATCTGTGCCACTTGACTCCGAACCTTCTTGGGAAGGCGGCCGAAGCGCGCTGCGGCTGACCGAACAGCAATCCCAACACCCGCTGCTGCACCGGAGTAAATAACGCGCCGGCCGACCTCCCTTGCTCCAGGTCTCCGCCGTTCCCATTATGGGAAGAATCATACCCGAATTGGGAAGCGCTGCGGATTCGGAACTCCGGCGGCTGCGAGGGAGTCCATATGGGTAATGAGCCGAGCACGTACCCCGATCTCCGCGATGACCCCCGGCCGGCGGCTGCGATCTGCGGCAGTGGTCGTCCCCATGCTGCTGCTCGCTTGCGGCGCGGCTCGCCCACCGATGCAGACGACCACCTTTGCCGGAGCGACCGCCGGCCTCGCGAAGTTCGAGGGCCGATGGTTCGATCCGGACGGTACTCTGATCGCCGTCGTCAGCTACGGAGCGGATTCCCGTTTTGTTCTCCAGCTCGCCCTCCCGACGGAATACGTTCACCTTACCGGCGCCCGTTTGCAGAATGGCGAGATCGCCTTCACCATGACGGACGGCGAGACGTACAACTGTTCCCTTCGGCTCGTCGAGGCGAACGAGGCCGAAGGAATCTGCGGCTGCAAGGGCATATTGCTGGTGCGGGATCCCTCACCCTTGTGGTTTGTCAAGCCGTCCGCGCGCAAGGCGACCAGGCTCGCGCGCCAAGCGTACGAGGGCGCTTTCGACTGGCTGGCGCGGATTCTGTAGGCAAGACGGCCTTCGAGCTACGGCTCGCCGCAGGGTGTCTTCGAGCAAGGATTCTCCTACGGGCGCGAGTCTTCGGAGCAGCCAAGAAGGCCCATCTCCTGAAGGGACTTCGCTCGCAGGACCTTTCGCCCCAACCGGCGCAGTTCCTGGAGCGAAGAGGTTTCTGCGATCTGCCGGCGGACTTTAGCCGGGAGCCTGCCGAAGCGAAGAGTCATCTGCTGGAGGAGGATCTCCTGCATGCCCTGAAGCTGGCCCTCGTGGCGGCCTTCCTGACGGCCTTGGTGGCGGCCCTCGCTAAGGAACTTCTCTTCCCATTCACGTACTCTTTCCTCGAACATCCGAATCTCCTCAAGGTCCACCGTCTCGGGTATTGTAACTCCTGGGAAGCTCCGGTGGAGTAAGGCGCGGAGCCATACGTTGATTTTCCGGCGCAGCTCGGGCTCCTCTTCCCGGGGGAGAAGACCGGCGAGGTCGCGCGTCAGGTGAGGTATGTCCGCAGGATTCCTGAAGGTCTCGATCCGGAACAGCGCGGCGGTCCGATTCTCCTCCAGCTCGGGACGGTTCAAATCCAGCCGGCGCTCGTCGAGGAGACGGTAGGTCAGCCGGGGCAGGTGCCGCCTCAGAGGTGCGGGAACCGGAACGAAGAGGCTTTCCAGGCGCAGGGGAGCGCGCCAGCGGCGCTCGCCGTTGTAGAGGACCAGCGGCAGCACGGCGGGGAGCCGGTCTCCCGGCTTCAGCTTCTCCTTGTGGACGATCTCCTCGAGCAGCAGGCCGATGTAGGTCAGCAGCCGCACGGCCATGAAGCGGTCGGAGGTGGACTGGAATTCCAGCAGCAGATAGAGGTAGACCCAGCCTTCTCCGTCTCCCCGCAGACGCAGGCGCCAGATGAGGTCGCTGTGGCGCTCGCGCAGGTCGGCGGAGACGAAGCTGTTGCCGACCCTCTCGAGCGTCGTGAAGTCGAGCCGCTCGGTCCAATCCTCCGGCAGGAATCCGCGGAGCAACTCCTCCAACAAGGTGGGATCGGAGAAGAGCAGCTTGTAGCCGCGGTCGTGCCCGGAGGCGCTCCCTCGAGGGCCTGAACGGAGGTTTCCCATGTCTATATAAGTCGGAAAATCTGCCTCGAATCTTGCAAACGTAAGCTGGGCGCGGGTTTGCGAGGGGGTTCGCCGCTCGAGGGGACGATTTCAGGGTTCCGGGGCTGCGGGGGCCGGTCAATGAGTGGTGGAGGAGCGGCCCCGTCGCTCCTAGCAATCTGCGCAGCCCGTCCGGGCATTCGATGTCGTGAACGGCTCAGCCCAAAAGAGGATAGGTGCTTCAACGGAGCGTTGCTAGCAAAAAAAACCACAAGATGACGATTTGGGTATTGACAGCGCTTCCGGACCGGAGTACTCTCCTGCCGTTGTTGCAGCAGTCTACACGCAAGGCCCGGCGGCAATAAGGCCGTCGAGGATCACGAAGGAGGAGTTGCCGTCATGGAAACGAAGCGGGGACCTCCACCATGGAGGCATCGACGAAGCGAGCCAGGATGGCCCGTGCGCCGAAGGGCGGCGGGTAACAGCAGGAGAGCCAACCATCGGACCGGGATGTCCTGGTGGGATGCAAGAGGCTGTAGGAAAACAAAGCAGTAACTGGTCAACCCTAAGAAAGGAGAAACGACCATGAGAAAAGCACAGAAGTTCGCAGAGAAGATCACCGGGTGGGAGCTGATCAACGCCAACGTGAAGCCCCGGTTGGCGGAGATGCCGCACATGCAGGAGATCGTGACGGCCATCGAGACGCTCATCGCCGAGGCGAGGAGCCTCGACCACGAGCAGGAGCTGGCCCGAGGTCAACTGGAGGACATCATCCACCGGCGCCAGGAGTTGGAGAAGCGTGGGGAAACCTTGCGCCGGCGGGCGGCTTCGCACCTCAAGGGGAGCTTCGGCTTCAGCAGCGACGAGCTGACGAAGTTCGGAGTGCGTCCCCGGCCGACGGGCACGCGCAAGCGGAAAGCGCCGGCGGAAACCCCGCCGGCTCCGGCTCCCGAGGCCTAGCTAACCCCTCTCACCCGCAGTAAGCAGTAACGTCCGGAGGGGCGGTCCACCTGGGCCGCCCCTTCGGCGTATCGCGCTCCTTGAAAACTGAATCTAGGCGGACTTCCGCGCCACGAAGTACACCGCCGAGCCCGCGGGCCGCAGGAGAATCTGGGGTCCGGTAAGGTGGACGTAGCGTGAGCCGACCAATCGCCGCAGGATGCCGCCCCACTCCCTCACTTCGAAGCCGGACTCGGCCAGCTTGCGCAGCCAGAAGCGGCGGGACTGCTTGGTGAGGTGGGTCGGGTCCTTGTCGAGAAGATGGACGAGCCAGCCGAGCGGTCCGTCGTAGACGGGGACGACGGCGATCAGATATCCCCCGGCCGCCAGATGCGTGTGGATCGCGCGGAGAGCGCCGTCGAGATCGGGGAGATGCTCGAGCACGTCCCACGCCACCACGACGTCCGGAGCCGGCTCATCCGCCAGGGTCTCGACCGAGCCGATGCGCAGCCGCTCGAGGCCGGTGCGCCGGCGGGTCTGCTCGACGCCGAAGGTGTTGACGTCGCAGCCGCCGCAGTCGTACTCCGCGCGCACGGTCTCCAGGAACAATCCCAGGCCCACGCCGAGCTCGAAGAGGCGCCCTCCGGGCTTCACGTATCGGCGCAGCAGCCCGCGATAGAACGCCAGCTTGTGAGGGGGATTCTGGGCCGCGTAGTCAGGATAGTTCTCGCGGTAGTAGGCCGCGGCCTCGTCCGCCGCGCTCACCTCCCCAGGCGCCTCCGCACGAGCAGGGCCAGCGTCTCCTTGACGGTGGGGAGCACCTTCATCTTGCTGCGCCCTTCCTTTCGGTCGTAGCGCAGGACGAGCGGCACCTCGCCGAAGATGGCGCCCTGCTCGCGCAATCGCAGCAGGATGTCCACCATGCAGGCGAAGCCGCGCTCGGAGATGAACTCCTGGCCGTGCTTCTCGACGAGCTGCATGAGCATGCCGGCGCGGTAGGCCCGGTAGCCGCAGGTGTAGTCGCGCACGCCGTGCGTGGGGAAGACGATGCGGAACAGCCAGGAGGCCCCGTTCGACAGCAGCCGGCGGGAGAATTTCAGGCCGCGGACGTAACTGCCCTCGCGATAGCGGCTGGCGATCACCACGTCGTTGCCCTCGCGGATGCGGCGCGTCATGCGGAAGACGAGACCGGCCGGGTGGGTGTTGTCGGCGTCCATGACCACCACGACGTCATCCGGCCGCGCCTGGCGGACGGCGGCGAGCAGGCCGGTGCGCAGCGTCTCCGCCAGCCCCCGGTTCGCCGGCTGATCGATGAGCGTGACGCGGCCGGTGGCTTCGTAGCCGCGCACGATCGCGGCGGTCTCGTCCGTGCTGCCGTCGTTGACCACCAGGATGGTGAAGTCGGAGTAGTCGGAGCCCAGCTCGCGCAACAGGGTATCGAGCAGCGGCGCCATCGAGCCGGCCTCGTTGTAGGCGGGCAGCACCACCCAGAGACGGAACGAGTCGAGCACTCGGCGCAGCATATATGATCGCGCGGCATGACCGTGGCAGACCAGTATTGCCCGCGCGACCTCATCCCCTAGCCCCTTCTCCTAAAGGAGAAGGGGAAAAGATAGTCTTGAAGCCCCTCTCCTTTAGGAGAGGGGTTGGGGTGAGGTCGAGCGGGGTACGACGCCGGATTCGCCTCAGCACCGATGATTATCCAATCCCAACCCACCGACAGCTCCGAGCGCACCATCCGCTGGCTCCTCGCCGCGGTCCTGGCCGTGGCGTTCGGCATCCGGCTGTGGGCGATCCTGGTGCTGCCGCGCTACTTCGACGACCACTACATCTTCCTCAACGTCAACACCTTTCTGAACGGCTCCCTGCGGCCTCGGCACTCCTATTACGGCAGCCTCTCCTATCTCCCGCAGGCCCTCGTGCTCGCGGTCTGCGACCTGCTGCATCGATGGACCGGCAGCGAGGCCTTCCAGGTCCGCGGCGGGCCCATCGAAGGCTTCACGCTCGGCGCCTTTCGCATCATGCGGCTCTTCATCGCCGGCTATGCGGTGGCGAGCCTCTGGGTGGTCTACCTCGTGGGCCGGCGGCTGTTCTCGCCGGCGGTGGGCCTGATCGCGGCCGCGGTGCTCGCCAGCTATCCCCAGCACCTGAGGAGCACGGTGCAGCTCAAGCCCGACATGATGGTGCTGCTGTTCGCCGTGCTGACGCTCTACTGGACGGTGAAGGCCGCCGAGGACCCGCGCCTCTCGCGGTTCCTGCTGGCCGGCGTGGGTGTGGGGCTCGCCACCTCGGCCAAGTACATCGGTGCGGCGGTGGCCCTGCCGTTGGCCGTGTGGGCCGCGTGGTCCGGCTTTCGCGACCGTCGCCGCTGGGCCTGGCTGGTTCTGGCCGGTGTCGCGTCGGTGGTTACCTTCGTGGCGCTGAATCCCTTCCTCGGCACCGTCTTCCACTACGGGCGCAGGGTCGGCAACATCTACGCCAGCCACGCGCGCTATCAGGGGAGCGATCGCCTGCTGGTCGTGCGCGGCGAGCTCCGCTTCCTCGCCGCCCAGCACGGCTGGATTCTGGGCGCCTTCCTGCTGCTGGGCATCGGCTTGCTGGTGCATCGGCTCTGGCGCCGGCCGGGGAACGGCGAGGCGTTGCTGCCGCTGGCCCTGGGTCTCGGGTATCCGGTGCTCTACGCCGCCGCCATGACCCTTTTCCGCACGCACAACCTGCTGCCGGCCTTGGGAGGAACGGCCATCCTCTGCGCCTACGGCGCCGTCGGCTCGGCGGAGTGGCTCGGCCGCCGGCATGCGGTTTTGCGCCGGCCGGCGGCGATCCTCCTCGCCGCCTCGCTGCTCGGCGGCTTCCTGCTGCTGCGGCCGTTCACCTCCGCGTACCGGCAGCTCGTTCCCACCACCTGGGCCGACGCCGGCAAGGTCCTGCGCGCCCGGCTCGCCTCGCGCGCTCTCTACCTCGCCCACGAGCCGGCCAACGCCAACCTGCGGCTGGCGAACGACCGGCAGGGCGTCTCGCGGATCGCGGCGCCGAGCCTCGCCGCGGTGCCGTCTTCGCTCCTCGACCTGACCGACGCGGAGATCTTCCCGCTCTCGCGGACGGACGGACCCCAGGCGAGCTTTTATCGGGACCGGCAGCGGCGGGTGACCGAAACCTCCGTCGTGGAGGTCCGGCCGCGTCTCTTCCGCAGCCAGGGCTCGCCGCTCTTGATCCTCCTCCATCCCTGGACGCCGGCGGGGGAGCCGATCCGGCTCCTCGTTCGGCGCTCCAGCGGTGGTCTGGCCGCCCGTCTGCCGGCGGACCTCGCGGCGGGCGAGGTGCTGTCGATCGAGCTCGTACGGCCGGAAGAAGACACGGCCGCCGCGCTGTCGCTCCAGCCCGGCAACCGGAGCCTCGCGCTCAACTACGCCGGCAGCCGCCGCGTGAAGAAAAAGTTTTTGACGCCGCGCTTCGTCTTTGCCGCCGGGACCGACGAGATCCGCGTGCCGGCCCCGGCGGGCGCTCGGCCGCGGAATTATCAGATGCGGCTGTGGCGGTGGCAGGAAACCGGACGCCCGTGAGGAGACGTCCCGCCGTCTCCGTGGCCTGCGAACGGTATCGTCAACGGGCCGGGACGTCTCTACGGGACCGGTTCGTCATCGCCCTGACCCTCTCCCTGCTCCTCGCGGTTGGCTGCCGGACGGCATCGCTCAATCTGCCACGCGCGGAGACAGGTTTCCGTCCGGGCGGCTTCAAGGAGGCGGATCGGCTCCTCGACGACTTCCGCGAGCGCCGCGCCTTTCCGGGCGGCGTTCTGGCGGTCGGTTATCGCGGCGCCCTGGTTCACCTCCATCCTTTCGGCCGGCTCACCTACGACGCGAACGCGCCGGCGGTGACGGCCGGCACGCTCTACGACCTCGCGAGTCTCACCAAGGTGGTGGCCACCACGACGATGGCGATGATCCTCGTCGACGAAGGAAAGCTCGATCTGGATCAGCCGGTGCAGAGATTTCTGCCGGGATTCCAGGGGCCGGGCAAAGAGGCGGTGACGGTGCGCCATCTGCTCACCCACTCGTCCGGTCTCGACGCGACGGCGCCTCTCTACAAGGAGCTGAGCGGCAAGGAGGCGTTCGTCGAGCGCATCGAGACGATGGATCTCGTCTATCCGCCCGGCAGCCGATCCCTCTACAGCGACCTCGGGATCATCCTGCTCGGCGAGATCCTCGAAAAGGTGGCGGGGCAGCCGCTGGAGGTATTCGCGCGCGAGCGGGTGTTCACTCCGCTCGCGATGCGCCACACGATGTTCCAGCCGCCTGCCGGGCTGCGGCCGCGGATCGCGCCGACTGAATTCGATCCCTGGCGCGGCCGTCTGGTTCAAGGCGAGGTGCACGACGAGAACGCCTTCGCCATGGGCGGCGTTGCACCCCACGCCGGCTTGTTCAGCACGGCCGGCGATCTGGCGCGCTTCGCCCAGATGCTCCTCGACGGCGGCATGCTCGGCGGCCGGCGCATCGTCTCCAGCCGGACGGTGGAGCTGTTCACGCGCCGGGCCGGGATCCCCGGCTCCGATCGCGCCCTCGGCTGGGACACCAAGTCCGCCGAGGGCTCTTCCGCCGGCACGCTCTTCTCGCCGCGCTCCTTCGGCCACACCGGCTTCACCGGCACCTCGATCTGGATCGATCCGGCGCGGCGGCTCTACGTCATCCTGCTGACGAACCGGGTGCATCCCACACGCGACAACCAGCTCATCCGCGAGGCGCGGCCGGCGGTGGCCAACGCGGTGGTTCGGGCGCTTGCCGATCCTTTGGAAGGCCTGCCGGCGCGGGTAGGCCTGGAGCGCGTGGCCGCGGGCGAGACGGGAGCGCTCGCCGGCAAGCGGCTGGGCCTCATCGTCCACGCGGCGTCGGTGACGGCCGACGGCCGCCATGCCGTCGAGGTGCTGCGCGGGCGCGGGCTGAACGTGGTGCGGCTCTTCGCGCCCGAGCACGGCCTGCGCGGCGACGCCGCGGCGGGCGAAAAGATCGAAGCCGGCCGCGATCTGCTGAGCGGCCTGCCGGTGGTGAGCCTCTACGGCGAGCGGCGCAAACCGGCGCCCGCGGATCTCGCGGGACTGGACGCGCTGGTCTTCGATCTCCAGGACGCCGGAGTCCGGTTCTACACCTACGCCAGTACGCTGATCCTCGCTCTGGAGGCGGCCGCGGAGGCAGGCATCGACGTCGTCGTGCTCGATCGTCCGAATCCGCTGGGCGGCGAGCGAATCGAGGGTCCGGTGAGCGCGCCTCGCGACGTCGTCCCGTCGAGCTTCCTCAATCTCGCGCCGGGACCGCTCGTGCACGGCTTGACGCTCGGCGAGATGGCCACCTACGTCAACGCGCGGCTCGACCGGCCGGCACGGCTCACCGTAATTCCGATGAAGGGCTGGACGCGGCAGATGACGTGGAACGACACCGGCCGGCCATGGGTGCCGCCATCGCCGAACCTGCGCAGCGCGGAGGCGGCGCTCGCCTATCCCGGCACGGCTCTGCTCGAGGCGACGAACGTCTCGGAGGGGCGCGGTACCGAGGCGCCTTTCCTGCTCTTCGGGGCTCCGTGGCTCGACTCGCCCACTGTCGAAGTCTCCGCACCGGGGTTCCACTTGGAGCCGTCTTCGTTCACGCCGCGCTCCTCGCCCGCGGCGCCGCAGCCCAAGTACGCGGACCAGGAATGCCGAGGCCTCCGCGTGCATGTCACCGATCCAGCCGCGGCCGAGCCCTATCGGCTCAGCGTCACCCTCCTCGCCGCACTCGCGCGTCAGCCCGGCTTCGAGTGGCGCGACAACGGCGAGGCGCTCACTCGCCTGACAGGTACGCCGCGGTTGCTCCAGGATCTACGGGAGGGAAAGACCGTCGAGGAAATCCTCGCTGCGGACGCCGCGGATCATGCCGCGTGGCACCGGGATCGGCAATCGGCGCTGCTCTATCCATAGGAGAGAGCTTCTTCCCGCGGCCAGATAAAGCTCGCCGCGAGACCCGCGCCCGCCGTCAACAGTGATCCCACCAGGGCATACCACGGCCAAGCCAGCGAAGTGGTGAAGTAGATCGCCGTCATCGCCGCGAAGCCGAAGACGAGGCCGGCGAGCGCCGCACGTTGTCCTACCCTGCGCGTGTACATGCCGAGGAAGAAGACTCCGAGCACGATGCCGGTGGTCAAGGCGGCGATCCCCAGGACGCTGCTCACGATCGATGACTTCAGCCACTGGCCGGCGATGCCCACCGCGATCTGCACCACGCCGAAGAGCACGGTGAGAATCCGCGTCAGGCGCAACTGCCGCTCCGGCGGAACCTCTTTTCCCGCCAGCGGCAGGTAGAGATCGTTCACCGCCACGGTGGCGCAGGAGTTGAGGGAGCTCGTCATCGCGGCGGCGAAGATGGCACCGAGCAGCAGGCCGACGAGACCGACGGGGAGCTCGTCGAGGATGAAGCGCGCGAAGACGCGATCCGGGCGGTCGAACGGCGCGGCGGGCGGATGAAGCTGGTAGAAGCTCCACAACCCGACGCCGATGAGCAGGAAGAGCGCGAACTGCGCCGCCACCGCGAGGCCGCTCACCCAGAGGGCGCGCCGTGCTTCCGGCAGGCCGCGCGCCGATAGATAGCGCTGCACCATGAGCTGGTCCACGCCGTGCGAGGCGAGCGCGACGAAGGCGCCGCCCGCCAAGCCGGCCCAGAGTCCGTACGGCTCGCTCCAATCGAGACGGAGATCGAAGGCGCGGAACTTGCCGGCGGCCTCGCCCATGGCGACGAGCTGATGCCAGCCTCCCGGCAGGCGATGGAGGATCGCGCCGAGGGCCACCAGCGCGCCGCCCAGGTAGAGGAGGAACTGGATCATGTCGCTCCACAGCACCGCCTTCATGCCGCCGAGGAAGGTGTAGACGATCGTCGTCACGCCGAGCGCCGCCACCGCCCACTCGATGGAGATGCCGGTCATCTCCTGCAGCACGATGGCGGAGAGGAAGAGCCGCAGGCCGTCCGCGAGGCTGCGCGTGACGATGAACAGCGCCGACGCGGTCTGCTTGGTGGCGCCGCCAAATCGCCGGTCGAGCACCTCGTAGGAGGTGAAGAGGACGCCGCGGAAATACTCGGGCAGCAGGAAGGCCGCGATAGCGAAGCGGCCGATGACGTATCCCAGCGTGATCTGCAGGAAGGTGAAATCCCGCTCATAGGCGAAGCCCGGGATGCTCAGGAAGGTGACGGCGCTGGTCTCGGTGGCGATGATCGAGAAGAGGATCAGCCACCACGGCTGGTCGCGGCCGCCGACCGCGTACTCCGCCACGTCGCGCGCTCCCCGGCCCAGCCACATGCCGAGGAGGACGATCCCCGCCATGTAGGCGAGGAGGACCGCGAGATCGAGGACGCCGACGCTCATGGAAGCGCCGGGATGGTACACGAAGCGGCACCTGACTTGGGTGAGGGTTTTCTTCCACTCCGGTCGTTTCTAGTCAGGGCCAGCCCTGCGGGGCGTCGACAGAAAGGGGAGTCTCGGATGGACGACCGGAAGACAGCGCGGAGCCTGGAACCGATGACGCGCCGGCGGCTGCTGCAGGCCGTGGGGACGGGCGGGGCGGCCTTGGCGCTGGGGGTGCGTCCAGGGAGAGCGCAGAAGGAGGGGCGGCCCGCGGAGCCGGAGATCCGGACGCGGCTGACGGAGAGCTTTGGCCTGCAGCACCCCTTCGTGGGCGCCGGCATGGGGTTCGTGGCGCTTCCAGAGCTGGTGGCCGCGGTCTCGGAGGCCGGCGGTCTGGGCGTGCTCGGGGTGGCGCCGGAGCCGCCGCCCGTTTTCGCCGAACGCCTGGCGCAGATTCGCGCCCTCACCAGCCGGCCGTTCGGCGTGGACTTCTTCCTCGCGACGTCGCCGACGCTGGGGCCGACCACCGTCGACGGACACATCGAGATCGCGGCCGCGGCCGCGGTCGACCTGGTCGTCTTCCACTTCGGGATCCCCTCCGCCGCCTGGGTGGCGTCCCTCAAATCCGCGGGTTGTCAGATCTGGATGCAGGTCCCCTCGGTCGAGCAGGCGCGGGCCGCGCTGGACGCCGGTGCGGACGGGCTGGTGGTCCAGGGCAAGGAGGCCGGCGGGCACAACCGGAGCACGACCCCGCTCCATCATCTGCTGCGGGACCTTCGGGACGAGTTGGGAGACGGCGTGCTGATGCTGGCCGCCGGCGGGATCGCCACCGGGGCCGACGTAGTGGCCGCGCTGGCTCACGGCGCGGACGGCGTCTGGGTGGGAACGCGGCTCGTCGCCTCGGCCGAGGCCTACGCCCATCCGGAGTGGAAACGCCGCATCGTCGAGGCCAAGAGCAAGGAGTCGGTCATCACCACCCTCTTCGGGCCCGAGCTCCCCTGCCAGCCCTACCGGGTCCTGCGCAATCCGGCCATCGACGCCGCGATCGACCGGCAGGACGAGATCTGCGGCCTGCCGCCTACAGGCGCTCCGATCGGGTTCACGGTGCTGTTCCCCGGCACCTCGTTCGAGACACCAGGCGTGCCCATGCCCACCTTCAGCGCCCTGCCGCCGACGCCGGACACCACGGGAGACCTCGACGCCATGGGGTTGCCGGCCGGCGAGGGGGTCCACCCCATCCGCGACGTCAAGCCGGCGGCCCAGATCGTCGCCGACATGATGGCCGAGGCCCGGTCCATCCTCGCCGCGACGCTGGCGCGAACCGAGGCGTGAGCCCGGGCTCCTCTCAACAGAAAGGAACATGAACCATGTTTGCCCAAGGAACCAGGAAGCGCATGATCTGCCTCGCATCGGTTGCCGCCGGCATGACCGTTGCGGGTGTCTTCGCCGCGCATGCGGCATTCGCCAGGATTACCGCCAACACCACGGACCCCGTCGCCATCGTGACCGACAACGGCCGTCACCTCATTGCGACGGGGCCTATTGCGTGCACGGAGGGTGAGAGGGCCTATCTGCGAGTGACCGTGACCCAGCGTTCGACGGGAGCCGTGGCGGAGGGCCGCACGCTCATCACCTGCACAGGAAACAGCCAGCAATGGGAAGCCCATGCATCGACCCAAGGCCAGGAGACCTTCGAGGAAGGGCCCGCCACCGCCGTCGCGATAGCTCACACGACCGCGCGTGGGGAAACCACCGATGCGAATCAGTGGTTGGTCAACATCAACCTGGTAGGAGAGTAAAGCAAGGTCGAGCGGCCGATAGACGGTCTTACCGCCGCCGGCTCGCCGGCGGAGACGCCGGCTTCGCGGCGCGGGCGAAGAGCGCGCTCGGAACGCCGATGCCGAACATGTGGATGAGGAGTTGGTTGAGGAGGCTCACCGACGGCGTCAGGTCCGGCGCCCGGTGGAGCGCGGAGAGCGGCAGCACGACGAGATTCATGAACAGGTAGACCAGTACGCCGTAGATGGCGCCCGCGATCCAGGGATGACGGGTGAGGAACCCGATTCTCCGGCTGCCTGCGAAGCAGACGACCACGGCGCCGAAAGCGATGAAGTAGTGGAGGAAGCCGCCGAGAAACGCGGTGGGCAATCCGCCGGCCCGGGCAGCGTCCCGCCCGAGCAGGCCGGCCGCGATGTATTGGAAGAGGCGGATCGGCGTGACACCGCGGAACGCGGAGAAGATCAGGGCATCGGAGATGTCGAGCGTCCCCACGACGAGCGTGCCGTAAAGGATTGCCCGGGCCGGAGTCAACGGCGCTTGGTTGGTCATGCCGCGCACGCTGAGCAAGGCGGGTGCCAGGGATCTCGAGGTGAGGAAAGTGAATCGGATCAGCGAGTTACGATTCAGATGGCAGGGCTCGTCCGCTGCGCCTTCAATTCCTTGGAGACCGCACGTTCAAGGGAACGTAGGGCGGGGACAAGCCCCGCCCCTACGTTCGCCTGGTAGGTGAAGGCAAGGGTCTCTACGCCGGCTCCGGCAAGGCCTCGGGACTCGCCGGTTCCGCCTCGTGCGCCTCGATCTCTTCGACGGTCTCGATGCGGCGGTGCGTCCGCGCCACCAGCGTGTAGATCGACGGCACGACGAAGAGGGTGAAGAACGAGCCGATGATCATGCCGCTCACCAGCATGATGCCGATGCTGTTGCGCGCGCCGGCGCCCGGACCGTGGGCGAAGACCAGCGGCAGGTGGCCGACCACCGTCGCCGCGGTGGTCATCAGGATCGGGCGCAGCCGCGTCGCCGCCGCCTCGAGGACGGCGCGCAGCTTGTCCAATCCCGTCTCCTGCAGGTGGTTGGCAAACTGCACGATGAGGATGCCGTTCTTCGCCACCAGGCCGACGAGCGTGATCAGGCCCACCTGGCTGTAGACGTTGAGCGAAGTGAAGCCCAGGAAGGAGAAGAGCAGCGCGCCGGCGAGAGCGAGCGGCACCGAGCCGGCAAGAATGATGAACGGATCGCGGAAGCTCTCGAACTGGGCCGCGAGCACCAGGTAGATGAGGATCGCCGAGAGCAGGAAGGTGCCGAGGAACTTGCCGCCTTCCACGCGAAGCTGCCGCGACTCGCCGGCGTAGTCGACGCTGTAGCCCTGTCCCTGGGGCAGGGTCTTCCGCGCTTCGTCCTCCAGGAACTTCAGCGCCGTGTCCAGCGAGACCCCCGGCGGGATGGCGCCGGTGATGCGCACGGCGTTGAGCTGCTGGAAGCGCTTGAGCTCGCGCGGCTGGGTGGTGGTGCGCAGCGTGGCGAAGGTCGAGAGCGGCACCAGCTTGCCGCCGGAGCCGGTGACGTAGATGTCCGAGAGCTGATCCGGCGTCAGCCGCTCGCTGCGCTTGACCTGAGGGATCACCTTGTAGCTCCGGCCGCCGATGCTGAAGCGGTTGACGTAGTTGCCGCCGAGCAGCGCCGAGAGATCGCGGCCGGCCTGGGCGAGGTCGACGCCCTGGGAGCGCAGCTTGTCGCGGTTGAAGACGACTTCCGTCTGCGGCTGGTCGAACTTGACGTCGGTGTCGGCGAACATGAAGAGGCCGCTGGCGAAGGCCTTCTGCACGATCTGGCCGGCGAGCTCGCTCACCTGCTGAGGCTCGGCCGTCGAGGCGATGACGAAGTCGACGGGCAGCCCGCCGCCGCCGCCGGGCAGGGAAGGAGGAGTGATGGGGATGATCCGCACGCCCGCGATCTTCGACAGCGCTCCCGATGCCTCGACCTGCATCTGCGCGCTGCTCTTCGTCCGCTCGCTCCATGGCTTGAGGACCATGCCGGCGAACCCCCCGGTGGGGAAGACGATCTGAAAGGTGGCGTCGGTCTCCGGGAATTTTCGGAAGGTCCTGTCGATCTCATCCGCGAAAAGCTTGGTCTGGTCGAGGGTCGCGTTGGCGCTGGACTGCACGATGCCGAAGACCACTCCCTGGTCCTCGGCCGGCGCCAGCTCCTTCTGCGAGAACAGATAGAACGGCACCATCAGCAGCATGACGATCACCCAGAGGGTGAGGACGACGGCGCGCCCTTCCAGCGTCCAGGCCAGCATGCGCGCGTAGGTGCGGCGGACGGTCTCGAAGTGCCGATTGATCATACCGGCGAAGCCGCGCTCGGTGTCGCCGGCGCGCAGCATCTTCGATGCCATCATCGGCGAGAGCGTCAGCGCCACCACGCCGGAGACGAGCACCGCGCCGGCGAGGGTGAAGGCGAACTCGCGGAACAGCGAGCCGGTCAAGCCTCCCTGGATGGCCACCGGCGTATACACGGCCGCCAGCGTGATCGTCATGGCGATGATCGGCCCCACCAGCTCGCGCGCCGCGTCGATGGCCGCCTGGAAGGGCCCCTTGCCCTCGTGCAGATGGCGCTCGACGTTCTCCACCATGACGATCGCGTCGTCGACGACGAGACCGACCGAGAGCACGATGGCGAGCAGCGTCAGCAGGTTGATGGTGAAGCCGGAGACCATCATGATGAAGACCGCGCCGACGAGCGAGATCGGAATGGCGACGAGCGGGATGATCAGCGAGCGCACCGAGCCCAGGAAGAGGAAGATGATGATGATGACGATGAGCAGCGTCTCCGAGAGGGTCTTCAGCACCTCGCGGATGGAGTCGCGGATGTACACCGTCGAGTCGTAGGGAATACCGCCCTTGATCCCCGCCGGCAACTGTGCCTGGATGCCGGGCATCGCCTCGCGCACGCGGCCGATCACCTCCAGCGTGTTGGCGGTGGGCAGCACCCAGATGCCCATGAAGACGGCGGTCTCGCCGTTGAAACGCACGTCCTGGTCGTAGTTCTCGGCGCCGAGCACCACGTCGGCGATGTCGCCGAGCCGCACCACGGTGCCGTTCTCCTCCTTGACGACGATCTGGCGGAACTCCTCGGGGGTCTTGAGGTCGGTATTGGCGGTGAGGTTCACCGACACCATCGATCCCTTGGTGCGGCCGAGCGCGGCGAGATAGTTGTTGGCCGCCAGCACGTCGCGCACCTGGGAGGGCGAGATGCCGTGCGCCGCCATCTCGTCGGGCTTGAGCCAGACGCGCATGGCGAAGGTGCGGTCACCGAAGATGTCGGCGCGCTGCACGCCGCTGATGGCGGCGAGCTTCGGCTGCACCACGCGCACCAGGTAGTCGGTGATCTGGTTCTGGTCGAGGTCGGGCGAGGAGAAGCCGAGGTACATCCCGGCGAACTGGCTGTCCGCCGTCTCCAGCGAGATGATCGGCGACTCCGCCTCCGGCGGCAGGGTGTTGCGCACCTGCGCCACCTTGGACTGGATCTGGGTGAGGGCGGCGTTGGTGTCGTAGTTCAGCTTCAGGTGCACGGTGATCGTGCTCACGCCCTGCGCGCTCGAGGACTCCATGTAATCGATGCCGTCGGCGCTGGCGATCGTCCGCTCGAGCGGCGTGGTGATGAAGCCGCGTACCAGGTCGGCGTTGGCGCCGACGTAGGCGGTGGTGACATTGATCACCGCCACGTCGCTGCGCGGGTACTGGCGGATGCTGAGCGAGCGGATGGACTGCAGGCCGGCGATCAGGATGACGAGATTGACCACCACGGCCAGGACGGGCCGGCGGATGAACAGATCGGTGAGCTTCACGCTGGCTGTCCTCCTAACTGTCCGCCGGCCGGGGCGCCGGGTTGTTGCCGGGCCGGATCTCGTTGTTCACCTGCACGGCGGCGCCGTTGCGGAGCTTGAAGACCCCCGAGGTCACGACCTCCTGGCCGGGCTTGAGTCCGGAGACGACCGCCACCTGATCGCCGCGCGAGCCGCCCAGCTTGACGAACTGCTGGCGCACGCCGCGGTAGGGCTTGCCGTCCGGACCTTTCATCTCCTCGACGATGTACACCGAATCGCCGTACGGCGCGTAGCTGATGGCCGAAGAGGGCAGCGTGATGATCGGGTTGCTGGCGCCCATGATGACCTGGGTCTCGACGAACATGCCGGGACGCAGCCGGTGGTCCTGGTTGGCGAAGGTGGCCTGCACCTGGATGTTGCGCGTCGCGTCGTTGACCACCGAGTCCATGGCCGTGATCCTGCCCGTGGAGCGGATGCCGCCCTCGGCGGTCAATTGCACGGCGGCGCCGGGCTGCAGGCGGGTCATCTGCTCCTGCGGCACCGAGAAGTTCACGTAGACCGGCTGCAGAGACTGCAGCGGCACGATGGGATCGCCCCCGGCCAGATACTGGCCGAGGTTGACCTGCCGGATGCCGAGGACCCCCGAGAACGGCGCACGGATCGTCTTGCGCTCCATGGTGGCGCGGATCTCGCCTGCGCGGGCTTCCCCCTGCGTGAGCTCGGCCGCCGCCCGGTCGTACTCCGACTGAGCGATGACGCCGCTCTCCTTCAGATCCTTCATCCGGTTGAGGTTGAGGCGGGCGAGGTCGCGCTGCGAGTTGGCGGCCCGGAGCTGCGCCTCCTCCTGGCTGGTATCCAGCTTGACGAGCACGTCACCCTTGCGGACCCACTTGCCGGACTCGAAGTTGATCTTCTCGACGATGCCCGGCAGGTCCGCGCTCACGGTGACGCCCTGGACGGCCGTCACCGAGCCCATGGCGGCGACCGTCGCCGGCCACTCCTCCTGCTTGGCGACAGCCGTCGTCACGGACTCCGGCGGCGGCTGGAATGATCCATGGGCGGCCATGGCCCCCTTGACCTGGCGGACTTTGATGGCGCCGATGGCCGCGATGAACACGGCCACCGCGATCAGCATCACGATCATGCGCTTCTTCATGACGACGGTTCTCCCTTACACCTGCATCTGATACGGAAAGCTTTGGGCGAAGTTGGGGGCGCGCCCCGACGGAGCCGAAACGACTATTCTATCAAGAGACGAAGATGGAGGACCGGTTTCGACATCCTGCCTTCCGTGACCTCGCCCGGTCTTGCGGTCCTCCTGGTAATAATCGCCGCCCGGGAGGACGGTATTCCCAGGGCTGTGACGAGCGGGTGACGAAGGGGCCGGCCGTAGGCAGGCTACCCCTAGTGCTTAGCGGCGTAAGTTAGCGATATAACGCTTCGGCGAGACCGGATGGACTTCTGCCGTGGTCCATTCGAACGGTTCTGCGGTCTCGTTATGCGCCTCAATGAAGCGGTCGATCGCGTCGCGCAGTTCCGCCGGTGACGTGAAGCTAGCCCCTTTGAGGGCTGCTCGCGACAGGATGCTGAACCAACACTCGATCTGGTTCAACCAACTGGCGTGGGTGGGCGTGAAGTGGAAGTGCACGTTGGGATGTCGCGCTAACCACCGGTCATGCTTTGGTTTGTGAGTCGAGAGGTTGTCGAGCACGATATGCAGCTCGCGCTTCGGATAGAGGGCTACCACCTCGTTCATGAAAGCGAGGAATTCACGCCGGCGACGCCGTTTCGTGTGGCGGGCGAACACCTTGCCGGTCATCACCTCCAGGGCGGCAAACAGCGTGCTGGTCCCGTGGCGCTTGTACTCGTGGCTGACACCTCGCAGGGCCGTTCCGTTCGGCAGTCGGAGGTAGCCTTGTGCGCGCTCCAGCGCTTGAATATGCGGCTTCTCATCGACGCTGAGCACCAGCGCATTCTCTGGTGGATGGAGGTAGAGCGCAACCACGTCGGCAGCCTTCGGCCCGAACTGCGGATCCGTGCTGATGCACCAACTTCTCTTGCGTTGCAGCTGGATTTTCTTGGCTCGTAGGACTCGCCGAACCTGGTCGATCGAGACGTCCCCCAAGGCCGCGGCGAGCAGTCGTCCGTTCCATTGGCTGTACCCATCCGGGGGGATCTCGTCCAGCATTCCGAGCACTCTGGCCTCCGTCCCGGCGTCATACCGCCGCGGTTGTCCTGGACGGGGCAAGTCATCAAGCCCAGCCAGACGGCGCTTCGCAAACCGCTGCCGCCACTTACTCACCGTCGTCGCCCGCTCGCCCAGCCGTTCAGCGATGCTCACCGTTTGTTCCCCGTCCGCCGCAGCCAACAGAATGCGCGCTCTCCGCGCCATCCTCTGCTCGGTCTTACCGCCCCG
>JBKPTH010000047.1:0-136865 GCA_046765915.1 Acidobacteriota bacterium | reverse complement strand
GGCTCGGGCAGCGGTGGCGGCAGCCTGAGCTTGGGCGGCGTCTCGAACGGGCTGCCGGCCGGCGTCTCGCCGGTGGGCGCCGCGGTCTCCGCGGGGGCGCGGTCCCAGAGGAAGCGCGCGCGGTTCAGGCGGTCCAGGATCACGCCGACGCGCGACGGGCACTCCTCGCCGTAGTACCTCTCCAGGGCTTCGTGGATGCGGATCTCGTTGGCGACGTAGACCTTGACGCGCTTGCCGGTGGCGAAGGCGATCTCGTCCTGCGCGGAGAGGTTGCGGGGATCGACGACGGCCACGTCCAGGCGGCCGGCCTCCAGGCGGAACGGCACGGCGCGCAGCCGGCGGCTGAGCCGGTCCGGGATGAGGTGCAGCACCTCCTCGGGGATGCCGCGCAGGTCCTCGACCGCCGCCGCCGGCACGCCGAGCTGCTCGGAGAGGCCCTTGAGCAGGAGATCCTCGCGCAGGGCATCCATCTCCAGCAGGCAGGTGCCGAGCCGGCCGCCGGCCACGTTCTGGATCTTCAGCGCCCGCGTCAACTGCTGGACCGAGATCCAGCCGCGCGCTACGAGGGTCTGTCCGAGCTTTGCCATGCCGCGGGAGCGAGGGACTCTAAATAGTTCACTTTCCTAGACTTAAGCGCAAGAGGGACATTATAGAGGCGGCTCGATAGCCTTGTAAAGCGGCGCCCGGCGCTGCTATCCTGCAGGTTGTGAAGCTTTATGCCGCCGCGGCTTCGGCCGCATGCCTCGCCCTTCTTTCCGCCGCCGCTCTCGCCGCCGCGCCTTCCGCCGCCGCGCTCGAATCTCCGGCAGCGTCCTATCAGTTCGCCCTCGGCAAGCTGCTGGCCGTCGAGGGTTCGGTCAACGATGCCCTCGCCGCCTTCGAGGAGGCGGAGAAGCTCGCCTCCGGCTCCCCGGACGCCGCCTACGTGCTGCTCGAGCACGGGCAGCTCCTGGCCCGCACGGCCCAGTATGCGCGCAACCCCTCGGCCCGCGACGAGTCCCTGCGCAAGGCCGGCGAGAAGATCGCCGAAGCGCGCCGGCTGGCGCCCGAGAACCTCGACGTGCTGCGCGCCGTGGGCGACGTCTACCTCGACCTCGCGGCCAGCGATCCCGCCGCCTTGACGACGGCGCGGGACGCGCTGGAAGAGGTGCGGCGGCGCGCGCCGACCGACGCGCAGTCCTTCATGACCCTGGGCCGCATCTATCTCGACCAGAACCAGCCGCAGAAGGCCGCCGAGGTCTTCCACGAGCTGATCGACAACGTTCCCCAGCAGCGCATGGCCTATGCCCTCCTCGTCGAGTCGCTGATGCAGGCCAATCAGCCGGCCGAGGCCGAGAAGGCGCTGCGGGAGATCCTCACCTTCGACCCCACCTCCCTCGAGGCCCGCCTGACCCTGGCCGACCTGCAGGGCCGGCGCGGCGACGCCAAGGCCGTGCTGGAGACGCTGCGCGGAGCTCCCGACGAGGCGCGCGACGATCCGCGGCTGAAGCGCCAGATCGCCTGGGCCCTCTATCAGAACGGCGAGCTGGAGGAGGCCCTGGCGGCGGTGGATTCCCTCGTCGGCAAGGATCCGGAGAGCAACGCTCTCGCCCTGCTCAAGGGCCTCATCGTGGCGGCGCAGGGGCGCAACGACGAGGCGATGAGCCTCCTCGGCAAGGTGCGCGAGGCGCAGCCGAAGGATCCGGCGGTGGCGCTCGCCCTGGCGCGGGTGATGCAGCGCGCCGGGCAGCGCGACGCGGCGGCGGCCCTGCTGATCGAGCTCGCCGGGGCCCTGGAACGCGACGGCAAGGCCGCCGAGTCGCAGGAGGTGCGCCTGGAGGCCGCGCAGGTGTACTTCGACGCCAAGCAGTGGCCGCAGGTGGAGGAGGCGCTGCGGCCCCTGCTCGCGTCCACGGACGAGGCGGTGCGCGGCCCGGCCGTGCTGCTGCAGGCGGACGCGCTCGCCAAGGCCGGCCGGCTCGACGAGGCGCTGGCGCTGCTCGCCGGCGCCAAGGAATCCGTCGCCGTCGCCAGCAAGCGGGCCGAGCTGCTGGCCCGCGCCGGCCGCGCCGAGGAGGGGGAACGCCTGTTCGCCGAGCTGGCGGGCCGCAACGACGCCTCGGCGCTGGCGGCGGCGCAGGCCTACCAGCGGCTCGACCGCTACCAGGAGTCGATCCCGCTGCTGGAGAAGCTCGCCGCCGTCCATCCGGACCAGGCCGTCACCGGTTTCCTGCTGGGAGCGGCCTACGAGCGCACCGGCCAGCGCGACAAGGCGGTGGCGGAGTTCCGCCGCGTGCTGCAGGTCGAGCCGGACTTCCATGCCGCGCTGAACTACCTCGGCTACACCTTCGCCGAGGCCGGGGTCAATCTGGAGGAGGCGCTGACGCTGGTGAGCCGGGCGGTGGCGCTCGAGCCCGACAACGGCGCCTACGTCGACTCTCTCGGCTGGGCCTACTACCGTCTCGGCCGTACCGAGCAGGCCCGCAGCTACCTCGAAAGGGCCGCCCGTCTGGAGCCCGAGGACGCGACGCTTCAAGAGCACCTGGGGGATGTCTATGTTGCGTTGGGGCAGACGGAGAGGGCGCGGCAGGCTTACCAGCGGGCGCTCGCGCTGGCCGGCGAAAACGCGGAGCAGGTGCGCCGCAAGCTGGACGGGCTCGGCAAGGTTCAACCTCGCTAGCACCTCGACATTCCTGCTTCTCCTCCTCGCCGCCGGCTGCGCGGGCGGGCCGTTGCCCCGCCCGCTGCCGGCCGCGGCGCTGGCGCCGTGGCAGATCCCGCAGGGCGCCTACGGCTCGCAGCGGCTCTACCGGGTGAGCTACTCCGGCCCGGAGGGAGAAGGCTCGTTCCGCGTCACGCTGCGCCTGGTCTCGCCGTCGCGCTACCAGTTGCAGGCCGTGGATCCGGTGGGCCGCTCGCTGTGGAGCCTCGACGTGCTGCACGACGCCGGCCTGTGGCTCAACCACCGCGGCCACAGCTACTGCCGGTTCGAGGGGCGCTTCGATCTCACCGGCGTGCCCCTGGGGCCCTTCCCCCTGCTCTCCCTGCCCTCGCTGCTGCTCGGCCGGGTGCCGGCGGAGCCGGCGTCCGGCGCGGCGCCGCCGGCGGCCCATGCGGGGCAGTTCGACTTCGCGGACGGCGCGAACCGGCACTGGTATGGCACCCTCGGCGAGGAAGGCCGGGTGCTGAGCTGGACGGCCGCCGAGGGGGACACGCCGAAGGTCTGGTGGATGCGGCGGGATGACTGGGCCATCCTCTCCGACCGGGAGCGCGGCGTGCAGGTGCGTTGGCGGGAGATGGTGCGCGAGGATCTCGACCTGGAGCCGCCGCGGCTGGAACCTCCCGCCGGCTACCGCGAGATCCCCTGCCGCGAGCAGGAGGTGCCGGAGGAGGCGGCGCCGGACGGAATTTGACAGCTCCGCCCCCCGCCTCTACCATTGGGCCCCCCGCGGTAGGGGAGTCCGGTAACGACTTCCAGTGCTCTCCGGAGGTTCTGCCAGTATATAATGGGTGGATTGATGCCGACGCGTGCATAGTGCGCAGTCCTCTCCCGGGGGAGAGCGGAGCCTTTCAGGCGCCGCTTTCCGCCTTTGGGGAGGGCCGCCGGACGACTGAAAGGGAGGGTGTCCGCAGGTTTTCGCATGCGGGCAGCTCACAGGTCGGCCGCCCGTACACGCCGAGGAATGACCAGGGATGACCCGGAGAGGACGCAGAAATGGAGATCACAGAGGTCAAGGTCTTTCCGATTCAGGAAGAGAAGCTGAAGGCATTCGTCTCGATCGTGTTTGATCATTGCTTCATGATCAACGACATCAAGATCATCCAGGGGCGCGACGGGCTGTTCATCAGCATGCCCAGCCGGAAGAAGAAGAACGGCGAGTTCAAGGACGTCGCCCACCCGCTGAACAACGAGACGCGGCGGATGATCGAGGATCAGGTGCTGGCCGAGTACGATCGGGTGCTCGAGGAGCGGGGCGAGCCGCCGGCGGACCGCGGCGAGCGGGCGGCGCGCACGCCGCCGGCCGGCGAGATGACGGAGCGCAGCCTCGCCGCGGCGGCGCCGGAGAGGAGCCTGGAGGAGGTCGAGGAGATCCACCTTCGCGACTCCTTCTGGAACGTGTAAGCTTCCGGTCCCGCGCCGGACGAGGCGCCGGCGCGGGGCGGAAGGCGGGTGCGCCAGGCGGCTGCCCGGATGCCGGAGTCGTTCAGGGGGGAAGCATCCCGCACTGGGGCGTCGCCAAGTGGTAAGGCACCAGACTTTGGATCTGGCATCCGGAGGTTCGAATCCTCCCGCCCCAACCAGACCGAGCCGCCGGCAGCGAATCCACTCCGCCGCATCGTTTCGCGTGAGGCCCGCTGAGGCGGCGGAGCTCACGGTGTCGTCGTCCTCAAAGGGGGAGTATGGCCGGTGAACTGAAAATCTTCGGCGGCCGCGCCCATCCGGCGCTGGTGCAGGAGATCTGCGACTACCTGAACCTCGAGGCGGGCAACGTCGCGGCGTTCAACTTCTCCGACGGCGAGACGTTCTGCCAGATCGAGGAGAACGTCCGCGGCTCGGACGTCTTCATCGTCCAGCCGACGTGCGCTCCCGTCAATGAGAACCTGATGGAGCTGCTGATCCTGCTCGACAGTTTCAAGCGCTCCTCGGCCTCGCGGGTGACGGCGGTCCTGCCCTACTACGGCTACGCGCGGCAGGACAAGAAGGACCGGCCGCGGGTGCCGATCACCGCCAAGCTGGTGGCGGACCTGATCTCGCGCGCCGGCGCCGACCGCGTGCTGACGATGGACCTCCACGCCGACCAGATCCAGGGCTTCTTCGACGTGCCGGTGGACCACCTGTTCGCGGCGCCGGTGCTGCTCGACGCGCTGCGCGAGATGCGCATCCCCGACCTGATCGTGGTCTCTCCCGACGCCGGCGGCGTCGAGCGCGCGCGGGCCATCGCCAAGCGCCTGGGCGCCGGCCTCGCCATCGTCGACAAGCGCCGCACGGCGCCGAACGAGGCCGAGATCATGCACGTCATCGGCGACGTCGCCGGCTGCAACGCCATCGTCGTGGACGACATCATCGACACGGCCGGCACCTTGACCAAGACGGTGGACGCCCTGCTGAGCAAGGGGGCCCAGCGGGTCCTCGCGGCGGGCGTTCACGGTATCCTCTCCGGGCCGGCGCTGCAGCGCATCGCCGATTCGGCCCTGGAGACCGTGCTCATCACCAACACGACGCCGGTGGACGACAAGCTCTCCCGCCTGCCGAAGCTGCGGCCGCTCTCCGTGGCGCCGCTGCTCGGCGAGGCGATCCGCCGGATCCACGAGAACAGCTCCGTGAGCTCCCTGTTCGTTTAGATCGATCCGATAGAAGCGAGGAAATCCCCATGAGTGAAACGATGACCATCGAAGTTCAACCGCGGCAGGAGACCGGCAAGAACGCCAACCGGCGGGCCCGCTCCGCCGGCAAGATCCCGGCCGTGGTCTACGGCGGCGGCAAGGAAAGCGTATCGATCGAGGTGGACCGCAAGACCCTGGTCGACACCATGAAGGGCCATGGCGGCGAGAACCCGATCTTCCTGCTCAAGCTGGGCGACAAAGAGCGCCACGCCATGATCCGCCACATGCAGGTCGACCCGGTGAGCCGACAGGTCGTACACATCGACTTCCAGCGCGTGCAGATGGACCAGAAAATCCGCGTCGCGGTGCCCATCGAGCTCGTCGGCACCGCCTACGGCGTGAAGACCGAGGGCGGCATGCTCGACTTCGTCACCCGCGAGGTCCACGTCGAGTGCCTGCCGGCGGACATCCCGAAGCACCTCGAGTGCGACGTCACCGACCTGCACATCGGCCATCACGTCGAGGCGAAGGACCTTCAGGTTCCCGAGGGCGTCACCCTGCTCGACGATCCGGACCGCGTCATCGTCTCTCTCAGCCACAGCCGGCTGGAGGCGGCGCCGGCGGCCGAGGCCGCGGCGGCCGAGGGCGAGGCGGCCGAGCCCGAGGTCATCAAGCGCGCGAAGGCGGAGGAGTAGGGCTCCGCGCCGCCGTTCCGCATGCGCCTCATCCTCGGGCTGGGCAATCCGGGCGAGGAGTATCGCGACACCCGCCACAACGTGGGCTTCCGGGTGGTCGACGAGCTCGCCCGGCGCTTCGCGGTCCCCGTCGAACGCCTGGAGTGCAACGCCCTCGCCGGCCGCCTGCGGTCCGGCGAGGACGAGGCGTTGCTGGCCAAGCCGCAGACCTACATGAACCGCAGCGGCTACGCCGCCCGCTGCTTCGCCGAGCGCTACGGCCTCGAGCCCTCGGCGATGCTGGTGGTGTACGACGAGGTCGACCTGCCCCTGGGCAGGATCCGGCTGCGCCCGTCGGGCAGCCCGGCCGGCCATCGCGGCCTCGAGTCGGTGATCGAGAACCTGCGCACCCCCGAGGTGCCGCGGCTGCGCCTCGGCGTTTCGCCCGGCGAGAAAAGGCCGCAGGGCCAGGAGATGGTGGATTTCGTCCTCTCCCCCTTCGCCCCGGACGAGCTGGAGACCGCCGGCGAGATGGTCCGCCGCGCCGCCGACGCCTGCGAGACCTGGCTGCGGGAAGGCGTGGAGATGGCGATGCGGCAGCACAACGGGTAGGGGGTGGGGAACACGGACGAACACGGACTTACACGGACCGCCACGGACGGCAAGGCTCTGCTGTCCGTGCTTGTCCGTGTCCGTCCGTGTTCGTCCGCCCCTTGCCTTTTTCGCCCCGCCGTGTACAATCTCCCCTCCCAAGCTGGCGGGCCGGGCTCCGGCGCCGCCGATTCGTCAACCTCTCTGTTCCGCGTGAAGCGGGACCGAACCAGGCCATAGGGAGGCAAATCACCACCCATGCGCACGTATGAGCTGATGTTCGTGGTCGACCCTCGCGTCGCCGACGAGGACGTCGTCACCATGACCCAGGAATACAAGAACATGCTCGCCGGCGGCGGCGCGCAGATCACCGGCGAGGAGAACTGGGGCCGGCGCAAGCTCGCCTATCCCATCGACAAGCTGAACGAGGGCAAGTACGTCCTGCTCTACATCGGCAGCGAGAGCGGCAAGACCGCGCTGCCGGAGGTGGAGCACCGGATGCGCCAGAACGACAAGATCCTGCGCTACCTGACGGTGCGCACCGACGAGGACCTCAAGCGGG
Organism: Acidobacteriota bacterium; assembly: GCA_046765915.1. Taxonomy (GTDB): domain Bacteria; phylum Acidobacteriota; class Thermoanaerobaculia; order Multivoradales; family UBA5704; genus DATARR01. The sequence goes on along the minus strand of JBKPTH010000047.1, from coordinate 129,734 downwards.
CGGCGCGCCGGCAGCCGGCCGGCGGCGGTGCCGGGGCTCGCCCCGGCGCCGAGGAGCAGCGCGAGGCCCCGGGCGCCGACACGGCGGCGGAAGAGGAGGTCTGAACCATGGCACGCGCGAGAAAGGTCTTCTTCCGCCGGCGCAAGGTCTGTAAGTTCTGCGCCGACAAGATCGACTACATCGATTACAAGGACGTCAAGCTCCTGCAGCAGTTCATCCCCGAGCGCTCGAAGATCCTGCCGCGCCGGATCTCGGGCACCTGCGCCAACCATCAACGCCCCCTGCAGCAGGCGATCAAGCGGGCGCGCCACCTGGCGCTGATCCCGTTCACCACGGATTAGGAGGGGAACGTGAGAGTCATCCTGCTCAGCGATCAGCGCCACCTCGGCAAGCGCGGCCAGGTGGTGGACGTCAAGCCGGGCTACGGCCGCAACTACCTCGTTCCCCAGGGGTTCGCGCTGGAGGCGACGAACGCCAACGTCAAGTACTTCGAGCAGCAGCGGACCAAGATCGACGCCCAGCACGCCAAGGAGCGCGATGCCGCCGCCGAGATCGCCAAGACCATGGAAGGCCTGCGCATCGAGATCCCCAAGCGGGTCGGCGAGACCGGCACGCTCTACGGCTCGGTCACCGCGGGAGACGTCGCCGAAGCGCTGGAGAAGAAGGGCTTCGTCGTCGACCGCCGGCGCATCGATCTCGAGGGCGGCATCAAGGCCCTCGGCGATCATCCGGTGCGCGTCGAGCTGCACCCCGAGGTCATCGCCGAGGTGACCGTCGCGGTGACGGCGGAAGAGTAGCGGCCTTTCCGGGGGCGCGATGGCGAACGCACCCGGCGGGCCGGCTCGTCGCGCCCCCAGGATCGACGACTTCCTCGTCGAGCCCACCCGCGATCTCGCCGACTGGCGATGGCTGTGGTCGGGGGACCACGAGTTCCCCATCAGCAGCCATCGCGGCTTTCTCGGCCGGCTGCTCGTCGGCCTCAAGCGCCTTTTCCGTCCTCTCGTCAAAGTCCCGCTGAACGACCTGTGGGACCGGCAGAGCGCGTTCAACCTCATCCTGCTCGAGCACCTGGAGCGCCTGGAGGCGGCGCGCGCCGATCACCTGCGGCGCATCGAGTACCAGGAGGCCCTCGACTCCGAGGGCATCGCCGAGATCATGCGCCACAACGATGCGCTCTTCGCCCGCGCCGACCAGAAGCTCGACCGCTACCGGCGCGAGGCCCGCGACCTCCTCGGCAGCCTGGGCGCCGCTCTCGCCGCGGTACGGTCCGGCGGTGAAGGCGCCACGGAGACGATCGTCCGCGCGCACGAGGAGCATGGCTATCTCGAGCTCGAACGCCGCTATCGCGGCACCGAGGAGGAGATCCGCGAGCGCATCGCGGCGTACCTGCCGTATCTCGCCCACCTGCCGGAGGGCGCGCCGGTGCTCGACCTCGGCTGCGGCCGGGGGGAGGCGCTGGCCCTGCTGCGCGACCACGGGATTTCCGGGCGCGGCGTCGACTCCTCGGCGCGCATGGTGCAGCTCTGCCGCGACCGCGGTCTGGCGGCGGAGGAGGGAGACCTCTTCGCGGTCCTCGCCGGCCTGCCGGAAGAGGGCCTCGGCGGCGTCGTCTCCTTCCACGTCGTCGAGCACCTCCCGGCGGGCGCGCTCGAGCGCCTGGTGCGCCTCGCCTGGCGGGCGCTGCGGCCTGGCGGCGTGCTGATCCTGGAGACGCCGAACCCCCTCTCGGTCGTGGTGGCCGCGCGCAATTTCTGGCTCGATCCGACGCACGTGCGGCCGGTGCATCCGGAGAGCCTGAAGCTGATGTACGAGCTGGCCGGCTTCGAGCCCGTCGAGCGGCTCGATCTGCGCCCGTTCCCCGCGGCGGAGCGACTGCCGGAGATCGATCTCGGGAAGCTCCCCCTGGAGCAGCGCCCGCTGGCCGATCAGGTCAACCGCCTGCGCGACCGTCTCGACGAGCTGCTGTTCGGGTATCAGGACTTCGGGATGGTGGGGAAGAAGCCGTAACCCGATTTATCCCGGCGGCGGCGGCGGTGGTGGTGGCGGCTCCTCGCCCGGCGGCGGCGGCTCTTCCGCCGGCAGATCCTGGGGTCCCGGCGTCGGCGGGGGTTGCTGCTGGGCCGCTTCGCCGGGCGCCGCGCCCGGCGTCTTGCCCGGCATGTTCTCGCCTTCCTTGGGAATGTAGAAGGCCTTCTGCTGGTACCACGGCAGGCTGTTGATCGTCGACCATTGCGGGCTGTACTGGCGGTTCGGCTCGGTGCCGCTGACGAAGGCCTCCTTGACCGTCCGCCCACCCTGGGCCAGCAGGCCGGAGTAGTACTCGACGTCGCGGAGGATGACGCCCGGCGGCACCGGGAAGGTCTCTCCCTTCTTCAGCCAGCCGGTGGCGAGGCCGTCCTCGGCGATGGTGCGCCACATGGGCAGCGCCGCCACCGCGCCGCTCATGCCGCCGCCGAGCGAGCGCTTCACGTCGTACCCCACCCAGGTGAGGATGGTGTAGCGCGGCGTATAGCCGACGAACCAGGCGTCGGAGAAATCGTCCGTGGTGCCGGTCTTGCCGGCGATGTCCAGCGGCAGGTCGTGGATGTCGTACGCCGTGCCGTGATCGACGACCCCCTCCATCATGTGCGTCAGCACGTAGGCGAGGCCCGGCGTCGTGGCGCTGTAGGTGGCGGGGAAGTTCTGCTTCAGGACCTGGCCGTCCGGGGTGGATACCCTTTCTATGGAGTAGGGCGCGATGTGCGTGCCCTGGTTGGCGATGGTCGAGTAGGCGGAGGCCACGTCGAGCGGCACCAGGTCGGCCGATCCCAGGGCGATGCTCGGCCAGGTGGGCAGCGGCGTCTGGATGCCGCAGCGGTGGGCGAAGTCCACCACCCGCTTGCCGCCCACCAGGTCGAGCAGCTTGACGGCCGGCACGTTGATCGACAGCTCCAGGGCCCGCCGCAGGGTCACGATGCCGTAATGCTTGTGGTAGTAGTTCTCCGGCCGGTAGCTGAGCCTGCCGTCGGCGCCGATGAACGAGGCGGGCGCGTCGAGCAGCGTGTCGGCCGGGGTCCAGCCGGCCTCCAGCGCCGCGCCGTAGACGAACGGCTTGAACGACGAGCCCACCTGCCGGTGGGCCTGCGTGATGCGGTTGAACTTGTTGCGCTGGAAATCCCAGCCGCCCACCATGGCGCGCACGGCTCCGTTCTGGTTCTCGATGACGACGGCGGCGGCCTCCATCCGCGGCTCCTGCTCCAGCATCAGGCGGGGCGGCGCCGGGCTCGGCGGCGCCTTCGGCTTCTCGCCGGCCTTCGCCGGCTTGGCCTCCGGCACCTCGAAGCGGAACCAGGCCACGTCGCCGCGCTTCAGCAGGCTGCCCGGCTCGCGCCGGCCGGTCCAGGAGATGCCTTCCGGTCCGAGGGTGTAGACCTCCTTGCCGATCTTGACGCTGGCGCTCTTCGCGCCGGTATCCGTGACCAGCCCCTGGTACCAGCGGCCGGGCAGGGGTTTGTTCTGCGTCCAGGTCGGGAGCTGCTGCGTGTCGAGGTCCGCCGTCTTCAGGGTGGCGATGGCGCCGCGCCAGCCCCGCCGGTGGTCCAGCTTCAACAGTCCCGCGCGCACGGCTTTCTCGGCCGACCTCTGGATCTGCGAATCGAGCGTCGTCTGCACCTGCAGGCCGCCCTCGTAGAGGCTGGTGGCGCCGTAGTTGGTCTCGAGGTACTTCCGCACGTCCTCGGCGAAGTAGGGAGCGAACAGCTCCTCGGCCTGCTGGGAGACGACGAGGAGCGGCTGCGCCACCGCCTGCTGGTACTGGCCGGCGGTGATGAGCTTCTCCTCCAGCATGCGCCGCAGCACGCGGTCCCGCTGCCTCAGCACCGTGTCATGGGTGCGGTAGGGGCTGTAGCGGCTGGGGGCCGGGATGATGCCGGCGAGCATCGCGGCCTCGGGCAGCGTCAGCCTGGCCGCCGGCTTGCCGAAGTAATAGCGCGACGCCGCCTCGACGCCGTAGTTGCCGTGGCCGAGGTTCACCAGGTTGAGATAGAGGGTGAGGATCTGCTGCTTGCTGTAGTTCTTCTCCAGCTCGACGGTGACGAACGCCTCCTCGATCTTGCGCCGCCAGGTGCGCTCGCGGGTGAGGAAGAGGATGCGGGAGAGCTGCATGCTGATCGTCGAGGCGCCCTCGACCACCCGGCCGGCGCGCACGTCGGCGAGCCCGGCGCGCAGGATGCCCATGGCGTCGATGCCGCCGTGGCGGAAGAAGTTCGCGTCCTCGGAGGCGAGCACCGCCTGCTGCATGACGCGCGGGATCTCGCTCTCCTTCAGCATCACCCGGCGCTCGCGGGCGAAGGTGGCGAAGACGGCGCCGTTGCGGTCGTAGAGCTGGGTGACCAGGCTCGGCGTGTAGTCGGCCAGCGAGTCGACGCGCGGCACGTGGATGGCCGCCGCCACCGCGACGCCGGTGACGGCGCCCGCCGCCAGGGCGGCGAGCACCGGCCAGGCCCAGCGCAGCAGGCGGCCGGAAGCGCGGGGAGGCGGCGCGGCGGGGGCGGGGCGGGAGTGGTCGGCGGAGAGCGGATCGTACTCCATGGGCGGATTATAGAGCCTCGCCTTCCCAGGGCGGCTTTCCAGGTGATAGAAAGGCGCTACCAGTCTGCTGGCGACACCAACCGGCAATCCGGAGGTCTGAATGGAACCCCCGCGCGTCCAACCTCCACCACCCCCCGCGGCCCCGTTCGATCCGGCGGCCCGTCCGAAGTCGAGCGGCTGTCCCAAGCCCCTCATCATCGGCTGCCTCGTCGTCATCCTCGTGGGCGGCGTCGCGCTCCTCGGCGGCTTCTTCTTTCTGATGAAGAACGCCTCGGGCGTCATCCAGTGGTCGATGCGCCAGATGGAAAACGGGGTCATGGCGCAACTGCCGCCGACCGTGACGCCGGAGGAGAAACAACGCCTCCGCCAGGCCTTCTCGGACGTCAGCCAGGGGCTCAAGGACGGCCGCATCAAGCCGGAGGAGTTCCAGCCGCTGCAGTTCAAGATGATGGAGATCGCCCGCAAAGGGAACAACCTGACGCGCCAGGACGTCCTCGAGCTCACCCGCGCCCTGGAGGAGGTGGCGCACAAGGGCCCGCCGCCCGGAAGTTAGCGGAAAAGACTTCTCTAAAATTGAGACTGGCGCATAATAGCGGCGCCGTGTCCCTGCCCGAGATCGCCGTTTCCGCCGTTGGCGAGCAACTGCCCGCTCCCGCGTCACGCCGGCGCTGGGCTGATTTCCTGCGCCTCTATCCGTTCGAGATCGCCGCCCTCGCGAGCATGGCGCTCACCATCGTCTTCCTGCGCGCCTGGGGCCTGCGCACGGACTGGCAGACCGTGCGCTACATCGTGCTGCCGGCGCTGCGCATGCTGCCGCGGGCCTTGCTCGCCGGCATCGGCTTGCATCTGCTGGTGCGCCTGCTGGCGCGGTACCCGGTGCGGGGCTATCTGCTCGAGGTCGTGCGGCCGCGCTGGTGGGTGTCCTGGCTGCGGATGTGGTTTGCCGCCGCGGTGATGACCTACGGCTACTTCTGGCTCAAGGTGGCGATTCCGCTCGTCAATCCGCGTCTATGGGACGGCGCCCTGTGGGATCTCGACGCGCGGCTCCACCTCGGCGTCTCGCCGTCGGTCTTCGTCTCCAGCCTTCTGGAAGGAACGCCGCTCGTCCCGCTGCTCGATCGCTGGTACTGGCTCTGGGTGCCGACGGTCTTCTACGCCCTCTGCTTCTGGAGCTCGGGCCTGGACCGCCGGCTGGCGCACCGCTTCCTGCTCTCGTGCGTGCTCCTGTGGACCCTCGGCAGTTGGATCTATGTGGCGGTTCCGGCCCTGGGTCCGGTCTTCGTCCAGCCGCAGACCTTCGAGGCCGTGCGTGAGGAGATGCCGCTCGTCCGCGCCGGGCAGCAGGAGCTGAGCGAAAACTACGAGCTCATGCTGGCCGGCCGCCGCACCGGGGAGCTCAAACGGTTCAAACCCGTGCTGGGCATCGCGGCGATGCCCAGCCTCCACGTCGGCGCGCACTTCCTCTTCTTCCTCTGGGCGCGCCGGCGGGCGCGGTGGCTCGCCCTCGCCTTCGCGCTCGCCACGGCGTTCACCTTCGCCGGCTCGCTGCTCTCCGGGTATCACTACGCCATCGACGGCTACGCCGGCATGCTCCTCGCCTGGCTCTGCTTCCGCGCCGCGGTCTGGATCGAGCACGGGGAGCCGGAAGACGATCCCGTGTTTCCGTGGGTGGAGGAGGCGAAGTAGCGAGATCAGAGGTTCTGGTTTTTCCGGGGCCGCCCCAACCGGCAAAACGTCTCTGTATGCCGACGGACCCTGGAACAGGAAGGGAGGGTCTCGCGTTTACAATCCTGCCATGGCAGGCTTTCAGCTCATCTCGCGCTTCACGCCCCAGGGAGACCAGCCCGAGGCCATCCGCCAGCTCGTCGAGGGAGTCGAGCGGGGTGATAGGGAGCAGGTGCTCCTCGGCATCACCGGCTCCGGCAAGACCTACACCATCGCCCAGGCCATCCAGGCCGTGAACCGGCCGACGCTGGTCCTCTCCCACAACAAGACCCTGGCCGCGCAGCTCTTCCAGGAGTTCCGCAGCTTTTTCCCCAACAACGCCGTCGAGTACTTCGTCTCCTACTACGACTACTACCAGCCGGAGGCGTACGTGCCGGCGACCGACACCTACATCGAGAAGGAGACCAACATCAACGAGGAGATCGAGCGCCTGCGCCTGCGGGCCACCAAGACTCTCTTCGAGCGGCGGGACGTGATCATCGTCGCCTCGGTCTCCTGCATCTACGGCCTCGGCTCGCCGGAGGCGTTCTACGGCATGCTGCAGTTCTTCAGCCGCGGCGACTCGGAAGGCATGGACCCCGTGCTCAAGCGGCTGGTGGACATGCAGTACCAGCGTACCCAGCTCGACCTCTTCCACGGCAGCTTCCGCGTGCGCGGCGACGTGCTGGAGATCCTCCCCGCCTACGAGGAGCTGGGCGTGCGCGTCGAATACTTCGGCGACGAGGTGGAGCGCATCAGCCGCTTCGACGTGCTGCGCGGCGAGGCCGTGCAGGAGGTGGAGCGCATCGCCGTCTACCCCAAGACCCATTACGTGACGCCGCGGTCACGCCTCGAGCGCGCCATCGAGACCATCAGGGAGGAGCTGCAATGGCGGCTCGCCGAGCTGGAGGCCGAGGGCAAGCTGCTCGAGCGCCAGCGGCTGGAGCAGCGGACGCGTTTCGACCTCGAGATGCTGAAGGAGATCGGCTACTGCCACGGCATCGAGAACTACTCGCGCCACCTCTCCGGCCGCGCTCCCGGCGAGCCGCCGCCGACCCTCTACGACTACTTTCCGGACGATCTCCTGGTGGTGATCGACGAGAGCCACCAGACGATCCCCCAGGTGCGCGGCATGTACCACGGCGACCGCTCGCGCAAGCAGACCCTCGTCGACTTCGGCTTCCGCCTCCCTTCGGCGCTGGACAACCGGCCGCTCACCTTCGACGAGTGGGACGCCCGGGTGGGGCAGCGCATCTACGTCTCCGCCACGCCGGCGCCGTGGGAGCTGCAACGCGCCGGCGGCGTCATCGTCGAGCAGCTCATCCGGCCCACCGGCCTGCTCGATCCGGTCATCGACGTGCGGCCGGCGCAGGGCCAGGTGGACGATCTGGTGGGGGAGGTCCGCAAGGTGGTCGGCCGCAAGGAGCGGGTGCTGGTGACCACGCTCACCAAGCGCATGGCCGAGGAGCTGACGCAGTACCTCGGCGAGCTCGGCATGCGGGTGCGCTACATGCACAGTGACGTCGAGACCCTGGAGCGGGTGGAGATCATCACCGGCCTGCGCCGCGGCGACTTCGACGTGCTGGTGGGGATCAACCTGCTGCGCGAAGGCCTCGACCTGCCGGAGGTGTCGCTCGTCGCCATCCTCGACGCCGACAAGGAGGGCTTCCTGCGCAGCGAGACCTCGCTCATCCAGACGTCAGGCCGCGCCGCCCGCAACGTCAACGGCCGCGTCATCTTCTACGCCGACCGCGTCACCGACTCGATGCAGAAGGCCCTCGACGAGACCGAGCGCCGCCGCGCCAAGCAGGGCATGTACAACCAGGAGCATGGCATCGAGCCGGCCACCATCCTCAAGGACATTCACAACCCGCTGGTGCAGATGAGCAATCTCGATCTCTATTCCGTCGGCCCCGCCCGTCTCTCCGACGTGGCGGAGGCGTTGGACATACCGCTCGCCGAGCGCATCAGCCGGCTCGAAAAAGAGATGCGCGCCGCCGCCAAGCGCCTGGAATTCGAGGAGGCCGCGACGCTGCGCGACCAGATCAGAGAGCTGCGGGAGTTGCAGATCTATGCGGGGTGAGGAGCGCGTCTACGTCGAAACGACGATCCCGAGTTTCTACTATACGACTCGGTCCAGCCTCGCTGCCCGTGCGCAAAGGGAGTGGACACGCCGATGGTGGGAAGTTGCGCGCGATCGTTACTCCTTGGTGACCAGTGAGGCCGTTCTTGACGAGCTCCGCGATGGGGACTATCCCACCCGGGAAGCTGCTATGGAGCTCGTTCGGACTCTTCCGTGGCTGGAAGTAACGCCAGCAGTTCCCGAAATCGTTGCCGCCTACGTTCAGCACCGGCTCATGCCCGCCGATCCCACAGGAGACTCCCTTCACTTGGCGCTTGCCTCGTATCATAAGTGCGAGTTTCTGGTCACCTGGAATTGCCGGCACTTGGCGAACGCCAACAAATTCGGGCATATCCGCCGTGTGAACAACCTGCTAGGATTGTATGTCCCGGTGCTGGCCACACCCTTGGAGCTGCTAGGAGAAAGCGATGAGCCAACAAGCTGAGACAGCCTTTGAAGACAGTGATGACCTGATCGCCGAGATTCGTAGAGTGCGCCACCGCATTTCGGAACGATTCGGGCACGACCCGTATCGAATGGCCGCGTACTATATGGAGCGCCAGAAAGAGTATGAGGACCGGCTGATCCGTGCGCCGGAGTCGGAGGTCACGGGGAAGCCCTAGGCTTGATGGAACCAAAGTTCGCGTACTTCTCCGAAGAAGATGTCCTCCACCTTGTCATCTCGGAAGAGGAAGAGGCGCACAGTGTCGAAGTGAGTCCCAACATCACAGCGGAGTTCAACGATAGAGGTGAGCTGATCGGAATAGAGATCCTGCCCGAGACCGTGAAGTCGGGATCGCTAGGCAACAACTACCAGCGCTCAAGTGAGGAGAAAATGCAAGAACTTGAGGATACTGTCGACGGGATCGCCCATCTCGAATTAGAGAACTGGACAGAGTTCTGGAACTCTCCATTCAGGGCTTCGCTGAACGAATTCCTCGATGCCGTTCTTGACCGCCACGAGTTCCCAGCCGAGTTTGCAAGTCGAGTTGGGATGCGACGACGCCTGTTGGAAGACCTCGCGAGAGCGGACTCGGTAATTACGCCGGCAGACGAGGAGAAACTCCGGTCCTTGAGTGACGAACTGTTCCACGCCAATTCTGTTTGGCCCGGTCGAGAAGGGGATTGGTTCCAAAGGCTCAAGGATGCGGTAGCAAGCAAGTTTAGCGAAAAGCCACTAAGCGCGTTTCGTCTTAATGAGTTGGCATGTGAGCTAAGCCGATTCATGGTTGGTATTAGGAGATAGCCAGCTTGCTCGGACTCATCTGCCGGACCTGTCGGTGTGGAACGGCCGGTATCATCCTCCGCCATGGCTTGGATCCGTACCATCGCTCCCGAGGAGGCCACCGGTCTGCTGAAGCGGCTCTACGACGAGGCCTTGGCGCGCGCCGGCAAGGTGTTCAACGTGCTGCGTATCCAGAGCCAGAGCCTTCGCCCGGAGGTGTTGGAAGCCGGCGTCGCGCTCTACCAGGAGCTGATGCTCTCGCCGCGCAGCCCGCTCTCCCGGGCGCAGCAGGAGATGATCGCCGTCGCCGTCTCTCGGGTGAATGACTGCGATTACTGAATCGACTCCCACACGGACGATCTCCGGGCCGAGATCGCGGATCAGGGAGCGAAAGGCGAGGCGCTGGTGGCGGCGGTGCGCAGCGATTACCGGCAGGCGCCGCCGGCCGCCGGGATGAGCGAAGCGGACCGCGCCATGCTCGACTTCGCCGTCAAGCTCACCCATGATTCGCGCTCGACGACGCGGGAGGACATCGACGCCCTCCGGGCCGTCGGCTTCAGCGACACCGCGATCCACGACATCGTCCAGATCACGGGGTTCTTCGCCTATTACAACCGGCTGGCGGATGGGTTGGGGATCGATCCGGAGCCCTGAGCAGCAGCACCGCATCGCGTTTCCACGGTGAATCCAGACGGCGTCTTTCGCCGCCCTCGACGAGCCCGCCGTCCGTCGCGGTCCCGGTCGCGGGATCGAACCACTCCACGCGCAGCGTTCCTTCGATACCGGAGAGATCCACCTTCGACCGCCCGCGCGGCAGATACGCGAGGATCTCCTCCTGTCCAGGCGTTCGGTTGACCAAGGCGTACCTTGACGAGCAGATTTTCGTGTCCGGGACGCAGCAGGCGAGATCGATCCTCTTCGCGAAGCACAGGGTGTCGCCCATCGCCCGGCGCGCCTCTTCGCGCTGCGGATCGGCGTCGAGGGGATCCATGTAGATGGGATGGTGCCCGCGTAGAAAGGTTTTCCACACCCAGCCGCGGTCGCCGCCAATGCCCCAGAGATGATCGGTATCGACGAGCACGGCCTTGGAGCCGTCCGCGGGAGGCGGATCGCGCCGCCAGCCGCTGCCAAGACCGCGCGAATTGCCGGGAGAGATCCAATCGGCGGGACTTCTGAAGAGATCCTCGTTGCGGTTGCCGGGAAAGCAGGCGGTCATGCCGATGAGGTGGCGGCCGGCGCCGGCGCTCCGCAGATGGCGGATCATGTGGTACTGCCAGTCGCGGGAAGCCCCGGGGCTCTCGTTCGAGATCTCCCACAGGACGTGGTCCAGATCGCCGACCGTCTCCACGGCCTTCGCCGTGTAGGCCTCCTGCAGACGGGTGACGGCGGGGATACGCAGGGTGTGCACGTCCGAGCCGTCGCCGCGCGCGCCGGGATCGCCGTCGATGCTGTTTTCGTTGTTGCGCCGGTTGAAGGGATGGTGCTCCCAGGGGTTCCCCTCGCCGTTGTCGTGGATGGACCAGCCGTTGAAGAGCATCACGGAGACGTAGAAGCCCCGCTCGCCGGCTCGGACCACCCGCTGCCGCAGGCGGGTGAAATACTCGGGATCGAAGCGGGTGAGATCGAACCGGGGGCCGGTGCGCAGGTAGGGCTGCGGATGGAGGTCGTGCGTCCACGCCTCGTGCGCCCAGAGACGGATGAAGTTGTGTCCCCAGGCCTCGAGACGGCACAGATAGCTTTCGAAATCGAAGCCGCCCGGGCGCTCGCCGTTGTCGATCAGGTTGTCCCAATGGTGGGAGCCGGTGAGGTAGACGGCGCGGCCTTCGGCGTCGGCGAAATAGCGCGGATTGGCGGGATGGATGCGCAACGGGGGCATGCCGGACGGCGGAGGTTACCATGGACGCCGCCGCTGTTACGATGAAGGGAATGAGAACCGCCGGTCTGCTGGCCGCCGCGGGCGCGGGCGTCGCGCTCGCGTGGATCCTGGCGCGCACGCTGGGGATCGAGGTGCTGTCCTGGTCAGCTCTCGCCGTCTTCACCGCGGCGATCCTGGCCGCCCGGTTGCCGCCGAAGCAGGAGCGGATCATCGCCTGGTCTCTCGGCGCCATCGTCATCGCCCTGTTGGCCGCCCGCGTGCCTCTGCCCTGGGCCGCGGCTTTGGGAGCCGTTCCGGGAGCGGCCTGGTTCTGGGCGCTCGGCACCATGATCGGCAGGCATTGAGGAACGCATGCCTTCCCGCTACGGCTGCCAGAGCATGGTCGCGCCCCTGCGGCGGGTCCTCGTCCGCCGGCCGGATGAGGCCTTCGGCGACGCCGATCCGGCGCGCTGGCATTACACGGCGCGGCCGGATCTGGAGGAGGCCCGGCGCGAGCACGACGCCTTGACGGAGCTGCTGCGCTCCGCCGGCGCCGAGGTCGTCGAGCATGCCGCGCCGCAGCCGGAACGCGCGGACTCGATCTATGTCTTCGATCCCGCGCTGATCACCGACCGCGGCGCCATCCTCTTGCGCATGGGCAAGGCCTTGCGCCGCGGCGAGGAGGAGGCTCTGGGCCGCCGGTTCCGGGAGATCGGCATTCCGCTCCTCCCAGCTCTGCAAGGAGAAGCCACCGCCGAAGGGGGAGACCTCCTCTGGCTCGATCACGATACCCTGGCCGTCGGGCTCGGCTTCCGCACCAACGCCGAGGGTCTCCGCCAGCTCCGTATCATTCTGGGTACGATGGGGGTCGAGGTGGTGCCGGTCGAGCTGCCGTACTTCGGCGGCCCCGAGGCCTGTCTCCACCTGCTCTCCCTGATCAGCCTCGTGGACCACGATCTCGCCGTGATCTACCCGCCGCTCCTATCCGTCTCTTTCTGGCGGCTGCTGCAAGACCGCGGATTTCGCCTGATCGAAGTGCCCGAAGAGGAGTTTCCAACGCAAGGTCCGAACGTCCTGGCTCTCGCTCCCCGCAAGGTCCTGATGCTCGAAGGCAATCCGGTGACCCGTCGGCGGCTGGAGGAAGCCGGTTGCGAGGTCCTCACCTATCGCGGCCGCGAGATCTCCTTCAAGGCCGAGGGGGGGCCCACCTGCCTGACGCGGCCCCTATGGCGGGAGTAGAAAGGAGGCTTGACAGCGCGGTTGCGTTTTGGCCTCGGGGGAGCTAGAATGGTAACAGCGAGGGCGTGCGCGAACACGCCCCCCGCTGAGCTGAAACTACTTGGACGTTTCAGGGCTGGGCGTCGGGCTCGATGAGTCCGGCGCCCTTCGGTTTTTCAGGCCGGTTCTCTCAGATCAGTTGTGGAAGATCGGATCGTCGACGCGCGGCACCTGGCAGTCGACGAGGTCGCCGGGTACCCAGGCACCGACGCCCCCGGCCGGCTCGCCCTCACGGAATTCGTACAAAGCCTTGACGGTCTGATAGCCCGCCAGGCTGGTGCACTGGTGCGGCGGACACTGGTTGCCGACCTCGAACACCAGCTTGTTCTCCCCGACCTCGGCGATGTGCGTATTGCGGAAGACGCGGTCGCCTTTTTTCACCAGCACGCCATCCTTCGCCAGATGGAAGTAGAACCCGTAGGTGCCGTCCTCGTGCTTGATGCTGACCCAGTTGCCGGTGCTGGAGGCATCGATCAGGTCGGGATCGTTGGTCGTCTTTGATTCTTCGACCATCGTGACGACGCCGCCGCGCGCGGCGTAGACGTCGCTCCCCGAGGCGGCGGCGAACTGCAGGGCGAACTTGTGGGCGCCGTTGGGGAAGCCGGCGGTCGGGTCGTCGAAATTCCCTTTGGTGAGGATCCAGACCGGGAAGCCGCCTAAGTAAGGGAGGTCGTAGAAGCTGTCGAGCGAGCCGGCGCAATCCTTGACCCGGTCGCGCACGATCTTCGGCAGGGTGGCGGAGTACTCGAAGGTTTCGCCGTTAGTCGAGTTGTGGCCGGTCAACTGCGGCCAGTTGAGAGCGGCCACGTGATCGACGCCGTGGATGAGGAACTCGGCCAGGCCGCCGAACATACTCTTGACGGCTGCGGTCTCGTCGTAGAGGTCGTCGATCTCATAGACCGCGAAGTTATCGGTGACCAGCACACCCTTCGGGGTGTCGGATGGATTGTTATTGGTGATCTTGTAGCCCATGGCGGAGAAGGTCGGGCTCGGGTCGGGGACGTTGGAGAGGGTGACGTTGCTGACCTTGGCCGGCTCGAAATCGCCGATCCCTACGTTGCCGCCCACGTCGAAGATCGTCTTGGTGTAGGCGATCACAGCGTAGGAGCCGAACGGGCGCATCACCAGCGACAGGGTCTCGGTGGCCTGGGTCTGGGGAGCGGTGCAGCCGAAGCCGACGATGCAGGCGGTCTTCAAGGTCGTCGCCGCGACGGTGGCGAGCTGGCCGTCGATCAGCGAGCTGGGCAGCCCTACCGGAACGTCGCCGTCTTGCAGGTCGCTGGCGATGGTCCAGGTGTTGCCGCCTTGACTGACGTCGATCTTCATCGCGAAGGAGAAGGTCTGGGAGCCGCTGCTGGTGGCGCAGCCGGCCGGAACGCCGCCGACCTGGGTCGTCGCGGTCTCGGCGGCGAGCCGCTGGAAGCGCTCGAGGTTGAGAGTGCCGTACATGCCCTGGGCGTAGCCCGCGGTCGGGCGCAGCCGATACGGCTGGTTGAGAGGCTCTTTATAGGGCGGGAACTGCTGGAACGGTGCCACCCGCAGCGTGAGGCAGGGGGTCGTCTTGGCGCCGCCCGAGATCGGAAGCTCGTCGCGCAGCGAGGTGAGCAGGGCGGTGCCGTCGGCGAAGCGGAGGCCGCGGCCGTCGATGCGGCGGCCGGCCATCAGCCCGGCGGGAAGCCGGCCTTCGGCGATGCCGACGACGCCAGGGGTGCGAGGGCCCGCGAAACGGAAGGTGCGGGAGGCATCATCGACGGCGGCCACCTGGCCGCGCAGCGGGCCGGCCGCAACCACCTGGCCGCAGGCGGCGCGCACGTAGCCGGCGGCCGTGCGGGCCTGCTCGATGGCCTCCTGCGTCAGGCTCTGCCGGAGGTGCAGAAAGGCCCGGCTCATGGCTCCCCTGGGGAGGCCGGAAGAAGCTTGAGCGCGGATCGTGCTTTCGAAGCTCGCCTCGGCTTCTTCCAGGTTGGACGCAGCCGCGTCGAAGAGATCGGCGGCGCGGCAGACTTCGCCGGCGCGGAGCACCGCCGCGGCCTCGGCGAAGGCGGCGCTCGCGTCACCCAGAGTGCGGCCGGCATCGGCATAGAGCGGGTCATCCGCCAACACCGCGGCCCGCTCGTCGAGCTGCGAGCGGATGGGATCGACGAAGCGTTCCGGGGCCAGCGCGATCTCCAGCGCCGAGCACCCCTCGGCGATCGGGGCCGCGCCGCGCGGGGAGGCCGGGCAGCCATCCTGGCGGTCGGCGATGCCGTCGAAATCGCGATCGGCGCGCTCGGACGCCGGCGCGGCGGACCCGGCGCCCGCCGCGAGCCAGCCGATGGCCATCCAGGCTACCCAGGAAGCGCGCGCTCGGCGCCGGAGGGAGAGAGCGTACCCGCATGGAAAGAGAGTGTTCATGACGTTCTCCAGAAGAAACGCCCAGGCCGGTCATCGGTCGGGGGTCGTCGCCCGAAGGCGATCTAGACCTGGATGCGGAGAACGGAGCCGGAAAGGGACATCACCGTCCGGGTGACCGTCCCGCGGGCTTGCCGGCCGGCGCGCCGGCCAGCTCGGCGAGGAGAAAGGCGCGGGCCTTGCGCCAGTCGCGCTTGGCCGTGCGCTCGGTCAGGCGCTGCACCTCACCGATCTCGGCGAAGCTCAGCCCGGCGAAGAACCTCAGCTCGACGAGGCGGCCGAGCCGCGGGCTCTCCGCCGACAAGCGTTCGAGGGCGGCGTCGAGGGCGAGGAGATCCGCGGTGAGACCGGCATCGGCCGCGGCCGGCGGCTCCCCCTGCCCGCCGATCTCGATACGGACCGTGTGGCCCGAGCGCTTGGCGGCGTCCCGCTGCCGGGCATAGTCCACCACCACGTGGCGCATGACCCGTGCGGCGAGGTTGAAGAAGTGCGCCCGATCGGCGGCGGAGAGGCCGGCCGGCTGGGCGAGGCGCAGGTAGGTTTCGTGCACCAGGGCGGTGGTGTTGAGCGTATCGCCGGGCCGGCCATGGGCGCCGAGCTGGCGGTGAGCGAGGCCGTGGAGCTCGCGGTAGATGCGAGCGAAGAGGGTTTCGGCGGCGGCGCGGTCACCATCCCGAGCGCCGGCGAGCAAGCGCGTGATCTCTTCCGTGGATTCCGGCGGCATCGTCAGGCCCTCACTCCGCCGGGCCCGCGCGTCGCAACAGGGCCGCGGCTTCGCGGCTCCGCGGATGATCCTTTCCGCGGTGACCCTGCAGGAGGGCGACGGCCTCGGAAAGATCTTGCCGCGCCCGGACCTGATCGCCAGCGGCGAGGGCCACGCGGCCGCTCGCCAGCAGGAAGTCTTCGAGCTGCGGATGCTTGGGCTGGGTTTGACGCAGAAAAACGATCGCCTCGTCGATCCTGCGCCGCGCCTCGGCCAGGCCCTCGCGGGCGCCGAGCGCCAGCAGGTCGAGGGTGATCTGGTAGTTCGATGACGCCACCCCTGGATGCGCGGCGGTGCCGAAGAGCTTGCGCTCGATTTCCAAGGCCCGCCGATGGAGCGCCAGGGCGCGGTTTGGATCACCGCGCAGCCGCGCCACCTCGCCCAGATACTTGAGGGCGGTGCGGATCTCGTGGCCCTCCGGCGCGCTGGGCTCGTAATGGTCCACGACCCGGGCGAGCGTGCGCTCGGCCTCGTCCAGCCGGCCGCGCCGCAGCCGCGCCCAGCCCTCGCTCAGTATGGCGGCCCAGACTAGCGGATGGTCGTCCCCCACCTTCGACCGCAGGAACTGCTCCGCCGCCACGAACTGCTGCTCCGCCTCGGCGTAACGCTCCTCGTTCATCAGGCAGAAGCCCAGGTAGCGGCGGGCCGAGCCGGCATCGTAGTGGCCGAGGGGCTCGAGGATGCGGATCGCCTCGCGCAGGGCGCGCTCGGCCTGCGCCTCGCGCTGCAGCTCGGTGAGCAGATAGCCCTGCTTGATCAACGTCTCCGCCACTTCGACATGGTCGGGCCCCACCGCCGCCCGCTGCTGGGCGAGCACGCTGGCGTACTCGGCGGCGGCCGCCTCGCGTCGGCCGACGATGGTGAGCAGCTCGGCCAACAGCCGGCGGGCGAGCGACACCTCGAGCGGCGTGACCCGGGGCGACGCCGTCAGGATGGCGAGGCCTTCGCGCGCCGTCCGCTCCGCCTCGTCGAAGCGGGAGAGGTTGGCCAGGACGGAGGCGGTCTCGAGCAGGCGGCGTCCGGTCTCGATGCTCGTGGGACCGAAATATTGGCGGGCCGCGGCCGTGCTCTGCCGCACCAGGGCGAGCGCCTTTTCCTCTTCCCCTCGCTCGCCGAGCACGAAAATGCGGATGCTGGCCAGGCGCTGCCCCTCCCGGCTGTCGAGGCCGAAGCGCCGCTCGAGCAGCGGCCGCGCCCGCTCCGCGAGCCGCCACGCCTCGTCCAGGTTGCCGCGGGCGGTCTCGATCTCGGTCAGCGTCGTCAAGCTGAGGGCCACCTCGACCGAATCGGCGCCGAAGAGCCGCCGCCGCTCGGCGAGGGAAGCCCCGGCCGACTCGCTCGCCGCGTCGTAGAGGCCGAGACTGCGATCGATCTGGGCGATGGCGTCCAGCAACTCGGCCCGCACCTCGGGCTCCGGCGCCAGCTCCGCGTCCACCCGCCGGGCGCCCGCGGCGAGGATCTCGCGAGCGGTCAGCTCCGGTCCCCGGCCGGTCTCCGGGTCGGCTTCGCGAAAGATGGAGAGCAGGAGCTCCTTGACCCGTTCCGCCCTCTGTGCCTGCTCTCGCGCCATCCGCGCCTGGCGCTGCGACACGACGGTCCCGGCGGCGAGCGAGAGCACGGCCGCCACCAGCGCCGCGGCGGCGAGCTTGTGCCGCTGGACGAGCTTCCGCCCCCGGTAGAGGGCTGAATCCGGGCGGGCTCGCACCGTCCGTCCGGCGAGGAAGCGCTGGAGATCGGCGCCGAGATCGGCGGCCGAACGGTAGCGGCGCGCCGGGTCGCGGTGCAGCGCGGCGAGAACGACTGAATCGAGGTCGCCCTGAACCCGGCGGGCGAAGCGCCGCCGGTCGGGGATTCCCGCCATATCGCCATCGGTTTCCCGATCGTCTTCGCGCAGAACGGTCGACGGCCGCTCGGCGCGCTCGTCACCCAGGCCTTGGGCCAGCGCGGCAGGCGTCCGGCTTTCGGGGTGGGGGGAGCGGCCGGTCAGCAGCTCGTAGAGGATCACCCCCAGCGCGTAGACGTCCGTGGCCGTGGTCACCGGTCCGCCCAGGAGCTGTTCCGGCGCGGCGTAGGCCGGCGTAAGGGGTGCCCGGAGGTGCTGAGTGGCCGCGTCCCCGGGCGTCTCCGCCAGGAGCTTGGCGATGCCGAAGTCGAGGAGCTTGACCTGCCCCTCGGCGGTGACCAGCAGATTCGAGGGCTTGAGGTCGCGGTG
Organism: Acidobacteriota bacterium; assembly: GCA_046765915.1. Taxonomy (GTDB): domain Bacteria; phylum Acidobacteriota; class Thermoanaerobaculia; order Multivoradales; family UBA5704; genus DATARR01. The sequence goes on along the minus strand of JBKPTH010000047.1, from coordinate 111,615 downwards.
CACGATCAGGCTGCGGTGCGCGGCGTCCACCGCTTCGCAGGCGGCCATCATCAGGCGCAGGCGCTCTTCCAACGATGGTTTCGCGCGCCGGCAGTAGTCGAGGATCGGCTCGCCCGCCACCAGCTCCAAGACGAAGTACGGCCGGCCGTCCGGGGCGGTGCCGCCGTCCAGGAGGCGGGCGATCCCAGGGTGCTCGAGGCGAGCCAGGATCTGGCGCTCGCGCTGGAAGCGGCGCACGATCTCCTCGGAGTCCATGCCGCGCTTGATCAGCTTCAGGGCGACCTGTTGCTGGAAGACGCCGTCCGCCCGCTCGGCGAGGAAGACCTCGCCCATGCCGCCGCTGCCCAGGATCCCGAGGAGCCGATAGGGACCGATGCAGAGGCCCGAGGCGGGCTCCTCGCGGGGCGCCTCCGGCGTCGGGCCGTCAGCGAACGCCGCCGCGACGAATCCCGGCGCCCCCTCGGCGACCGGCCGGGAGAGGAGCGGGGAGGCGCCCGCCTCGGCGGCGAAAAGCCGCTCGAGCCTGGCCGCCAGCTCCGGCTGCTCCTCAGCCAGCCGGGAGAGCCGCGCCGAGCGCTCCTCGGGAGACAGCTCGGACAGCTCGTCGAACCAGTGCAGCCAGACGGGCTGGTCCTTTGTCGGCAGCCAAGTGCCGTCTTGAGGCTCGTCCACTGTTGCGCATTTTAGTCCGCCGGCGGGCGCTCCGGATCAGAAACTCCAGGGCGACATGAGGCTCAGGCGACCTTCCCGGTGATCACCTTCGCGAGATCCCGGGGTGTGGCTCCGAGCGCTAGGAGAGTACGGATCAGCAGGTCCAGAGATACCGATTCGTCAGCGGCTTCAGCTTTGGCTACGCGACTTTGGCTCGATTGGAGCAACTCGGCTAGCTGGATCTGGGTCAGATGTTTCTTCTTCCGATATTCGCGGACCGCGTCGCTTAGCTTCAGCCTCAGCTCGACATAGGCGGTTTCCTCTGGCGTCAGGCCCAGGAATTCTTCAGCCGATCCGACTCTCCATCCCTGAGCCTCGAGACGAGCTTTCTTGTCCTTATCCATAGTTACAGCTCCTATCCAATCCGGTCATAGGCAGCGAGGCGGCGCCGGCAAACTTCGATAACCTCTTTGGGTGTAGCCTGAGTCTTCTTCTTGAGAACCTCCAAGATCAAAATGGCCTCTGGATCGATCCGGTAGAAGATCCTCCAAGTCACGTCAGAGTCGCCAATTCGCAACTCATGGCAGCGAGGGCCAATCGAAGGCATCGGGCGCGACACCGGCATCGAGAGGACCTCGCCCCGCTGCAAACGTCGCAAGAGATGACCGGCTTCCAGGCGACCATACACCGACATGGGTGGGGTTTTGATCTCGCCATGCAGCCACACCAGCGGCTTGTCTCCCTCCTCCATCACCGGGCAGCTTATATGCCAGATCCGACATAAGTCAATTGTGCCCGAGTTGGAATCCAGTAACGGATTTCGCCATAATCAACGATCAGGCGCTTCGTGAACATGAGCGTCGCTGCTGCGACAGCTTGATGATCTGATTTTGGCGATTAGGTTATCGCCTGATCTTGCGCAGCCCCGGCCCGCTTCACCACGATATCCCCCGCCACGTCCGCGTCCAGCGCCAGCACGGTCTCGCCGATCTCGATGACGAAGGAGGGGAGCCGCTGGAGGAGGCGGAGCTCCGCGCCGGGGACGAGGCCGAAGACGGCCAGGTGATTGCGCCGCTCCGGGCTCTCTCCTCCCAGGCAGAGCACCTCGACGCTTTCGCCGCCGGCGAGATCCTTCACCGTCAGCAAGCCCTCGGCGGGCATGGGCGGCACGGTCTCTTCCTTCTTGAAGAGGCGCCGCAGCCAGGAGAGCCCCGGCGTCCGCTGCGGAAACTCGTACTCGCATTGCGGGCAGCGCGCGAGGTTGCACATGGCCCCCAGCGGACAGCCGTGATGGCAGAGCGCGTCCGACTTCTCGAACTCGAAGCCGCAGAGGGGACAGGTCAGAAGATGTTCAGCCATAGCCCGAGGTGGTTGATGAGTCCGCCCACGAAGAAGGCGAAGGGGAAGATGAAAGCGGCCATCGCCCACGCGACCTTCATGCCGTGCTCTTTCCCAATCATCAGGAAATTGGCGATGCAGGGCATGAAGAGCGTGATGGTGACCATGGAGACGAAGATCTGCAGCGGCGTGAGGAGCGGGTGCGGTCCCGTCGAGGCGTCGAGAATGTAGACCGCGCCGAAGTCCCGCCGCAGGAAACCGATCAGGAACGCGTTCGACATCTCCTTCGGCAGGCCCAGCCAGCCGCCGACCAGCGGCTCGCCGGCCCGGGCGATGGCCGGCAGCACGCGCAATCGGTCGAGCAGGAAGAGCGCCGCCGTGCCGATCACGAACAGTGGAATCACCTCGCGCAGGTACCAGTCGAGCCGGCCGATCGTCTTCACCCAGACGTTGGCGAGCTGCGGCCGGCGCATCGGCGGGATCTCCAGGATGAAATCTCCTGCATCTCCGGGGAAGGCGCGCGCGGTGAGGGAGCCCACCAGCAGCACGACGATCACCATCAGCCCCAGCCAGGCCACGGCGGCGAGCGGCGAGAGGCTGGCCATCATCGCCAGCAGCACGCCGAGCTGCGCCGAGCAGGGCACGGCCAGAGCGAGGAGCATGGTGGTGACCACCCGTTCTTTGCGGGTCTCGAGAATGCGCGTCGTCATCGTCGCCATGGTGTCGCAGCCGAGGCCGAGGATCATGGGGAGCACCGCCTTGCCGTTCAAGCCCATGAGGCGGAAAGTACGGTTGACCATGATCGCCATGCGCGGCAGATAGCCGGAATCCTCCAGCAGGCTGAAGAGCAGGAAGAAACTGGTGACGATCGGCAGCACGATGGCGAAGGCATAGGAGAGCGCCATGGTGACGGCGCCGAAGGGCCCGACCAGGAAATCATGGACGAAGCGCAGGGTCTCGCCGCCCCAGCCGAGCTCGGCGCCTGGCGCGAGCGTGTAGGTTGGAACGATCACCTTCCGCTCCATCGTGCCGAGTGGAATCTCATTGACCGGCGTCAAGGGGACGGAGAAGGTGAACGACACCGCCTCCCGCCGATGTGTGTGCGGGAAGGGGAGGACGGCGTCCACGGCGCGGATGGCGAGCGGCGTCACCCGCTGCTTGAAGACGCCCGTCTCCATGAGGTCCACCAGCGTGCCGGCGCCGAAGAGGCCGACGAACCAGAAGACCAGGCCCAGGATCACCAGCAGGAAGGCGAGCCCTTTCAGCGGATGCATGGCCCAGAAGCCGAGGCGCACGGCGAACGAGGCGTGCTTCGGCTGCGTCAGCGTGTAGGTCTCGGCCACGATCTCCATGACGCGGGTCAGGCGAGCGCGGTTGGTCTCGTAAGGATCCGCCGCGTCTACGGCGAATGGAATCGCCGGCCGGGCATCCGGCAGCGCCGCCACCAGCTCGGCCGTTCCCTGGTTGTGCACGGCGATCGTGCCGACGACGGGCACACCGAGGAGGCGCGAGAGCTTCTCCGCGTCGATGCGGCCGCCGCGGGCCGCCAGCTCGTCGAGCATGTTGAGCACGAGCACCATGGGGTGGCCCAGCTCGGCGAGCTGCAAGGTGAGGAGCAGCGCGCGGCGGAGGTTCTTGGCGTCGGCCACCTGGACGACGGTGGCGCCGGAGTTCTGCTCCAGGAGCTTCGCCGTCACGCGGGCGTCGTCGCTGCGCGGCGAGAGATCGTTGACGCCCGGCGAGTCCACCACGTCCAGCGGCCGGCCGGCGAAGGCGGCGCGGGCGCGGGTGATCTCGACCGTGGTGCCGGGAAAGTTGGAGACGTTGACGTACCGGTTCGTCAGGTTCTTGAACAGCAGGCTCTTGCCGACGTTGGGATTGCCCACCAGGAGGACGGTCTCGGCCGCCGCCCGCGCGCCGGGGAAGGGAAGGACCCTGGCGTCGCTTTCCGGCTGGAGCCGCGGATGGAGAGCGGGCTCGGACATCAGACGGTCCTCGAGAAACGGGCTTCCGTGGTCCCCAGGTAGGCGTCGAAGGCCATGGCGACGTTGCGCACCAGGAGGCGCCCGGGGGGCGTGATCTCGATCTGATCGGCGGAGACCTCGACGAGGCCGTCGTCGATCATCGGCGCGAGCTGCGCCATCTCACGACTGAAATGACGGTCGAAGTCGATGCCGTGCGCCGCCTCGATCGTCCGCTTGTCGAGACGGAAGTGGCACATCAGCTTCATGATCACGTCGTGCCGGAGGGAGTCGTCCAGCGACAGGCGGAGGCCGCGGCAGGTGGCGAAGCGGCCGGCTTCCACGGCGTCGCCGTAGTCGCGGAGGGTCTTGGTGTTCTGCGCGTAGCCGCCGCCGACTTCGCTGATCGAGGAGACGCCGAACGCCACGAGATCGCTCTGGCCGCAGGTGGAGTAGCCCTGGAAGTTGCGCGTCAGGGTGCGGTCGCGCAGCGCCTGCGCCAGCGGGTCCGAGGGCCTGGCGAAGTGGTCCATGCCGATGAAGACGTAGCCGGCCTCGGTGAGGGCGGCGATCGATTGCTCCAGCATCGTCAGCTTGGCCTCGGGAGCCGGCAGCGCGGCGGCGTCGATGGTCCGCTGGTGGCGGAACATCGCCGGCAGATAGGCGAAATTGAACAGCGCCAGCCGGTCCGGCGACATGCGTACGACCTCGCGCACGGTGGCGGCGAAGGTCTCCGGCGTCTGGTGCGGCAGGCCGTAGATCAGATCCACGTTCAGGCTGCTGATGCCGCGCGCACGGGCGGCTTCCATCACCGCCCAGGTGTCCGCGGCCGATTGCACGCGGTTGACGGCCCGCTGCACCTCGGGGTTGAGGTCCTGGACGCCCATGCTCAGCCGATTGACGCCGCCCGCGGCGAGGGCGTCGAGCTGCTCGGGCGTGCACTTCCGGGGATCGATCTCGACGCCGGTTTCGCAATCCGCGGCGAGCCGGAAGTTGCGCCGCAGCAGGGCCATCAGCTCGGCGAGGTCCTCGGCGGGCAGGAACGTCGGCGTGCCGCCTCCCCAGTGGATCTGCACGACGTCGCGCTGTTGCGCTCGCAGCAGGGCGGCGGCCAGAGCCATCTCCCGCGCCAGCATCGGCAGGTAGCGTTTGCCCCACGTGCGGTCGCGCGAGATCGTCACGTTGCAGCCGCAGAAGAAGCAGCGCACGTCGCAGAACGGGATGTGCACGTAGAGCGAGAGAGGCCGGTTTCTCAGCACGCCGCTGCGCGCCAGCAGCCCGGTATAGTCGGTGGAGCTGAAGCCTTCGGCGAACTGCGGCGCGGTGGGATAGGAGGTGTAGCGCGGTCCCGGCCGGTCGTACTTCACGGTCATCTCGCGATCGAAGCGGACCGGCTGCCAGAGGTCTTCCATGGAAGGTAAGACTACGAGCCCCTCGCCGATCGCGCACCACACGGAGGGAGGGTTCTGGGGCCGTCGTTGCGGCCTACCCGTGGCCTACCCGGCAGGGTGGGCCAGGAACCAATCAGTACCGTCCCGTGTCTAACCCAGGCAAGGAGGGAATTCTCATGAGCAAGCTCGTGGGATGGGCCTCGAAGCGATCTCGCACCGCGGCAGTCATCGTTCTGGCGCTCTCCTGCGGTCCATGCGCCCAGGGATTCGCGGCCGAGGATGCGAAGACGCCGCCGGGAAGGCTCGGCGAGGAGATCTTCCGCTTCGGCAAGGAGGGGATCGGCCCGAGCCAGATGACGCGGGTGGAGAGCGTGGCCGTGGACGACGAGGGATTCATCTACGCGGCCGACTGGGAGCTCGGGCGCGTGCAGCGCTTCAGCCCCGCAGGAAAGCTCGCAGGGCTGGTCTACGTCGAGCCCGAGCGCATCGATGCGATCGCCTACGAACGCAGCGGCGCGCTGTTCGTCGTCGGCCGGTACCAGATGTTCCGCTACGACGCGAAGACCCTGAAGCTGCTGGGGCAGGTCGAAGCGCCCGGCGGCGGCGAGTTCCTCACCGTGGCTGCCCGGCCGGCCGGAGGAGTGGTCGCCGTCCTGGAGGCGCCCGGCATCACCGACGACGTCGCGTTCCTGGACAAGGAAGGCAAGGTCGAGCGCATCCTCCACGGCGCCATCGACAAAGTGGCGGAGTACACGGTGCGGGACCCCCATGTGGCGGTGGATGCCCAGGGCTTCTTCTACGTGGCCGACAACGGCAACTATGCGATCTTCAAGTTCACTCCCGAGGGCCGCTACATCAACCGCTTCGGCTACGAAGGGCATCCGCCCGGCGACTCCGAGACCGATCTCCAAGGCATCGCGTTGGACGGCCGGGGCAATCTCTGGGTCAGCGGCTGGAGAGACCTCTATCTGGTGACCGTGGACGGCCGGCCCCGGCAGAGGTACGAGATGAGCGCCTACGGTCTCGCCGTCAGCGACAAGGGTGAGCTGTACGTCACCGACCGGACGATGATCCGCCGGTACGCGGCCGCCAAGTGAGCGGGAGAAAAAACCCATGAATGCGCACCGCCGCTTGCCCATGCTGCTGCTCCTCCTCTGCACCGCCGCGGGCTGCGCCGCCGCCCTCGCGGCCGCTCGCAAGCCGCCAAAGCCTCCGGATGCGGCCGTCGATCCAACGCCGATCGAAGGGGTCGCCAACGACGCGCCGCCGATTTTCAAGGCTCCGCCGGAGGAAGTCCCGGTGCTCCGCCTCGGCCCCGCGGCGAAGGGCTCCGAGCAGATGGCGAACGCGGCGCTGGTGACGGTGGACCCCCAGGGCTTCATCTACACGGGAGACATCGACGCCGGCCGCGTCCTGCGCTTCACGCCCGAGGGCAAGTTCGACAGCCTCTTCTTCGTCGCCGAGCCCCGCCGCCCGTGGACCGGCCTCGCCGCCGACCGCGGCGGCATCGTCTTCGTCGCCAGCGGCGGCCGCCTCTTCCGCTATGTGGGAGCGAGCGGCACGCTGCTCGGCGAGGTCAAGCACCCGGACGGCGCCGGCTTCTTCCACGTCGCGCCGCGGCCGGACTCCGGCGTCATCGCGAGCTGGCGCAACGCCCAGCGCGACGACCTCGTGCTGGTGGGCGGCGACGGAGCGATCGAGACGATTCACCGCGACGCCGTCTCCGGCGCCTCGGGCGAGCCGGCGGGCGACGTGCTGGTGGCGATGGACGGCCGGCGGACGATCTACGCCGCCGTCGATCGCCTCCACGCCGTCTGCATCTTCAAGCTCACCGGCGAGTACCAGAACCGCTTCGGCAGCGAGGGCGACGAGCCCGGCCAGTTTTCCGGCCGCATCGCCGGTCTGACGGCCGACGGCCAGGGCCAGATCTTCGTCAGCGACGCCAGGGGAGTGAGCGTCCTCAAGAGCGAGGACGGCAGCTTCCTGCGGCGGCTGCAGGTCAAAGGCGCGGGAGTTGCCATCGATGATGACGACGCGCTCTTCGTTGCCGCCGGTACGGAGGTCGACAAGTATCGGGTTCCGCCGCCGCCGGAGGAGGATTAGAATCGGCGGAATCTTATCGCCTTGAATCGGCCATGCTCAGAGACCATCTCGCGGCGCGCCACGTCCACAAGCCTCATGAATTCCGCTGGCGCAGCCGCGAGATCTCGCGCCTCGAGGGGCTGAGCGACGCCGTCTTCGCCTTCGCCATCACCCTGCTGATCGTCGCGCTCGAGGTGCCGCGCACGTCCGGCGAGCTGCTGGAGACGATGCGGGGGTTCATCGCCTTCGGCATGACGTTCGCGCTCCTCTACACCTTGTGGTACCGGCAGTTCGTCTTCTTCCGCCGCTACGGCCTGGAGGACCGCACGACGGTTATCCTCAACGGCGCGCTGCTGTTCGTCGTCCTCTTCTTCGTCTTCCCCTTGAAATTCCTGCTCGGCGCGCTCGTCGACCGTCTCCTCGGCCACAGGATGGTGCGCCTGCCGAACGGCACGCTCGCGCGCGCGCTCCAGCCGGAGCACATGACCGCGATGATGACGATCTACGGCCTCGGCTTCGCGGCGGTGTTCGCCCTCTTCGCCCTGCTGCACGTGCACGCCTGGCGTATGCGGGAGGAGCTCGCGCTGAACGAGCTGGAGCTGCTGGATACGAAGCAGGCCATCCAGGTCTTCGCCTACGGCGCCGGGCTGGGTCTGGTCACGGTGGCCTACACCGGCGTCTCCGCCCTGGTCGAGGGAAAACCTTACGAGGACAAGGCCGTCCTGGCGGCCACCGTGGTGCTCTTCGCCTGTATCGCGGCCGTGCTGCGCTTCCGCGTCCGGAGACGCCGGCAGCGGCGGGAGCTGGTGGAGCGCATCAAGGCGGAGGCGCGGGAGACCGAAGGGTAATCACGCCGCGCACGTGCGCTGGTGGATCTCGCTCGTCAGCGCCTCGACGCGCTGAGTGAGCTCGCGGGTGATGCGCGTCAGCTCGGTGTTCTGCTCCAACAGCTTGAGGACCTGCTCCTGCTGGCGGGTGGCGATCTCCTGCCTTTCCATGCTGGCGGTGGCCAAAGCTTCGCGATGCTGGGCGTCGGCTTCCGTCATGACCTTGTCGCGGTCGGCCTGCCGCGTCTGGGCGAGCAGGATGAGAGGCGCCGCGTACGCCGCCTGGAGGCTGAAGGCCAGGTTCAGCAGGATGAAGGGGTAGCGGTCGAAGTGCGTGATGCCCCAGATGTTGAGAACGATCCAGATGGCGACGATCAGGGTCTGGGTGATCAGGAAGGTCGGCGTGCCGAAGAAACGCGCGAACCGTTCCGCCTTCTGGCCGAACCAGTCGCTGCCGAACGCCGGAGCCATGTGGAGATGGGGGGCGTGAAAACGGAGAGAGTGCTTCGCCGAATCCGAGGCCATGGGTTGGATTCCTCCAGGGTTGGCGCCATAGTACCGTAGAGACGTTCCCATCCCGTCCACGATAACCTTGGCAGGCCATGGGGACGGCGGGACGTCTCTCCTCCGAAGGAGGATCATTGCGTTCTCGGCTTCGAAGAGACGTTCCGCCGTCTCCGTGATAGGCGGTCGGTGTCGTGGACGGGCTGGAGACGTTCCGCCGTCTCCGTGGCCGGCGGTGGGGTATCGTAGACGGGTTGGAACGTCTCTACTGAAACGGTTGCGGTTCATTTCTCGAGGAGGATGTGATGCTCCAGGATTGTCCCGTCTTCACCGGCGCGCGGGTGACGCCGGAGGATTCCCGCTATCCGACGCTCGTCCGCGGCTTCAACCAGCGCTGGGTGGGGCATCCCCATTACGTGCAGGTGGTGGGCGACGCGCAACAGATCGTGGAGACGATGCAGGAGTGCCTCGACCGAAACCTCCGCATCACCGTCCGCAGCGGCGGCCATTGCTACGAGGGATGGGTGTCGCTCAACGACGGCGTGATCATCGACGTGTCATCGATGCACGACGCCGGCTGGGACGCGGAGAACCGCTGGTACTTCCTCGAAGGCGGCTGCACCAACTGGGACATCTACAACCAGCTCTACCGGCAGTACAACGTCACCCTCCCGGCCGGCTCGTGCTACTCGGTGGGAGCGGGCGGCCACATCTGCGGCGGCGGCTACGGCCTGCTCTCGCGCCTCCACGGCCTGACGGTGGACTGGCTCTACGGCGTCGAGGTGGTCCACGTGACGGAAGACCGCAAAGCCCGCTTCGTCCGCGTCACCCGCGACTCCACCGATCCGCAGGAGCTGGACCTCCTCTGGGGCCACACGGGAGGCGGCGGCGGCAACTTCGGCATCATCACGCGCTACCTCTTCAAGGAGCTGCCGGAGGGGCCGAGCGAGGCGTATCTGGCGAGCCTCTCCTGGGAATGGTCCGAGCTGAGCCAGAACCAGGACGAGTTCACCAAGCTGGTGCAGAACTACGGCCGCTTCTTCGAAGAGCACAGCGGCGTCGGCAGTCCCTACTCCGGCCTCTTCGCGCTCTTCCACCTGACACGCGTGGCCGCGGAGCAGGTTACGTTGACAGTCCAGTATGTAGGTCCCGAGCCATGGCGTTTGGACGAGTTCCTCGCCGCCATGCGTTCCGGCCTCGACCATCAGAAGGTCCGCATCGTGGCGCCCCGCGTGCCGGTGGGCTATCACCACCTCGTGGCGAGGACGACCGACGTCCGCCGCATGCCCTGGCTGGAGTGCACGCAGACCCTGAACGGCTCCGGACCCAACCAGCGCGGCAAGTACAAGTCCGCCTACATGAAGAAAGCCTTCCCGGACTCCCAGATCGACACCATCTGGAAGTGGCTCACTACGGACAAGTATCCCGCCAACTCCCAGGCCCTCCTGCAGGTGGACTCCTACGGCTGTCAGATCAGCGCCGTAGCGTCCGAAGCCACCGCCGTGCCCCAGCGTTCGTCGATCCTCAAGCTGCAGTACCAGACCTACTGGACCGAGCCCAGCCAGGACAAAGTCAATCTCGACTGGATCAACGGCTTCTATCTGGAGATGTACGGCGACCGCGGTCCCTGGCCGGACGACACCATGGACGGCTGCTACGTCAACTATTGCGATTCAGACCTGAAGGACTGGCAGCACCTGTACTACAAGGAGAACTATCCCCGGCTGCGGCGGGTGAAGGGGGAGTGGGATCCGTGCAATGTGTTCCATCATGGGCAGTCGATTGAGGCGCCGCGTTAGGAGCGCAGTATTTCGGATGGTATTTTTATAATAGACTCATTGTCCTTTCGTAGTACTTGGAGGTGAAGCAGGGGAAAGTCAGACGGGGGCCCCTTCCCGCCCTCGATTACCCGGATCTCCCTCGCTCCGAACACCGCAAAGCCTGCCGTATCAAGGTCAGCCAATGTCTTTGTTAGTTCGAACTCAGCTCTTACTCTTTGGCTCGGTTCTACATCGACCAAAAGGTCTACCCAATCCCTGACGGTCTGAAGGAAGTCACCGATAAGTTCGACCTCGACTTCGTCAGTAAGCTCATCGTAATTCGTTGTTGACGCGCAGCATCCCTGAACCAACTGCAAGAGTTCTTTTCCGGAAGTGATTCGCGTCAAGTACTCGGGGATATTCTCCTTCAGCCGTCTGATGCGAACTGAAGAAGGGTTTCTTTCTGAGGCAAGCACGCTAGCAACCCATTCTTCATGCTTGCTCTTGATCTGGATCAAAACATCTTTTGTGAAAGCAGTTGCCTGATCGTCGACGAGTTTATGATGGACCCTGCAAAGCAAGAGCAAATTAGGGTAAGCATCCGCTTCATCGGCGGACAGATCCGGCTCGTGTCGAGGTCCGCAAGGACGAGCTGATACGATGTGACATTCATCGCCAACCACAGACTCCTGATCAGGTGGCGACGCGCACATAATCAGTTCGGCCCGGCAGATCGCGCAGCGGTTGCCAGATCGACCCCAGAGCAACTTTCGAGTTCTATCACTGATGCTCATAGGTTCGACGCTCAGCCGCGAACTGGCTCCCGGACCGATCGATTCGCTGCCGAATCTCGTCCACGATTCCTTGCAACGCCTTGAGGTCCGTAGCGTTCATGTGCGGTTCCAACTCCCTGAAGAGGGGTTGTGATTCCACGTGATGGCTGCGCATCAGGGTCAAGATATCGGTCTCGTAGAGGGCGGTGCGGGTCAGGTCCTCCTGCCGATACAGCGAAGGAAGAGCACAGAGTTTGAGGAGGACCAGCCCCTCTGGCGTGGCGCAGGGGATCTCCCGCTCAACGAAGAGTTGGCGGGTGGCGTACCCGCGGCGCACTTCATCGAAGAGAGGATTGCTCGTCAGCAGCAAGTCGATTCGAATCCCCTCGAAGTCTGCTTTGATGGAGTCACCCTCCTGCCCGATCTTGCTCAGCTCGGGTACGCGCTGCAGGGAGGACGGGCTGAGGATGATCTGGATCTCTTCTGAGTTACGCCCGTCTACGTACTGTAGCTGCGCGATATCACCGACGAGCACGTACTCGACCTGGCGCTCCTCCAGCAACGCGAAAAGGTGTTTTGTGGCCTCCAGCAGAGCGCTATCGCTCACGGGTACGCGTGGCTCGCGGAACTTGAAGATCCTGGCGTTCAGAATGACCTTACCGATGTGGACGGGTTCGCGCGCCTGCGCCGTTTTCATGGCCGCCCTCTCGTCCAGCCACTACTTCGCCAGCTCACGTAAGGCACCACGGTACTTCTTGGCCGCCCGCGAGGCGATCTCGAGTGCACGCTCGACGTGGGGATCGTAGGGAGCGAGCAGGATCCCGCTATCCGTCTCGATGGCCAGTACGCGATCTCCGGGCACCAGATGCAGACGCTCCGCCATATCTTTGGGCAGTGCGGCGCTGACGGATTCTCCTGCTTGGCGCAGCTTCACGTCCTTGACCATGCAGCCTCATAATACCGCGGTCTCCAATACCTGGAATCTCGGTCGCAGTTGCGGGACCGTGGTCGCACGCCGCGGTCTCACAGTACCAAGGCGTGATCCCACTGGCCCAAGGCATGGTCCACGTGGGCCCAAGACATGGTCCCGCATGCCCCTAGGCAGGTCCACGTGGGCCCAAGACGTGGTCCCGCGTGCCCCAAGGCTGGTCCACGTGGGCCCAAGGCGTGGTCCCGCGTGCCCCCAGGCTGGTCCCTGTGGCCCAAGGCGTGGTCCCGCGGTGCCAAAGAGCGGGACACCTGGCAGCCGACCGGCGTCAAGCTCCTCAGTCCAAAGGAGTTGAGGACAGGTCCTTATCTCGATGGGAGAGGCGAGGCGTAGACGGCGCCATGGACGTCGCTGTTGTAGGGGTCGTCGAATTCGAAGCGGCCCCAGGCGGCGAAGACCGTGCCGGTCTCGGGGTTGAAAGCGAATCCGGCAAGATCCTTCTGTGTGTCGGCAGGCGCGAGGCGAATGCCGGTCGCGCCCGCGAGACGATGTCCGTCCGCGTCGAGAGCGCCGAAGCGGATCTCGTAGCGGAACACGGGCACGTAGTGCATCCAGGCGAGGCGCAGGACGCCGCCGTCGAAGCTGCCGAACGCTTGGACGTCATCCTGGTCGGCGACCGCGGGATCGACGACGGACACGCCATCCGCGGGCCAGATGGAGCGGCCGTCCGCAGTGACCCGGTGGAAGGCCAGGCGAGCATTGTAGTTCGAGTCGAAGGTGATGACTCCCACGAAGGCGCCGCCGTCCTGTCCGGCGATCAGGGAATCCACCAGGTGCAGAATTCCCGAGGCCACGACGAGGCCGCCGCTGCCCCAGAGGTTGTCGCCGTCGCCGCTCACCCTCTGGACGATCACCATGCGTTCCGTGTCGATCGGGCTCGGCGGGCCGGGCCAGTCATCGAAGGCGAGGATCGCGCCGCCGCCGCCGTCGGAGACCAGATCGAAGGCCGGGAAGGAGCCAAAGTTTCTGGGCAGACGCGGCATGTAGACGATCCGGCCTTCGTCGCCCCACAGGCGGCTGCCGTCGGGCCCGAGGCGTTGGCCGCGAAAGGTGACCGTTCCGGCGCCTCTGCTGGGATGCCGGACGTCCTCCCAGAAGACGAGCAGGCCGTCGTTTCCATCCGCGACGGCCAGGGGCGGCTGCATGATCCGGTTGGAGGTGGCGGCTTGGACGCCTCCCAGGCCCCACAGCCGCCGCCCCTCGGCGCTGAAACGCTGGCAGAAGACATTGAGGTACGGCCCGGATGCCGCGCGAGTGAAGCAGACGAAGGCGCCGCCGTCGGAGCTCGCCAGCAGGGCGCCTCCGCTCTGATAATCGACGCCGGAGACCGGAGCCGCGGACACGCCTTGACGCCAGCGCGGACGGCCTTTGCCGTCCAGCCGCTGAACGACCAGCCGGAGACCTTCTGAAAATGAGTCGTCGTAGTGTTCCAGGGCCACCAGAACGCCCTCCTCGGCATGGGCCACGACGGCGGTGGCGCGCTCGAGGTTCGACAACGTGACGGCGCGGCCGAGCGGTCCCAGGACCGTGGAGCCGTCGCCGCGGATGTACTGCACGTACGCGATTGCACCGCCTAAAACGTGTGGGAGAAACCGGGTCCACACGGTGGCGAAGCGGCCGTCCTTCATGAGGGTAGTGCCTGAAGAGCCTTCAGTGTCGGGAGACGTGGCGAGGTGAATCAGCTTTACCTGTCCAACCGCGGGGGCGGCGAGGGAGACCGCGAGGAGCAAGGCGGCGAGAGGGACGTGGCGAGGGCTCTTCATGGCGATCATTATGACAGATTACCATATCAAGTGTCCATCTGTAGTAGGATCTCCCGTCTGCCGGAGAAATGCGATTCATGCCGTCCAAGCTGGTGAAATTCCTCTGGGCCGCCATCGTCCTCCTCGCCTTCGCCGCCTGCCGGGGCAAGGAGACGGCCGTCCCGCGATCAGCAGTTCCGGGCCTCCATCCGCCCCGCCGCGTCTTCCTGATCACCGTCGATACGCTGCGCGCGGACCACATGAGCCTCTACGGCTATCCGCGCGCCACGACGCCGGATCTGGAGCGGCTGGCGGCCGGCGGAGTGACCTTCGATCAGGCGATCTGCCAGTGGCCGAAGACGGGCAGCTCGTTCGCGTCCATGTTCACCGGCCTCTACCCGCACACCACGGGCCTCACCCACAAGGCGGCGCTGCGCATCCCGGAGACCTACCTGACGCTGCCGGAGCTGTTCAAGGAGAGGGGCTATGAGACGTTCGCCGTCATCTCGAACGCGGTGCTGGCCGCGAAGTTCGGCTGGAACGCCGGGTTCGACGACTTCGCCCAGACCTGGGGCGATGGCGAGTTCCCGGCCGATGCCAAGGCGTTCCGGCCGCTCGCCAGCGCGCCGCGGGTGAACGCCCTCGCCGCGCCGCTGCTGCGCAAGCACGCCGGGGCGGACCGGCTCTTCGCCTGGATCCACTACTCGGACCCGCACGCGCCGTACATGCTGCCCGGTAGCGCGCCGAATCCCTTCCTCGGCGACGCCGTCTTCCGCGGCCCCGGAGACCGCACGCTGCCGCCGCGCGTCACCAAGGAGTACACCCTCGCGGGGCGCACGGATCTCAAGTACTACGTCGCGCAGTACGACGCCAACGTGCTGGTGGCCGACCAATACATCCGCAAGCTGCTGGACGAGATGCGTTCGCTCGGCCTGCTGGAGGAGAGCCTCGTCATCATCGCCGCGGATCACGGCGAGAGCCTCGGCGAGCACAATTCCTGGTTCGAGCATGGTCCGCTGCCCTACAACACCACGGCCCACGTGCCGCTCGTCTTCGTCATGAACGGCTTGCCGGCGGGGCGCCGCGTGGACCGGCCGGTGGAGCTGGTGGACCTCTATCCGACACTGCGCGACCTGATCGCGCCGGACCGCGACGTCCCCGGTCTGGAGGGCCACAGCCTCTGGCCCCTCCTGCGGGACGGCGAGCCGCAGCAGGCGGCGGACTTTCGCCAGGCCTTTTCCGGGGCCGGCCGGCGGCCGAACCTCTACAGCAGCGTGCAGGAGCCCACCTGGAAACTGGTCTTCAACTCGGGAGGCCGGCGTCCACGCGCCGTCACCGCGTCCACCGGCGGCTTCGAGCTCTACGATCTGACGCGGGATCCTCTGGAATCCCGCAATCTCGCCGCCGCCAAGCCGGAGGAGGTGCGCCGGCTGCGCCGCGTCCTCGTCGCCTGGATGCGGCAGGCGCGGTCGATGGGTGACGAGGAGGAGGGGGACCCCGAGACCGAGCGGGCGCTGCGGGCGTTGGGGTATGTGAATTAGGTCGCCGTCCGCCCGAAGTTCGACGCCAGTATCGCGAGATCCAGGCCGTCCACCACGCCGTCGGCGTTGAAGTCGGCGTCCTCGTCCCAGTTCAGGTCGTTGCGGTGCGAGCCGAAGTGGCGTCCGAAGCTCACCAGATCGGCGCCGTCCACCCGGCGATCCAAATTCAGATCGCCCTGCAGGAGGCCCGCTCCGCGGATGGAGAATTGGCCGATCTCGCGATCGATGGCGTTGGCGGGCACCGCGAGGTCGCGGGAGCGCAGGCCGACGTGGACGGTGCCGCTGAGCGGCGTCGGCGACTGATACGTCATGTGGGCGTGGCGCGCGCTTCCCGTCGGCACGACAGAGGTCACCTGCCCGTTGACCAGCAGAAAGGTGTTCGCGAGGTCGATGCCGGCTCCGAAATCCCAGAAATCCACGTCGATGGGCGTGCTCGCCGACACGTTGCGAGAGCCGGTGACAGGTCTGACGATGCCGGGCACGGGTGATATCCTGTCGATCCCCCGGATCACGTTGAAGAAGACGTTGGCCAGGAGGTCGTAGCCGGCGGCGTTAGGATGGCCGACGGGATCCGGCCTCTCGGTGCTGTAGAAGCCGGCAAAAATGTTCGGCGTGTTGCGGAACACCTCGTTGGGATCGGCCAACCCCCGAGAGCGGATGCCGGCCACGTTGCGGACGCGGCCGTTGAGCTCGTCGGTGAGCAGGTTCTCCGCGTCCAGAGGAGCTTCCGGATATCGGGGGGTCACCGTCGCGTGGATCACGCTGAGACCCTTCGCCTCGGCCCGGTTCGCCATCTCGTCGAGGGCGCCGATCGTGGTCTCGACCGAGATCTCGCGCGTAATGTCGTTCGTCCCTTCCATGACGACGAGCACGTCGCCCGCCACTCCCTGAGTGAGGACGGAATCGACGCGCGACAAACCCACGGGAGATTGCTCACCGCCGAGGCCCGCATTCACCACCGTCGCGCTCACACCGGCCTGCTGAAGGAGCGCCTGCAGGCGAGGCGGATAGCCTTTCTGCGCCCGTGCGGGATCGTCCCCCCTACCCTCCGTGATGCTGTCGCCGAAGCAGAGGTATTTCCGCGGCGCCGTCTGCGCGGCGGCCAGCGGGGGGAGCAACCCCAGCAGGAGAAGGGCGGCGGCGAGACGATGGAAGGAGCTCACGGGATCTTTTCCAGTCGCGCCGCCACGGCGCCCTCCCGGCCGGGCCAGCGCAAGCGGACCTCGTCCCCGGCGAAGGAGACGACGGGCCGATCCAGCGGCGAGGAGATCTTCGCCTTGGCCCGCGTCCGCCCCGCCGCATCGAGATCGAGGACCGACCAGGCGCGGGGGTAGGCGTCCATGTAGAGCAGGCGGCGATGATCGGCTTCGCCGAGGAAGACGGGGAAGAGCGAGCCGGAGGGACCCGCGGCGCGCTCGCCTTTCCATTCGCCCTGCTCGAGGCGGGCGAGGCGCAGTTGATAGCCGTGCCCGTCGTAGCGGCTCCAGGCGAGCAGGGCGCCGCCGCCCTTGGTGGCGGTGACGGCCGGGACGATGTCCGGTACGAGATTGCGTTCCGAGGCACGGCGCACGGGCAGCCATTCGCCGCCCACGCGCCGGCTCCAGACGATCTCGTCGGCGGTGCCGTCGAAGGCGCTCCAGGCGAGGAGCCAGGAGCCGTCGTCGAGCACGGCGCCGGAGAGCGCGAGCTGGCTTCCCGGGCCGGGGTGGGAGACCTGCTGGGTGGCCTGAAAGCGCTGGCCGGTCCAGGCGGCGGAGCGCACGGAGAGGGCGGTGATGCCGTCGCCTTCGAGCCAGGCGAGGCCGGCCAGACGGCCGTCATCCACCAGGAGCACCGGTCTACGGCGCAACGCACCCGCCGGTCCCGCGGGCTCGGCGAACGGCCGCGCGCCTCTGTCGTCTCCCTTGAGCAGGAACAGCCGCTGGCCGCCGTTGGCGGGATCCGGGTAGGTCCCGGCGGCCATCCAGCCGTCGTCGAGCGCGGCGAAGGAATAGACCGTCGCCCGCTCCGGCAAGGGAACGCTCAGCGTCCGGCCGTCCGGCAGCTCGATCCGGGCCGAGCTGTCGAGGGGGATCAGCGCCAGCGTCTCGCCGTTGCGGGACGCCTGGAGGGGCTCACCCTGGGCAAATGCGGCCGCAGCTCCGTAGACGGAGAGGAGACAGACAACTACCCGGAGCGGGCGAAGAAGCGGTCCGCACACGTGGGATATCCTACCGCAGTTCCCGAGCCACCCGCCGGGCTGGAGCCGATCCGTCTTGTATCGCGAATTCTGGAAATACTGCCTTCCCGCCTTCGCCCTCTGCGCGTTCGCCCTCGGCTGCCGCGGCCCGGAGCCGCCGCCGGCGCACCGCGGACCGATCGTGCTGATCACCATCGATGCCCTGCGGGCCGACGTGGTGGGTGCCTTCGGCGGTCCGCCGAAGCTCATGCCCGAGCTCTCGGCTCTGGCGAGGCGGGCCGACTGGTCCGGCCGGGCAATCTCGCCTTCGAGCTGGACCGTGCCCTCCATGGCCGCGATCTTTACCGGCTTCCAGCCGTGGCGGGCGCGGAGCTGGTCGGGCGACCGGGCCGTGCTCGACGAGCGGTTCGTCACCCTCCCCGAAGCGCTGAAGGCGGCCGGATACCGCACCGCCGCCTTTCGCTCCAACCACTGGCTGCAGGCCAATTACGGCTACGCGCAGGGGTTCGATTCGTTCCGCTACCTGCGCGAGGGGCGGCGGGCCGAGCGGTATCTGGCGGAGCTTCAGGGCGGACCCGATTTCGTCTGGATCCACATCCTGCCGCCGCACGCGCCCTACGTCCGCCGGGACCCTCTCCTCGACCGGCTCGACGAGATCCCGCCGGATTTGCCGCGCCAGGTCAAGCCGCTCGATCTCGAACCGTATTACGACCCGGCGGTGGACCTGCCGCCGGAGAAGGAGCGGGTCTTCCGGGCGATGTACGACCTCAACGCCGCCTGGGCGGACCATGTGCTCGGCCAGCTGCTCGCCGCGCTCCGCAAGAGCGACCAGTGGGAGAAGACCTTCCTCGTCGTCACTTCGGATCACGGCGAGGAGTTCGGCGAGCATGGGCAGATCGCTCACGGCGGCAATCTCGGCCACGTGCTCGTCGAGGTGCCGCTCGTCATCAAGCTGCCGGCGGGCTTCCCGCGCAGGCTGGCCATCGAGCCCGGCCGCCGGACCGCCAACGTGCGGGTGGCCTCGACGCTGATCGAGGCGGCGGGAGGCAAGCCGCAGCCGGGAGCGGCGCCCAGCTTCTTCGAGCGCTTCGACAAAGGGGCGCTCTCCGAGCTCTACCTCGGCAACGGCGTCAATCGCTTCTCCCTCGTCAGCGGCGATCTCCAGCTCCTGTGGGAGAGTCGGTTCGCTGCCGCGGAGCCGGAGTACTACCGGGCGCGCTACGAGGGGCTCGGCGGCCACCCCGTGCCGCCGCTCACCGAGCCGGCCAAGGCCATCTTCGGCCGCCTGGAGAAAGAATTCGCGGCGGCCCTCCCGCTCACCGGAAAAAGGGACGCGCTGCCGCGGGTGACTCTCTGGCGCTGGACGCCGCAGGGCGTCGCACTGGTGAACGATTCCGGGCAGGTCCAGCGCATGGCGCGCCAGCTCAGGAACGCCTGGCTGGCCGCCAACGGCTCCGAAGCGCCGCCGGGCCGTTCGGTGGGCCGGCAGCCGCACCTGACGCCCAAGGAGGAAGAGGAGCTGCGGGCGCTAGGGTACGTGGCCGGCGGGAATTGAGGGCCGCCACCGATAGATCTCCAAACCGAATCCCCGCGGCCGATCCTCCGGCCGGGAGGGAATGCGCACCCGCATCTCTTCGCCCCGCAGCTCGAAGCGCGGGCTGACGTGGAAGTAGCGGTTCAGCTTGCGGCCGCTGTAGGCGAGCGGCACCTGGCGGGGGCCGGGATCGAGCCACAACTGAGTCCACTTGTGGTTGGCGGACTCGCGGGGCACCCAGAGCAGCATGGAGACCGTTTCGCCCGGCCGGACGAATCCCTCGGGAAGCCTGCCGACCAGGTACGGAGACCCCTCCGGCCGCCGCACGCGCTGCACCAGCGGCTCGCCGCTCAACGTCCAGAGGTGGCTCAGGATCACCACGGGCTCGCCGCGGCTCTGGAACGGCCGGCCGCGCATGACTTTCACCTGGCTCTCGGGCAGGCGCGCGCCCCGGCCGCGGTAGAGCTCGGCCTCCGATCCGGCGAGCCGGCCGCCGGGGAAGATCTCGACGTCCGCCCGGTCCAGGAATCGCGGGTCCATGGCGGACAGGCGGTCCACCGCGCTCACCAGCGGCCGGCGGGTCTTGCCGTCGAAGTCGAAGCCGCCTAGCGCCTTCTCGTAGACGATATGGCGGAGGCCGGGAGGCTCCAGCGTCGAGAGCAGCGAGCGGCTGGCCACCTCGAAGGTGGTGGGCACGACGCGCTGGTAGACGAGGGTTCCCTGCTGGGCGACGAGCGCGGCGCCGATGGCGAGCCAGACGGGAGCCGCGACGGGCCACTCCGCGAGCCAGGGAACGCGGCGGGCCAGCGCGCGCCAGAGCTCGATCATCGCCCAGGCGGCGGCGAGCGAGGACATGGGCACGACCGGCAGATAGTTCTGTCCGCGGAACAGGGTCATGCCCAGCGCGTGCAGCAGCGAGTAGCCGATCAGCAGGCCGAGCACGAGGATGAAGCCGAGCCGCCGCTGCGGCGGATCCTGCGGCGCCGGCCGGGCGATGCGCCACAGCATCCCCGCGACGCCGAGGGCCACGAATGCCGCGACGACGGGGCCGTGGTGCTCGATCAGGAACTCGATCTGGCGTTTGAAGACCACCCAATGGTTGCTCTTCTCGACGACGCCCTTGGAGGCATAGCCGTTCACCACCCGCGGGATGAATTGGAAGACCACGCGCAGGTAGGGATTGAGGATCACGAAGGTGACGACCGAGGTCAGGCCGGCGAGGAGGAGCCAGCGCCACTGCCGCGCGTCGCGCCGGCCGTTGACCAGCACGGCGGTGGTGATCGGCAGGGCCGCCGCGATCCCCGTGTACTTCGTCGACACGGCGAGGCCGACGCCGAGCCCGACGGCGAGAAAGCGGCCGAGGCTCGGCCGCAGGGCGGCGCCGAGCGTCCAGTAGAACGTCAGCAGCACGAGGAGGATCACCAGGATGTCCGGCTTGAACTCGACGGAGGCCAGGAGATGGCGCGGGAACGCCGCCAGGATGGCCGCCGCGAGCAGGCCCACCTCCGGCGAATCGATGCGCCGGCCGACGAGGAAGAGCAGCCAGAGGCCCAGCACGCTGTAGACGACGTTGATCATCCGGCAGAGCCAGTACGCCGTCGGCGAGTAGCCGCCGCTCTTGCTGTAGATCGAGAACGGCCGATAGCGGGTGATCCGGTACAGCGTCTGGCTGGCGGCCAGCGCCGCCGTCTGCGGCAGGTACGAGACGCTGAGATAAAAGGTGTGCCGCGGCCGGAAGTCGCCGTGCTTCAGGATGGCCGAGATGTTCATGAATCCGAAACGCTCGTCGAAATAGCGTTTTGAATTCAGCCCCTGGCCGGCGTCCCATGCGCGCAGAGCGAAGCTGGCGATCAGCAACGCCCCGAGGGCGATTCCGATCCAGCGCTTGGGCTCGGTGGGGAAGTCGGGATGGATCATGAGCGGGAGCGGATGGTAGCATGCGCTCCATCGCTTCGAAGGCCGGCGAAAGCCTCCCCATGCAGCAATCCCTCACCCCGCAGAGCGAGCGCGACGGCAAGCTGAAGATCCTCATCTGCCTGCTCTATTACCTGCCGCACCGCACGGGCTTGACCCTCTACGTGCAGCAACTGGCGGAGCGGCTGGCGGCCCGCGGCCATCGCGTGACCGTCCTCTGCGCCCGCCACGCGCCGGAGACGCCGCTCGGCGAATCGCTGGAGAACGGCGTGCGGGTGGTGCGTCTCTGGCCGCTGCCGTTCTCCCTCAGCCGCGGCATGGTGATGCCCGGCTATCCGCGCGCTCTCCTGCGCCTGCTGCGCCAGCACGACGTGGTGAGCGTCCACACGCCGATGCTCGAGACGGCTCTCATCCGCCTGGCGGCGCGGCTGACCGGACGGCGGATCGTCGCCACCCACCACGGCGATCTGGTGCTGCCGAAGGGCGCGCTCAACCGGTTCATCACCGCCACCATGTTCGTCCTCTTTCGCTACATGGCGAACGCGGCGGCGGCGCTGGTCTCGTATTCGCTCGACTATGCCCGCCACTCCTACTACCTGGAGCGCTATCTCGACAAGGTGACGGTGATCCCGCCGTTCATCGACGTGCCGAAGCCGAACGCGGAGAGGGTGCGGGAGCTGCGCCGGACGTGGTCGCCGGCCGGCGGGCCGATCGTCGGTTTCGCCGGCCGCTTCGTCGAGGAGAAACGCCCGGACCTGCTGATCCGCTCGCTGGAAGTGGTGAACCGCGCCTTTCCCACCGCGCGTCTCGTCTTCGCCGGCCAGCATCAGATCCCCTACGAGGCCTATTGGCCTCGCCACCAGGCGCTCGTGGACCGCTTCCGGGAGCAACTCTTCTTCCTCGGCATCGTGCCCTGCGCCCAGGAGATGGCGGACTTCTACGCCGCCTGCGACCTGCTGGCCCTGCCCAGCGACACCGAGTGCTTCGCCCTGGTGCAGGTGGAGGCGATGCTCTGCGGCACGCCGGTGGTGATGACGGACATCCCGGGCGGGCGCGTCCCCGTGCAGCTCACCGGCATGGGAAAGCTCGTGCCGCGCGACGATTGGCAGGCCCTGGGGGAAGGGATCGTTGAGGTCCTCTCCAATCGCGAGCGCTTCCTCAAGCCGGCCGAGGAAATCGCGCGGCATTTTTCGATCGCGGAGACGGTGGCTCGGTATGAGGAGCTGTTCGCGCGCTACGCGGCAGGCGCCGTCGAGGAGGTGCCGCTGCCGGCTCTCACGTCTTCCGCGCCTTCAAGCACAGATTGACCGTCGATTTTCCCGCCGGTTCGTTCATCAGGTTTTTTCGATCGATCCAATTCAGCAGTCTCAGCGCCATGCTGACGGGATGGAGCGGACTGCCGCCGTCGCGGTCGAAGCTGCCGCGGTCCGCCACGTCGGCGAGGCTGCGTCCGAAGAGCCCTGATTCGAGGAGAGGCTTGCCGAGTCCGTAGACTAGATTGTGGACGAAGGGGAAGCAGTGATGGGTGAACGAGCGCTCCTCTTCGACCTGAAATCCCGCTCCGAGCGCCGTCTCGCGTAGCTTCTCCGGCGTGTAGAGCCGGAGGTGGAAGGCCCAGATCCCGGCGAGCGGGCCGCGACCGATATGGGTCTTGAAGAGCGTCTCCAGCGTCCTGTTGATCGGGTCCCACCAGAACGGATACTTGGCATGAGGGACGGTAATGAGCGCGAGGCCGCCAGGCTTGAGGACGCGTCGCACCTCGCGGAGAGCGTCCACGTCCCGCTCGACGTGCTCCAGGATCTCGGAGAGGATCACCGCGTCGAAGGACGCGTCGGGGAACGGCAGCTCGTAGATCGAGGCATTGTTCACCAGGATGCCCGGCAGGTGGGCCGTGTTCCGCCACGCCTTGAGCAGATAGGGCAGCTCCAAATCGATCCCGAAGAGCCGGGCGTTCCCCAGGTGGCGGAGCATCTTGAGATAGAACCCGCGCCCGCAGCCGCAGTCGAGGAGGGTCTGGCCGTCCGTCGGCCCCAGCCACTCGAAGATCGTCCACGCCCGCCGCTTGAAGGCCATGTCGGCCTCTTTGCGGGTGAGGTAGGCGTAAGATTCTGTTGAGGGCTCCATCGCGGGCGGGATCTTACACTTCGTTCGTGTTAACCTTCTTGAGCCGGAGGAGACACCGATGGACCGTGTTGAGGCGGATTACGAAGACGGCATCTTCAAGCCCCTGGAAGATCCGGGGTTGAACGATCATGAACGTGTAGTCCTTACGATCGAGAGAAGGGTTGGGGAACCCCGTCCGGAACAGCCGAAGCAGCGTAATTTTGGCAGTGCGAAGGGTCTCATCAAGTATATGTCGGACGACTTCGATGAGCCGCTCGAGGATTTCGCCGAGTACATGTGATGCGCTGTCTCCTCGACAGCCATACTTTTCTGTGGTTCCTGCATGGCGATAAGCGCCTAGGAGAAGAGGCGCTGCGGACGATCTCGAACATCGAGAATGAGGTTCTACTTAGCGTTGCGAGCCTCTGGGAGCTGGCGATCAAGACCAGTCTGAATAAGCTCGAGCTGGACCGGCCATTCTCGGACCTCGCACGACAGCTCATCGTGAACGAGCTCGGTCTCCTGGGAATTGAGTTCAAGCATCTTCTCCCGCTTACAAACCTCCCCTTTCATCACCGAGATCCCTTCGATCGGCTGCTCATCGCGCAAGCCATCTCGGAAGATATTCCGATCCTCACAGGGGATCCAGCGTTTCGCGACTATCCGGTTCAAATCATCTGGTGACGTCACCCTCTCTCCCCCTCGTCGGCCTCATCCCCGCCGCCGGCCGGGCCGAGCGGCTCGGTCCCCTGCCGTGCAGCAAGGAGCTGCTCCCCATCGGCTTCAGGGCGACGCAACAGGGACCCGTCCCCAAGGCGGTGGGCCACTATCTGCTGGAACGGTTCCGGGCGGGCGGTATCCGACGGGCTTTCATGGTGCTCCACGAGTCGAAGTGGGACATCCCCCGCTACTTCGGCAGCGGCGAGATCGCGGACGTAACGCTCGCCTATCTGTCCATCCCGGGATCCCGCAGCGTGCCGGAGACGCTCGACCGGGCCTATCCCTTCGTACAGGGCTCGCTCGTCGCTCTCGGCTTTCCCGACGTGATCTTCGAGCCCATGGACGCCTACGCCCGGCTCGTCGAGCGGCAGGCCGCGACCGGAGCCGACCTCGTTCTCGGCCTCTTTCCGACCGAGCGGTTCCAGGCCACGGACATGGTCGAGCTGGGGCTGGACGGCCGGGTGCTCCGCATCGAGGTGCGGCCGGAGACGACGTCGCTGCGCTTCAACTGGCTGATCGCCGTCTGGGGTCCCGCATTCACGGTCCATCTTCATGAGGCGGTGCGGAGCGCACCGGCGGGGGAGGGGGAGCTGCAGATCGGCGCCGTGGTCCAGGGAGCCCTCGGCGCCGGCCTCCATGTCGAGGGGGTGCAGTTTCCGCAAGGCTCCTACCGCGACATCGGAATCCCCGCCGAGCTGGCGGCGGCGATGCGGGAGCATGCGCGCCTCGATCCCGATCCGGCGTGAAGGGCTCTGTTAACATCCGCCGCCGGATGCCGGAATCCCGAGAATCCAAGCTCCGTCTGGCCGTGGTGGGCTGCGGCGCCATCACCACGCTCCAACACCTGCCGGCCATCGCCCTCTCCGATCGCGTGGAGGCCGCCGTGCTGGTGGACGTGGACGCGAAGCGCGCCGGCCAGCTCGCCAAACGCTTCGACGTGCCGGAAGTCGCGGCCGACGCCGCCAGCCTGCCGGGCCGCGTGGACGCGGCCGTCGTGGCGCTGCCGAACCACCTGCATGCGCCGGTGTCGATCGACCTGCTGCGGTGCGGGGTCCACGTGCTGGTCGAGAAGCCCATGGCGATGAACGTCCGCGAGTGCGACGAGATGATCGCCGCCGCCGAGGGCTCGGGCGCCGTTCTCGCGGTGGGGCACGAGTTCCGCTTTTTCGATTCCTCCCTGCTGGTGAGAAACCTGCTCCGCGACGGCCTTCTCGGCGACGTCCGCCGCTTCGAGATGCACCAGGGGGTGATCCCGCGCTGGCCGTTCGCCACCGATTTCTTCCTGCGGAAGGAGACGGCCGGCGGCGGCGTGCTCGCGGACTACGGCGCGCACGTGCTCGACCTGCTGCTCTGGTGGCTGGGGGACTGGGCCGAGGTCGAGTACTGGGACGACGCCATGGGCGGCATCGAGTCCGATTGCGAGATGCGCCTGGCGATACGTTCGGGCCTCGCCGGCACGGTCGAGATCAGCCGCACGCGGAATCTCTCCAACACCTGCGTCTTCGAGGGCTCCCGCGCCACGCTGGAGGTGGGTGTCTGGGATCCCGATCCCGAGATCCGCCTTCTCATCGCGGACCGCGAGGTCTCCCTCTCCGGCCGGGCCCGCCGCGAGCGAGAATCGGCCGGGCTCGACTTCACGCAGGCTTTCGTCCGCCAGCTCGACGACTTCGCGGACGCGATCCGCGAGCGCCGCGAGCCGTTCGTTCCAGGCCGCGAGGGACGCCGCTCGCTGGCGCTGATCGAGGCTTGCTACGCCCGCCGCCAGCCCTTGGTGCTGCCGTGGTCCATTCCTCCCGCGCCGATAGAGAGGGCATCTTGAGCCTCGCCGGCCGCGCGGCGCTGGTCACCGGCGCCACGGGCTTCATCGGCGGCCGTCTGGTCGAGCGCTTGATCCTGCAGCATGGGGTGAAGGTGCGCGCCCTGGTGCGCAATCTCGCCGGCGCAGGCCGCCTCGCCCGCTTTCCTCTCACCGTCCTCCGCGGCGACGTCACCAGCCAGGCCGATCTGGAGGCCGCGATCCAGGGATGCGATCTGGTCTTCCACTGCGCCTATGGCACCTCCGGCAGCCAGAAGCACCGCGCCTGGGTGAATACGGAAGGAACACGGCGGCTGCTGGCCGCGGCGCGGCAGGCTCGCGTGAGGCGCATCGTCTATCTCAGCACCCTCATGGTCTACGGCAGGACGGCGGACGGCGATCTCGACGAGACGGCGCCCCGCCGCCGCTTCGGCAATCCGTACTCGGACAGCAAGCTGGCGGCCGAGCGCATCGCCCTCTCCTCGGGCCTGCCGGTCGCCGTGCTGCAGCCGACGGCGGTCTATGGCCCGTACGGCGGCGTGTGGACGGAGAATGTGCTCCGCTCGCTGAAGACCGGCCGGCAGATCCTCGTCGATGGCGGCGAGGGGCTCGGCAACGCCGTCTACGTGGACGATCTGGTGAGCGCCATGCTCCTCGCGGCGGTGGAGGAGCGCGCGACGGGGGAGGCGTTCCTCATCTCCGGCGAGGAGCCGGTGACGTGGCGGGATCTCTTCGGCCGCTTCGAGCGCATGCTTGGGCGTGAGCGCCGGACGGTGGAGATGACCGAGGCTGAGGCGCTCGCCTACTGGCGCCGGTCGCAGCGGCAGCGGCCGCGCGCCGTGGGCGAGGCTCTCCGCATCTTCAAGGGGGAGCGTGGCGTCCGCGAGCGCATCGAACGCACGCGCGAGATCCTCTGGCTGCGCGAGATGGCCAGCTCCGTGCTGCCGGAGGCCTGGCAGCAGAGGATCAAGCGCCGGCTCGGCGGCGGCGGTCCGCCGGCGGCTGGGGACCGCGAGCTGCCCATCCATCCGCTGTCGCCGGAGTTGATCGGCTTCTTCCGCGCCAGGACCCGCGTGCGCATCGACAAGGCGAAGCGGCTCCTCGGCTACGCGCCGGCCTTCGATTTCGCGGCCGGCATGGACCTGACCGAACAATGGGCGCGGTGGGCGAACCTGCTTTGAACAGACCTGTCCGGCTCTCTCCCAATGTAGAGACGCCCCCGGGGGCGTCTCCGGGGCGGGCAAAGACGGTCTGTCTGCTGAAGAATCTCCCGCGGGCTCTTGTCGATTTCCGAAAGGGTTTCGCCGCCTCGGAGACGCCCCCGGGGCGTCTCTACATTGGGCCACTGTGGGTTAACGCCGATGTTACCGCTGGATGAGGCTTCCACCGAGCAGCGCGTCCTGCGCTCGACGATGGCGTCCTACGCCATCCAGCTCGCCCGCCTCGGCATCAACTTCGGGGCCAGGCTGGCCCTCGCGCGCCTCATCATGCCCGAGGGGCACGGCGTCTACGAGCTGGCGCTGCGCATCGTCACCGTGGCGGCGGCCGTCCGCGATCTCGGCCTGCCGTACCACCTGGTGCGCGACCCGCGCCGGCCTTACGGCACGGTGCTCGCCTTCACCGCCGCCCTCGGCTCGCTGATCACGCTCCTGCTCATCGGGATAGCGCCGGTCTTCGGCCGCTTCAATCCCGAGGTGCCGGCGGTGCTGCGGGTGTTCGCCGTCTGGGTGCTGCTCGACGGCCTGTCGGTGGTGCCCAAGGCGTTCTTCGAGCGCGAGCTCACCATCGGCCACCTGGTGGCGCCGGAGATCTGGCGCGGCGTCATCATCGCCGCCGTCTCGGTGGGGCTCGCCTGGCGCGGCTGGGGAACCTGGAGCTTCATCGCCGGCGATCTCGCGGGCGCCGCGCTCCTCGCCGGCTACTCCTGGTACAAGGCGTGGGGCAAGGTGTCGCTGAAGGTCGAGACGGACCTCCTGCCGGACCTCCTCCGGCGCAGCTTCCTGCTCTTCCTCATCTGGATGACCCTGCAGCTCGTCACCTACATCGACATCTACATCATCGGCTGGTACCGCGACGCCAACACCGTCGGCCTCTACGCGCGCACCTACGGCATCGCCTTCCTCGTCGCCACCATCGTCTACCCGCGGGCTTTCTTCCCGACGCTGGTGGAGTACCTGCGGGACCGCCTGCGCTTCGTCGAGCTCATCCGCCTCAGCACGATCCAGCTCCTCGGCTGCCAGGTGGTGGCGAGCTACTTCCTGTTCTTCAACGCCGAGAAGACCATCCTCATCCTCTTCGGCGAGAGGTGGCTGGCGGCGGCGCCCATCCTGCGCGTCCTCTCGTTCATCCCCTTCTTCGATCAGTTCACCATGCTCGGCGGCGAGATGCTCAAGGCGGAGCATCGCGACCGCTCCTGGCTGGCGATCGAAGCGCTCAACCTCGTCTCGCTCGTCGGCTTCGGCATCTGGTTCACCCAGCTTTGGGGAGCGCGGGGGATGGGAGCGGCGAACTACCTGCTGATCGGCAACCTGGTCATGGCCTGGGAGGTGGCCCGGGTCTTCGGCCCGCGGTTCCGCGGACTGCTGGCGGATCTGGCGCAGCTCTACCTGATTCCTTTGCCGTTCTTCGCCCTCGCCGCCTGGCTGGCGCCCGCCGGTTCCTGGCCGCGCTTCGCCGCCTCGCTCGCCGCCGCGGCCCTGGCGGCCGGCCTGCTGGCGGCGCGTTACTGGCGGCCGTTCCGGACCTTCTTCTCTCGATAGAAAGTGGCATATGAGAGAATGGCATGTGTCCGTGGCGCGCCGTCTCGTTTCTCCTCTCGCTCTTCTCCTGCTCCTCCTGATTCTCTGGGGAGGATGGTTCATCTATCGCACCTCGTTTGTGGTCGAGGGGAAGCGCTACTTCACCCTCTTCGACGACGCGATGATCTCGATGACCTACGCCCGCAACCTCGTCGAGGGGCACGGGCTCAACTGGGCGCGGTGGGGCGAGCCGGTCGAGGGCTTCACGCATCCGCTATGGATGCTGCTGATGATCCCCGTCAACGCGCTGCCGGTGGCGCTGGCGGACCGCAGCCTGCTGATGCAGATCCTCTCGCTGCTCACGCTCGCCGGCACGGTCGTCGCCGTCCGGCGGCTGGTGCTCGATCACTTTTCGGAAGGCGACGCCCGCCACTGGATGCCGGCGGCGGTGCTGACCGCCTTCTACTATCCGCTGGCGTACTGGACGCTGATGGGGATGGAGACCGGGCTCCAGGCGCTCCTGACGGTCCTGGCGGTGCATCTCTCCCTCTCCGCCGTGCATGGCGGCCGTGACCGCCACCTGGCGCTGTGGCTCGTCTGCACGGCCGCCTTCCTGCTGCGCATGGACATGCTGCTGCTCGTCGTCGCCGTGCAGCTCTACTTGCTCCTGCGCGGCGGGCTGCGGCCGGCGGGCCGGCGGAGCTGGCTCGTCGGCCTCGCGGTCTTCTGCGGCGCCAGCCTCGCCTACTCTCTCTTCCGCTGGTTCTACTTCCACGACGTGCTGCCGAATACCTATTACCTGAAGCTGACCGGGGTGGCCCTCACGGTCCGCCTGCTGCGCGGGCTCTCCGTCTTCGCCGATTTCCTGCGCGATCACCTGCTCTTCATCCTGCCGGTCGGCTTGGGAGCCGGCGTGCTGATACGGCGCAACGCGCGGCTCGTCCTGCCGGCGGGCGTCTTCGCCCTCTACTGCGCCTACAGCGTCTACACGGGAGGCGATGCCTGGGACGGCGATCTCCATGTGCGCGCGAACCGTTTCATCGCCTTTGTCATGCCGCTGCTCTTCGTGCTGTTCAACGCCGTGCTCAACGCCGCGCTCGCGGCCTGGCGGAGCGGCGGGGAGGAGCGCGCGGATTCTCTCGGCGAGCGTTTCGTCGCGGCCGGCGCCACCGCCGTGGCTTTGCTGCTCCTCAACGGCCTGTGGCTGTCGAGCGAGGCGGATGAGAACTGGCGGCTGTTCACCCTCACCGACCGGCCGCCGAACGTCGAGCGGCACGCGCGGGTGGTCGGCCTGCTGCAGGAATTCGAAAAGCTCGTCCAGCCCGGCGCCCGGGTGGCCACGGCCTGGGCCGGGATCCCCGCCTACTTCTCCGACTATCGGATGGTCGACATCCTTGGCTACAACGATCGCGTCATCGCGCGCATGCCGCCGGTCGTGGTGCTCGGAGAGGACGACTTCCGCTTCTTCCGGCCCGGGCACCTCAAGTGGAACGAGCAGCGGCTGCTGGGGGAGCAGCGGCCGGACGCCTTCTTCCAGATCTGGGGCGTGCGCCGCGGCATGGGGAAGATCGCCGAGGTCCTGCCCGGCTACGGCTATCACAAGGTGGGCGCCTTCTGGATGCGTTCCGATTCGCCGTACGTCCAGGCCGCGGCGGCCGTGGCCGCGCAGCCCGCGGCGCCCGCGCCGACCGCCGCGGACCTCCTGGACCTCAAGCACAAGCGGCGGCGGCCGAAGCGGCCTTCATGAGCGCTCCCGGCTAGCCGACGTGAACCCAGGAGGCCACGGAAGGCACGCCGTTCGCGCCGACCAGGAACAGCATGTACCATCCCGGCGGCGCGATGTTTCCTCCCGCGGGCGCCGTGACCGTCACCTGGTCGCCGCTGGCGGAGAAGCCGAGCGCCACGTAGCGCTGCTCGAAGTTGACCGAGTGGGTGGCCGAGCCCGGCCGCAGCAGCGCGGCCTTGCTGACGTCGGCGGCGTCGGGCGTGGTGACGGCGAAGGTCGAGCCATAGGCGACGGCGGCGGGAGCCGAGGCGATCACCGGCCGCGGTCCCTTGAAGAGGTACGGCGGCGAGTAGACCTCGCCGCTGCGCTTCCACTTGCCGGAATCCATGCCGGTGGAGAGCACGCGGCCGTCGGGGAGCAGCACCGCCGCCGAGTGGTAGGCGCGCGGCGCGGTCTGCGTGGCCAGCAAGGTCCAGGTCTCGGTCTCCGGATCGAAGAGCTCCGACTGCCGCACCGGCTTCTTGTAGAGACCGCTCTGCCCGCCGCCGACGACGAGCACCGTGCCGTCCGGCAGCAGCACCGCGTTGGCATGCTGCCGGGCATAGTGCATCGGGCTGGTGTACCGCCAATGCGGCGCCGGCTGCGAGAAGTCGATGATCTCGGCCGTCTCCGTGGGCGGCGTGGTGCCCAGGACCGGCGCCTCGGGATCGATCTCGTTGCCGCCCAGCGCCAGCACCTTCTGCAGCCCGGGCAGCAGGACGGAGGTGCCGGAGTAGCGGTCGCCGAAATTCATCTCCTCGACGAAGGTCCATTGCGCCGCGTTCGGGTCGAGCAGGAAGGTCTCGCCCTCCTGTCCCGCCATGAAGACCGTGCCGTTCGGCAGCACGTGCAGGCGCGGATACTCGCTGACCAGCTTGTCGGCGCTCGCCGGCAGCGTGGCGAGAGTGCTCGCGGCCACGTCGTAACGCTCGATGGCGGTGACCGGTTTCTCGTTGGTGTCCGTCCCCGAGACGATCAGGACGTCGCCGTCGGGGAGCGTCAGATTGGTGGGATACCAGCGCGCGAACTCCATGGTAGGGCCGCGCGACCAGCCCGACGAGCGCGGCTCGAAGAAGGTCGTCTCATGGGCGCCGGCGAAGGCGTGCGTGCCCCACATCGTGCCGCCGGTCACGAAGACGCGGCCGTCCGGCAGCACCGAGTGCCCGGCGCAGAAGACGTCGCGGCGCCGGAGGGTGCGCACCTGCACGGCGGCGGCCGTGGCGCTGTTCCACGTCCAGGTATCCGAGCCGTGCTCGCCTTGCGCCGGATACGAGAAGAGCAGCACTCGGCCGTCCGGCAACAGGGTGCTGTGCGTGCCGATGACGTGCAGGTCGAAGGGAGCGCTCCACCGCCCCAGAGCCGCCGCATCGCCGGCTTTTTCGGCCGGCGGACGGCGCAGATCAGCGCCGAGATAGAGCGAGGAGAGAACGGCTGCCGTTGCCAGGACGGCAACGCGCCAGCGAGACATCGGCTGCATTCCCACGTTCCCTTTCGATTCCGCCACGCGCGAAGCGCCGCGCGTATCGTATGCCCCTGGAGCATACGATACGCGCTCACCGGGAGGCAAGCGGCGGCAGGCGATCTCAGTAGGGGACCATCTCGACGCGGAAATCGTAATACCGCCAGCCGAACGATGCCACCTCGGGCCCCTCCACCTGGGTGGCGTAGTGCCCGAAGTCCACCGTCAAGCCTTTCGCCGGCACGTCCAGCACGTGGCCCGGCGCCGTGGATTCGTAGGAGAAGGACTTGATCGTCGTGCCGCCGGAGGAGAGCACGACGGAGACCAGCCCATGCTCGGCGTCATAGGTGTACTTCACGTGATAGCGCTTGCCTGCCTCCCACGGCACGCCGGTCTCGCCCTGCGTGCTCTGATGGGCATCCAGGTTGATGTTCTGGGCCGCTTTGAGCGTCAGCTTCGGCGGGCTGAAGGCGTTGACGTTGGCGATGGTGTTGCCGCGGAACTTGTCGCGATAGAGCCAGATGAGCCCGTGATTGCCGGGGACCTTGGTGAGGTTCCAGGGCCCCGGGATGAAGTCCATGTCGATGACCATCCGCTTGAGCGACAGGTCGCGCTCGAGGACGATCGAGCGCTGCTCTTTCGGCTTCGCCGTGGTGGCGGTATGGAAGAGGCCGGGGATCGAGTAGACGACCGAGCCGGTGGCGGGAGGAGGATTCGTGCCGCCGCCGCCCCCGGGGACGGTGAGCGTCGAGGCGCCGGTGGCCGAAGGCGCCACGAAGACGACCTGCGAGCTGCTCTTCAGGAAGATGGCCGCGTAGGCGTAGAAAGGCTGATTGCAGGAGATCTGAAAACGCGCGTCCGCGAGGTTGACCAGGCCGAGCAAGCCGAGAGAGTCGCCGAAGTAGCGCAGCGAGAGCGGCTTGAACGCCAGGGTGACGGTGCCGCCGATCTGCGCGCCCTCGGCGCGGAACACCTTGACGGTGCACTGGGAGGCCTGTTGCGCCAGGTTGACGATGCCGATGCTCGACAGGTCGCCGCGCGCGTCGTCGCGCCCCAGGCCCTGGACGATCGCCGTCTCGCCGGCCGCGAACAGGTTGTCCGAGGAGATCATCGGCACCTGGCTCTGCGTGATCTGGCCGGCGGGCGACGTGTTGATCAGCCGCGCTTCCATCGAGATCTCGGCGCTGGAGTCGATCTCGAGCAAGCCCACCTGGCCGCGCGTGCCGATACCGCCGAGCAGGGACGTGCGGCCGGCCTGAACGGGCGTCTCCGCGGCCTTGGCCGAGCGCTTCGTGCCGTCGGTCTCCGCGGCGAGATAGGTGGCGGTGTAGGGCCGCTGCGCGGTGCCGGAGTTGGTGATCCAGATCTGCAACGCGTGCGAGCTCCCCGTGCTGCCGACCGGATCGGGCACCGGGATGTAGACCGTGCCGGCGAACGCGGTGGCGCCGGCGAGCAACGGGATCGCGAGACAGGCGGCGAGCGGTTTCCTCATCGGATCCACCTCCTGGCGAACGGCTGGACCGCCCCGGACGCCTGGAGCGCCCGAGGTTCTGCTACTGCGACAGATTGAAACTTCCGTATATTACCGCGGTCCGGAGAGGAAAGCAAGCCAAAGCCTGTAGAAATGGCAGTTTGCAGCCCGATCCTTCAAGAGGACCCTCACCTGGGACGAGCCCACCCAGGGCGACCACATAGGGCCGCCCCTACAGGCCCCATGGATTGAAATCAACCCCGTACGCACGGCGCACCGGAATCTGGACGGCCACAGAACGATCTGTAGGGGCGGCCCTATGTGGCCGCCCGGGTGGGGGCTCGGGTGAGGGCCTACTTCTCGACGATCTCCGCGCGGAAATTCTCGTAGGCGAAGGCGAGGCTCGACACCTCGGGAAGGCCCTGGTTGTTGTAGTTGCCGAACTCGGCCACCAGGCCGGTGGCGGGTACTTCGATGGCGCCGCCCTTCATGCTGCCGCCGAAGCGCAGCGTCCGCAGCGTCTGCCCGTCCTGCGACAGCGTCAGCTCGACGACGTGGGTGGCCGCGTCCTGGACCATCTTGATGTGATAGCGCTGGCCGTGCACGAAGGCGAAGCCCGTCTCGGCCTTGGTATTCAGATGGGCCGGCATGTCGAGGTTCTGGTTGATCTTGAGCAGGCTCTTGTTCGGGCCGAGGGCGTTGACGTTGGCGAGGGTGTTGCCGCGGAAGCGGCCGCGGTGGAAGAACAGCAGGTTGTGGGCGCCGTTCTTCATCCGCGGGTTCCACGGGCCGGCCACGAAGTCGAGCTCGGCGGTGACGCGGGCGGCGTTCATCGCGTGCGGCACCGGGATGCGCAGGATCGCCTTGGCGTGCTCCTTGGTGGCGTAATGGAACCTGCCGCTCTGGGTGAAGACGATCGTCGCCTTCGCCGTCGCGGCCACCTTGCTCCGGCCGGCCCGAGGCGTCACCGCGGCGAACGCCGTCTCCGGCGTCACGAACGAGATCTCGCCGCTGGCGCCGTCGGAGGCCAGCGCGTAGGCATAGAACGCTTGATCGCAGGAGACGCGGGCGCTCGCGGCTTCGGGCTCGGAGCCGAGGCCCAGGGCGTCGTCGAACGGCCGCAGCGAGAGGGCCGGCACGTCCACCGCGACGCCGACGCCGATCTCCGCGCCGTCCGCCCGCAGGAAGTCCACCTGGCACTGCGCCGCCTCGCGGCCGACGTTGACCAGCGCCAGGCTGGTGACCTCGCGCCCTGCCTCGCGCGCCAGGCCGTTCAAGTACGCGGCATCGCCGGCCGCCAGGCGGTTCGCCTCCGAGATCACCGGCACGCCGGCGTAGAAGGTCCGGCGGCCGCGGCCGCTCTCGATCCAGGCGTTGACCGAGAGCTCGCCGGTCCGCTCGATCTCCAGCAGCCCCGTCTCGCTGTCGCCGGCGGCGGCGTAGGATCGCTCCACCCCGTCGAAATTGGAAATCCAGAGGCGCGTGGCGAGCTGCTGGCCGCCGGCCTCTCGCGCTTCGAGGACGGGGACGTAGACGGGCTCGGCCCGCAACGGGACGGCCAGACCGAGCGCGACGAGAGCGAGACTGCAGGCGAGGATTCTCTTCACGGCGGGGTACTCCTTACAGCAGGCCGACGGAGCGATGTTAGCGTCTCGGGATAGGATCTGTCCATCGGACTTCGAGACCTCGGCCGCCGGGCCTTCAAGCCGGTCTACGTCCTCTACTACAGGCTCCTCTTCGGACGCCGCTTCCCCTTCTACGAAAAGCTGGCGGCGCGCGTCCATGCCTGGGAGCTCGCCACCGGCCGCGGCGACGCGCCGTTGGCCAAGGAGGCGTGGGAAGCGCAGTACGGCCGCGGCGGCTGGGAGCTCCTGCGCGGCCTCGACGAGGTGGCCCGCTACGCCGTCATCGCCGGGTTCCAGCACCACCTGAAGCCCGGCGGCTCCGTGCTCGACGTGGGCGGCGGCGAAGGCCTGCTGGCCGACCACCTCCGCCCCTTCGGCTACGCGCGCTATCTCGGCGTGGACCTCTCCGAGGCCGCCGTGCGGCAGGCCGCCGGCCGGGCGGACGCGAGGACGTCCTTCGTCGCCGCCGACGCGGAGTCCTACGTGCCGCCCGAGCGCTGGGACGCCATCGTCTTCAACGAGTGCGTCTACTACTTCAACGATCCGCTCGGCACCGTCCGGCGTTATGAGGATTTTCTGGAGGACGGCGGCGTCTTCATCGTCTCCACCTTCCGTTCCCGCCGGGCCGACGTCATCGTCCGCCGCCTGCTCGCAAGATACCGGCTCCTGGAAGAGACCGCGGTCAGCAACCACAAGGGGACCTGGGTGGTGCGGGTGCTTACGCCACCACCGCCGCCTGCCAGCGCAGCGCTCCATCCAGCCGCCCCTCGCTCTGGAGCTGCTGGATCCGCTTCAGGCGAATGAAGCGCGCGCCGAGGAACTCCTCGGCGGTGAGGCCTGCCGCGCGGTAGGCGTCGTAGAGCTCGCGGGCGCCGCGGCGGGCGTCCCATTGCGGCTGGAAGGCGGGGAGGGTCCGCTCCAGCTTGCCGCAGTCCACGCGGTAGCAGCGCTTGTCCGGTCCGGCGTCCTCGGCGTAGGTGATGTCGCAGCCGGGCACCGTCTCGGCCACGATCTCCGCCAGCTCGCGGATGCGGTAGTTCTCCGCCGTGCGGCCGACGTTGAAGGCTTGATCGTGGACGGTCTCGCGCGGCGCATCCAGCACGGCGAGGAAGGCGCGGCTGATGTCCTCGATGTGGACGATCGGCCGCCAGGGTGTGCCGTCGCTCAGCAGATGGATGCGCCCGGTGGTCACCGCGTAGCCCACCAGGTTGTTGAGCACCAGGTCCACCCGCAGGCGGGGAGAGACGCCGTAGGCCGTGGCATTGCGCAGGTAGACGGGACTGAACCGGTCATCCGCCAGACCCGCGAGCTGCTGCTCCAGCCGCACCTTGGAGACGCCGTAGGGAGTGACCGGATTGAAGGCGGCCGTCTCGTCGAGGAAGTCGTCGCCCGCCGCGCCGTAGGTGCTGCACGACGAGGAGAAGAGGAAGCGCTCCACGCCGGCCTCCTTGGCGAGGCGGGCGAAGCGCACCGAGGCCGCGTCGTTGATCTCGTAGGTCAACGAGGCGTCGAGGTTCCCCAGCGGATCGTTCGACAGGCCGGCCAGGTGGATCACCGCCGCGAACCCCTCCAGGTCCCGCCGCTCGACGTCCCGCAGGTCCTTCCGCAGCGAGGGCACCGGCGCGGCGGCCTGGCCCTCCAGCAGGCAGGGCTCGAACCAGTCCGCATCCAGCCCCACGACCTCGTGACCCGCGGCCTGCAGCAGCGGCGTCATGACGCTGCCGAGATAGCCGTTGTGTCCGGTGACCAGGATTCTCATGCGGTGGGGGAGGGTAGCATAGACGGCCTTGGGGATCGGCTCGCTCAATCGTTCGGCACCGCCCACAGATCCAGGCCCATCCGCTGGGCCAGATGGAGCAGGTGCTCCAACCGCTGCAAGAAATCCAGCAGACCCTTCCATCCGAGCTCCTCGCCGACACGAAGATCGCCGATGCCTTCGAGTCCCACCCAGTCCGGGGGGCGAGGAACCTCGCGCCGCCGCACCCGCGCCGCCAGCTCCGCCGTCTCCTGTGCCAAAGCCTCGCGGGCCTCCTCGTCGATCCAGGTCTCCTCGGAACGGTTCATGCCCTGCAGACCGCGGAGGTACGGGAAGCCTTCGATTCCTCTCAGGTACTCCGCCAGCTCGTCGTCGAGCACCGCGGTGGACTCCTCCAGAGGATTGCCCTCGCCGTCCGCCATCAGCAGGGTCCAGGACATAGGAGGTACGTTACCAGCCTCCCGGAGGTCTTTGTATTCAAGGAATTGACAGAGCTGGCGGCGAAGCATATGGTCAGGATCGAAGTACTTGCAGGTCTCTATGCCCTTTCCTCCGAGCGTAACGAGGCAAGGTTCGGCTCCCGAACTTCGCCAGGTCAGTGTCCCACTCTGCTGAATACGGACCCGGTGGACGACGACCCCGTTCTCGACCTCATCCGGCAGATCCAGGCGGGAATCCGCGTGGAAGAGAACTTCGAAAAGCTTTTCCGCAGATTCCGTCCTCTCGTTTCCTCTTTCTTCCTGCGCAAAGGGTTTTCCGCCGAAGAAAGCAGAGATCTCACCCAAGACGTCTTTCTCCGGGTCTTTAAGAGTATAGACACCTTTCGAGGTGAGTCTCGATTCGAGAGGTGGTTATGGGAGATCGCGGACAACATCTACTTGAACGAGCTCCGGAGACGCAAGACGGAGAAGCGTCACGGGATCGAACAGTCGCTCGACGCGACGGTGGAGAGCGACGACGGATCGAGCCCGGCCCTGGAGATCGCGGCTCCGGATTTGAGCCCCGAAGAGGAGGTTTTCCGCCGGCAGAGCCTGAAGGGTCTCCGGGCGGCGTTCCAGGATCTCCCCGACCAGATGAGGCGTTGCTGTATCCTCCGCTACGAGAAGGGCCTCAAATACCAGGAGATCGCAGTCGTGATGAAGATCTCCATCGAGACCGTGAAGGCACACCTCCACCAGGCCCGCAAGCGGCTCACGGCTCGGTTGGGAGGGAACTCGTGAGCGACGAGATCGCCGATCGGGAGCATCCCGCCGCGGAGAAGCTCTCCGCCTATCTGGCGAACGAGCTTTCGCCCGAGGAGAACGACGCCATCCAGGAGCACGTAACGAATTGCAGCCTCTGCGCGGAGCGGCTGTTGGACCTCCAACGGTTTCTCGATTTCGGGCCGGAGGGACAGGAGGGTGTTGTTGATTTCGAGACGGCGGCCGAGCGGGCAAGATTACGGCAAGAGATCACTAGGGAGCGAACAGGATCGCCAGCCTGGACGCTCCCTGGGAAAGGTCGAGCCCACCGTATTCTCGCTTCAGCGACAACCGTCTACGGACTGGCCGCCGTGCTGACAGTTGGCTTAATAGGCCTCTCGCTGTACACGGCCTGGCTCCGGCGGGAGCTGCGCGGCCCGGAGATGAACTCACGCGCGGTCTTCCTCCTTTCCCGCACCCTGTCCAGGAGCTCGGAGGATCAGGTCGAGACCATTGAGTTGGCCTCGCGAGAGAAAGCCAGAATCACCTTCAGCCTCGAGGCACCACGGTCGCCCTCCTTCGCCAAGTTCCGGCTAGAAGTGCGAGATCCCCAAGGCAGGCTCATCCTTATGAACGATGAGCTCAAGAGGCAGGGTGACTTGTTCGTCTTCACCCTACCCGCCGAGGGTTTGCGGAGCGGCCGATATTCGATCGAGGTTCGAGGTCTTCGGGAAGGTGACCTGCCGCCGGTAACGGTAGGCCGGTACGAGTTCAGAATCCGCCGACCATGACCGCGTTCCGAACGCTCGTCCGGCCTTCCATTCTTCAGTAGAATGAAGTCTTCGATCCTCTTCAGGATCTCAAGAGCAATAGCCGAAGTGGAATAGCTGCAAGCGTCACTGCGGGGAGGCGTCTGTCATGGCGGGCTTGGGAAGTCGATCCCTGGTCTATGTTCTAGCCTCGATTGGGCTTCTGGCGCTCGCGCTTACCCTCAGTTTACGGCCGCTCCATATAGGCGTAGCGGTGATTCCGGCCGCACCTGTGGTGCGAGCTCAGCGTTCTCATCCGGCTCCGGTACAGGTTCCGAGGATCGACTTTAAGTTGGGCTCGAATGGGCAATCTCAGCAGCACCTGGCCAAAGGGGTTGTTCATCGCTATGGCTTCACTCTGAAACCCGGACAGCTTCTGCATGCGGTGGTTGATCAGGACGTGGTGAAAGATGACGCCATTGACGTGCTTCTAAAGCTATACAGGCCCGGCGGAGGAAAGCTATACGAGATCGACAGCCCGACGCTCGCTTCAAGGTCGGAGGAAATATTTCTCTTGGCTGACACGCCGGGTACCTATTACGTGGAGATCGACGGCGCGGGGAGCGAGGGAACGTATCGCTTCCGGTTGCGCTCGATCCGCTGGGCGAGCGCACGGGACCAGCTCAACGCCCGGGCGGAAAGGATCTTCTATGAGGCCCGTGCACTCGCCCGAATGCAGCCATCGAAGCTCGAAGAGGCGCTGGCGGGATTCCAGGAAGCGGAAAGGCTCTGGCGAACCTTGGGGAAACCCCAGAGACGGGCAGAAGCCTTTCGGCGCTCCGGAGCCGTTCGGTTCGAGCAATGGCAATTCAAAAGATCTCTGTTGCTCCACCAGCAGGCCTTGGATCTCTTTCGGCAGGCTGGCGACTCCTACATGGAGGCCGCTCAACTTGTCGCGGTAGGCCTTTGCAAGAAGCGGCTCGGTGATCTCGAAACCGCAGAAAAATACTACAGGAAGGCTGTGCGGATTGCGCAGAAACATAGCTATCCTGAGGTCCGGGCCAATGCCCTCTTCAACCTCGGCCTTCTTCTCCTCCAACGTGGAGATAGTTGGAATGCCCTCGAGGCCTGTGAAACCGCCCTGGCGCTCGTGCAAACGCAGGGAATGGAAGAGCAGGAGCTGCAGCTCCTGCTTCTCATGGGTCAGGTCCACGTCACGCTGGGGAAATTCCAGAACGCGCTCTCGTTCTATGAGAGAGCACGCGAGGTCCTCGGCAGCCGTCGAGCTCCCGATGACCGAGCCCAGATCCTTTCCCGCGTGTCCGAGCTCTATCTAAATTCAGGAGACCTCAGGAATGCCCTTGCATATGCCAGGTTGGCGCTCGGGTTTCGAGAACAGGCTGGCGATCTGCGAGGAAAGGCCGTCAGCCTGGCGGGAATGAGCCTCATCCTTCAGCAACAGGGAGATTTTTTTCAAGCCAAGGATCTACAGGAGCAGGCACTAACCATTTTTCACCAGATCGGTGACCTCCCGTCCGAGGGGGTTGCTCGCCTGAATCTCGGGCACCTCTGGCTCGGCCGGAAGGATTTCAGGAACACCTTGGCGAATCTGGACCAAGCGGTTTTGATCGCACGACAGCAGGGATTGCGAGAGAATGAAATGGCAGCGCTTTACGAAGCGGCGCTGGCCGAGCGCCTGCGCGGCAATCCCGTCGTGGCGCAGCAACGAATAGAAGTGGCGCTGGAGATCCTCGGCTCTCTCTCTGCAAGCAGGCCGGAGGACGAGCTGAACCGTACATATGTGGTCGCCCGGCAGAAGGGTTACGGACTTTTGATCGATCTCCTGATCAAACCGCAGGCTCGTTTCACTCCGCCGAGAGATGTCGCGGCCTCCTTCGAGACAAGCGAGAAGAGCCGCTGGCGGGAATTGTTGAGCTCTCTGACTGCCTCGCGGCTCCGCGCCCGGGTTTTGAAGCGAGCGGATGCCGCGTTCCTGGCGAAGCGACGTGGGCTCGAGAAAGCGATTGACAAGGCCGAGGAGGTCCGGTTGCAATTGGAACAAGACGGCAGGTCCACATTCGCCGTCCAGCGAAAGCAAGCCGAGCTCCTCGAGAATCTCAAGACCTTGGATCTTCGCCTACGGCGAAAAGACATCTGGGCCGCCACCGCGAGCCGTTCCGTTCCGATCACCCTCGCGGAAACACAGCAGCTTCTGGACGTCGACGGCATACTGCTCGAATATCACCTGGGTGACGCGCGAAGCTTTCTGTGGCTGGTGACGCCTTCCGCGATCGAGGTCTTCACGCTTCCCGCACGGAGTGTGATCGAGAACCGAGCGCGAAAGCTGCACGAGCTGCTCTCGGAGGGCCAGTGGTCCACCAACCAGCGGAAAGCGATACCGCTGGCGCGGGAGTTGAGCGAGATTCTCTTGGCCCCGGTGGCTCAACGGCTCGGTAGTGGCGGCATTGTCGTGGTTCCCGACGGGGCAATTCACTTGGTGCCCTTTGCACTCCTGCCTGATCCGTCATCGAGCGCTGAAATTTGGGCGAATATTTGGCCGGTCCCCTTGCTGCTGCGCCACCGGGTTTCTTATCTCCCCTCCGCCTCGGTGCTCAAAGCGATAAGGGGTGAGTTGAGGGACCGGCGGCCGCCGTCCGGCCGCCTAGCTGTGCTGGCAGATCCAATCTTCACCGAACCAGGTCTGTCTCAACTGCCGCTCAGCAGGAAAGAGGCCCTTGCCATTCTCTCGCTCGTGCCTGCGGACCAGCGGACCCTAAAGGCTCTCGGCGAGCAAGCGTCCCGCGATCTGGTGATGAGCGGTAAGCTCGGTGACTACCAAATCGTCCACTTCGCTAGCCACGCCACGAACCATCCCGAGCATCCGGAGCTATCGAGCATCGTTCTTTCTCAGGTTGACGCACGGGGACGGCCTCGCGAGGGGCGGCTGCGGCTTCATAACATCCAGGATCTGGAGCTTCCCGCGAATCTCGTAGTTCTGAGCGCCTGCAAGACGGCGCTCGGCCGGGACATCCGAGGGGAAGGCTATATGGGATTGACACAAGGCTTCATGTACGCGGGCGCAGCCCGCGTCGTGGTCAGCTTGTGGAACGTCAGTGAGGAGTCCACGCCCAGGTTGATGGAGCGTTTCTATCACGGCCTTCTCATCGAAAGGAAATCGCCGGCCGAAGCGCTGCGGAGCGCTCAGCGATGGATGGCCGAGCAGAAAGCTTGGAGCTCCCCTTATTACTGGGCAGGTTTCGAGATCCACGGCGAGTGGCGCT
Source organism: Acidobacteriota bacterium (assembly GCA_046765915.1). GTDB lineage: Bacteria > Acidobacteriota > Thermoanaerobaculia > Multivoradales > UBA5704 > DATARR01. Next base: position 69,787 of record JBKPTH010000047.1, on the reverse strand, counting down.
GAGATCCGCAGGTCTCTTGGGTTCGCTCGCAACCCACAGCTCATAAACAAGCAACCCCGAGACGTGTCTCTTCTTCAAGGACACGGTGACAGGCAGAGGTCGTCCAGCGAGACGGCGAGCCGCGACCGCCTCCGGAAGCCCTTTCGCTTGGCCGCAAAAGGAGGGAGAGGCCCTATGCAAGAAAAGAGCGCTTCGAAGCAGCACGGACAGTCAGGTGTGGAGTCTCAGAATCGGCGCGACACCCCCATCGAAGGGCCGGGGGTCACCGACCCCGACATCGACCGGCCACCGACGCCTCCGCCCTATGACGGGCCCAAGGGAGGTAAGGGCCAATCCGGCCACCGATGAGCCTGACCATGGACCAGCGCGGCCCTTTCCGTCCGCGCTGGTCCGCATCCTTCTGCGAGGTAACGCTCGTGAGACGATCGAGTATGGGCATGATCTTATTGCTGCTCCTCGGTGGAATTTCCTGTAACCACCAGCGCGCGAAATCCGCACGATCTTTCGATGAGATCCGCGACATGGTGGAGGGAAAGACGGCTGCCGAGGTGGAAAGCTTGCTGGGCAAACCCGATAGCCGCGAGACGATGGTCATGTCGGGGGAGCGCTGGATCTGGTGGAACTACACCTATCTGGACGGCAGCAATTATGCGCCGGAAGAGCGCGGCCGCGTGGTTCATCTCGAGATCGTCTTTGAACCGGAGGGTTCCAAGGCCAGGGCGTCGAATAGGGAGCCGGAGCTGCGCGTCGGCGGCCCGCTCGGAGTGAGCTACACGCTGCCGAAGGAGGCGATGTGATGAATCCTCAACGGACTGTTGCCATGGAATCGATCACACCGGAAGACGGGGTCTTCGTTTTCAATGGCGTCGATGCCCGTACCGGCGACTACCTGTTTCCCCCCATGACCGCGGACGAGATCCTGGAGGGGCTCCGCAGTCAGCCGAAGAAGCGCGAACGGGCGCTCATGCCGGGAATCGATCCGAAAGACCTGGCGAAGACCGGTTGGGGAGTGGTGTTTCACGAGGAGGAAAGTCCGGAAATTCGCGAGGCTCTGGCGCCGCTCCTCAAGCATCGCCAAGCAGAGGCGGCAAAGCGCTTCGAGCACCTGTACCGGGAACTCAGCGGTGCCGACGGCTACCGCGAAGGCATGAGCAAGGAGGATTTCCTGACAGCCTGTGGTGCGGCGACCGGTCCCGTAAATCCCAACCGGCTGCCTTACTACCTGCTTCTCGTGGGTGGGCCGGAGCGCATCCCCTTTCATTTGCAGCACCAAATCGACGTTCAGTACGCCGTAGGCCGCGTGGCGTTCGATACGGCGGAGGAGTACGCGAGATATGCGCAGAGCGTAGTGGAGGCCGAGACGAACGGCGCTGGGCACGGCCGGAAAATTGCTCTCTTCGGCGTGCGCAACTCCGACGACTACGCCACCGGGCTGAGCGCCGATCACCTGGTACGGCCTCTCGGCGAGCGGCTCGGAACTCCCGAGGAGTGGCAGCAGTCGCCGCCCTGGGAGGTGATCTCGGTTCTCGCGGAGGAGGCGACGAAGGAACGGCTCGCAGGTTTCCTCGGCGGCGCCGAAACTCCGGCACTACTGTTTACGGCGAGCCATGGCATGGGTTTCTCCCACGGCGATTCTCTGCAACGAGATCACCAGGGAGCGCTCCTGTGTCAGGACTGGCCGGGTCCGAAGCAATGGCGCCGGTCCGTGCCTTCCGAGCACTATTTTTCCGGCGACGACGTGAGCAGCGGCGCCCGTATTCATGGTCTGGTGGCCTTCCACTTTGCATGTCACGGCGTCGGAACTCCTGCGGTGGACGAGTTCGCGATACGCGACGGCCAGCCGCCCCGGGCCCTGGCGCCCACGCCGTTCGTGGCCCGTCTGCCACAGCGCCTCCTCAGCCATCCGGGAGGCGGAGCGCTGGCAGTAATCGGCCATGTCGAACGGGCCTGGGCGTATTCCTTTCTCGGTCAACGCTCAATGAGCCAGACGGAGGCCTTCGAGAGCACTTTGCGGGTGTTGATGGATGGCTATCCAGTGGGATACGCCATGGAGTGGTTCAACCAGCGGTACGGCGAGCTGGCGACGGATCTCACCCTGGCGCTGCAGCGACTGGGCTACGGGGACAAGGCCGGTGAGGAAGAGATCGCGGGACTCTGGACAGCCAACAACGATGCTCGCAACTACGCCGTGTTGGGCGATCCCGCCGTGCGCGTGATGGTGGGGTAGGGGCAATGCCGGACGAGATGCGCGGCCGCTGGGCCTTGCTCATCGGCATCGATCGCTATCCGAAGCTGGGTTCCGAGTGGCAGCTCGAAGGGTGTGGCAATGACGTGGCGATCCTGCACGACACCCTGAGCTGCCGCTTCGGTTTCTCCGACGATCAGATCACGGTGCTGCGTGACGAGCAGGCCACGCGAGACGGCATCCTGGCCGCCATGGAATCCCTGGTCGAGCGGGCGGGAGGGAATGACGAGGTCGTCTTCTTCTACAGCGGCCATGGCTCGCAGCAGACCGACGGTCCCGAAGGTGACGAGGCCGACGGTCTCGACGAGACCCTGGTGCCCTACGACGGCGGCCGACTCCCCTATCCCAACCGAGATATCACCGACGACGAGATCTATCTCTGGCTGCTGCGCCTGACGGCGGTCACTCCGTTCGTGACGCTGATCTTCGACTGCTGTCATGCGGGGACGATGCTGCGCGATGCCTTCGCCGGCAAGAGCCGATCGGTGCCGCCGGATCGAAGATCCGCCGTCGAGCTCGCGGCGAAGGTGCCGGCGGAAGCGGCCGCGCTGCTCTCCGGCGGAGAAGATTCGCCCGCCGCCCGCCGGCGCCTGGGCGAGAAGTACGTGATGCTCGCCGCCTGTGGCAGCATGGAAACGGCCAACGAGATCCTCATCGGAGAACCGCGGCGGTTCGCGCACGGCGCCCTCACCTGTTTTCTGGCCGCGGCCTTGAGGGACTCCGGTTTCTCCGGTGGCACCTGGCGGGATGTCTTCGAACGCGTGGCGCCCCGGGTGACGGCGCATTTCCGGACCCAGCACCCGGAGGTTGAAGGAGCGCGCGACCGGGAGGTCTTCGGCGTCCGTGATCTGCCCGCCATGAGCTTCCTGCCTGTCGAGAGCCGCGAGAGAGACACGGTGGTCCTGCAGGCGGGTAAGGTGTGCGGCTTGACACTGGGCTCACGATGGCAAGTCTACGCTCCGGCGACAAGGTCGACTGAAGAGGCGTCGAAGTATGTGGGAGCGCTGGAGATCTCGTCAGTCGGCGTCACCTCCAGTGAGGCGTGGGTGGTGGAGGAGGAGAGGACCGGCGCGATCCAGCCGGGTGGGCGGGCGGTGGAGTCCTCCCATGCCTTGGCGGGCGTGCGCTTGGTAGTGGAGATCGCCGCGCCCTCGGGCCATGCTTCGGTACGTGCGCTGGCGGATCTAATTCAGGGGTCGAAGCTTCTACGCATAGCGAACCGTGGAGACGAGAGAGATCCGGCGGATGTCCGAGTCTATCTGCTGGAGGCCCGGAAGTGCGCTCAGCCAAAGGATCCGGCTCCAATGTTAGGCCCCCTCTCCGAGGAGACATGGGTGCCCGTGGGACGGGATGGACAGCTCCTGGCCCCGGCGTTTCCGCGCCGGCATCCCGAGGCCCTGGGGAGCCTGGTGGCGAATCTCGAGAATGCCGCCCGCCTGCGCGGGGTGGTGGGGCTTGGCAACCCCGGCAGCCCGCTGGAAAAAGCGATCGATTTCCACCTCTATCGCCTAGAGGAGGGGAACTGTGCCTCTCCTTCTCTGGGCACCGGCGATGAGCCCGTCTTCTTCGAGGGCGACCGGCTTATCTTGGAGATTCAAAATCGGTCCAGGGTGCCGCTTTACATCTATATTCTGGATGTTGGTCTTACCGGCAGAGTCCAAGCCGTGTTCCCGCCGCTCGGATCTCATGAGCTGCTCGAAATTGGACATACTCTTCAGGTTGGAATGCGTGAGGGAGAGGACTTGACCCTGTTCATCCCCAAGGATTACCGGCTCCTGCACGGGACTCCGGAGGAGATGCCGGTCGAAGGCCGGGAGAGGCTGAAGCTCTTCGCCACGCCGAGCCCGGCCAACTTCGAGGTGCTGTTCCTGCCTCCGATGCGCTTCCCGCGCGGAGCGGGTTGGTCGCTGAGCGACGTCCTCAACACCACCTTTCACGGCGGCTATGGGAATCTGCGAACCGCCGATGACTGGGCCGTGATCGACCGGACGTTCCTGCTGCGCTCCCGGAACCCGCAGTTGCCCTCCCCCCGCCCGACGTGAGAACCTTCCAAGCTGGGTAGGCGGGGCCGCGGCGCCCCGCCGGCGAGGAAGGAGACACCGGGATGAGCAAGTACCAGGCTCCACTCAACTGGCCGGGTGGAGGCAACGATACCGACGTCGACGAGACCGAGGAGTGGCTGACCGCCTTCGAGCAGGTCGTCGAGAGGGAGGGGCGGAACCGCGCCTGCTTCCTCCTCCAGAAGCTGCTCGAGAAGGGATACGAGAAGGACGTCGTCCTTCCCTTCACCGGCAACACGCCCTACATCAACACCATCCCGAAGAGTGAGGAGCCGCCCTACGCGGGAAACCGGGCCCTCGAGCGGCGCATCAAGAGCATCGTGCGCTGGAACGCCATGGCCCTGGTGGTGCGGGCCAACAAGAAGTACCCGGGCCTCGGCGGGCACATCTCGACCTTCGCCTCCGCGGCCACCCTCTACCAGGTGGGCTTCAATCACTTCTTCCGCGGCCGCGGCGAGGGCGGGTTCGACGGCGACATCATCTACTTCCAGGGCCACGGCTCGCCCGGCATGTACGCCCAGGCCTTCCTCGAGGGACGGATCACGCTCGATCAGATGGAGTCCTTCCGGCGCGAGGTGGAGCGGGGCAAGGGGCTATCCTCCTATCCCCATCCCTGGCTGATGCCCGACTTCTGGGAGTTCCCCACGGTCTCCATGGGCCTCGGCCCCATCTCCGCCATCTATCAGGCGAAGTTCAACCGCTACCTGCGCAACCGCGGACTGCGCGATCCCCAGCAGCGCAAGGTCTGGGCCTTCCTCGGCGACGGCGAGACCGACGAGCCCGAGGCGCTGGGAGCCATCACCCTCGCCTCCCGCGAGAAGCTGGACAATCTGATCTTCGTCATCAACTGCAACCTGCAGCGGCTCGACGGCCCGGTGCGCGGCAACGGCAAGATCATCCAGGAGCTGGAGACGGCCTTCCGCGGCGCCGGCTGGAACGTCGTCAAGATCATCTGGGGAGGCGACTGGGACCCGCTGATCGAGGCGGACAACACCGGCCTGCTCATCCAGCGCATGAACGAGACGCTCGACGGCGAGTATCAGAAGTACGTCGTGGAGCCCGGCTCGTACATCCGCCAGCACTTTTTCGGCAAGTATCCGGAGCTGCTGGAGCTGGTGAAGAGCTACTCGGACGAGCAGCTCCGCAACCTGCGGCGCGGCGGCCACGATCCGGTGAAGGTCAACGCCGCGTTCAAGGCCGCCGTCGAGCACGAGGGATCGCCGACGGTGATCCTGGCGAAGACGGTGAAGGGCTACGGCCTCGGCGAAGCCGGCGAGGGCAAGAACGTCACCCACCAGCAAAAGAAGCTGACGGAGGACGAGCTGCGCTTCTTCCGCGACCGCTTCGAGATCCCGATCTCCGACAAGGACCTGCACGACGCGCCCTTCTACTGCCCGCCGGAGGACAGCGAGGAGATCCAGTACCTGCGGGAGCGCCGCCGCGCCCTCGGCGGCCCGGTGCCGGCGCGGAAGGTGCGCCGGGAGCCCTTGGCCGTTTCGCAGGGCCAGGATACCTGGGGCCGGTTCTTCGAAGGGGTGGACCGCGACGTCTCGACGACCATGGTCTTCGTCCAGATGCTGACCCAGCTCCTCAAGGACAAGGAGGCCGGCCGCAATATCGTGCCCATCGTGCCCGACGAGGCGCGCACCTTCGGCATGGAGTCGCTCTTCCGCCAGTTCGGCATCTACTCCCACGTCGGCCAACTCTACGAGCCGGTGGACAAGGCCATGCTGCTCTACTACCGCGAGGCCCAGGACGGCCAGATCCTGGAGGAGGGGATCACCGAGGCGGGCTCGATGGCGTCGTTCATCGCCGCCGGCACCTCCTACGCCACGCACGGCATCGACATGATCCCCTTCTTCATCTTCTACTCGATGTTCGGCTTCCAGAGGATCGGCGATCTGATCTGGGCCGCCGCCGACCAGCGCACGCGCGGCTTCCTGCTTGGCGCCACCTCCGGCCGCACGACGCTGAACGGCGAGGGCCTGCAGCACGAGGACGGCCACAGCCATCTCCTGGCGTGCACCGTCCCCAACCTCCTCGCCTACGATCCGGCGTACGCCTACGAGCTCGCGGTGATCATCCGCGACGGTCTCAAGAGGATGTTCACGGACCGCCAGGACATCTTCTACTACATCACCCTCTACAACGAGAACTACCCGATGCCGCCGATGCCGGCCGGCACCGAGGAGGGTATCCTCAAGGGCCTCTACAAGCTCAAGGATGCGCCCCCCATGGAAGACAACCCGGAGGACGACCGGGCGCGCGTGCACCTCCTGGGCAGCGGCTCGCTGCTGCGAGAAGCGTTACGGGCGCAGGAGATCCTGACCCAACGCTACGGCATCGCCGCCGACGTCTGGAGCGTCACCAGCTACAAGGAGCTGCGCCGCGACGCCCTGGAGGCGGAGCGCTGGAACCTGCTCCATCCCGACCAGGAGCCGCGCAAGCCGTACGTGGCGAGCCTCTTCGAGGGCGACGACGCGCCCATCATCGCCGTCTCCGATTACCTGAAGCTGGTGCCGGACCAGATCGCCCGCTGGCTGCCCGGCCGGCTCTACACCCTGGGCACGGACGGCTTCGGCCGCAGCGACACCCGCGAAGCCCTACGCCGCTTCTTCGAGATCGACGCCGAATGCGTCGCCGTCGCCGCGCTCGACCAGCTCTCCCGCCGCTGCCGCATCGACCACGGTCTGCCGCGCAAGGCGATCGAAGAGCTGGGCGTGGATCCGGAGAAGGTGGATCCGGTGGTGGGCTGAAGCCGGGGCCCCCGCCACCCAGGGCGGCCACATAGGGCCGCCCCTACAGACCACTTCGAGGTAAATCGACCTCCTGCCCATAACGCACGAACCCAGATCCGCCACAGAGCGATCTGTAGGGGCGGCCCTATATGGCCGCCCTGTAGTAAAGTCTGTTCAGCCTCTGGAGGCAACGATCTTGAAGACCAAGCCGTTCCTGCAGGTTCTCTCTCTTTCCCTCCTCCTGCCCGCCCTCGCCGCGGCCGAGCCCGCTATCTACAAGGTGGACCCCAACCACAGCAGCGTCGATTTCTCCATCCGCCATTTCGTCTCCAACGTCCACGGCCGGTTCCGGGACTTCCACGGCGCCATCAAGTACGACCGGCAGAACCCGGCGGCGAGCAGCGTCGAATTCACGGTGCAGGCGGCATCGATCAACACAGACAACGACGATCGCGACAATCACCTGCGCTCCGCCGACTTCTTCGACGTGGAGAAGTTCCCTACCCTCACCTTCACCAGCACCAAGGTGGCCGCGAAGGACGCGTCCACCCTGGACGTGACGGGCGATCTGACTCTCCACGGGGTGACGAAGCCGGTCATGATTCCGGTGCAGGTCCTCGGCACGGCGCAGACGCCGAAAGGCGAGAAGGCCGGCTTCGAGGCGGCTTTTACGCTCAACCGCAAGGAGTACGGCATCGTCTGGAACCGCGTCTTCGATTCCGGCGGCTCCTTGCTCGGCGACGAGGTGAGGGTGAGTATCTCGATCGAGGCGGACCGGCAGGAGCCGGCGCCGGCGAGGTAGGAGAGATCCCATGTCCGAACAAGATCTCAGACAGCTCCGCCAGGTGCTCCGCAGGGCGGTGCGGGCGGCCGGCCTGAAGAACCGGGAGCTCGAGCACCGGCTCGGCATCGGCAGCGGCAACATTTACCGCATGCTCGACGGCACGCTCGACCTGCGAGTCCGCCATCTCCTGGAGCTGGCCGACCTGCTGGAGATTCCACCCAGCGACCTCCTCGAGCTCGGTTGTCCGGATGCGGTCAGCCGGGCGAAGCGGCGTCTCGGCGACGTGATCGGCCAGCCCTCCAGCCCGCCGGCGGAGCCCACGGCCGCTTCTTTGTCGCTCGAACAGCTCAACGAGAGGATCCGCAACGCCGTTCAGGAGGCGCTGCAGCAGCAGACCCGCCGCTCCCGGCGCTGATCAGGGATTTCTGTCCGCCACACCCGAGCTCGGTCTACGTCTCTCCTTGTACGGTCCTGTAGTGCGGTGATCCTGTCCTATAGTGCCGTGATACGTCCTATAAGGCGGTGAGTTATGTCCTGTAATGCCGAGATATGTCCTATAACGCTGTGTATTCGTCCTGTAATGCCGTGATGCGGTCCCATAATGCCGGCTTATGTCCTGTAGTGCTTAGATATCGTCCTGTAGTGCTGTGATACGGTCTGTTCCTACGGAGATACGGACCTGCACTGCTGTAGTTTGTTTTCTATCTGCCTGCTCCGGTTGAAGGCGCCCTTGCTTACAGCTCAACAAATCCCGGTGGTGATGTGTCTTTGAAAGGGGATGCCGTGGGATTACGACGACTTCGACCTCGAGATCGGCAGGGAGGGCGAAGCCTACGTATCTCGTGTCAGCGTCCCTGGGATGGGGGACGCCCGGAATCCCTTTGCCGCGCCTTTCTTCGCGGGAGACGCCGGCGAGCTGCTCGCTGGATCCGGTGTCGTTCGCCGGGACATTGCGCCGGTATCCGGGGAACGGAGAACCATCCAGGAGATCGGCCAGCGCCTCTTCTCGGCTGTCTTCGGCGGCAACGTAGGGAGTTTCTGGAACACCTGCCTGCGCCAGGCGCGCCATGACGGCAGGGGTCTTCGCCTGCATCTCCGCCTGCGCAGCCCCGAGCTCTGGGGCTGGCCCTGGGAATACCTCTACGATCCGGATTCCGACTTCCTGGCTCTCCTGCCCGACGTTTCCATCGTTCGTTATCCGGAAATCCCGCAGCCGACTCGCAGTCTGCGTGTCGAGCCACCCTTGCGGGTGCTGGTGGCTTCAGCTCGGCCGCGGCAATGCCAGCCGCTCGGCACGGAGCGGGAATGGGAGGCGGTGAAAGCGGCCTGGGAGTCCATCGCCTCACCTGGTCGCGTCGAGCTGGAATTTCTCGAAAAGGCCAGCACGACGAAGCTCCGCCGGGCTCTCCGCCAGCCGTTCCATATCTTCCATTTCATCGGTCACGGGCAGCTCGATCTCGCGCACCGCTGGGGCGTCCGATTAGAAGAAATAAGCCGGTTACGAATACCCTACGAGGTCAAGACGCCTCTTCCTCGACTGAACTAGGGAGGCGAGCTGGTTCGCTGGGGGGCTCAGTGGACTCCTCCCCTAGGGCCAGCCTCTTCCACTCTTCGGAACGAGAGTTTCCTCTTCTGCCCGGAAGCAGTGCCTTGACCTCCTGTTGGCCACGTGTGAACTGATCGGGAGAAACCTCCTCTTCAAGAGTCTTGATGCGCTGCTCCAGATCGGCAAGGACTGGATCGTCGCTCCCAATATCACCCTCAAGCATCTGTTTCCTCTTCTCGTAGAGCATCAACAGATCGGCTTTCTTCCTGCTCAGAATCTCTTTCCCGGTTTCCATCGAGGTATCAATAGCATGTCTAACGGCTTCGCTACCCTTCTGCTCGCCATGTGTGGCGAGACGGTTGATATTGACGATGTTGATTCTCAGGCCGAAGACCCTTTCCACCTTTTCTCGGATGGATTGTTGGATAACTTGCATCAAATCACGGTACCGACCGAGGTCCGTGAACTGCAGAATGTCACGTGGCGCCACCTGGAGCTTGGTCTTCACATCCTCGGCAATGACTTCCCTGATTCTTTGTAGTTCCTGCTCGGCGCTCTCGATAATGGCCCTCTCCACCTCGAGATCTTCGAAGGGATTTTCGAAGTTGATTTGCGAGATCTCCTCGCCTATCCTGTCGTCATTGTTGGAGATAGTCTTCCGGATTTTCCTGGGGAAGGTATGGCACTTCGCTCGGAAGGCATACCACCCATCAGGAGGAACGCCTAGAATGTCAAAGTCGATCCGGTATTGTACCTCCTCGCCGCCCCGGTTCAAAGGCGAGCACGTAACATCCACCCTGTGTGGGCCTCGTTGCAGATGCTCCAGGCGCTTGGTGAGTTCGGTTTCTAGGGGCTTTGCAATGACACCGATGTCTTCGATAGCTAACCGGTCCGCCAGGAGCTTGCCGATCTGTGCTTCAAGCGTCTCCCGGACCGCAGGCGCACTTGGGTCATCGGAGTAAGCGAAGCGCATATAGAAATGCTCAGGACTGACTCCATGGATGATCTGTCGCGTTTCTCGTAAGACGGCCTCTCTGAGGTCGTTGAACAGCCTACTACGGGGCGTAAGGTATTTTTGTAGGTTTGGATTTCTGAGGTCGGAAATCCTGCCCTTCACGACTATATTGAGTCCAACCTCGATACGTGAGTCGCGAGTTGCGAAGGTGTCGCTGATATCCTCAATGAGGAAACCTTCCTTCCACCGGAGAGGCTCCAAGGCCGGAGCAGTAATCAACTGCTTAACCGTATAACCTACCTCTCCAACTTCTCGCTCTATGCGAGTCTTGATCTCGATCTCGTCCGGTCGAAACGCAAGCAGCAGATCAAGATATCTCCTCTCGAAGAGCACGTCCCGAGTGATGTCTTCTAGTCTTACAGTGACCCAGGATTCTACGTTATCGATCCCTGAGCTGCGGAAACGCCCAAAATCACATAAACTTAACTTCAGTCTATGTTTTATATCAATCAAATCCTCGCAGTCTGCGATCTTACAAGAGACGGAGCGTTCAATTTCCCCTGTTGCCCCTGCTCTGTGACCGTCAGTTCGACTCTCAACCTGAAGATAGGCGATCCGTCGCCCCTCTTGAGCCAAGCGCTCGTTGATGGCATCAATCAGACGCCGCCGCACCGTGCTCGTCAGCTCGAAGGTGAAAGAATGAAGTGTGACCCGTTCTGCTAGTACCTGACGGACCACCTGCCGGACGCAATCCTCCAGTCCGGCCGCCCGATGATGAAAGAGAACAGCACGCATGCTGTTGGCAGTATCGATCTCGAGGTCTGTCGTGATCTTGATCTCCACCTGATCATCGTGATCGCTGACCCTTGCAGGGAAATAGTCGGTTTTCACAGCGATAACCTGCATCTGGTCCGCGAGTTGGGGGCGCGCCAGCACGTCCAAAGTGAGACCCAGTTCGTAGCGAGCGCGTTCGGCGATGAAGGCCTGCAGGGCCCCTTGGAGCTGCGGGAACTCCAGGCAGACATCGCGCCCTGCTGTGCTTTCACCAGCCACGAAGTCTTCGGCTCGATCGCAGATGAAGCGGTCGACTACCGAAGCCGGACGGTCTCCCCGTGCTAGAGCCGCGACCAGCTTCTCCTCGTTGCCTTGATCGCATCGAGCATCGTACCGGATCGCGATGTCGATTGAAAGGCGAGTCGAGGCGCTTTTGATCCGAGATACCGGCCCCTCACATTCGACCGGCTGCCTACGCGTATTCACGAGATAATAACGGATCTCCCGTCCGAGGGAGATCAGCGGCTTCTTGGAGAGCACCTTGCCCGCACCGACATCAAAAATGATCAGACGTTCTCCCGAATCGAGCTGAGCCGGTAACCAATTCGACTCTAGACGGCGAATGATTTTATCTAAGGGATGAGTTGAGATCATTTCAGATATCCTTTGCGCTTACGAGTGCCGCGATCCAGCTTGTACGAAGCGCTGGTTGACTTCAAGAAGCTTTTTTCGTTTGGCCAAAAGCGCCTTTCTCTCCTCCCACTTGTGAACCGGTAGCAGATTGACTTGTTTGTAGTAGACTTGCTGGCGCCACTGCCACCTCCTGATGAGGGGGATCTGCTGACGCCGGTCAATCCGTGCGGCAAAGGCATCCAGGAGAGTCCTTGCCAGTAATTGGGCTTGAGGATGTGCTCCTCTTGGTTCTACACCTTCCAGGATCAGGATCCACAATTCGATGAGATCCGCCATGAATCGGGCGAGAAGATCTTCAGAATCTATACCCTCGACGCTTACTGTCGACTTCAGCCCCGGGTGGGTGAACCAGCCAGCGAGCAGATCGAGCTTCTCCCTTGCTTGTGAGAGATCGCTCGGAAGAGCGGCGAACAAGGTGTGCCGGCAAGGCCACCCGCCATAATGCTTAGCGGGAAAGCTCTGGGCGGTAGCAAAACAATAATCGGGTAGGAAAGTCAATGCGTAGTGGTTCGACTGCGAGTACCGGTCTACATCAAGAGTGGTCTCTGGCAGCCAACCCCGGATTGCTTCAAGTATCGCATAGAAGCGACCATCACTCTCATTGACAAGGGCGAAAAGGCATTGATAGGTGCGTTTCTGGATTTCTAAGCGGCCTTGGTCGAGCAATCTCTTAATCCAATAGAAAGCTTCGAACTCCGGTGAGAAGCGAAGCCGTCTTGCCAGCTCAAGTACTATATCGAGAGCCGCGCCGTGCTCGTGAGCAACCAGAAAATTAAGAAAGCTTTGGATGGTTTCACGAAGAGCAGCGTGCTGCAGCATCTCGCGGATCAACTGGCAGAGACGACTGTAGAAGTGTCTGCGAAGGATCTCGTTTTCCCTTAGTCGAGCAAGTAGGGCGAGAAAGTCTCCAGAAGGATCCTCCTGACCCTCCCTCGTTTCAAAATGGATCCTGAGCATGACAATCAACTGTATAAGCCAGTCCCGGTTGCAGTAGGAAGGATCAGAAATAGTCCGCTCGACCGACAAACGAACCAAGTTGTCCACAATCGCTTCAGAGACATCCTGCCTGAATAGGAGGCCTGAGTTCTGCAAGGTTTTAAAGTTTCTGGCAAGGAGGATGGAGTATCTCGATTCTAGATGGGCGCGGAGATCTTGCCGTAAGTATCCTTTGGTGAAGTCGATCACCTGTGGCGAATCGTCTCGCGATACAGCTTCAAGCGAGCATTCTCGAAGAACGCGATCTGGAGATTCGTTCCAAAGATCGATCCAGTACCTTGTTATCCTTTCCCTTCGTACCTGTACATCGCCCTTCTCGTTAACGACTTGGGACTCAGTCTCTACTTCGGTGGTTGCATCGCCAAGAAGCAGGCATATGATTCTTTCAAAGTCGTTAGGCGTTAGATCTCGAAAGTAGGTGGCTGTGTAGAGAACTGTAGCCCGAAGCAAATCTCCATCGGCGAGCAGGTCTACTGGCCGGACAGATTTAAGCATCTCAATCGACTCTACCGAGAGCCGTTCCCGGAATATTGAGTCCCGGCGTTCGATCTCCGCTTCAAGTTGGCCTGGGGAACTCAGAAGGTTAGCTATTTCTCTAAAGAAGTCGTCAATCTTGGGGAAGTCAGCCCATAGTTTCTGCTCTCGTTGTCGTAGTAGATCCTTCTCGATCGCCCGTGCTCTCTCTCTGGGATGATAGTAGTGAGTGAGCTTGTGGTACAGGTAAGGTATATCGCAGTGGTAGAACGGGAAAGTCTTCGAATTGGCTTGATCAGGGGGAACCCCTAAAAGCTCGCAACTTGTGGTGCAGACTATAGCGATATGTTTGTCAGCGAGGCTCTTTCTCAACTGATCCGGAGCGGCTATACTCTCTGTTTGTAAAGATTCAAGGAAGCGCCCGGTGTAAATGATCTCGACTAGAATAATTTGCTTGTCGCGGTATTCGCGTCTGCTAAAGATATCTATGCTCAAATCTGATCGCCCTTCTTCAATCTTTTTTTCGATGACCAGCAGACGTTTATCATAGCTCTTATATATGTCGTGGCGAGTGAGAGCGTGTGCTGCGGAGAACGAGACTCGGCGATCAAATGAGCTCAAGATGATCGTGCGGTGTTCCTCGAGGGCTTCAGTGAGATGTGGATACTCGTCGAGTGAAAATTCCGGAATGGTAATCTTGCTGGGCAGCTCTTTTGTTGGATCCTCGAATTTCTGCCTAGTCGCTTCCGAGGCAGGCCCAAGGAAAACGTCACCAAAGGTCATTTGGCCTGCTTGAAGGTTAGTCTGATTTTCTTGCGGAGCGTTATTAGTAATCGATTGAGTTACGGCCCCATTTCTGCTGCGGTCGTCTGACGGTTTGAATGAATCGGTTGGCGGAAGTGATGTGCTGGCAGTGGCTTCCGGAGGCGTATTTTGTTCCCACTGCTGCCTCTTCGTCTGCTCTTGACGGGCTTCCCCTAATGGTGCCTGAGGTCTGCCCAGGTCCGGAGGGGTTCCCGCCGCGAACTCTTCTGCGGGCTCTGTCCGGAGATGCTCGGCCGACGAACTGTCGCTGGTTTCTTCTGCTACATCGGGCATTAGTCATTCCTTCGTTGACTTCGCCAAGGTGGTACAGTCCAGTGAGGCTTCGCGAAAATCGAAGACCTCTCCTTGAAAGTTTTTCTGGTTATGGACCGGTGCATTATTGATGATGCTTTGATGACGGCTTCCCGGAACAGCCCCTTGGGAAGGGACGGTCTCCTGGCGAGAAGCTTGGGGAGCGGGTGCTTTCTGAGATTCCGTAGGAACGCTGATGGTTGCAGATCGCACAAAGAGCACTGGAATCGCCCAATCGGCAGAGCGTGGAGCGGTGGAATAGAGGGCGAGCCTGGCCTCTGATAGTGCTGCCTCGACCGGATCGCCCGCCGCCAGTCTTCCATAGAGTTCCTCCGTCAGCGTGATGGCGGCGCTGTCGCGAACCGATGTCTGCATCGCCAACACGGCTGGGATACCCTTTCCCACCAACGCCGCTGCGACTCCGGTAAAGGGCATTGCTCCTCCTTGCTCGGAGGACTTTGCCGTTTTGCAGGCATTGAGGATGACTAGAGTCGGTCCCGCCCCCTGTTTCAGGAGAGTAGCCAGGACTTCGCCCGGTATCGAATCGATCAATCCCTCGGGAGTCTCGAGCAGCAAAGTACCCTCACCGTTAGCCTCATTGAAGGATCCGTGTCCCATGAAGTGGACAATGTGAAAACTCTCTTCGCGCAGCCGGCGCCGTAGCCCCTTGCAGGTCGCATGCTCCAAGACGCTGAGCTCGACGGAGCCGATGCGCCGGAGGGCTTGCTCGACCGCAGCTCGTTCTTCTGGGAGATTTAAGGGCGAGGTGCCCGCCGGATTGGCCATGACCAGCAATACCTGCAGAGGAGACGTCAGCGGCGCCGCCAACGTCGACTGCAGAGCATCGAGCGAGCGGACTACAGGAGTATGACGGTCTAGGTTGAGAAATCCGTGAGTGTCAGCGCAGTAAAGGAGCTCCCAAGGTACTCCTTGTAGCGGCCGGAGCCGTGCGTCATTGGGATCAATGTGGAGTCGGATCCGAAGGTTCCGGCCAGCCTCGGCCCTAAGACTGCCTGAAGCTTTATCGAACAGCCGACGGACAGAGTCATTCAGGAGCGCCTGGAAAAGCTTGAGTCCTGTAGTTTCAGGAGAAGTCTGTTGCCTGGTTATACGTGGATGAAGATCTCTGAAGTCACTCTCAGCGGAGGTTTCGCTCTGCTGATCTCCGTTCTCCGGAAGCCTAAAAGAGCTACTCGCCTCTCCGGCTGAAGACTGGGCCAATACTCGATGCCCTTCTCCATCCGCGACAATTCTGAGATTGAAATCCTCGTATTTCTCCATAAGAGGGTTCCTCCCGGCGATGCGGTTCATCCTCCACCTGTCGAGACACGCACGGGGACGCTTTGTTTAGGGAGGCCCGGGATCCAGGCTTCAGCCGGCTAACCCCCTTTTTGTGTTGCGGTGTCTTGCATGAGATGAAGTACGGAGACGGAGGCGATGCCGAGTCTGACGAAAGTGGTCCAAAGGCGCTGTGAGCAGCGCGAGTGCGATCGGTTCCTGGTTCCCGTGGAATCGGGCGAGGTCTGCCAAGCTCCAGATTGTGGCAAGCCGCTTGCCATCAAGAGGAAGCTTCAACCGTTGGTACCGGCAGCAGGAGGATCTGTCCTTCTACTTTGCGCGCTTTTCGCCGGTCTCCTGTTCTCCAAAGGTGAGGAAGTTGCTGTCTCCGCGACACCCGCCATCGCGGGTGAGCCAGCGCAGCGGCAGCCCACGCCACTGGCCGGTGCCCCGCCTAGCGCGACTCGGGAGGCGAAGGAAAGCATGAGCCGGGGTCAAGCCCTGGCGAGTCGGGGCCGATATGAGGATGCCCGGGCCGAGTTCCAGCGCGCCACCGTGGCAGACCCCGACAGTCCGGCTGCGTGGGCCAACTTGGGTGCGGCCGATGCAGTTACCAGCCGTATCGAGGAGGCCCGTGGCGCCTACGAGAAAGCCCTTGCTCTCGCTCCAGACCACTGGCTGGCTCATTACAACCTAGCGGTTCTCCTCGCGAGAGAGGGGGATCGGGACGGAGCCGTCCGTCATCTGGAGAGATTCTTCTACCTGGGTGGGACACGAGAGGAAACGCGTCGCCAAGCACTCGCGGATCTGCGACGCGACCCTTCCCTCCAAGGGCTTCTGAGCGATCCCCGACTCCGCGATTTTGTAGGCCAATGACATGAGAGGAGTGCAGACCATGCAAATCTTTCGACGATGGAGCGTCGCCTTGGCCTGCTTCCTCCTGGTGCCGTCGGCGATGAGGGCCGAAAGCCCCGAATGCAACCAGGCACGGGCTATGGTTGCCGAAATCCGGGAGATGTACGTGGCGGGCCAGCCGGATCACGCCGCGATCCTTGGCAAGGCGAAGACGGCCAGCAGTCTTTGCGCAGCCCTCGGGGAGGCCTGGAAGTATGCCTATTGCAGTGCCGTAGCGCTGGGAGACAAGAGGTCGAATTTCTTCCGGAGCCAAGCGGTCTTCAACGGGGTAAAGACTCTAGAGTGCGAGGCCGCCACTACCAGCGGCCCTCCAGCCCAAGCGCCTCTGCCGGGATATGTCCGAGACAAGTACGCCTTGGTGATCGGCATCGGGAAGTTCAGAGATCCGTCCATTCCGACTCTTCAGTTCGCAGCCAAGGACGCGCGTGACCTTGCCGCTGTGCTCACGGATCCCCGGTACGGCCGATTCGATCCTTCCCATGTGACCCTCCTGACGGATGATAAGGCCACCCGAGGCAACATCCTGAGCTCCCTGAACGACATTATCGTCAAAGCGGGGGAGGAGGATCTGGTCTTCCTCTACGTCAGCAGCCATGGCTCGCCGCGACAGGACGACCTCGGACTCCAGGGAGTCGGGTATATCGTCACCTACGACACAGCGGTCAAAAGCCTCTGGTTGGATGCGCTGGAGTACGAAGACTTCTCCCGGAAAGTCTCCCTGATCAAGGCGCGGCGCAAAGTCGCCTTTCTCGACACCTGCTTCAGCGGCCAGACAAAAGGTGCCAAGAGTCTCGTGCTCGATACCCGCGGCATCGACGACAAGACGGCCCGTCTTTTCCTCTCAGGCGAAGGCACCTATGTCATCACCTCCAGCAGGGCCTCGGAGCGGTCATTCGAGAGCGAAACAATACACAACAGCTACTTTACCTTCTACCTGATCGAGGCGCTGAAGACCGGTCCGGAGCCGCCCAGCGTGCGCCAGGTGTTCGATGTACTAGCGCGCAAGGTCCCGGAGTCGGTCCTTAAGGATAAGGGAGCGTCACAGCATCCGCAAATCCTGCCGGAAGACGGCCGGGGAGACGTTCGCATTGGAGTGATTCCCCGGGTTTCGGCACCCAACGAACAGCAGAACCAATGATTAGATTAGGGAGAGAAGCCATGAAACACTGTCCGTTACTGCGAGCTGCAGTGCCGCT
The DNA here is from genome assembly GCA_046765915.1 of Acidobacteriota bacterium. GTDB lineage: Bacteria > Acidobacteriota > Thermoanaerobaculia > Multivoradales > UBA5704 > DATARR01. The sequence continues at coordinate 52,017 of JBKPTH010000047.1, read as the reverse complement.
CCTTGCCGCCTTGGTCCTGGCTCCGCTTTCTGCCCGAGCAGCCAAGGAAGGTTTTGGTTTCGTTAAGAAGACCGCGACCGTAGTCCGCGTAAAACCTCCGAAGGTCTTTCTCATGGGCACGCGGATCAATGTTAAGGCCGTCAGTCAGGACCCAGCAAATCAATCCCTGGCGGAAAGGATCCGATCTCAGCTCGAGAGCGAGCTAATCAGTGCCGATAGCCGGCTGGGCGTAGATTCGGCTACACCGGAAGTCCAAATCGAGATCACAGTCCTGCAGAACGATTACAACGAGGAGTGGCAGAAACGCAGAGAGATGCAACAGCGCCAAGTTGGAAAAGATGCGAAAGGCAAACCAGTCTATGAAAGCTATGAGGTCATGGTTAACTACAAGGTGGTTTCCTATGCTTTCGGAGCAGCCTATCAGGTCACTGATCTTGTGAAGCGCGCGAGCCTTGACGCCGACCATGTTCGCCATGAGCTGAGAAACGATTTTCGTGAAGGATCGGGAGCCCCTGAGAAATTCAATCTGGAAAGCTCCGGGGCCTCCGCGGTAGTGAACCAGATAGTTCCCCGTCTGACTCCAACCCGAGAGAACCTCGGAGTCTTGCTGCCCAAGGGAAGTCTAGAGAGTTATCTGCGGCTTGCTGAGAATGGCCTTTGGAGCAAGTACCTGGAGGCTTTGGAGGGCTTAACGGAGAAGTCCAATCCGAGCGAGGAGTCTTATCGCCAATATGCCTTGGGCACCGCGTACGAGGCGCTCGGATATAGCGCGGACGATGCTGACACGACCCTAAAGTATCTGGAACAGGCGGCAACCTACTATAACAAGGCAATCGACGCTAATCCCGGAGAAAAGTTCTTTTCCAAGCCCTACGACAGCTTCTTCACTTCCAAATCGGGTGCTGCACCCCTCGATCGCGTCAAGGAAGCTTTGGTTGACTATCGGCGGATCAAGGAATTCCGCGAAAATTACGAAAAGATGCAGGTCGCCGCGAAATCAGCTGCCTCCTTGGAGGGAGGTAAATCACTCAATCACACCGACGGCCAAGGCGATGCCATCGACAACGCCGCGGTGATCCAAATGGTTCAGTCTGGCCTGTCGGAAGACATTATTTTGAAGGCTATCAGTTCCGCACCTCGGTACAACTTCGATGTTTCTCCTATGGGCTTAGTCAAACTGTCACAGGCGAAGGTGAGCAGCCGTCTCATACAGCGCATGCAGGATATGGCCACTAAAGGTAAAGACTCTGGGAAGACCAAGAAACCAGCACCAAAGAAGGGTTGAGAAGAGGAGGCGAGGCTATGCAAGTGACCTATGTTCTCGCGATGATGGTTTGCCTATTGGGGGACCTAGCGAGCGGGCAGTCTATCCCCGGCGCCAAAGAGCTGTTTTATGATCCGGCAAGTGGCGACCTTTCGAGCGGCTCTCCCACGGCGCTTCAGCCGAAGCCGTATGTCGGCCGCTCTCCGGTCCTTGCGCCGAAGCCAAAGGCCGATTCCACTGGCCGCCGTGCCGTTCAAAAGGTATCAAATCCGGGGGTCAAGAAGATCTTGGGGTTGAGCTATTGGATTGAATTGGCTGATCCGAAAGGAGGGCTCGGAACACAGGTGACCGATCATCGGATCTTCAGGTCCGGTGAACGGATTAGGCTTCACTTTCTTAGCAATGCCGACGGCCAGATCGCGCTTCTACAGCTTGGATCTTCAGGCGGCTCGAATCTCCTATTTCCCGATCCTGAGCATGGATTGTCCGACGCCGCAATGACCGCCGATCGGGATAGGATCTTGCCCGGCGAAGCTCACTGGTTCCGCTTCGACGAACGACCAGGAACAGAAAGGCTTCTGGTGCTCTTTGCCCGTAGTCGCGAGGATCTGGAGCCGCTCTCAATTCGTCCAGCTATGGACTCCAAGATGACACAGGCAGTATTGAAGACGGCCGATGGCTTGCGCGGAAGTAAGGATCTGATCATCGAGACCGAGACGAAGACAGCATCGGAGGTTGGAACCTACGGCGTGACCCTGAGCGGCAAGCCCGTGATTCTGGAGATCAGCTTGAAGCACGAATAAGAAGCTTGAGGCCGCCCGGATTCCTGCGTGCCGGGCGGCCTTTTGACGCTGCGTCGTCTCTTACTTCCCCTTAGCCACCGCCCCCAGCGCCTTCTTCCTCGCCGCCTCGAACTCATCCCCTGAATTCCACGCCGGGAGCTGCGGCGTCTCGGCGATCGACAACCCGGCGTAGAAGCCGAGCTGGGCGTCTTCGATCATGCCGTCGTAATTCCAGCGGGGATCGAACTCGTCGCTCGGCTGGTGGTAGCGGTGCTGCTCGTATTCCTCCGCCTGCTGCTTGCCCCACTCCTTCGGCTTGCCGATGTATTCGGTGCCGGCGTCGAGGTAGATCGCCGGCACTCCGATCTTGGCGAAGTTGAACTGGTCGGAACGGTAGAAGAAGCCGCGGTCGGGGAACTGGTCGGGAAAGACCTTGCGGTGCTGGCGGGCGGCCAGGGCTTGAACCACCTGGTCGAGCGAGGACTTGCCGAGGCCGATGTAGGTGAGGTCGGCCGTGCGTCCCAGCACGTTGCCGCCGTCGTAGTTGATGTTGGCGGCGATCTTGCCCGGCGGCACCGGCGGATGCGCGGCCAGGTACTGCGAGCCCAGCAGGCCCTGCTCTTCGGCGGCCACGAAGGCGAAGAGGATGGAACGTTTCGGGCGCTGCGGCAGCGCGGCGAAGGCCTTGGCGATGGCGAGCACCTGGGCGCAGCCGGCGGCGTTGTCCACGGCGCCGTTGTAGATCTTGTCGCCGGTCTTGTCCGGCTCGCCGACGCCCAGATGGTCGTGGTGGGCGCTGAAGAGCACCACCTCGTCCTTCAAGTTGGGATCGCTCCCCGGCAGCAGGCCAAGCACGTTGGCCGTCTTCACCTTGGTGATCTTGTTGGCGAGGGTGAGCGAGGTGGTGAGGCCGAGCGGTACGGGTTTGAACTCCCTTTTCTTGGCCTGCTCGACGAGCTTCGCCAGGTCCTGGCCCGCCGCGGCGAAGAGCTTGCGCGTCGCGTCCTCGGTGGCCCAGCCGGCCACCTGGATACGCGGCTCGCCGGCGGCGGGCAGCTCGAACTGCTCGCCGCTCCAGGAGGTCTGCACGACCTGCCAGGGATAGCCGGCCGACGGCGTGGTGTGGATGATGATCGCGCCGGCCGCTCCCTGCCGCGCCGCGCTCTCGTACTTGTAGGTCCAGCGGCCATAGTAGAGCCGGGTGGTGCCCGCGAAGAGCTGCGGATCCCAGTCTGGATCGTTGTTCATCATCACCAGGACCTTGCCCTTGAGGTCCATCCCCTTGAAGTCGTCCCACTGGTACTCGGGAGCCTGGATGCCGTAACCGACGAAGACCAGCTCGGCGTTGCTCATCGTGGAGGTGGGCTCCTGAACGCCGCTCGCGGCGATGAAGTCGTCCCACCGCTGGAGGGGCACGGTCTTGCCGCCGGCCTGGAATTCCCAGGTCTTCGGCACCTCGGAGGTGATGCCGACCATGTCGAACGGCTGTTGCCAGCCGCCGCCGGGTGCTCCCGGCTGGAAGCCGAGGGATTCCAGGGCCGTCGCCAGATAGAGCCGCGCCAGATTGTCGCCGCGGCTGGCCGGTCCGCGCCCTTCCAAGAGGTCGTCCGCCAGATAGCGGATCGGCGACTCCAGCGCGCCGCGGTCGATGACCTTCGCCGCCTTCTCGGCGCCCGCGGGCAGGTTGAGCGAGGTCGGGGACGCCTTCGGCTCGGCGCCCATCAAGAAGGGGGAGAGGAGCGCCAGCAGCAGGACTCCGCCCAGGATTACCAGTCGCTTCGGATGTTTCATTGGAATGTAAATCTCCATGGGTCAAAGACTTCCGGAGGGGGAACTGTAGCAAAAGTGGGGCCGGGGGCAGCTTCAGGGGGCATTGACGGTTGTTGCGGTATGCCCTCCGAAGGCCCCTCACCTCCCCGACCCTCCTCTCCCGCCTCACGCCCACCCTCCCGGGCGAGGAGGGAGACTACAAAGGCAAAATTAGTTTTTTCTTGCCTTTTTTCAACCCCCTCTCTCCCGGGCGGGTGGTTGTGAGCCGGGAGAGAGGGGGAAGGGGGAGTGAGGGGCCGGCCCCGGCGGAGCGGAGAGGCCTCCGCCCTTGCGACCTCGCGGCGCCGCGCGCTATGGTTCCTCGGGGCCGAAGCCATGCTGCGCACGACCGTCCGCGACTGTCTCTACCTGAACTGGGCCCTGCCGACCGGGTCGCTGCCGGCGCCGCCGCATCCGTTGCGCTATCAGCGGCACTCGTGGCAGGGCCAGGACTGGACGTTCGTCTCGGCGCTGCTCTTCCACCAGGATTCGCTCCACTTCACCGCCCTGCCGCGGCTGCGCTTCGGCTATCCCCAGCTCACCTTCCGCGTCTGCGTGCTGGACGACGAAGGCGTTCCCTCGGTACTGTTCCGCAGAATGCTGATGCCCGCGTGGGTGGCCCCGGGCGTGCGGCTGCTGACGCGCCAGCCGGCGTCGCGGGCGCGGCTGCGCTTCCCCCATCCTTCGGCGGACGTCGACGGCGGGCCCTGGCGCTGGAGCGCCGAGCGCCGCGGCAAGCTCGCGGTGCGCGCCTGGCAGGACAGCCCCTCGATCGGCGAGGGACCGCGGCTCGGTTCCTGGAACGACGCGGTGAGCTACTTCCAGGAGCGCCCGCTCGGCTATGCCGTCGCCTCCGGCGCGCTGCGCCAGATCTCATCGCAGCATCCCCCGGTCCCGGTGTGGCCGATGCGCGCCGAGGTCGAAGGCAACGGCCTGCTGCCCCGCCTGCTCGACCTGCCCGAGGGCGTCCGCTGGCCGGGTCTGCACTCCGTCTGGTTGTGCCCGGAGATCCCCTTCGTCTTCGAGCTGGGGCTCGTCCTCAAGGTGCCGGTGCCCCCCGTCATGCCTCATCCGGCGGCGGGTCGGGTGGTGAGCTTCCCACTCAGACTTCGGACGAGCTCCGGCGGTTGGAGCGGACTGCCCTTCGATGATGGAGAGGGGGAACGAAGAAGAAGCAAGTTTTGCCTGGGGTGAGGTAGCATCCTCGCTATGAATTCGCTTCCGCCCTCAGAACGCCGGCCGCAGCGCATCGCGGTGCTGCCCGGCGACGGTACCGGCAAGGACGTCACGGCCGAGGCGGTGAAGGTCCTCGCGGCCGTGGCCGAGGCCTGGGACCTGCCCCTGGAGCTGGTGCACTTCGATTGGGACGCCGACCGCTATCTCGCCACCGGCGAGACGCTCCCGGCGGGGGCTCTGGACGACTTCCGCGAGAACTACTCCGCCGTCTTCATCGGCGCCTATGGCGATCCGCGGGTGCCGGACATGAAGCACGCCGCGGACATTCTGCTGGGCATCCGCTTCGGCCTCGACCTCTATATCAACCTCCGCCCCGTCAAGCTCTACGACGCGCGCCTCTGCCCGCTGAAGGGCCGCGGCGAGAAGGACGTGGACTTCGTCGTCTTCCGCGAGAACACCGAGGGCGCCTACGTCAACGTCGGCGGCAATTTCAAGCGCGGCACGCCGGACGAGGTGGCGGTGCAGGAGGAGATCCATACCCATAAAGGCGTCGAGCGCATCATCCGCGCCGCCTTCGAGTACGCGGTGGCCCACGGCCGCCGCGAGGTGCTGATGGCGGACAAGTCGAACGTCATGCGCTACGGCCACGACCTGTGGCAGCGGGTGTTCGCCGCGGTGGCGGCCGAGTATCCCCAGGTGCAATCGCGGCACATGTTCGTCGACGCCCTGACGATGCAGATGGTCCGGCGCCCCGAGGACCTGGACGTGATCGTCACCAACAACATGTTCGGCGATATCGTCACCGACCTCGGCGCGGCGCTGCAGGGCGGCCTCGGCGTGGCGGCGTCGGCGAACCTCCATCCCGGGCAGACCTCGATGTTCGAGCCCGTCCACGGCTCGGCCCCGAAGTACGCCGGCACCGGCCGCGCCAATCCGGTGGGCGCCATCCTCTCGGCGGCGCTGATGCTCGATTTCCTCGGCCACGCCGCGGCGTCCCAGGCGGTGGAGGAGGCCGTGGTCCGTTCGCTGCGCGAGGAGCAGACGACGCCCGACCTCGGCGGCTCGCTCACCACCTCGCAGTTGGGAGACCTCCTGGCGCGGGCGGTGGGGCAGGGCGTGGCGGTGTAAGCCCTCTTCTCCCCGGTCCTTCTCTCCCAAAGAGTCTATGGATTTATCGGCGGTATGCCCTCCGAAGCCCCCTCACCTCCCCGGCCCTCCTCTCCCACCTCACGCCCGCCCGCCCGGGGAGAGGAGGGAGACTACAGAAGAAGAAATTAGCTTTGCTTTTTCCACCCCCCTCTCTCCCGGGCGGGTGGGTGTGAGGTGGGAGAGAGGGGGAAGGGGGAGTGAGGGTCGGCCCCGGAGGGGCCCTATAATGGCGAGGACATGATGCATCCCACAGAGACCGAGCTGATCTACGACTGGAATCGCGCCGGCGGCGGCGATCTGCGCCCGGCTCGCGGCCGGGTGGAGCTGGACGACGAGACGCTGCGCGACGGCCTGCAGTCACCCTCCGTGCGCTCGCCGTCGATCGAGGACAAGCTCAGGATCCTCCACCTGATCGCGGAGCTCGGCATCGAGTCGGCCGACATCGGCCTGCCCGGGGCCGGGCCGCACGTGGCGCGGGACGTCGAGCGCCTGGCCCGCGAGATCGTCGATCAGCGCCTGAAGGTGGCGCCCAACTGCGCCGCGCGGACGGTGATCGCCGATATCCAACCGATCGTCGAGATCTCGCAGCGCACCGGTATCGCGGTCGAGGCGGCCTGCTTCATCGGCTCGTCGCCCATCCGCCAGTACGCCGAGGGTTGGACGCTCGACCGCATGCTCAAGCTCAGCCGCGAGGCCGTGGAGTACGCGGTTGCTGAGGGGCTGCCCGTGATGTACGTCACCGAGGACACCACCCGCGCCGCGCCCGAGGACCTGCGCCGCCTCTACACCGCGGCGGTGGAGGCCGGCGCGCGGCGGGTGTGCGTGGCCGATACGGTGGGCCACGCGACGCCGAACGGCGCGCGCAACGTCATCCGCTTCATCCGCGAGGTGGTGGACTCAACCGGCGAGGACGTCAAGGTGGACTGGCACGGCCACAAGGACCGCGGCCTCTCGGTGATCAACGCGCTCGCCGCCGCCGAGGCCGGCGCCGACCGTCTGCACGGCACGGCGGTGGGCATCGGCGAGCGGGTGGGCAACTGCCCGATCGACATCCTGCTGGTCAACATGCAGCTCCTGGGATGGATCGACCGCGACCTGCACCGGCTGCAGGAGTACTGCCGGTTCGTCGCGGACACCACCGGCGTGCCGCTGCCGGACAACTATCCGGTGGTGGGGAAGGACGCCTTCCGCACCGGCACGGGCGTGCACGCCTCGGCCATCATCAAGGCGCGGGCGCGCGGCGAGGACTGGCTGGCGGACCGCGTCTACTCCTCGGTGCCCGCGGGCCTGATCGGCTGCCGGCAGGTGATCGAGGTGGGGCCGATGAGCGGCGAATCCAACGTCGTCTACTGGCTGCAGGAGCGCGGCATCGAGGCGGTGCCCGAGCTGGTGAAGGAGATCTTCCAGAAGGCGAAATCCGCGCTCGCCATCCTGGAGGAAGACGAGATCCTGGAGATCTGCGCCGCGCACGGCGCCGTGGCCCAGGCGCCACGCCCGCGGGCGCTGCCGTGAGGCAACCCTCATCTCCCAAGAGCCCCGAAGGGGCGGCGGGAGGCGGTTCAGGGGCCTCTTGCACGTCGGGGCGGTCTGCCCTTCGAGACCTCACCCCCTGGCCCCCTCTCCACAAAGTGGAGAGGGGGAAAAGAAAAAGCAAGACCCTTCGCAGGCGTTCCCCCTCTCCAGCTCCGCTGGAGAGGGGGCCAGGGGGTGAGGTCTCGAAGGGCAGGTCGCCCGATCTACCCTCATCCCTCTGGACCCGCCGGGCCTAGACATGCCCGAGGCCGTCTCGAACCCCCCCACCCCCCCCTGGCAACGCGCGCTCGATCGCTATCTCGAAAGCCTGGCGGTGGAGCGCGGCCTCTCGCGCAACACCGTCGACGGCTACCGCAACGATCTCACCCGGCTTGGGCGTGCGCTGGCGAAGAAGGGCGGCGATCTGCTCGCCGCCGGCGCGGCCGATCTCTCGGCCCACATGCGGGACCTCCAGCGCCAGGGCCTCTCGCCGCGCTCGAGCGCCCGGGCGCTCTCCGCCATCCGCGGTTTCTACGAAAATCTGGTGTCGATCGGCGAGCGGGCGGACAATCCTTCGGTCAACCTGCTGCCGCCGAAGCTGTGGAAGCCGCTGCCCAAGGTGCTCTCCGAGAGCGAGGTCGAGGCCCTGCTCGCGGCGCCCAGGACGGAGACGCCTCTCGGCCTGCGCGATCGCGCCATGCTGGAGCTGCTGTACGCCACGGGCCTGCGCGTCAGCGAGCTCGTCGGGCTGCAGTTGCCGCAGCTCCGGCTGGACGTGGGTTTCCTCGTCGCCTTCGGCAAGGGGAGCAAGGAGCGGGTGGTGCCGGTCGGCGAGCAGGCCGAGCACTGGACCGGTCGCTACCTGCGGGAGGTGCGGCCGGACCTGGCGCACGGACGGCATCAGGCCGTCTTCGTCAACCGGTTCGGCGAGGGGATGAGCCGCCAGGGCTTCTGGAAGATCCTCAAGGCGTACGGCCGCGAGGCCGGCATCCGCGCGCCGCTCTCGCCGCACGTCCTGCGGCACAGCTTTGCCACCCATCTCCTGGAGCACGGCGCCGACCTGCGGGCGGTGCAGACCATGCTCGGCCACGCGGACATCTCCACGACGCAGATCTACACCCATATTCACCAGCAGCGTCTGAAGAGCCTGTACGACCGCTTTCATCCCCGGTCGTAGGCCGAAAATCCATACAGAAATCTTTCTACGCGAATCTGCACTCATGTTCATCGGTGATGTTTGAAGGGAGCGAGCGATGATCGAAGCACCGGACGGTCTCGAAGAACGATCCGGCGACGAACAGAGCACGGAGGCCTTCTTCCCCGGCGGCCTTCCTCCACCGCAGAGGCTGACGCTGCGCACCGATCTCCTGGAGCGCGGCGCGGCGGTCGGCCGTTATGTGATCCTCGACCGCATCGGCACCGGCGGCATGGGGGTGGTCTATTCCGCTTACGACCCCGAGCTCGACCGCAAGGTGGCGCTAAAGCTGTTGCGTCCGGACCGCGGCTCCTCCGCGGGCGATGCCGCGCGCCGTCGCCTCCTGCGCGAGGCTCAGGCCATCGCTCAGCTCTCGCATCCCAACGTCATCGCCGTCTACGACACCGGCTCGTTCGGCGACCAGGTCTTCATCGCCATGGAGTTCGTCGAGGGCTGGACGCTTCGGCAATGGCTGGAGGAGAAGCGGCCGTCTCCGAGGGAGATCCTCGATCGTTATCTCCTCGCCGGCCGGGGTCTCGCCGCCGCCCATGCGTCCGGCCTGGCGCATCGCGACTTCAAGCCGGACAACGTGCTGCTAGGCAAGGACGGCCGGGTGCGGGTGGTGGACTTCGGGCTGGCGCGGCCGGTGGGAAAGCTGGAGACCGCGGGCGCGGGGGAAGCTCCGGCGGCCGGCTCCGGCAGCATCCTGGCGAGCCCGCTCACCGATTTCGGCGTGGCGCTGGGGACGCCGGCCTACATGGCGCCGGAGCAGCTCCGCGGCGAGGCCGCCGACGCGCGTACGGACCAGTTCAGCTTCTGCGTCTCGCTCTACGAGGCGCTCTACGGCGAACGGCCCTTCCCGGGAACCGAGACGCGCGAGATCCTGGCAGCCGTGAAGAGCGGGCTGACGCGGGAGCCGCCCGCGGGCAGCCGCGTCCCGGCGCGGCTGCGGGCGGTGCTGCTGCGGGGCCTGCGCGCTGCTCCCGGCGAGCGCTATCCCTCGATGGAAGAGCTGCTCCACGATCTGGAGCGCAATCCGGCGGCCGTCCGCCGGCGATGGCTCGCCGCGGCGGCGGTACTTCTCGTGACGGGAGCTCTCTTTTCAGGCCTCGGATATCTTCAGGCGGACCGGGCCCGGCTGTGCAGCGGGGCGGAGGAGAGGCTTGGCGAGGTCTGGAATGCCGGGCGCAAGGCGGCCGTCCAACGCGCGTTCCTGGCCACCGGAGTACCTTTCGCGCCTGAGGCCTGGAGGCGCGCCGAAACGGCCCTGGACTCCTACGCCCGGAGCTGGATGGCAATGCGGCGCGATGCCTGCGAGGCCACGCGGCTGCGCGGGGAGCAATCCGAGGGGCTGCTCGACCGCAGGATGTACTGCCTGGACCAGCGGTTGGGCGAGGTCCGGGCGCTGACGGATCTCTTTTCCCGCGCCGACGCCGGAGTCGTGGAAGCGGTCGACAACGCGGTCTCCGGCCTCGGCAAGGTCGAGGAGTGCGCGGACACCGAGATGCTGATGGCGCGCGTGCCGCCGCCGCGGAATCCCGCTCTCCGTTCCAGGGTCGAAGCGGCGCGGTCCCGGTTGGCGTCCGCCAAGTCGCTCTCCGATGCCGGCAAGCACGCGGAAGCCCTGACCGGCGCCCAAGGAGCCGCCGCGGCGGCCCGGAAGGCGGGGTACCGCCCGCTGCAGGCCGAGGCGCTCTACCTGCTCGGGGACCTTCAGGACAAGCTGGCGGACAGCCGGCGAGCCGAGGAGACCATGTTCGAGGCCCTCCTCACGGCCCAGCAGGGGGGAGACTTCCTGTTGGCCGGCGAAGCCGCCTCCGAGTTGGCCTGGATCGTGGGATTCCAGCAGTCCCGGACGGAGGAGGGGAGGCGGTGGTCCCGCATCGCCGAAGCCACCGTCCAGGGTGCGCGGGGAGGTGCCGCCGCCCGCAGTCTGGTTCTGAGGCAACTCGCCGTCATCTTCTACCAGGAGGGACGCTATTCCGAGGCCGCTCGCGTGGCTCGCCTGGCGCTGACGCTCACCGAGCGCGCCTATGGCCCGGCCCATCCGCAGGTGGCCAACGTCCTCAGCAATCTGGCCGTCTTCTACGACATGGCCGGCAACAAGCGCGAGGCGCTCGCGGCAGGTTTGCGGAGCCTCGAAGTCCGCCGGCAAGCGCTGCCGCCGGGGCATCCCGATTTCGCGAAATCGTTCAACACGCTGGGCAACGTCTACAGCAACCTGAATCAGCCGGACCTGGCCCTTTCCTACTATCAGCGAGCCTATGAGATCTTCCGCAGCCGCTATGGAGATCGGCATCCTTCCACCACGGGAGTGCGCGGCAACATCGGAATCCTGGCCAAGGATCTCGGCCGCTACGAGGAGGCGCTGCGGATCTACGGCGAGGAGCTTCGCGGCGCCGAGAAGGCCTATGGTCCCGAGCATCCGGACGTCGCCCGCGCCCTCGACCACATGGGGGAGGTGTACTTTCTGCAGCGTCGCTTCGGCGATGCCCTGGCGACGTTTCGCCGGGTCCTGGCGATCTATGAGAAGACCGTGGGACCCTCCCATCCGGATACGGCCACGGCTCTGCAGAGAATCGGCGAGACTTTGACCGAGTCGGGCCGATTGCAGGAGGCCGTCGAGCCGCTGACCCGGTCGTTGACGGTCCTGGAATCGCGGGACGTGGACCGCGGAGTGCGCGCCGAGAGCCGCTTCTGTCTGGCGCGGGCCCTCTGGGGCACTGGCGGCGATCGGCAGAAGGCCCGCCGCCTGGCCCGCGAGGCCCGGGAGGACTTCTCCGCCGATGGCCGGGAGAAAGACGTGAAGACCGTGGATGAGTGGCTGGCCCGGAACGATCGGATGAGGCGGGCTCCGATTGGCTGAAGGCGCGCTCTACCTGCTCAAGGTGCTCGCCGCGGACGGCACCTCCGTCCGGCGTTTCCACCTCGGCCCGGGCGAGCACGTCGTGGGCTCGCTCGCCGATGCGGCCGTCCGCCTCGAGGAGGCCGGCGTCTCCCGCCGCCACGCGCGGCTCGACGTGCTGGCCGACGGCGGCGCCGTGGTACGCGATCTCGGCTCGAAGAACGGCACCTTCGTCGGCGGCAAGCGCATCCGCGAGGCCCGCCGTCAACGGCTTCACGATGATCGCCTTCGGCTCGGTCCATGCCGTGCTCCAGCCCGCCGATCCGATCCGCACCCAGGTGCTGCTCGGCCCCGGTGACTCCGCTGAAACGCCGGCGCTGGAAAAGAAAGAGGGTCTCACCACGGAGGGTCTGCATCCCATGGCGCGGCTGGCCGAGACTCTCGAAGAGATCCTCCCCGCTCTGGCGGAAGGGCTCTCGACGCCCGGGGAGGCCGCCGCCGAGTTGGCGCAACGCTGGATCGCCGTGCTGCCGGTCGGTCGGGCCGAGCTCCTTCGTCTGACTGCCGCGGGCGAGGTCGTGGTGGCCGCCGCGTCGACTCTGGATGCGGTGCCGCGCAACGTCGCGGCCTTCGAGGTGGACGGCCCGGACGGTTGGAAGGTGCGCCTGCGTTCGCCTTCCGCGGTCGATCTCTCGCCGCTGCGGCCCCTGCTCCGGCTCGCCCTCGCCTCGTTGGCCGCGGGTGCGGTGCTGCGGCGGCGGGGGAGCCGGCGGGACGAGCCGCCTCGGGAGGCCGCTCCAGCTCCGCCGCCGCTCGGACTGGGACCGGAGATGTCGAAGATCTACCGCCAGGCGGGCAAGGTGGCGCGCGGCGACGTGCCGGTGCTCATCCTCGGCGAGTCCGGGTCGGGTAAGGAGGTGCTGGCGCGGTGGATCCACGCCCGGTCGCCGCGCTCCGCGGGATCCTTTCTCGCCGTCAACTGCGCCGCCCTGCCGCGTGAGCTGCTGGAGGCCGAGCTGTTCGGCATCGAGAAGGGTGTCGCGACCGGCGTGGAGGCGAGGCCGGGCCTGCTCGAGCGGGCGAGCGGCGGCGCGGTCTTCCTCGACGAGATCGGCGACATGGCGCCCGAGACGCAGGCCAAGGTGCTGCGGGTGCTGGAGAGCACGAGCCTCTATCGCGTCGGCGGCAAGCAGCCGGTGCAGGTGGACGTGCGGTTCCTCGCCGCCACCAACCGCGATCTCGACGCCCTGGTGGACCAGGGAGGCTTTCGCCGCGACCTCTTCCACCGTCTCGCCGCCTTCCAGGTGCAACTGCCGCCACTGCGCGAGCGCCGCGAGGAGATCCCCTCGCTCGCCGCGCGCTTCTTCCATCGCGAGCTGGAGAAGAACGGCCTCTCGAGCCCGGGCATCACCCGCGCCGCCCTGGGGGCCCTCGTCCGCCATCCCTGGCCGGGCAACGTGCGCGAGCTGCAGAACGAGATCGCCAAGGGGGCTCTGCTGCTGGAGCCGGGCGAGCCCCTGGACCTGCAGCATCTTTCACCCCGGATCCGTGCCTCCGGGTCGGCTCCGCCGGCCCCGCTCACCCTGGACGAGACCGTCCGCCGCGCCGAGCGCGAAGCCTTCGCCGTCGCCCTGGCGGCCGCGGAAGGGGACACCGCTCGTGCGATGGAGCTCCTCGGCGTCTCGCGCACCACGTACTACCGGAAGATCAAGGAGTTGGGTCTCGGATAGCCCGTCCCGAATTCGGGATTCCAAACCCGCCTCCCGCCGGCTCCTGTCTCTGACCTGGGACGGCGGTTTTCTGGGAGACGCTTTATTTTCAGATACTTAGGACGTGGCAACAGCCTTGCCCTGAACAGGTGGCCGGAACACGGGCGAAGCGAGGAAGCGACGCCCAATTCGCCACCCAAAGTGGCAAGGAGGAATGGAGTCATGAAGAGGATCGTGCTGTTCGCCCTGCTGTTCGTCGTCGCCGCGTCCGCTTTCGCGGTCCCGCCGGAGTTCACCCGGCCGCTGTTCGGCAGGGTCTACAAATGCTATTACTCCAACTATCCGGGTCCGGCCAAGAACCCGGGCTACTCGTGGTGGGAGTATCGGGGCGAGGCGGCCAACATCATCTGGAGCATCGAGCATTTCCAACTGCCCAACGGTAGTTGGGAGAACTACAAGGCCAACTGGGCCAAGCCGGTGCTGATCGACCTTTTTGGTACGACCGAGTGGGAGTTCACCTTCCTCAACGGGCCGCAGTGCAAGAGCACGGTCGTCCGTCCCAACGGCAGCCCGATCTCGTTCAATCAATGCACCGACGGGCATAGCCGGGACTGCTTCGTGCAATAGCCTCCGGGCTCGCTCACGAAGGGCCGCTCCTGCCGAGGGCGGCCTTCCTTTCTCGCTCCGGAATTCCTGCCGTACGTCTCCGGTTTGGACCGTTGAACGCAGAATCGAGGGAGGGCTAGGCGTTTTTGCCGGCCGTTCCGTACAATAAGCGGACTGTGACGACCGGAGTGGAGATCCCAGCCCCGATGCATGGCCTCAGGCCCTCCATGATCTTTCGCCTCCTGGCTTTCGGCCTGCTGGCCTGCGGTGCGTCCGTCCCGGCGCGCGCCGAGCTGGTGATCCTGACGGACGGCAACGTGATGAAGGTCGCCTCCTTCGAGGCGGCGGGGGACGTGGCCCGCCTGACCTATCCCTCCGGCGGCCGGTTGTCGCTGCCGATCACGCGCGTCGAGCGGGTGGTGGACGACGAGGTGATCCCCGAGCCCGAGCCACGACCGGACGCCGCGGCGATGGCCGAGGCGATCCGCGAGACGGCGATTCCCCTCCGCTTCGAGGAGACCCAGGCCAAGATCCCCGAGGGTCCCTACGGCGACATGATCTTCGAGACGGCGCGCCGGCACTCGGTCAATCCCCAGGTGGTGGCGGCGCTCATCGGCGCCGAGTCGGCCGGCAATCCGCGGGCGGTCTCGCACAAGGGCGCGCGGGGTCTCATGCAGCTCATGCCCGCCACCGCCGAGCGCTTCGGCACCCGCAAGGAGAAGCTCTACGATCCCAAGGAGAACCTGGAGGCGGGCATCCGCTATCTGAGCTGGCTCGCCGAGCAGTTCCCGAACGATCTCGCCAAGGTGCTCGCCGCCTACAACGCCGGCGAGAACGCCGTGTTGCGCTACGGCGGCATTCCTCCCTACCGCGAGACCCGCAACTACGTCCGCCGCATCTACTCGACGCTGGGATTGACGGTCGCCGGTTTGTAGAATCGCATCACCATCAAAGTCTGATCGTCGCCCGCCGGCTGGCCCGCGGCGTGGCGCTCGACGGCGGCGAGCAGCCGGTTGCTGACCTCGGCCGCGCTCTGCCCCGGTTTTCCCGCCAGGGCGGCGGCCACCGCGTCATAACCGAAGGGCTCTCCGGCGCTGTTGGTGGCCTCGATGAGCCCGTCGGAGAGCCAGACCACGACGTCCTCGGGCTGCAGCGCCAGCGTCGCGCGGCCGTACTGGTGCCCGAGCCCTCCCAGCGGCGAGCTGGGGAGGAGGATCTCCTCGACTTCGGCGCCCTGGACGCGATACGTCGGCGGGTGGCCGGCGTTGGTCAAGACCAGGACCCCGGTCTTCAGGTTGACCATCCCGAGGGTGGCGGTGACGAAGAAGCGGCTCTCGCGGTTCGACCGCACCACCGCGTCGAGCCGGCGCAGGATCTCCTCCGGCTCGCGCGTCTCCTCGACCAGGATGAGCAGCGCCGCCTTGAGCATGGCCATCCGCAGGCCGCTCGACAGGCCGTGGCCGGAGACGTCGGCGATGACCACCGCCAGCTCGTCCTCCGACAGGCGCAGCACGTCGAAGTAATCGCCGCCGATGGCGGCGCTGGGCTCGAAGAGGGTGGCGAACTCGACGCCGCCTCCCGCCGGCAGATCGCTCGGCAGCAGGCTCTTCTGGAGATTGCGCGCCAGCGCCAGCTCCTTCTCCAGCAATTCCTTCTGCGCCGCCGTGTCGACCAGGGCCTCCAGGTTGCCGGCCATCTCGTTGAAGGAGCGCTGGAGATCTCCCACCTGATCGCGCCGCCGCACCGGGATGCGGACGCTGAAATCGCCGCGCCGCACCGTCTCGGTGGCCCGGCTGAGGCGGTTCACCGCCCGCGACAGCCCGACGATCATGAACACCGCCATCAGCGCGGCGGCGGCGTAAACGTCGAACAGCAGAAAGGCGACGAGGAGCAGGCCCCCCCAGGCGAAGGCGTCGATCTCGGCGGCGCTGGAGAAGAGGTAGCGGAGAAGCGTGCGTGGCGTGCCATTGAGGTGAGCGGCCAGGTACTCCGCCACCGGTTTGCCGCTGCCGAGGTCGACGAGAGGCCCGGAGATCTCCCCCCACCACAGCATCGGGTCATCCCAGAACCGCTCGCCTTTCGACAGGCTCTTGAAGAATCTCGTCGCCTCCAGCGCCTGCTGGTCCCGGCGCAGACGCTGGATGGGGATCTTGCGGCTCGACATTGTCAGGCTGATGCTGTCGAGGTCAGGATCGTCGGAACGGTAGGTCTCGATCCAGAGATTGGAGCGGCGGCTGAGCTCCGCGTCGAGATCTCCGAGATAAAGGGCGACGACGCCGCGCCCTTCGCGGGAGGCCACGGCGGCGAGAGTCGGACGGCCATCGCTGCGCGCCACGAAATGCGGCAGCTCCTCCCACGCGACGCCCCGCTCGGCGGGCCGCCGCCGTTCGGTCCAGGCAGGCCAGAGGGCGGGTGCCCGCTTGTCGCCCGCGGTCCTCTTGCCGTTGCGGTAGTAGCCGAAGGCGACCTCGGAAGGATCCTCGCCGTGTGGCGTGCGCCCGCCGGAGAGCAGATCGAGCCGGGCCGCGGCCTGCGAGCTCAGCTCGAGCTGGAGCGACTGGACGGCGTCGCGGTAGAGGTGCCCCATGTAGAAACCTGCCATCATGTAGACGAAAACCGACAGGAGCAGCAGCAGGAGAGGGACCGGCAGGACGCCGACCAGGAAGTAGGAGAACGCCAAGCGCCGTCCCACCTTGTAGAGAAAGGCCCGGTAGAGACGCCACAGCAGCCACAGCAGGACGACGACTCCGACCGCGACGAGCGCGGACCGGGCGTAGGCGCTGACATAAGGAATCCCCAAGGGGGCGAGCAGGCCGAGGATCGCGGCCGGCGTGGCGAAAATCAGGAATCGGCGAGTGCGTTTGTTCACGGCGGATCAGCCGAGTCTGCGATACGGCATCCCCGAGAGGCACTACGGCGGGGGGAGGCCAAGGTTTTCCGCCGCCCGGCGTCCATGGCGGAGCTGAGGGTTGTCATAGAATGGCCAAGCCATCCCCGGGCGGACGGACGTCCCACGGGTACCAGGGCATCTTAGCGTGAAGCAGGAGGGGAGACACCGTGTCGAGGATCCCGCGTTCCCAGGAGCACCTGAAAGCCGGCTTCACCGCCGAGGCGGCGAGCGCCGCCCGTTTCCGCGCCTACGCCGAGCGCGCCCGGCGAGACGGCCTGCCGAACCTCGCCCGCCGCTGGCTGCGCCTGGCGGCGGAAAAGGACGCCCTGGCCATCGAGATGCTCGAAGCCGCCGGGCAGGTGCGCGGCACCGACGCCGACCTCGGCAACGCCATCTCCGAGGAGCGCTACGAGAACGACATCCTCTACCCCAAGATGATCCGCGACGTGGACCAGGAGACCGCCAATGTCTTCCTGCGCGTCGTCACCGCCCAGAAGGAGCACCTGCGGCAGTTCGAAGCGCTTCGCGAGGAGGTCAACGCCGCCCAGGGGGATGTGGCGTTGCCGCCCGAGGTGGACAAGGGGACGGCGCCGTCGGGGGTGGAGTCGTAAGCGCGGCGAGATTGCGACTATGCAAGATCCTCCACTCCGCGAGAGGCGGCCCGGAAGCGCTGTATGATGGGACGGTAGGCTAGCTCCCGTGGCCTACGAAATCCGGTTCGCCGCGACTGCCCGGCGCCACCTTCGTGCGTTCAGCGCTCACCAGCGGGCGACCATCGTAGATGCCGTGGAGTCCCAGCTTTCGTACGAGCCCTTGACGGAGACCCGCAACCGAAAGCGCCTTCGACCGAATCCAATCGCTCCTTGGGAGCTGCGGGTCGGCGCCATCCGAGTCTTTTACGATGTTGACGAGCCGAGAGTGGTTACCATCCTGGCGATCGGAACGAAACGTAGAAGCCAGATTTTTATAGAAGGGGAGCAAATCGATCTATGAAGACCCTAGAGCTTCAAGACGCCTCGAAACCTCTGGCTGAGTATGCGGTGAAGCTCGGTTCAGACTCCATCGTTATCACCTCAAACAAAAAGCCAGTCGCCGCGCTCGTGTCGCTGAAGGGCGCCGAGCGGGAATCCCTGGCTTTGAGCCTGCACCCGGCGTTCAGAAGAATCATCCGCCGGGCACGCGCGGAAGCCAGACGGGGGAAGGTCTTCTCGCTCGATCAAATCAAAGCAGAATTGCTCACCGAGACAGAGGCTCCTGCCGCGCGAAAGCAGCCGACGCGCTCGGCGAAGCCGTCCTCGCCCCGCAAGACGCGTACGCGCGGCGGTTGAGGCCATCGTAACTCTCAGAAAATCCAGCATCTTAGACACCTTGTACCCATCAGTCACAAAGTGCTAGACTGATCTCCGGCGAGAGGAGTCCTGCCATGGAAATGACCGGGGAAAGCTGGCTCACCACGAAGTTCGAAGTGCTGGAGGACTGGGGCGCGAAGAACTCCTTCTGGCCGTTCCCCTTCGGCACCGCCTGCTGCGCCATCGAGTTCATGTCCACGGTCTCCAGCCACTACGATCTGTCGCGTTTCGGCGCCGAGGTGGTGCGCTTCTCGCCGCGCCAGAGCGACGTGCTGCTGGTGGCCGGTACCATCAACGACAAGATGGCGCCCGTGCTCAAGCGCATCTACGACCAGATGGCGGACCCCAAGTGGGTGATCTCGATGGGCGCCTGCGCCTGCTCGGGCGGCTTCTACCGCGCCTACCACGTGATGCAGGGCATCGACGAGGTCATCCCGGTGGACGTCTACGTGCCCGGCTGCCCGCCGACGCCGGAGGGGCTGATGTATGGCATCCTCCAGCTTAAGGAGAAGATCGCCCGCGACCGCGAGCAGCGCGGGGAACGCAGGAACCTGGAGAAAGCCGAGAGTGTCAACGCTGGCGCCGCCACCCGCTGAGACTTCGACGCTCCCCGAGCTCGAGAGCGTCCGCGCCAAGTTCCCGCCGGGCAGCGTCCTGCCTCAGGACGGCCTCGACCAGCCGACCTGGATCGTCAGCCGCGACGTGCTGGCGGACGTCGCCCGCGAGCTCAAGGAGAACGCCGCGACGCGGTTCGATCTCATGCTCGACCTCTGCGGCGTCGACTTCCCGGACCGCGAGGAGCGCTTCGAGGCGGTCTACCACCTCTACTCGCTTCCCCGCGCCGCGCGGCTGCGCCTCAAGGTGCCGCTGCGCGAAGACGACGCCGTCCTGCCCTCGATGATCCCGGTCTGGCAGGGCGCCAACTGGTTCGAGCGCGAGATCTACGAGATGTTCGGCGTCAAGGTGGAGGGCCATCCGAACCTGCGCCGCCTCCTCACTCACGAGGCCTTCCAGGGATATCCGCTGCGCAAGGACTACGATGCGGCGCGGCGCTGGATCCTGACCGAGGACAAGATCTACAAGCCCCACTTCGATCTGCCCGAGCGCGAGGACGATCTCTTCGAGCGCATGACGATCAACATCGGCCCGTCGCACCCGGCCATGCATGGCACCTTCCGCCTGATGGCCGTGCTCGACGGCGAGACGATCATCGCCTCCGACGTCGAGATCGGCTACCTGCACCGCTGCTTCGAGAAGATGTCGGAGACTCACACCTGGCAGCACGTGATCCCGTACACCGACCGGCTCAACTACTGCTCGGCCTTCATCAACAACGTCGGCTTCTGCAAGACGGTGGAGAAGCTGCTGGGCATCGAGCCGCCGCCCAAGGCGGTGTGGGCGCGGACGATCCTCTCCGAGTTCTCCCGCATCATGGACCACTGCGTCTGCAACGGCACGACGCTGGTGGACGCCGGCGGCCTCACCAACTTCTGGTATCTCTTCCAGCCGCGCGAGGAGATCTACGGCCTGCTCGAGTCGCTGTGCGGCTCGCGCCTGACGGTCTCGGCCTGCCGAATCGGCGGCCTCATTCAGGAGCTGCCACCGGGCTTCGAAGCGCACTGCCGGCGGCTGCTGGAGATGATCCCGCCGTTCGTCGACGACTCCGAGAAGCTGGTCAACGGCAACCGCATCTGGCAGGACCGCGCGATCGGCATCGCCGCCATCTCCGCCGAGGAGGCCGTCAACTGGGGCTGGACGGGACCCTGCCTGCGGGCGAGCGGCGTCGGCTACGACGTGCGCCGCGCCCATCCGTACGACCTCTATGACACCGTGGACTGGGAGGTGCCGGTGCTCTACGGCGGCGACGTCTACGACCGCTTCCGCATCCGCATGCTGGAGATCCGCGAGTCGCTGAAGATCATCCGCCAGCTCCTCGACCGCGGCATGCCGGAGGGACCATACATCGTCGACGATCCGCACGTGGCTCTGCCGCCCAAGGAGGCCTGCTACAACCAGATGGAGGCCATGATCTATCACTTCAAGCTGATCATGGACGGCATCCAGGTGCCGGCGGGGGAGATCTACTCCATGGTGGAGGGGGCCAACGGCGAGCTCGGCTTCTACACCATCAGCGACGGCAGCGCCAAGCCCTACCGCAACCACTGCCGGGCGCCCTGTTTTCCGATCTTCTCCACCTTCCCGCGCCTGATCAACGGCGGCTCAGTCTCCGACGCCATCGTCTCGTTGGGCGGACTGAACGTCATCGCCGGAGAGCTGGAGCGATGAGCGAGCCGATGACTCAGACGACGGTGCCGCCGGCCGGCCGGCCGGTGCTCAAAGAGCCCTACCCCGCGGACGTCCAGCCGTACCGGCCGAGTCTCGCCGAGCGGCTCTACCTGCCGCTCTTCGGCGGCCTCGCGGTGACGATGCGGCACTTCCTGCGCAATCTCTTCCGGCGCAACAAGATGTACACCATCGAGTACCCGGAGGAGCGGCGCCAGTACAGCCATCGCTTCCGCGGCCATCACATCCTCCCCACCCGGCCCGACGGCTCGGTGCGTTGCGTGGCCTGCTTCCTCTGCGCCCAGAATTGCCCGGCCGAGTGCATCCACATCGAGGCCGGCGAGCATCCGGACGTCAACATCGAGAAGTACCCGGTGGTCTACGAGATCGACATGCTGCGTTGCATCTTCTGCGGCTACTGCGTGGACGCCTGTCCGGAAGAGGCCATCATCATGAGCAACAATTACGACATGGCCTACTTCACCCGCGAGCAGTCGATCGTCGGCAAGGCGGACCTGATGAAGCCCTTCACCTTCGACGAGAACCGGCTCGGCTACCGGCCGCGCTATCCGGAGGAGGACGCCAAACGCGCCCGCATGCGGCACGATGCCTTCGACCTGGTGCAGGCGGCCAGGCAGGCGCAGGAGCGGGAGGCGCGGGCGGTAGGGCGGTAAAGAAGGTTCAAGGACCTAAAGGACACCAAGGACTTAAAGGACACCAAGGGATTTACCCCGTCCTTGGTATCCTTGAAGATCCTTTTTGTCCTTTTCGGTGAGGAGAAGCGCCATGGCCGCAATCGCCGAAGAACTCCGCCCTCGCCTCCGCGGCCCACTGCTGCTGCCCGGCGAGCCTGCTTACGACGA
Organism: Acidobacteriota bacterium; assembly: GCA_046765915.1. Taxonomy (GTDB): domain Bacteria; phylum Acidobacteriota; class Thermoanaerobaculia; order Multivoradales; family UBA5704; genus DATARR01. The sequence continues at coordinate 30,585 of JBKPTH010000047.1, read as the reverse complement.
GGCGCGCTCGATCTGGAACGCCATGATCGACCGGCGGCCCGCGATGATCGCGCGCTGCCTCGGCGTCGCCGACGTGGCGGCGGGCGTCAACTTCGCGCGCGAGCACGGGCTGACCCTGTCGATCAAGGGCGGCGGGCACAACATCTCGGGCCTCGCGGTGTGCGACGGCGGGCTGATGCTCGACCTGTCGCTGATGCGCGGCGTGTGGGTGGACCCGGCGGCGCGCATCGCCCGCGCTCAGGCGGGATGCCTCCTCGGCGACGTGGACCGCGAGACGCAGCTCCACGGGCTCGCTGCAGTGCTCGGCTTCGTCTCCAACACCGGCATCGCCGGCCTCACGCTCGGCGGCGGCTTCGGCTACCTCACGCGCCGCTTCGGCTGGACGTCCGACACCGTCCTGTCCATCGAGCTCGTCACCGCGGAGGGCCGCGTGGTGCGCGCCAGCGAGACGGAGAACGCCGATCTGTTCTGGGGATTGCGCGGCGGCGGTGGCAACTTCGGGGTGGCGACGAGCTTCGAGTACCGGCTCTATCCGGTTGGACCGGAAATCATGGCCGGCGCCATCGCCTGGCGGGCCGAGGAGGCTCCGGCGGTCTTCGAGAAGGTTCTCGCCCTGGCCGCCGAAGCGCCGCAGGAGCTCGCCGTGGTGGTGGGATTGCGCAAGGCGCCGCCGGCGCCGTGGCTGGCGAAAGAGGTGCACGGCCAATCCATCGTCGCGCTCTTCATCTGCCACAGCGGGCCGGTGAAGGAGGGAGAGAAGCTGCTCGCTCCCCTCAAGGCCCTCGGCGCCCCGGTGGGGGACATCCTCCAGCGGCGGACCTACGTATCGCAGCAGAGCCTCCTCGACGCAACGCAGCCGAAGGGCCGGCGCTACTACTGGAAATCCGAGTACCTGCCGCGGCTCGACGCCGACCTGCTCGCCGGCGCCGCCGAGCACGCGCGGCGCATACCGTCTCCCCATTCGGCGATCCTGATCTTCCCCATCGGCGGCGTTCTCCATCAACTGCCGGAGGATCACTCGCCGGCCGGCAACCGGGATGCAGGGTACGTCCTCAACATCAGCAGCGCCTGGGAGAAGGCCGAGGACGACGCGGCGAACATCGAATGGGCGCGCGCCGCCTGGCGCGACCTGCGCCGTTTCTCGACCGGCGGCACGTACGTCAACTTCCTCACCGAGGAGGAGGTGGGCGAGCGCATCCACGCTGCCTACGGCGGGAACTACGAGCGCCTCGTCGAGGTGAAGAGCCGGTGGGATTCCGCCAACCTGTTCCGGATGAACAAGAACATCGCGCCGCAGCTGATGTGAAGGCGATGAATCCTCGTAGCCGACGGACTTTCCTGGCGCTCATCCTGGCGCAGGCTGCGCACTCCATCGAAGAGTACGTCTTCCGGCTCTACGACGTGTTCGCCCCGGCGCGATTCATTAGCGGCCTGATCAGCGAGGATCTCACTCTTGGATTCGCCATCTTCAACGCCGGCCTCGTCCTCTTCGGTCTCCTGTGCTACGTGGCGTGGGTCCGGCCCGGGCACTCCGCGGCGCGGGGCTTGGCCTGGTTCTGGATCCTGCTCGAGCTCGTCAACGGCGTCGGTCACCCCGCGATCGCCCTCGCGCGGGGCGGGTACTTCCCGGGTGTCTTCACCGCGCCGGTGTTGTTGGCGCTCTCCCTCTACCTGGCGGTGCAGATGGTGCGCGCCCGCTCTCAGTTTCCCGCGGAAGGCGCCACCGGCTGAGATGCCACGGCAGGGGGCTGGCGGTCTACAATAGGCGTGCCGTGAAGAAGTATGACCCCTACCGTCCTGTCGATCCTCAGCGGTGGCTTGCCCTCAGCGAGCCGAAACGCCTCGACATGATCCTCAAGTACCACCGGCTCGCGGGAATCCGCCTGCCGAACCCGCGGATCCACGCCGTCTTCCACCAGATCATCGAGACGCAAATTGCCCTGGGCGATGAGCTCCCGGTGCGGGGGACCCTCGACCGGCTCATGGCCGAGGGGCTGGACCGCCACGACGCCATCCATGCCATCGGCTATGTTCTGTCCGGACATATCTATGACCTGCTCAAGGGGGAGATTATGCAGATGGATCCCAATCCAGCCTACTTCGCCGCGCTCGAGAAGCTCACGACGAAGTCCTGGCTCAGCGAAGCGGAAGAGGACGATGACGACGATTTCGACGACGAGGACGAGGATGTCGACGATGACGAGGACGAGGACGACGTTGAGGGGTTCGACTTCGAGGCGGAAGACGACGAGGAGGATTTCGAAGATGAGGATTAGAGAGCCGTTGGGGCCGGCTCCCGGTCAGATATGAGCACCGAAGACAACAAGCGTCTGGCCGCCGAATTCTTCGCCCGCTTCAGCGCCGACGACATCGCCGGCGCCCTCGAAACCATGACCGACGACGCCACCTGGTGGATCGCCGGCAAGCCGGAGCAGTTGCCGGCGGCAGGCGCTCACAGCAAGGAGCAGATGGCCCGCCTCTTCCACAACATGTCAGGCCGGCTCAGCAACGGCCTGAAGCTGACGGTGAAAGGCGCCGTCGCCGAGGGCGACAAGGTGGCCGTCGAGGTCGAGTCCCTTGGCGAGCTGCGCAACGGCCGCGTCTACAATCAGGAATACCACCTCCTGATGACGATCCGCGACGGCAAGATCAGCGCGGTCCGCGAATATCTCGACACCCAGCACGTCTTCGCGACGTGGTTTCAGCCCTGAGCGCCGTCCAATCTTGCAGAGTTTGGCAGGCGGCATGGCAGGAGAATCGCGTCACGAGATCCACCCCGGCCTCGAGGTGGAGATCGTCCAGAAAGCTGATCAGCGAACCGGACGAAGGACGCGAGGGATCGTGCGGGACATCCTCACGAGCTCTCCGCGGCATCCGCACGGTATCAAGGTGCGGCTGCAGTCGGGAGAAGTCGGGAGGGTCAAGGTGATCTTGGGGCGGGCAGGGCAGGAGTAGGCGCGGCGGGGCCGTCAAGGCGGGGCCGGCGGCGTCCGGAGATCCCGTCCCACCCTCCCGGACCTACCCCAAGGAACGGGGCGAAGACGGCCCCACCTCTGCTAAGATCGTGCTCCGATGCAAGCCCTTATCGCCATAGCGAGCCCACTCCCGCGGAGCCTGGATTGAATTCCCGGCCCGCCGTGTTGTAATCCCTGGAAAAGAGAGGACCATGAGCACGACGGTTGCAGAAAAAGAGAGACGCCAAGTCGCGCCCGAGAAGATCACCGAGGTGGTCATCCGCTTCGCCGGCGACTCGGGCGACGGCATGCAGCTTACCGGCACCCAGTTCACCAACACCTCGGCGCTGCTCGGCAACGACCTGTCGACGCTGCCGGACTTCCCGGCCGAGATCCGCGCCCCCGCCGGCACCCTGCCCGGCGTGTCCGCCTTCCAGGTGCGCATCGCCGACTACGACATCCACACCCCGGGCGACGCGCCGGACGTGCTGGTGGCGATGAATCCGGCGGCACTCAAGAAGGAGCTGCGGGACCTCAAGCCCAACGGCATCATCATCGTCAACACCGACGAGTTCAACGACCGCAACTTCGCCCGCGCCGGCTACACCGCCAACCCCCTGGAGGACGGCAGCCTGGAGAGCTACCGGGTGTTCCAGGTGGCCGTCACCACCATGACGCGCCGGGCGCTCGAGGGCAGCGGCCTCGACTCGAAGTCGGTGGAGCGCTGCAAGAACATGTTCTGCCTCGGCATGTGCTACTGGCTGTTCTCGCGGCCGCTCGACAACACCGTCGACTGGCTGAGGAAGCAGTTCGCCAAGAAACCACAGCTCGCCGAGGCCAACATCGCGGCCCTCAAGGCGGGCTGGAACTTCTGCGACATCACCGAGCTTTTCCACCACCGCTACGAGGTGCCGGCGGCGACGATGGAGCCAGGCCTCTACCGCAACATCATGGGCAACACGGCACTGGCCATGGGCCTGATCGCCGCCAGCCGGCGCAGCGGCCTGCCGCTGTTCCTCGGCGCCTACCCGATCACCCCGGCCTCGGACGTGCTGCACGACCTGTCGAAGTACAAGAATTTCGGCGTCACCACCTTCCAGGCCGAGGACGAGATCGCCGCCGTCTGCTCGGCGATCGGCGCCTCCTTCGGCGGCGCTCTCGGCGTGACCATCTCCTCCGGCCCGGGCATCGCCCTCAAGGCCGAGGCGATGAATCTGGCGGTGATGACGGAGCTGCCGCTGGTGGTCTGCAACATCCAGCGCGGCGGCCCCTCGACCGGCCTGCCCACCAAGACCGAGCAGGCGGACCTGCTGCAGGTGATGTTCGGCCGCAACGGCGAGTCGCCGATCCCGGTGCTGGCGGCCTCCTCGCCGAAGGACTGCTTCGAGATGGCCCTGGAGGCCGTGCGCATCGCCACCCGCTACATGGTGCCGGTGATGCTGCTCTCGGACGGCTACATCGCCAACGGCTCGGAGCCCTGGAAGCTGCCGCGGGTGGAGGACCTGCCGGACCTGCGGACCGAGTTCCGCACCGATCCAGAAGGCTTCCATCCCTACGAGCGCGATCCCGAGACGCTGGCGCGGCCGTGGGCCATCCCCGGCACGCCGGGCCTCGAGCACCGCATCGGCGGCCTGGAGAAGGAGGACGTCACCGGCAACGTCTCCTACGATCCGGCGAACCACGAGCGCATGATCCACCTGCGGGCCGAGAAGGTGGAGCGGATCGCCAACGACATTCCGGAGGTAGAGGTCTTCGGCAATCCGGAGGGCGGTGAGCTGCTCGTCCTCGGCTGGGGCTCGACGGCCGGCGCCATCACCGGCGCGGTCAACGTCGCGCGGCGCGAGGGGCTGCCCGTCAGCCGCGCCCACCTGCGCTATCTGAACCCCTTCCCGAAGAACCTCGGCGAGGTGCTGGCGCGCTTCGACAAGGTGCTGATCCCCGAGATGAACCTGGGGCAGCTCAACCTGCTCATCCGCGCCCGTTTCCTCAAGGACACCATCTCTCTCACCAAGGTGCAGGGTCAACCCTTCACCCGCCAGCAGATCCAAGAGAAGATCCGCCAGATTCTGGAGCTGAAAGATGTCAACTGAGACCGCGACGCCGACCCTCACCAACAAGGACTTCCAGACCGACCAGGAGGTGCGCTGGTGCCCCGGTTGCGGCGACTACGCCATCCTCTCGGCGGTGCAGAAGGTCTTCCCCGAGCTGGGCATTCCGCGCGAGAAGTTCGTCGTGGTCTCCGGCATCGGCTGCTCGAGCCGCTTCCCCTACTACATGAACACCTTCGGCTTCCACTCCATCCACGGGCGGGCTCCGGCGGTGGCCACCGGCCTCAAACTGGCGCGGCCGGAGCTGGAGGTCTGGATCGCCACCGGCGACGGCGACGCCATGTCGATCGGCGGCAACCACCTGATCCACACCCTGCGGCGCAACGTCGGGGTGAAGATCCTGATGTTCAACAACCGCATCTACGGCCTGACCAAGGGGCAGTTCTCGCCGACGAGCGAGCTGGGCAAGAAGACCAAGTCTTCGCCGTCGGGCTCGGTGGACTACCCGTTCAACCCGCTGTCTCTGGCGATCGGCGCCGGCGCCACCTTCGTGGCGCGCAGCGTCGACATCTTCCAGGTGCACCTGCGCGACACCCTGCGCCGCGCCGCCCAGCACAAGGGGACGGCCTTCGTCGAGATCTACCAGAACTGCAACATTTTCAACGACAAGGCCTTCACCTACATGACGGACAAGGAGGTCAAGGACGACGGCGCCCTCTACCTGGAGCACGGCAAGCCCCTCCTCTTCGGCAAGGCCAAGGACAAGGGGATCCGCATGCGGGGGACGCAGATGGAGGTGATTCACCTGGGCGACGGCATCGGTCCCGAGGACTGCGTGGTGTGGGACGAGACGTTGGACAACCCCGCGACCGCCTTCCTCGCCGCCAACCTCCTGCCGCCGAGCTTCCCGACGCCCCTCGGCGTCTTCCGCAGCGTCGACATGGCCTCCTACGAGGAGCGGGTGGTGGAGCAGATGCAGCAGGAGACCGACCGCCTGGGCGTCGGCAAGCTGGAGGATCTGCTGAAGGCTGGGGATACGTGGACGGTTCCGGAGCACGTGCCGGCGGCGAACTGAACGATTCGGTTTCTCCTGAACCACGAACGGCCGGCGGAAACGCCGGCCGTCTGCGTTCTGAACCAGGACGCGAGACTACTGTGGAGTAGTCCCCTGGTGTTCCAATCGACCCGCGAGCTCGTCAACGCGAGCCCGAAGCGTTGCGATTTGCGCGTCCCGTGCGGCAAGCTCAAGGTAGAGCCCCTGAATTGCCGCCAATGCGACGCCGGCGCTATCCGTGACCGAGATGCCTTTGTCGTCAGTTCCCACCGAAAATGCGGTAAAGAAATCTTCGGACATCGGGCCGAGGTGTCGCACCCCAGGAGTAGCCTTGTAACTCCAAGTTGTGATGGGCAGGTCCACCACCCGGCGCAACACATCGTGCGGATCGACTGGGCTGAACTGCTCCTTTATAGTGCGGCTCGATCCCGGAGTCACCGTTCCCGCGAACGTGACATTGCCAGCTTGGTCGAGGATCATCTCGAGCGTACTATCTCCTGCATCACTAATCCGCCACTGCGCGTTAACGTTCTGTACGGACCATTGGACTCCAGTACCTCCAAAGGCGTTTCTGTCGGTCAAGTTGAGTTGGACACCGCCGTTGTTGGTCCATTCGGCCATGGTTCGCCACGCGGCAGCGCTGGAAGTTTCTTCCACCAGCAACTGGGCCGTGCCGTCGGAGCGCTTGACATGCAAAGAATTGCTGGGTGAGCTCGTGCCGATTCCGACGTTGCCGCCGGAAGTGATCCGCATCCGTTCCGTGTTGTTGGTGAGAACGACGATCGGATTGCTGTTGCCGCTGTTCAGGCGCGTTGTCGAGGCGCCGTTGTCGACACCGAAGAAGAGATCGACGTTGCCGGCGTTGTCGAGGTATTCGGTTCCGGAGTAACCCGTCGCGCTGGAATTCTGGAGCCTTTCAACTGCTGCTCCGCTGGTGTTCGCCCTGACATCGAGGCTGACTGCCGGCGTTGCGGTCCCCAGCCCGATCTTGCCACTGGAGGCGATGAACAGCGAACTGTCTGGGGCTCCGCCAGTGATTGTAAATGGATTTGTGGAGGCGGTTTGGTCGATGACTGCCAGGTTCTCGCCACTGGTATTCGCTCTGATCAGCCAGTCAGTATGGCTGGTGCAGCAGTTGCTGGTATCCAAGAAGCGTAGGGCGGGTAATGGATCCGAAATCATAATGTCATAGCTTGCAGATGCTGCAGAGCAATCGGGTCCGATGCAGGCGCGACCAACCACTACAAGGTCTTCGTTAATAGTTTGTGCTGCGGTCGAGGGCTTGGGCATGCTCTTTCCTGTCTTGAGGGACTGGCGCGGGCTCTGATTTTCAGGTTGTTGAGGTAGTACGAATACTCCCCCCTGGATGTAAACCGAGCCCCATTGAGTTGATTGCCTTTCCGAAGGCCTTGGCGTCGCCAAGCTGCTGCTCGGTAGGAGCCGCAGCTCGTAAGTGTAAACACCATCGGCGAGCACGCTACCGCCCTGGTCGAAGATGCTCAGGGAGGGCGGATGAGCGTTGTCGAACGTTTGGACCAGATAAAAATCGTCGGGCCCGGCGACGGTTAGGACTAGATGCTCGTAGGCCGTCTGAGGTAGCCAGTCAACGCGTGCCGGTTGCACCTCAAGCTGGGCGATTGGAGTTTTAGGTGTTTGGTAGTCCCCGTTCGCTCCCCATAGGGCCAGAGGCCAAAGGACGATCAGTGCCAGGATCAACCAGCGGATTGCCTCTCCTTTGCGAAGCATGACTTCTCCTTCTTCCGCTTGCGCGGGTAGTTACTACCTACCACGAGTCTCTAATGCCTAGGTCCGCCGTCTTCGCGGACCGCACATGAGCTCCTTATCCAAAAGCCGCCGCAGGACAGCTTCGGGTAGACAGAGACTTCTTCGCATATGTGGAATGGATGGTGTCCCAGAGTCACCCTCCAGTAGCAGTAGGGAGGCGACCAGATGGGTAACTCCAGGGACGAGGAGCTTTTCGCTCGGCTGTCTGAGCACTCTCGGCCACGGCTTCAGGCGTTGCTTGGGCTTTACCAGGTGGCGCCGGAGGATGGCGAAGATCTTCTGCAGGAGGCTCTCCTGGCGCTTTGGCGGAGATCCACCAGGAGACGGGCCGTCTGGGCGTCGGCAAGCTGGAGGACCTCCTGAAGGCTGGGGATACGTGGACGGTCTCGGAGCAGGTGCCGGCGGCGAGAAATCGTGTGGCCTGACCTGCTCAGCACGCCGCGTGACCTGCGCAGCACGGGACGCGACCCGCTCAGCACGCCGCGTGACCTCCGGGGGCTGGCGCAAGACCTTGGGGCACGGCGCGTGACCCGTGGGGCACCACCCGTGACCCGCTTAGCACGGGGCAGGACCCGGAGGTCACGGACTGTGCTCCACGGGTCCTGCCACTGGACCCTCGGGTCACGCGCCAGATCGAGAGGTCACGCCAGAAAACCCGCGGGTCCTGCGCCGTGCCCCGCTCAGCACGCCGCGTGCCCGGCTCAGCATGCGCCGTGCCCGGCTCAGCACGCGGCGCGCCCGGCTCAGCACGCAGCAGATCAAGAGGTCGGGTCGCGGGATTCTCCGGATGCGCGCCGTGACCGCGAAGTCTCGCCAGAGGGCCCATGGGTCTCACGAAAGACGGAGGCAAGCCGCAACGGGATCGCGCTCCGTTCGGTTTATCTGCGAAGGGCGCCCTGCGTAGGTGCCCTTCGTGCTTTAGGAGGGCGGTTTTACTGCCTGTCGGCCTTCTTCTGGAGAAGCTGTTTGATTTCGCGAAGCTCCGTGTCCAGCTTCCTCTGCAGCTCGGCAATCTGAGCGTCTTTCTCCTGGACAAGCTGATAGAGACCCTGCACGGCCGCCATGGTCACGCCTTGGACGTCCATCGGGAAGATGTACTGTCCATCCGTCCCCAAGCCGAAGGCGTTCCGGAAGTCCTCAACGGTCGGACCGACGTGGCGTAGCTTCTGCTCGTCGCTCTTGTAGTTCCACTCTTGGATCGGCAACTGGGTAAACTTCTTCAGCATCATGCTCGGATCGAGCGGGGCGAAGCCCTCCTTCAGCTCCCGTGAGGAGGGGTTGCTGAAGGTGCCGTTCACGGTCAGATTGCCGGCGATAGTCACAGCGCCGGTGCTGCCGTCGATCTGGACACGGTTAGTGTTGTTTGTCCCTAGGATGATAGGTGTAGTGTTTTGCGTCCCAATAGCCAAGCCGTTGCCAGTGTCTTGAACGATTTCAGACCAGCCTCCAAGTACAACTCCGAACCGACTAATCGTCCGTCCACTGCCGTGAGCGCGGAAGTGGACGACCGCGGTGTCTGACTGTGCCCGAAAGCTGCCCAGCGCATTCGCGCCGGCGTTGGAATTCTCGACACGGAGCACAGTACCCACGTTGGTGTTGTCGAAGAGATGGAGCTTATCTGCCGGAGAGCTCGTGCCGATTCCCACATTCCCAGTGTTGGTGATGATCATTCGTTCGACGTTGGCGGTGAATAAGCGTAGGGAGGGATTCGGTGCTGTAGCGGATGCGTCCGGTCTTACGTTGAGGAAGCCTGCACCTCGTCCGATCGATGTTCCGGCGTAGCCGAAATTGAAGGCTGGGCCAGACACAGGATCCGGCCCTGCGCTGCCGATGGCGTCGGCCGTGGCGCTTCCGTAGATGTGTAGACGGGCGCCTGGCGTGGCGGTTCCCAGTCCTATATTGCCGTTTTCGCTGATCAAGAGCGAGTTGTCCGGAGCTCCACCGATCACAGAAAAGGGAACTGTTTGGGCTTCAAAGTCTGCGATGGCGAACTGGGCTGCGTCGAAAGGATTGATAAAGATCGCCCAGTCATTGAAGGGGCTGCTGGAGGAGCCGATGGGCTCCACGTCGTCAAACAAGATGTTAGGCTGCATCGCGTTGAGCTTGAGCACGGAGTAGTCATTGCCGTTGCTCGCGCAGTCGCTGCCTATGCAGGCGTTGCCCTGTATGACCAGATCATCATCGAGGAGTTTTGCGGTGACACTCTGAGGAGGTTTCGAGGGTTTATGGCCAGTTCTTCTGGAGCCTGTCACGAAGCTCCCGTCCCTGATGGAGAAGAAGCCGGCTTGCACGAGCGATTTTGCCGATGGGTCGAGCTTCTCACGGCTCTCCCGCGCCGTCCGTGGAACGGTTCGCAGCTCATAGGTATAGCTCCCGTCGGGAAGGCGGTCTCCCTTGGCGTCGATCAGGCTGAGATACGGTGCCTGGCCTGGGCCGAATTCGTAGCGTAAGTAGAGGTTGGCCGGGCCGGAGACGGTCAGGGCCAGGCTTTCGTAGTCCACCTGCGGAAGCCAGTCAATCCGCCCGTAGCCCACCTCCAGGTTTGCGATCTGAGCTTTCTGGAAATTAGGCGGGGTTCCCCAGAGGGTCAACGGTAGGACAACCAGCATCGCCAGGGTAGTCCAGCCAAACATTTCTCGTCTGTGAAGCATGACCTCTCCTTGTCTCCGCTTGCGCGGGCAGTTGCAAGTCCCGGATGTCCTGAGTTCCCCACTGCGCCAACACGCGAGAAACTCCTCACTTAAGAAGCCGCCGCAGGGCGGTCTCAGGTAGACAGAGACTTCTGCGCATATGTGAAATGAATGCTACGATGGGGTCACTCCCCAGTAGCAGGGAGGCTGCTGGGATGAGGCAACCCACGGACGAGGAGCGCTTTGCTCGACTGCTTGAGCGCGCACGCCCGCGGCTTCAGGCGCTGCTGAAACTGTACCGGGTGGCGCAGGAGGATCGCGAGGATGTCCTGCAGGAGGCTCTTCTGGCGTTGTGGCGTAAACGTGTTCAGGTCAAGGATTGTGAGGCATGGTTGTTCTCCGCTGTACGAATGGAGTGCCTGCGCTATCGGCGGCGAGAGGGACGACAGATCTACTCCGCGGTGGACGAGCCGGCACTGGAGCGGCTCGCAGGTCACTGCTTCGAGGAAGCCGATCCCGGCCTGCAGGATCTACGGCGCCTGGTCCGGCGCTTGCCGGCCCGTCACCAGGCATTGATCCATCTGCGTTATGGGCTTGGTCTGACTCCAGAGGAGACCGCCGGCCGGCTTGGATACAGGCTGTCGAGCTTGAAGAAGACTACGACCCGATGTTTACAGGCGCTGCGGAGTCAGCTCAGCAGTGGCCCAACCCATTGAGGTACGAGCCAGGCGGCGGCCAATTCCCCTATCCCACAACCGGCAGCAGACTGCGCACCGGGGTCGCAGGATTGGACGCGACGCGCAACGGCTCGGCGATCTCCGCCGCGCCGTAGCTCTCCGTGACCACCAACGGGCATCGGCGGCAGGCCTCCGCTCCCTCTTGCAGCCACCAGCGGCAGGCCGGCCGGATCGCGCACTCGGGTAGCACGTCCACCGCGGCCGGGAGCCGCTCGACGATGCGAGTGGCCAGGCGGCAGTTCGTGCCGTCGAAATGCTGGCAGGCGTTGCCTGAGCAAGGAGCAGCGAAGCGGAAGATCTGAGTTGGAGAAACCGGACCGGAGAGCGCCAGCAACTCCTCGGAAACCGGCTGAGGTTGGTCGAGAAAGGCGAGGCGCGGCTGCTCCACGCTGCCCTGGATGACACCGAGAAGGAGGCTGCCCGGCATTTCCGGCCGGGCGCTCGGGCACTGGATGCGGGCCGGCGCGCCGGGGAGCTCAGAAGGTTGCAGGACTTTCAGCGTACTCATCACAGGTTCCTTTCGAGAACAGCCGCGCCGACAGAACTACCCGATGCCCCCGCCGCCAGCCGGACCGCCTCCCGGGCCGCCGAGCGGACCGCGCGGCCCGAAGCGGTCGAGATCGATCCAGATCCCGCACCAGATCTTGGGATTGATGAGTGCGCGGTTGTCGGTAGCTTCCTGCTCCTTGACGGCGCGCAACACCGCGGCGGAAGTTGACGAGATCAGTTGGTCCAAGGTGATCTTGTCGCCCAGATTGACGGTGGTCGACTCTTTGGGACGCTCGTTCGCCATAGGGGGTTCCTCCCGCCGTCCGGGTCTCCACGACGCCATTGCCGGCGAGGGGACGGCTTGTTCCGTTAGGCGTCGGAGCGCGAGAGTCGTTACAGCTAAACTACTCAGGTCATGCTTGGCCTCCTCATCCTCGCCCACGGCGGCTCGTGGAACATGCGGTTCCAGATCTCCTCGCTGGCGGCGAGCGCGGCGGCGGCGGGGGAGCGGGTGGATATCGCTCTGTTCTTTGGTGCCCTGGATGCTTGGGCGCGCGGGAAGTGGGACGAGCTCGATCCAGAGCCTCCCGTCTCGGCCGAGCGGCTGGAGTCCCTCGGCATGCCTCCGCTCTCGGAGATGTTGGAGCAGGGCCGCGAGGAGGGCCTCATCCGCCTCTACGCCTGCAGCGCCTCGGCCCGGATGCTCGGACTGGATACGGCGCAGGTCCAGGCGTCGGTGGATGCCCTCCTCGGGTGGCAGAGCTTCTCGCGCATGATCCAGGAGGCGGGACGGGTGGTCACGCTTTAGCGTTTCCTCTACAATCCACGACTCTCATGGCGACTCAGCGCATCGCTTTCATCGGCTCGGGCGTCATGGCCGAGGTCATGATCAACGGGCTCCTCACCCGCGAGGTGACCTCGCCGGATCGCATCTGGGCCGCAGGTCCCCGCCAGGAGCGGGCGGACCAGCTCGTCAGGACCTACGGCATTCGCGGCACGACGGACAACGTCGAGGCCGCCGAGAACGCGGACATCGTCGTGCTCTCCGTCAAGCCGCAGACGCTCGCCAAGGTGCTGGAGCAGATCCGCGGCAGCATCCGCCACGAGCACTTGGTGATGTCGATCATCGCCGGCGCCCGCATGGCGGCCATCGGGCGCGCGCTCGGCCATCCGGCGATCGTCCGCTGCATGCCGAACCTGCCGTGCCAGATCCACCGCGGCATGACCATCTGGACCGCGACGCCGGAGGTCGCCGCGCCGGTGCGTGAGCACGTGCGGAGCATCCTGCAGACGATGGGCAAGGAGATCTACGTGCCGGACGAGACGGACGTGGACCGCGCCACCGCCGTCAACGGCACCGGCCCGGCGCTGATCGCCCACTTCGTGAAATCGCTGGAGGACGCCGCCAACTTCATCGGCGAGTCGCGCAGCCTCGCCCGGCGGTCGGTGCTGGAGACCATCCTCGGCACGGCCGAGATGATCCTCTCCTCGGAGCGCCACGTCGGCGAGCTGATCGACGGCGTGACCTCTCCCGGCGGCACCACCTCGCGGGCCCTCCAGGTGCTCCACCAGGGTCGATTCTCGGCCGTGCTGACGGATGCCATCGATGCCGCCTACCGGCGGACGCTGGAGATGGGCGCGAAGCTGGAGGAGCAGGTGGGGAAGGCCGCTCAATCCCCGCGGCGCAGCAGGAAGGTCTCCTCGCCCACCACTTCCGGGTCGAGCGAGAACTCGTAGAGCTCCAACCCGCCGAAGAGCGCCTTGACGCGCGGCCAGCCGGCGGCCTGCATGTGGCGCGCGCCTTCGACGGCCGTCGCGCCGTCATCGTCGAACAGCACCACGTCCTCGTCGGCGGGGGGAGACCAATCCGGACCCGGATAGGGAATCGCGCCGGCGAGGGTGAGCGGGCCGGGCTCCGGGCGCACGTCGACGAGCAGCGGCGGCCGGCCTTCCTTCAATCTCCGGAAGAGGATGAACGGCGAGACCTCGAGCTGGGGATCGAACTGGACGATGGGCGTCGAGTCGTCGAGGAAGCGGGTGGGCACGGGGAGATGGTAGCGCAGTGAGGCGCCGCACGTCTGGTATTGTTGGGGAAACTCAGCTTGTCCGGAGGATCCTCGAAGATGGTCACCGAGCCGCGATCGGAGGTGCGAGGACCGAGGCCGCGATCCACCTCGCCGGGCCGCCGGCTCCGGCCGAGCTTGAGGCCGCTGCGGGAGGTGAGCGTATTCTGAAGAACCGCTCACTTTCACTTCGGAGGAGTAAAGATGATCGATCGAACCTGCTGAATGGACTCGAAGTGGGTATCGTAGGTCAACAGCGGTGTACCAGCCTGAACAGCAGCGGCAGCGATCCAGATATCGTTCGACGGCACGGGGGTTCCGGCGCGTTGGAGCGACGCGACGATTTCAGCGTAGATTCGTCCAATCTGTTGATCGATCAGCAGCTCTTCGACCACGGGAGAAGAGAGGAATTCGTTGAGCTCCGCCTCATTCCTCGCGAGCCGGTCACCGAGCAGGAATCCAAGCCAAAGCTCTCCCAGGGCGATGGAGGATATTCCTATCCACTCGGCACCGTCAATGAGAGGTACGACCTGAGGATCATTCCGTTTAAAGTTGCTGTAGGCTGATGTATCCAGGCAATAGCGGCTCAACGCCACAACTCCTCATCGAGCTGCTCGGTAGTGGCGATGGCGGCTTCAAACTCTTCATACTCCTCTTCTGTCCAGGTACCGGCTAGGCGCACGAGTCCGTTGCTCTTCCTTCTATCGCTCGCAACCCGGCCTTTGAGAGCCTGCCGGAGTAACTCGATGACGGTCTTTTCCAGAGGTTTACGCAGACGCTGGCTCTCTTTTTCCAAGGCCGTCGCGAGCTCGGGTGGGAGATTACGGATCGTTAACTGTTCCATAGCGGCCTCCAGGGCCCGATAACTTATTGTACATCAATCATATCCTATTTCACCACCACCACCTCGACCGCGCCTTCGCGTCGCTCCAGATGGACTCCGACGTCGCTCTCGTGACGGTGGAGGACGAGGTCGAGGCTGGCTTCGCCGATCTGCAGGTTGCGGAGGGTGACGCGGTCGAGGCCTTCCGGCAGCTCCGGCCGGTCGAGGCAGATCCGCAGGTTGGGTGCGTCGATCTCCAGACCCAGACAGGCTTGCAGCAGGAGGAAGACCGCGCCCGCGGCCCAGGCCTGGGGAGCGCAGGCCACGGGATAGAGCGTCGGGCCTTCGTTGGCGCGCTGGCGGAAGCCGCAGAACAGCTCGGGCATGCGATGGAGGTCGAAGTGGTGGCTGGCTTCGAAGAGCCCGCGCAGCACCTTCGCCGCACCGTCCTTGCGGCCGTAGCGCGCCATACCCAGGGAGACGATGGCGTTGTCGTGCGGCCAGACGGAACCGTTGTGGTAGGACATCGGGTTGTACCGCGCCTCGTTGGCGTCTACGGTGCGGATGCCCCAGCCCGAGAAGGACGATTCGTTGAGCAGCGTGTGGGTCACCCGCCAGGCCCGCTGCGGGCTGGCGATGCCGGTGAACAGGCAGTGGCCGGCGTTGGAGGTCCGCACGTCGCAGCGGCGCTTTTCGCCGTCGAGGGCTAGGCAGTAGGTCGAGAGGTCCTCGCTCCAGAAGCTCCGTTCGAAGCTCTCGCGCAGCTCCTCGGCCTGCCGCTCCAGCCGCTCGGCGCGCGAGCCGTTCCCCAGCATCCGCGCCAGCTCGGCCGCCTGGCGGCGGGCGGCGTAGACGTAGCCCTGGACTTCGCTGAGGGCGATCGGCCCCTCGGCGAGCGTGCCGTCGCGGTGGAAGACGGAGTCCACCGAATCCTTCCATCCCTGCGCGGTGAGACCGTTGCTCGAGCGGCGCGAGTACTCGACGAAGCCGTCGCCGTCGAGATCGCCGTAGTCGTCGATCCAGGCCAGGGCGCGCTCGACGTTGGGCCAGATGGAGTCGATGAAGGCGAGATCGCCGGTGCGCCGCCAGTAGGCGCCGGCGAGGACGACGAACAGCGGCGTGGCGTCGATGGTGCCGTAGTAGCTGCCGAAGGGTACCTCGCCGAGCGCGGCCATCTCTCCCTTGCGCAGCTCGTGGACGATCTTCCCCGGCTCGGCGTCCTTGGCGGGGATCACCTCGGTCGCCTGCGTAGCGGCGAGAAAGGCGAGGACGCCGCGCGCCAGCGACGGATCGAGGCTCAGGGTCTCGTACGCGGTCAGGATCCCGTCGCGGCCGAACACGGTGCTGAACCAGGGTACGCCGGCGTACGGATAGAGGCCGTGCGGCGTTTCGGTGACCATCATCTGGAGGTCGGCGGCAGAGCGCTCCAGCCACTCGTTGAAGCGCAGGTTGGAGGTCTCGAGGGTGGCGCAGCAGGTCCGCCGCGCTTCCACGGCCGCGGTCGAGCGCTCCAGCGCCTTGCCGAAGCTGAAAGTGCGCGGCGCCGCGCGGCCGATTTCGAAGGAGACCGTGACGTCGAGGCTGTGCTCGGCGCGCGGCCGCAGATGGAGGCGGAACGAGGCCAGGGAATCGGTCAGCTCGTCCGGGGCGGGGGAGAAGGCGAGCCGGGTGCGCCGCACCCGGCCGTCCAGCCCCTCGTAGCCGAGCACAGCCGAGCCATGGCCGACCACGGCGTCGAGCTTGTGCCCGCGGCGCTGCCGCGGGGTGCCGCGGATCTCGAAGATGTCCGCATAGTCCGCCGCGAAGCGCAGCGAGAGATGGAGGTCGAGCGCGCGCGGGGAGTAGTTGTGGAAGCGGCACCGCGAGTAGCAGGCGCCCTCCCAGAGAAAGGCGGTGGAGAAGACGTGGATCGTGTCGCGCGACAGCGGTCCGGCGGGTCCTTGGGGGAAATCCGGATTGGTCAGATCGACGATCAGCGCGTTGTCGCGCCGCACGGTGGAGCTCAGCAGCAGGGGGCGCTGGTTTTCCAGCAGCAGCTCGAAGCCGCTGAGGAAGCGCGTCCCCTCGTGAAAGAGGCCCATCTCGGACAGTCCCAGGGGGCGGATGGCGCCGCTACGGTCGAAGACCGCGAAGCTCTCGCCGTGCTTGAGGACCCGCGTCCGGTCACCAGCCCGCGAGCTGGTGGCGAGGATGTAGAACTGTTCCTTGATCTGGATGATCTCTTCTTCCATCGACGGTCCCTTCGAGCTCTCGCCGGTAGATGTCCACGTAATCCCGCGCCATGCGGGCGGCGGTGAAGCGCCGCTCGAACACCCGCCGGCATCCCTGGCGGGAGATCTCCGGCAGGCGTCCGACCGCCTCCACCGCCTCTTCGACGGTTGAGCAGATGAATCCCGTCTCGCCGGGGTCGAGCACTTCCGGCACCGAGCCGCGGCGGAAGGCGATCACCGGCGTACCGCAGGCGATGGCCTCGATGAGCACCAGGCCGAAGGGCTCCGGCCAGTCGATGGGAAAGAGCAGGGCGCGGGCGCGGCCCAGGAAGGTCTGCTTCTCCTGCTCGCCGATCTCGCCCAGGAACTCCACGCCCGGCCGCCGCAGGAGAGGCCGGATGACCTCCTCGTAGTAGTCGGCGTCCGCGCGGTCCACCTTCGCCGCGATGCGCAGCGGCAAGCCGGCCCGCGAGGCGATCTCGATGGCGAGATCGAGACGCTTCTCGGGGGAGACGCGGCCGAGGAAGGCCAGATAGTCCTCCGGCTCTTCCTGGCAGCCGTGCAGGTCCTCCGGCAGGCCGTGGTAGACGGTGCCCTGCCAGTTGAGCCAGGCGAGGGGCTTGCGCTGCGCGTCCGAGATGGAGACCACGGGCATCTCCGGGAAGGTCTTATAGAGCGGTACGAGATCGGGCAGGTCGAGACGGCCGTGCAGCGTCGTGACGTGGGGGACCCGCTGCCGGCTGGAGGCCGGAAAGTGGAGGTAGTCGACGTGGAAATGAATGAAGTCGAACTCGTCGGCGCGGCGCAGCACCTCCTCGATCATCATCAGGTGCCGTGCGAGCGCGTCCCGGCCGTCCGGATCCAACCGCAGGGCGCGATCGCAGGGGGCCACCAGGCGGGCGCTGGTGCGCGAGTCGCCGCTGGCGAAAAGGGTCACCTCGTGTCCCTGGCGGACCAGCTCTTCGGTCAGATAGGCGACGATGCGCTCGGTGCCGCCGTAGAGCCGCGGCGGCACGCTCTCGTACAAAGGAGCGACCTGGGCGATGCGTAACTTTTTCATACGACGAAGCTTTCTCCACGGAGCACACCCGCGCGCCGACCCCTCCGAAGTGTCAGTCGTGGAGAGATACAAAGGCCGTACCAGGAAGGCCCGCGCCGGCTTCGCGGCGAGCTACGGAGCGCTCTTCCGCCGCACCGTCAACAGGAAGGATCCCTGGCCGACGGGAGGCGCCTCGATGCGGAGGCGCAGCTCCTGGCTCGCGGGCACGGCCGCGCAAGAGCCGATCGAGACGCCCGGGATCTGGACCACGCTGTCGCGCCGCCGGGTCTCGGCCGTGGCTTCGAGGTCCTGGCAGCTCCCCAGCGCCGCCGGCACCTCGATCTCGACGCCCCGCAGCGGCATGGGCTGGGTGAGATCGTTCGAGTTGACGATCCAGAAGCGGGCCGTTCCAGACGTGGCGGACGCCTCTTCGAGGTAGAGCCGCCCGGGCTCGACCACCTCGTAGCTCACCTTGTCGCCGGCCAGCCGGACCACCAGGTAGTGGGAGAAGCCGCCGCGGTCGGGCGAGGCGTAGAGCGGCGCGCCGGCGCCGCCGGCCACGAAGTAATCGATGCCGTCGTGCTGCTCGGCGGGCTCGTGCCAGTAGAGGTGCTCGTGCCCGGAGAAGACCATCTTGACCGGATAGCGCCGGAAGAGGTCGTGGAGCTCGCAGCGGTTGGCGACCGCGGGATGGCTCGTCCCCGCGGGCTTGTCGATGAGGGGAGACGAATAGAGCTCCGTGTGGGTGAAGACGAAGATGGCGCGGGCCGCCTTGTTGGCCTCCAGGTCGCGCCGCAGCCACTCGAGCTGCTCGCCGGAGATGGCGTCCTCTTCGTCCGGCACGTCGGTGTCGAGCGCGATGAAGTGAGCGCCCGCGTAGTCGAAGGAGCCGTAGAGCTGGCCGAAGTGGCCGCGGAAGACCTCCTCCGAGCACGGCGGCCCGCAGAGCTGGTCCGCGGCCGTCGCACAGGTCTGCCCGCTATGGATCTCGTGATTGCCGGGAGAGTTGAAGAGAGGAACGACGCCGGCCACGGGACGGGCGGCGGCCTGGAACGCCTGATACTCCCCTTCCAGCTCGTCGCGCGTGTCGCAGTAGCCGTAGACCGTGTCGCCCGTCCAGATCACGAAGTCGGGCCGTATCAGGCTGACTTCCGAGAAGATGGTCCCCAGCACCCGCGGCAGCGGCGCTCCCTGAGAGGTGGGCCGGTTGTCTCCGCCCACCACGAAGAGCACGTCGGCTCCCACGGCCTTGTCCGTCAGCTCGGCGGCGGGAAAGCTCTTCAGGGGCCGGTCCGTCGCCGCGCCGAGAGGCGAAGAGACGCAGAGCAGGAGCAGAGCCAGAGCCGGTCGTTTCATCCTTGCACCTCGTTCAGGGAGGTATGAAACGAGCCTACCACGCGCCCTGCCCCGCTGGTGCGACAGGTGTCAGCGGCGAGCGAGGACGTCTGTCTCCACCCGCCTCCGTACCGCTTGCACGATCCGTTCGGCGAGCTCGCCCCGGGTCAGCCGCTGCATCTCCGGCGCGTCCACGTCGAACAGGGCATAGGCGCGGCTGATGTTGCGCAGGTGCCAGCGGCTCAGGGCGTTGAGCTCCTGGCGCAGCAGATCCTCTCCCTTGGCGTAGACGGAGAACGGATCGAGCACCGCGTTGACGGCGGGCGCCGGAGCCGCGAAGGGATCCGGGGCCGGTCCGTCGTAGGCCGGCTCGGCGTGAGCGACGGGTCTCGGGCGCACGGGATCGAGGGTGCGCTCCAGCGAGCCTTCGAGATAAACCGGGGTCAGTCCGGTGGACCAGTAGAGGAGCGCGTCGCGATCGGGCTGGCGGGTCTCGCGCTGCGAACGCAATACCGGCGAGCCGTCGTCCGGTACGAACTCGATCCAACCTTCCCAACCGCCATCAGGGGCCTGGCGGCCACAGGCACGGGCCGCGTAGAGCGCTCCTCCGGCTGCCTGCAGTTTCTCTGCGAATTGCATGAAGACTTCGGCCATGGCAATCATCTCCCCGCAAAAGGATCGGCTTGGCCGATCTTATATAGGGAAGTGCAAATTTATTGCCACGTATCCCGATCCTGCTCCGATCTTTTATAGTACGTCGCCGGAATGGCTGGTTCGGGACGTTCCTCTCGCCTTGGCTTCACCAGGATCGCTATCGCCTGGAGCCTTCTCGCGGTCACCGGCGCTGGCGCCGCGCGGGGAGAGCCCGCCGCGCCCGTCCGGCTCGTCGCGGTCGCGCCGCAGCGGTTTTCCATCGCGGTCTCGCCGGCCCTGAGAATCAGAAATTTGCGAGCGGCGGAGCCGATGCAGCGACGATCCGCTCCTGCGCCTTCTCGCTCGCCTTAGCTATCGGGAGCATTAACCTCCTCTTCACTCCTCCTTCATCGCCACCATGACTGTGAAGTACGACGCCTTTCCGCCGAGCATCGCATCCTCCCACGCAAGAAGCCGCTGTACCGCTTTCCTGAATTCGTCGATAGCTTCGGGTCGGCTGGCGTTGTCAGGCCGCTGCAAGTTCGGATACACCAGAGAGAGTAGGTTACCCCCGTAGTCTCTTCGCTCGAGAATTTTCAGCCGGCGTGCTATCGCTGGCACGATTTCGTGGGAAGCGACTGCCTCCGTGGGATCTTCACGGTTGACCGGCGCCCGGACCAATCCTACTCGCCTTGTAGACCGCGGCAGCGTGTAGTAGACCAGATTAGGCACCAGTAGGCGAAGCGAGCTCCACTGATGCCGGGAAGGTCCCACATACTCGTCAAGATAGAGCAACCCTCGTGGCTTCAGGGCAGAGGCGATGAGC
The DNA here is from genome assembly GCA_046765915.1 of Acidobacteriota bacterium. Taxonomy (GTDB): domain Bacteria; phylum Acidobacteriota; class Thermoanaerobaculia; order Multivoradales; family UBA5704; genus DATARR01. The sequence continues at coordinate 9,959 of JBKPTH010000047.1, read as the reverse complement.
TGAAGGAGCTCATCGAGGCGATCGAAGTGGTGGAGGGACGCATGAAAGAAAACAGCGTCAAGGTCAGCTTTTCGCTGCTGGAGAAAACTTCGCGCATCCGCTTGGACGTACGAAAGCTGACCGGCGAGCCCGGCAGCGGTCGCCTCCTGCCGGGCCTTCTCCAGAGGCGGTCCAGCGATATCGATTCCCGTGATCCTCTCGCAGACTCCCTTTGCTACTAGATCGCGCTCAAGTGACCCTGCTCCGCAGCCGATGCTCAGAGCTTCGGCCAACGACAACCTCTCCGCGAAGGTCTCCCGAAACCACTCCAAGGGCCATTTCTTGGGATCGCCTGTAATCCGGCGATTGACCGCCGCCCGGACTGCGGGATTGGCAAGCCAGATCTCCTCCATGTGACAGCCACCGGAGTGGCGTTCCAAGTCATCCCAATACATAGGCCATCCGTCTAGGACATTACCTCCGTAGGCGAGTGAACCGGACTCCTACCCGAGCTTACCATCAGTATCGCCCACGGGAGTGTATCGTAACGCCAAGCTGACCCGAGCCCGACAGCCCCCGCCGCTCCACTTCCGTTAAGGAGGAGGAATCGGGCAATCAGTGCCAGGTGCTGATACGGTACCAAGACCCGGAGTACATGTGTAGACGGTACAGTTGGGCCAGTCGGAACAACAAGTTCCGGGGTGCGACGCGCAGGTAATGGAGTTGACAAACCCATCATTATCCGGAAGGACGACGACTTGGAACTGCGCGCTCTTCGCTGCCAGATTCGATGGAGAGGAACACTGACCAACGGCGACGAGTTGCATGGAATACGTAGTTCCTGGCTCGAATCCCAGTCTCTCCCAGTCACTGATCAAACCTTCCATAACCGTCTTGCCACCGGTCCCGTGCACATGCACCACTCCGACCTCCCACACTTGATCGGCGAGGAAGTTGAAGCGGAGCAGAGCCTCATTGTTGTATGCTCCATTATAGGTGACCGTGGCGATGCCGAATCCTTTCGTCCCGTACGGTCCCCGCGAGGCTGATGCCAGAACCGTGGGCGGGGAACTGACAAGCGGGTGCCACGTAGCGTCCGCGGGAATCGAAACGTTAGCCGCGCCGCCCTCATAGACCGTCAGGTCCCCCGGCATTGTCTGCGAGAACAGCCTCCGCACGGAGAACGTTGTAGCTCCGCCGATGGTCCTTGCTTGCAGGGAGTAGGTGACCGACGAAGTACCCGGCGACCGGTCCAATATGGCGAAATGTTGCCCTGTGGGCAGGTAGGCGCTTACCGAGTCGTAGAAAGTACCAAGAGTCGTCACATCCCGCTGAATCCGGTACTCAATGAGCTGATTGAGCGGCCCTCCTGTCACTGCGGCGTACGCACCAAGAACCACGGCTTTTCCGGAAGGTGGCGTAACAGTCGTTGAGACAAGCGTCGTCCAGGTATTCGTGTTCGGAGTCGTGAGCGATCCGCTCGCCGCCCCTGAGCTGCTCACCTCCGCCGATTCCACGAGCAGCGGCGTAATCCAACCCAAGGCGAAGTAGGCGGAAAAAGTCGATGTACTTCTGGCGCGCAGCGCAAGGGTGTGTTGACCTGCGACGACATCGGGAAAACTTGCTCTGAGCATCTTTGTAGTGGGATAGCCGGTATGCGGTCGGTGTTGCATCGTGAAGCTCGATACGCCGTCGAGTACCAGTTGATATTCGACTCTCACACCGGTCTGTCCCGGCCCCTCGTGATACTTGATTGCAGCCTGCGCAATAATGTCACTGCTGAGGACGTTGTTGAAGGCCAGGGTGAGCACGGTTCTCCATTGGCTGTCACCTGGCAGTTCCCAACGAGTGCCGGTGGGAGGACTCTTAATGCACTCACGAACAGAAAGATCCGCGTAAGCCAGGGTTGGGACTAGTAGCAGAGAGCTGAAGAGGACGGTGAAGCGACGCATAAACACCTCCATCTGCCGGCCGCGATATCAGCCGGTAAATAGAGCGTATCAGCATATTCAACTTACTGCAAGTGAGGGCGGGCTGGATCGGCGTCGAAGCGTCCTGTTGGCTCCCCTCCCCGCCGGCGTCGCTCTCCCGATCTGCCAAAGAGCAGCCAAACCGGCCCTGATTGCACGAACACCCCGCAAACCTCCGAGACAGGCGTCCCGCGAAAACTCGCCTCTTCACTAAGCGCGGGCGGAAACACTCCCAAGTGCCCCGAGGCGGCACCCGAACGGAGGGCGACTGCGGGGAGGGGGCGGGAGAGGGGCCGGGGGGGACAGGGGGTGAGGCTTCGGCCCTCAGATCTCCCGCCGCAGCCAGCGCGCCTTGGCCATGCGGCGCTGGATGGAGCGCACCTTGCGCTGATAGGCGCGGCTGTTGGCGCCGGGATGCCAGCTTCGAGGACGCGGCAGGCTCGCGGCCAGCTCGGCGGCCTGGCGCTCGGAGAGGCTCGCCGCGGATTTGCCGTAGTAGTGGCGGGCGGCGGCCTCGGCGCCGTAGATGCCGCGGCCGAATTCCGCCACGTTCAGGTACATCTCGAGGATGCGCCGCTTGCTGAGATGGGCCTCGATCTGGCGGGTGAGGATGGCCTCCTTGACCTTGCGCAGCGGGTTGTAGGAGCGGGAGAGCCAGAGGTTCTTGGCGAGCTGCTGGGTGAGCGTCGAGGCGCCGCGGGGCAGCTCCTTGTCCTCCCAGGCGTCCTCGAGCGCGGCCTTGATCTCGGCGTCGTCGAAGCCGCCGTGGGAGAAGAAGCGGATGTCCTCGCTGACGAGCACCGCCCGCTTCAGGTTGGAGGAGATCCGCGAGTATGGCACCCACTTCCACTCCACCTCCCGCTTGTCGCCGAACAGACCCCAGCCGCGGTACGCCTCGATGAATGCCGTCGTCTTGGGATGCGAGTGCGCGAGGGCGGCCACGTCCGGCCAGGTGACAGCCTCCCATATCAGCCAGACGGCGAGCAGCGCGAGGCCCGCGAGGAGCAGGAGACGCAGGCGGCCCCGGCGGGGAGACTCGTAAGGCGGAGCGATCATGGATGGGCGGGGATCCTATCGCGGCGGGGGTGACCGGGGAAGCGTATGCCACCTCAGCATCAATTCGCCGGTCCCGACATATAGCTTCGTGGTAAAATCTCCAGGACTCGGACTCGAGAGGTAGCTTTCGCAGCGTTCCGCCTTCCCGCCCGCCTGAGGGTAAACCAGCGACCGGCGCTCCGCGGCACCTCGAAAAGGAGATCAGCATGGATAGGTTTCTTCGTAGGCAGCGTCAGACGAGCCGGCTCCTGCTGGTGACGGGGTTGGGCCTCTTCCTTGGGTCGGGTGCGGCGGTTTGGGCCGCCAAGCCGCCGGTTGACGGCGACGGCGCGGCCGAGGCTTTCGGGGCCCGCGGGCCGAGCATCGCGAAGACCGCGAAGCCGGCGCGCCCCACCCCTTCGGAAGCGGCGGGGATCGATCTCGGCATCGTGCCGGAAGTACGCCTCAACGCCGTGGATACCGACGCGCTGCTGCGCGAGGACGAGGCTCGGGAAGCCCGCACCAAGGTCGTGCGCTTCGGCATCGGCCGCGACGTGCAGGTGGATGTCCGCGACGGCAACTGGTACGACCTGGCAGGGGGCCAGCGGCTGTGGGTGGCCGAGGTGGCCTCCACGGACGCCATCGGCGTCCGCCTTCACTTCCAGGACGTCCGCCTGCCGGACGGAGCCGAGCTGGCGGTCTACGCGCCCTCGCTGAGCGATCCCGCCCGCGGCATCGTGCGGAGCGGCTCCTCGCGCTTCGATCCGGACCGTTACGTGGAGTTCTATGGCGCCGCCAACCCCATCGCCAAGCGGGGCTCCTTCTGGACCGGTACCCTCTTCGGCGACCGCGCGCGCATCGAGTACCTGGCGCCCGCCGGAGCTCCCGACGCGCTGCCGTTCACGGTGGACCGCCTGCAGCACGAGTACGTCGATCCGATCTCCCAGCTCACCAAGAGCCAGGCCAAGGCGGCCGGGTCCTGTGAGAACGACGTGAGCTGCTTCCCGGAGTGGGGCGACCTCTCCCGCGCCGTCTCCGGCGTCGGCTTCATCGGCGAGAACTCCCTCTTCTGCACCGGCCAGCTCCTCAACGTCAGCGGCAAGCCGGACTTCACCCCCTACTGGTTGACCGCCAATCACTGCATGGACAGCCAGGGCGAGGCGGAGTCGGTGGAGTTCTTCTGGCTCTATCAGACGGCGTCCTGCGGCGGCACGCCGCCCTCCCTCAGCACCGTACCGCGGTCGCAGGGCGCGACGCTCCTCTCCACCAGTCACGGGTCCGACTACACGCTGCTGATGGTCGAAGGAGCGGTGCCGGCGAGCGACCTCTTCTGGGCCGGCTGGACGAGCAAGGAGCCGGCCAACGGCACGGAAGCCGTGGCCATCCACCATCCCTCGGGCGATTTCAAGCGCATCAGCTTCGGTTTCAAGGAGGCGGCGAACGAGTGCAATCAGATCCCGGACTTCTTCGGCACCAAGATGGTCCGCAATACCTGGACCAACGGAGTGACGGAGCGCGGCTCCTCGGGATCGGGCCTCTTCCGTGCGGATACCGGGCAGCTCTACGGCCAGCTCTTCGGCGGGCCGTCGTTCTGCGGCGTCGCGCCCGAGGGGCTCTTCGACTGCTACGGCTCCTTCGCCGTCACCTTCCCGCGCATCAAGAAACTGCTGCTCAAGGGCGGCTCTGACGACAAGTCCGAGCAGAACGACTCCTGCCTCAAGGCGCGCATCGTCAAGGCGGGAACTCTCGGCAGCCGCATCGTCAAGATCACCGACGAGGACTGGTACAGGATTCTCGTCAAGCCGGGTCAGACCGCGGTGGTCAACCTGGGCTTCGCCAACGGCAACGGCGACATCGATCTGCAGATGTTCGGCTCCTGCGGCGGTGAGGTCCTGGCTGCTTCGGAAGGGACCACCGACGGCGAAGGCGTGGGCGCCACCAACGTCGGCAGCAAATCCGCCTATGTCTACTGGCGGGTCTTCCTCGCCGACGACACGCGCAACAGCTACGACATGGAAGTCCACTTCGAGTGAGACGTCTCGCCGGGCTCGGAGAAGTGCTCCGGGCCCGTGCGACATGGTCCTCAACGCTTGGGCGAGATGTGTAGGGGTGTCGCGGCTACTTAACCATCACACCCCCCTGGGCCACAGCCACCACCACCTCCACCACCACCTCCACCTCCTGTGCAGCCAAAGCCGGCATTGCCGAACACGCCACATTGACCTGTTTCGCAACCTCCTGCTCCCAATTTGAAGCGAAACCCCAAGTTGCAGGCACTGCTTGGAGAGCAGTAGCTGTTTGCCCAAGCAGTAAGGGATTGGATCAGTGACTGCTCGGCTTCATCACATGTTGAGGCGCAGGCTACCTGCGTCGGAACCAAATAATCTCCGACGCAGCTCATCGGCACGGCTCCAAACATGGGGTCGAGCGGCACTGCAGAATTTCCTCCAACTGTAGCCTGTGCGGGCGTCAACAACACCTGCGGTGTGGAAGGTACTGGCACCATTTTGGCACCTGGATTGGCGGTCTGGGCTGCCGCGACCGGCCATGCGATCAGCAAGCCCAAGAGCCCCAGTTGACGAGAGAACGTCATCGAGACCTCCTTTCTGAGCAGGACGAATATGAAATCGCCTGATCGATAAGGAGATGATATGCTGACAACGCATAGAAGTCAACGCCAGTCTGTTTCCGGAGTGGCGGCAGCTTGCCTTCGATAACCGTTCCCCTCCACGCGCCGGAGCTCGCCCCCGGCCGCTGGATCCAGGGGCCGCAGGTCTCCATCAGTTTCGCGCGCGGCACGGTGGTGCTGGTGGACTTCTGGGAGTCCACCTGCATCAACTGCCTGCGGACGCTCCCGTACCTCAAGGCCTGGCATGAGCGTTACGCCGGCCGCGGGCTCGTCATCGTCGGCGTCCACACGCCGGAGTTCGAATTCACCGCCGATGCCGAGCTGCTGGCGGCGGCGGTGCGCGCCGAAGGGATTCCGTATCCGGTGCTGCTCGACGAGGACCGCGCCACCTGGCAGCGCTTCGCCAATCACTACTGGCCGGCCAAATACCTCGTCGACGCCCGCGGCTACCTGCGCTATGAGCACTTCGGCGAAGGCGCCTACGGCGAGACGGAGAGCTGGATTCAGCGGCTGCTGATCGAGGCGGGGGATACGCAGCCGATGCCCGAGCCGTTGGAGCCGGTGCGGGAGGAGGACCGGCCCGGAGCCGTCTGTTATCCCGCGACCCGGGAGATCTACATAGGCTTCCATCGCGGCAAGCTCCTGGCGCCGGAGGGCTACCGGCCGGGCGAAGAAGTGCGCCACCGCGAGCGCGAGGAAGGGCCGGCGCCGCCCGGGATGTTCACCGCCCGCGGCCTCTGGCTGCACGAAGCCGAGTACCTCGAAGCGCGGGAGCCGGGCGCCGAGCTCGACCTGGTCTGCGACGCGGCGGGGGTGAACCTCGTTCTGGCGCCGGCGGGAGAGCTCGAGATCGAAGTGGACGGAGCGCCGGTGGCGGTGGAGGAGCGAGGCGCCGACGTGGTGGAACGCGACGGCCGGACGTTCGCCGTCTGGGAGCGCCCGCGCATGGTGCGCCTCGTCGACTCCCCGCGCTTCCGCAGACGGCGGGTCGTGCTGCGCTTCCCGCAAGGGATTCGCGCCTACGCCTTCAGTTTCTCGACGTGCGCTTTGCCGGAGTGAGCCGTCCTGATAACGTGGCTTGGAGAGGGGAGGATCTCCATGTCACGCATCACCATCCAAGGATTCGGACGCGTCGGCCGCTGCACGCTGCGGGCGGCGCTGAAGGAGCAGACGTTCACGCCGGTCGCCATCGCCGACGTCAAGGACCTGCCGACGCTCGCGGCGTTGTTCGCAGTGGATACGAACTATGGGCGCTGGCCGGAGCCCGTGCGCGCCGAGGGCGACGTGCTGCGCATCGGCGAGCGCGCCATTCCTTACCACGACGTCTCCGCGGGCCTGCCCGACTGGGGCGCGCTCGGCATCGACGTGGTGATCGAGTCGAGCGGCCGCGCCACCACCCGCGCCGGCGCGCAGCCGCACCTCGACCGCGGCGCCAAACACGTGCTGGTCAGCGCCCCGAGCAAGTCGCTCGAGGACTGCGACGCCGTGCTGCTGCCCGGCATCAACCTCGAGGCGTTCGAGCCCAAGAAGCACCGCATCGTCAGCATGGGCAGTTGCACCACCAACGCGCTCGCGCCGGTGGTCAAGATCGTCCGCGAGCACTGGGGCATCAAGCAGGGCTTCTTCACCACGGTCCACGCCTACACCAACTCGCAGTCGCTCACCGATCAACCCAAGGCCGACCGGCGCGACTCCTGGGCCGCGGCCGAGAACATCATCCCCTCCTCGTCGGGCGCCGCGAAGGGGCTGCGGTTCATCTGGCCCGATCTCCGGGTCACCGGCAAGGCGTGTCGCGTGCCGGTGCGCACCGGCAGCATCGTCGAGCTGGTGGCGGTCGTCGAGCGCGCCACCGAGCGCGAGGAGGTAGTGGCGGCCTTCCGCGAGGCCGCCGGGCGCCCGCCGCTGCAGGGAGTGATGGACGTGCTGGAGGAGGAGTGGCCCTCGGCGCGGATCGTCGGCGATCCGCACAGCTCGATCATCGACCTGCCGCTCGCCGAGGTCTGTGACAAGACGCTGATCACCGTCACCGCGTGGTACGACAACGAAATGGGCTTCTCGACCCAGCTCGCGCGGGCCGCCCAGAGCTTGGCGTCGGCGGCCGCCTAAAACCTCTGCCGGATCAAGCTTGATCTGGAACGTGTCGCGCCGGGCCTGGGGGCGAGACGTGGTAGCCGCACTGCGGCAAGGCGCGGGGCATCCGATCCTGAAAAGGAAAGCAGTAGCGCTACTCCATCCCTTCTGCCACAGGGACTTGGAGAATTGGGCTTGACCTCCGGCAAGGACCTGTTATCATTGTCGCAGTGCGGCAAAACCGCCTCGATCAGTCGACAAAGGGGAAAGCCATGGCGAAGGAACTGGAGCACGTCAGCGAGCTGGAATCGCGGAAGGTGGCGGAAGCTTCCCGCGAGACCGAGTGGAAGCAGCCGAGCTTCCTGCGGGAGATGTTCCTCGGCAATTTCCGCCTGGATCTCATCCATCCGTATCCGCAGCCCAGCGAGGAGCGGGCGGAGTTCGCCGCCTTCTACAACGCCCTCAAGGAGTTCGTGCACAACGAGGTGGATCCGGTCGAGATCGACACCACCGGCGAATATCCGGAGCATGTGGTGGACGGCCTGCGCAAGCTGGGCGCCTTCGGCATGAAGATCCCCAAGAAGTACGGCGGCCTGGGCTTCACCAACATCGAGTACCAGAAGGTGATGCAGCTCTTCGGCTCGCTCGACGGCAATCTCTCGGCCCTGCTCTCGGCCCACCAATCGATCGGCGTGCCGCAGCCGCTCAAGCTCTTCGGCTCGGAGACCCTCAAGCAGAAGTACCTGCCGCGCTGCGCCGCCGGCGAGATCTCCGCCTTCGCGCTCACCGAGGCGCAGGTCGGCTCCGATCCGGCGCGGCTGCAGACCAGCGCCGAGAAGACGCCCGAGGGCGACGCCTACATCCTCAACGGCGAGAAGCTCTGGTGCACCAACGGCACCCTCGCCAAGCTGCTGGTGGTGATGGCGCGCGATCCGAAGACGAAGAAGATCAGCGCTTTCGTGGTGGAGACGGCCTGGCCGGGGGTCAAGGTGGAGCACCGCTGCCACTTCATGGGCCTGCGGGCGCTCGCCAACGCGGTGATCAGCTTCAAGAACGTGCGGGTGCCGGCCGAGAACCTGATCGGCGCCGAGGGCAAGGGCCTGAAGATCGCGCTGACCACGCTCAACGACGGGCGCCTGTCGATCCCCAACGGCTCGGTGGGCACCGTCAAGGTCTGCCTGGAGATCTGCCGCAAGTGGGCGAGCGAGCGCGTGCAGTGGGGCAAGCCGGTGGGCAAGCACGAGGCCATCGCGCACAAGATCGCCGACATGGCGGCCGTCACCTTCGCCATGGAGTCCATCGCCCGCCTGGCGACCGAGATGAGCGACCGCGGCGGCTACGACATCCGCCTGGAGGCCGCGGCCTGCAAGGAGTGGAACACGGCGCGCACCTGGGAGATCATCGACGACACGATGCAGATCCGCGGCGGCCGCGGCTACGAGACGGAGACCTCGCTGGCGGCGCGCGGCGAGGCGCCGATCGGCGTCGAGCGCATGATGCGCGACTACCGCATCAACAAGATCTTCGAGGGCTCCTCCGAGATCATGCACCTGTTCATGGCCCGCGAGGCCGTGGACAAGCACCTGCAGGTGGCCGGCGCCATGATCGATCCCGAGAAGAGCGTGGCGGAGAAGCTCGCCGAGCTGCCGAAGCTCGCCGCCTTCTACGGCTCCTGGTATCCCACCCGCTGGCTGGGCTGGGGGCAGTGGCCGCGCTACCAGGAGTTCGGCGCGCTCGCCACACACCTGCGTTTCTGCGAGCGCAACACCCGGCGCCTCTCGCGCCAGATCTTCCACGGCATGATCGTCCACCAGGGCAAGCTGCAGAACAAGCAGGCGTTCCTCTTCCGCGTCGTGGACGTCGCCAACGAGCTGTTCGCCATGGCGGCCTCCGTGGCGCGCGCCCACGGCATGGCCGAGGCGGGCCACCCCGAAGCCGCCAACGCCGCCGAGCTGGCGGACCTCTTCTGCCGCAACGCCCGCCGCAAGGTGCTGCGCCTGCTGCACGACCTGTGGTGGAACGACGACGCGCGCAAATACCGGGTGGCGCTCAAGGTGCTCGACGGCAAGCACGCCTGGCTGGAGGAAGGCAGCTTCGGAATTCCAGAGAGCGCCGAGGAGCTCAAGCCGGAGGCCGTCACCGGCGGCAAGGCCGAGCCCGTGCCGATGCCGAAGGTGCGGCCGGTGGGGACGCACTGAGTCCTCACCTCTCTCTGCCGGAGGGCCGTAGCGGCGGGCCTACGTGCCCGCCGTTTTTCATTACGCACCAAGAGGCGG